>JAFEHU010000050.1 GCA_017848435.1 Burkholderiaceae bacterium | reverse complement strand
GCCATTTGATCCAGACCGCCGAGCTGTATGGCCGTGGCGTGCTGGGCATTGAAGAGTCCGACGTGGTGTATTCCGCCGCCAAGCTGTTTTTTGCCTACGGCCTGGGCAACGCACTGACCTTCCCGATGAGCGTGGGCGCCACCACGCTGCTGCTGCCCGCCCGCCCCACCCCGGCCGACGTGTTCCAGGTGCTGACCACCTACCTGCCCACCATCTTCTACGGTGTGCCCACGCTGTACGCCATGCTGGTGGCCGACCCCCAGCGCCCCAACCGCGAACAGCTCAGCCTGCGCGTGTGCACCAGCGCCGGTGAGGCCCTGCCCGCCGAGATTGGCCGCAAGTGGCGCGCGCATTACGGTTGCGACATCCTCGACGGCATTGGCTCCACCGAGATGCTGCACATCTTCCTCAGCAACCGCCCGGGCGAGGTGCGCTACGGCACCACCGGCAAGGCCGTGCCCGGCTACCAGCTGCGCATCGTCGGTGACGACGGTTTGGACTGCCCGGTGGGTGAGATCGGCGAACTGCAGATCAGCGGCCCGAGCGCGGCCATCATGTACTGGAACAACCGCGACAAAACCAAGGCCACCTTCGCCGGCGAATGGACACGCAGTGGCGACAAGTACACGGTGGACGCCGACGGCTACTACACCTACGGTGGCCGCAGCGACGACATGCTCAAGGTCAGCGGCATCTACGTCTCGCCCTTTGAGGTCGAAGCCACGCTGATGCAGCACCCCACCGTGCTGGAAGCGGCGGTCATTGGCAAACAGGACTCGGACGGGCTGGTCAAGAGCAAGGCCTACGTGGTCTTCAAGCAAGGCCAGTCGGCCACCGAAGACGAGTTGAAGCTGTTTGTGAAAGACCGCCTGGCGCCGTACAAATACCCGCGCTTCATCGAGGTGGTGAGCGAACTGCCCAAAACCGCCACCGGCAAGATCCAGCGCTTCCGCCTGCGCGAACGTGAACAGGCGTCGGCCTGAGGCCAGCCCATGGCCACGCAGTTTGCGCACACCACCTTTCAAGACCGCCCGGTCACGACCGAGTACGCCTGGGTCGGCAGCGCCGATGCCGACGCACCGGTGCTGGTGTTTTTGCACGAAGGCCTGGGTTCGGTGAGCCTGTGGCGCGACTACCCCGCACAGCTGTGCGCCGCCACCGGCTTGCGCGGCTTGGTGTTCTCGCGCTACGGCTATGGCCAGTCCACCCCACGCCCTGCCAGCGAAGCGTGGCAGCCCGACTTCATGCACCGGCAAGCGTACGACGCGGTACCCGCTTTCCTGCAAACACTTGGGCTGTGGGACAGCGCCCGCCCCCTCTGGCTGTTTGGCCACAGCGACGGTGGCTCCATCGCCTTGTTGATGGCCAGCCGCTTCCCACAGTACATTGCCGGTGTGGTCGCGGTGGCGCCGCACTTGTTTGTGGAAGAGGTCAGCCTGGCCAGCATTGCGGCCATCTGCGGCAGCTACACCGGTGGTGAGTTGTCCCAGCGTCTCGCGCGCCACCACGCCGACCCGGACTCCGCATTCTGGGGCTGGGGCAACGCTTGGCTGCGGCCCGAATTCCGCACCTGGAACATCGAAGCCGAGGTGGCCCACATCCAATGCCCGGTGCTGGCCGTGCAGGGCGTTGACGACGAGTACGGCACCCTGGCGCAGATCGACCACATTGCCCAGCACCTGCCTGACACCACACAGACCACGCTGGTGAAGCTGCCCGCGTGTGGCCATTCCCCCCACCGCGACCAGCCCGCGGGGTTGACACAGCACACCGCCGCGTGGCTCCTGGCACAGGGGGCACGCCCTGCTGTGTCGAGGGTTTTTTCGAGTTAACAAACGCCGCCATTTGCACAATACTGCACCGGCAACTTTTACAACAAGGAGACTCCATGACCACCCGCCGCCTCGTTCTTTCCCGCAGTGCCGCCCTTGTTGGGGCGGCCTCCACCGGCTTGCTGCTGCCCGAGATCGTGCGCGCCCAGTCGGCCAAAGTGCGGGTCGGCCTGATGCTGCCTTACACCGGCACCTTTGCGCAGCTCGGCGTGGCGATTGAAAACGGCTTCCGCATGGCGCTCGAAGAAAGCGGTGGCAAGCTCGGTGGCCGCGAGGTGGAGTTCTTCAAGGTGGACGACGAGTCCAACCCGGCCAAAGGCGTGGAGAACGCCTCCACGCTGGTGCAGCGCGACAAGGTGGACGTGCTGGTGGGCACGGTCCACTCCGGCGTGCAGATGGGCATCCAGAAGGTGGCCCGCGACAGCGGCGTGCTGAGCCTGATCCCCAACGCCGGTGCCCATGCCGCCACGCGTGGCCTGTGTGCGCCCAACGTGTTCCGCACCAGCTTCACCAACGCCCAGCCCACGCTGGCATTGGGCAAGGCCATGGTCGACAAGGGCCACAAAAAGGCAGTGTGGATCACCTGGAAATACGCCGCCGGCGACGAGGCATTTGAAGGCTTCCGCGACAGCTACACCAAGGCCGGCGGCACCATCGTCAAAGAGCTGTCGCTGCCCTTCCCCAACGTCGAGTTCCAGGCGCTGCTGACCGAAATCGCCGCCATCAAGCCCGACGCCGTGGCCTGCTTCTTTGCCGGCGGTGGCGCCGCCAAGTTCATCCGCGACTACGCCGCAGCCGGCCTGAAGGACAAGATCCCGCTGTACGGCTCCGGCTTCCTCACAGAAGGTGTGCTGGACGCGGCCGGCCCGGCGGCTGACGGCATCGTCACCACCATGCACTACAGCGACTCGCTCGACACCCCGCGCAACAAGGCCTTCCGCCTCGCTTACGCCAAGGCCTACAAGTCGCAGCCCGACGTGTACGCGGTGCAGGGCTACGACACCGGCCTGCTGCTGATCCAGGGCGCCAATGCGGTGAAGGGCGACCTGTCCAACAAGAAGGCGCTGTACGCCGCGATGGAAGGCGCCGTCATTGACAGCCCACGCGGCAAATGGACCATGAGTCCACAGCACAACCCGGTGCAGGACATCTACCTCCGCGTGGTGAAAGACAAGGAAAACAAGGTGCTCGGCGTGGCCGCCAAGGCGCTGGCCGACCCCGGCACCGGCTGCAAGATGGCCACCTGACCCGACTTTTTCAGCAGCCCAAACGGGAGTCTCGGCTCCCGTTTTTATTTGCCCTTCAATGGCACTTTGATGGACTTCCCCAGCTTTCTCATTCAGTTGCTCAACAGCCTGCAATACGGTCTGCTGCTGTTCATGTTGGCCGCCGGCCTGACGCTGATCTTCGGCATCATGGGCGTGGTCAACCTGGCGCACGGCAGCTTCTACATGCTGGGCGCCTACCTGGCCTATGCCTTGAGCCCGCTGTTTGGCAGCCTGACACTGGCCATCCTCGGTGGCGCGGTGCTGGCCGTGGTGTTCGGCCTCGCGCTGGAGTGGCTGCTGTTCCGCCACTTCTACAAACGCGACCACCTTGACCAAGTGCTGCTGACCTTTGGCCTGATCTACATCTTTGAGGAAATGCGCTCCATCCTCTGGGGCGATGACGTACACGGTGTGGCCATTCCCGAAGCGCTGGGCTGGTCTATCCAGTTGACCGAGAACCTCTCTTACCCGGGCTACCGCATCTTCATGATGGGCGTGTGCGTGGCGCTGGCCCTCGGCCTGTACTGTCTCATCAACCAAACCCGGCTGGGCATGAAGATCCGTGCTGGCGCCTTCAACCGCGACATGGCCGAAGCCCTGGGCATCAACATCAAGCTCATCCACGCGGTGGTGTTTGCGCTGGGTGTGGGCCTGGCAGCGGTGGCCGGCATGATTGCCGCGCCGATTGCCAGCGTCTACCCCAACATGGGCTCGTCGGTGCTGATCATGTGCTTTGTGGTGGTGGTGATCGGCGGCATCGGCTCGGTGCGCGGCGCGCTGATTTCTGCGCTGCTGGTGGGCCTGGTCGATACGTTCGGCAAGGTGCTGCTGCCGTCGCTGGCCGGCATGCTGGTCTACATGCTGATGGCGGCCGTACTTTTGTGGAAACCTGAAGGTTTGTTCAAGCAATGAGCGCCCAAGCCAACATCGAACGCCTGCCCACCAGCGTTCAGTTCATCCTCGCGCTGGGCGTGGTGGCGCTGGCCGCCTTCCCGTTCGCCAGCACCGACTTCTACACCCAGATGGTCACCCGCATGATGGTCATGGCCATCTTTGCGATGAGCCTGGACCTGCTGCAAGGCGTCACGGGCCTGGTGTCGCTCGGCCATGCCGCCTACTTCGGGCTGGCGGGCTATGCGCTGGCCTTCCTCACCCCGGCAGGGGAGCCTGTCAGCCTGTGGTGGACGCTGCCACTGGCGGTGGCCGCCTCCGGGCTGGCGGCGCTGGTGATCGGCTTCTTCGTGGTCCGCACCCACGGCATCTACTTCATCATGGTCACCATGGCGTTTGCGCAGATGGTGTTCTACCTGTTCTTTGACAACCGCGCGCTCGGCGGCTCCGACGGCCTGTATGTGAACTTCAAGCCCGACGCGGTGCTGTTCGACCTGGAGAACAAAAAGGTCTTCTACTACTTCACCCTGGCGCTGCTGCTGGCCGTGTACGCCTTCCTGCGCCGCTTGTTGTGGAGCCCGTTTGGCCGCACGCTGGCCGGCATCCGCATCAACGAGCACCGCATGCGGGCGATGGGTTTCAACACCTTTGGCTACAAGCTCAGCGCCTTCACGCTGGCCGGTGCGCTGGCAGGGCTGGCCGGCTACCTGTGGGGGGCGCAGACCGGCTATGTCAACCCCGAGCTGATGGGCTTCCACATGAGCGCACACGCGATCATGATGGTGATCCTCGGCGGCATGGGCAACTTTGCCGGCGCGGTGGTGGGGGCTTTTGCGTTCGAATTCCTGCTGCACACCTTCAAGGACTTGCCACAGCTTGGCACCGTGAACCTCGGCAAACACTGGCAGCTGTCGATGGGCCTGTTCATCGTGCTGCTGGTGGTATTTGCCCCGCGCGGCCTGCTGGGCATGGTGCAGAGCCTGGGCGCCAAGCTCAGCGACAACAAGGGCACAGCCAAGGGGCCAGACCATGGCTGAAGTCCTGCTCTCAGCACGCGGTTTGACGAAGCGTTTCGGTGGCCTTGCGGCCGTCAACGACGTGTCGCTGGACCTGCAGCGCAACCAGATCCACGCGGTGATCGGCCCCAACGGGGCCGGCAAATCGACGCTGACCAACCTGCTGGCCGGTGACCTGCCCCCGACCTCGGGCAGCGTCACCCTGAACGGCCACGACGTGACCGGGTTCAGCCTGGAGAAGATCTCCCGCCGGGGCCTGGGCCGCAGCTACCAGAAGACCAACATCTTCCTGCCCTTCACCGTGTGGGACAACGTGCGACTGGCGGCCCAGTCGCGCACCCCGTTTGCCGCGCGCTGGCTCAGCCGTGCCACCGGCTTTGCGGCGATCAACGAACGCACCGAACGCGCCATTGCCCTGGCGGGCCTGACCGCTCGCACCCAGGTGGTGGCTGGCACCACCAGCCACGGTGAGCAGCGCCAGCTGGAGATTGCCATGGCCCTGGCCACCGACCCGCAGGTGCTGCTGCTCGACGAGCCGCTGGCGGGCATGGGCGTGGCGGAGGCCGAGCGCATGGTCGAATTGCTGCACACCATCAAGCAGGACCACGCGATGCTGCTGGTGGAACACGACATGGACGCGGTGTTTGCGCTGGCAGACCGCCTGACGGTGATGGTCAATGGCCAGGTGATTGCCAGTGGCACGCCGGCGGAGATCCGCGCCGATGCGGGCGTGCAAGCCGCCTACCTTGGCGAGGAAACCCATTGACATGACCGATCTGCTGATCGACGCCCGGGGCGTCAACACCTACTACGGTGCCAGCCACATCCTGCGCGGCATCGACTTCCGTGTCGGCCGGGGCGAGACCATTGGCCTGATGGGCCGCAATGGCATGGGCAAGAGCACGCTGCTCAAAAGCATCATGGGGCTGGTGAAGCCGCGTGCGGGCACGGTGGCCATCATGGGCCAGGCCATGACGGGCCGGGCACCGTACGAGATTGCGCAGATGGGCATTGCCTATGTGCCGGAGGGCCGGGGCATCTTTGGCAACCTGAGTGTGGTGGAGAACCTGAAGATGGCGGCCCGCGCAGGCACCCGGGGCCAGCGGGACTGGACTTACGAGCGGGTGTTGGAGACATTCCCACGCCTGAAGGAGCGGTTGGGCCATGGGGGCCAGCAGTTGAGCGGTGGCGAGCAGCAGATGCTCACCATTGGCCGGGCGCTGATGACGAACCCAGACGTGCTGATCCTGGACGAGGCGACCGAAGGCCTGGCACCGCTGATTGCCAAGGAGATCTGGCGCATCTGCGGGCTGATCCGCGAGACGGGCATCAGCAGCGTGATTGTGGACAAGAACTGGAAGCACGTCACCCAGATCACGAACCGCAATGTGATTCTCGTCAAGGGCGAGGTGGTGTTTGAGGGCACCTCCGCAGCGCTGCTGGCCGCGCCGGAACTGTTGGCGCAGCATCTGGGCGTTTGAGGGTCTTGCAGGGCCCACCAGCGGCCCGGTGGGCGCCTTTCAGGCCACTTTTCACATCAAACAGGCTCAAAGCCTTAGTAGAATCTAGCGATTTAGCTACCAAATCAATAGCAATCATGGCCAACTCCCCTCTCAAACCACTGCGCGGCGTGCGCGTGCTCAGCCTCAGCCTCAACCTGCCAGGCCCCGCCGCGCTGATGCGTTGCCGGCAGATGGGCGCCACCTGCGTCAAGCTGGAGCCACCGCCCCCCAAGGGCGCACCGGCCGGCAGTTCCGGGGACCCCATGGCGTTTTACAGCGCCACGACCTATGCCGATTTGCACCAGGGTGTGCGCGTTGTGCAGGCCGACCTGAAGACCGACAAAGGCCAGGCCGTGCTGCACCGCGAGCTGGCCAAGGCCGACGTGCTGCTCACCTCGTTCCGCCCCTCGGCACTCACCAAGCTGGGCCTGGTGTGGAAAACGCTGCACAAGCAGTACCCCGCATTGAGCCAGGTCGCCATCGTCGGTGCGCCCGGTGAACGCGCCGAAGAGCCCGGCCACGATTTGACCTACCTGGCCGACAACGACCTGATTACCGGCCTTGATTTGCCCCCCACGCTGTACGCCGACATGGGCGGCGCGATGATGGCCAGCGAAGCGGTGCTGCAGGCCGTGCTGCACCAGCGCAGCGCCAAGAGCGCCAAGGGCCAGTTTGTGGAGGTGGCATTGTCAGAAGCCGCGCGCTGGCTGGCCCTGCCGCGTGCCTGGGGCCTCACCCTGCCCGGCTCGGCCATTGGCGGCGCGCATGCTGGCTATCAGGTCTACCCCTGCAAAAACGGCCGGGTGGCCGTGGCAGCGCTGGAACCGCATTTCGCGGCCTCGCTCTGCGCGGCGGTGGGTGTGCCGGTGACCAGTGCCAAAACGCTGTTGGCGCCCGCCACGAAAAAAACCATTGCCGCCTGGCTGCTGACGCAAACCCGCAAGCAACTGGACGCACTGGCCGTGGCCAAAGACATTCCGCTGCACACGCTGCCCTGAGGCAGGATCACTCGACGGTGGCGGCGGCAACAAGCCGCTGGGTGTACGCATGCTGCGGCGCGTCCAGCACCTGCAGCACCGGGCCGGATTCGACAATCTCGCCGTCTTTCATCACCAGCACCGTGTGGGCCATGGCGCGGACCACGTCCACGTCGTGGGTGATCAGCAGGTAGCTCAGGCCACGCTCGCGTTGCAGCCGTTGCAACAGTTGCAGCACCTGCTTCTGGATGGTCACGTCCAGCGCGCTGGTGGGCTCGTCCAGCACCAGCAGTTCGGGCTGCACGATCAACGCGCGGGCAATCGCAATGCGCTGGCGCTGGCCACCGGAAAATTCGTGTGGGTAGCGCTGCAACAGGCCGGGGAACTGCACTTCCGTCATCCCCACATCGGCCAGTGCCTGCTGCACCCGCTGGCGCCGGCCGTCTGACCGCAGTGCGGGCTCGTGCACCAGCAGGCCTTCGCCCACAATTTCTTCCACCGTCATGCGGGGTGAGAGCGACGAGAACGGGTCCTGAAACACCACCTGCACCACCCGCCGGATGGCCTTGTTGTGTGCCGCGTTCACGCCCCAGGCTTTGCCCACCACCTGCAGCGTGCCGCCGCTGGGCATCAACCCCAGCGCCGCCAGCGCCAGGGTGGACTTGCCTGAGCCCGATTCGCCCACCACGCCCAGCGTCTGGCCCGGGCCAATGCGGAAGTCGGCCGCCTGCACCGCCACAAATTCGCCTTTGCCGAACCAGCCCGCCACACCGGGCTTTTTCACCGGGTAACCCACCCGCAGTGCGCTGGCCTGCATGACCGGTACGCCTGCGGCATCGGGCAGTTTCTCGGCCACATCGCGCAACGGGCGGCTGTCAATCAGCTTCTGGGTGTAAGCGTGCTGCGGATCGGCAAACACCGGCGCCACCACGCCGTGTTCGACGATGTGGCCGTTTTCCATGACGGCCACGCGGTCGGCAAAACGGCGCACCAGGTTCAGGTCGTGCGTGATCATCAGCACCGCCATGCCGGTCTGGCGCTGCAGGTCGTCGAGCAAATCCAGAATCTGCACCCGCAGCGTCACGTCCAGTGCGGTGGTCGGCTCGTCGGCCAGCAGCAGCTGCGGCTTGCAGGCCAGTGCCATGGCGATCATCGCGCGCTGGCGCTGCCCGCCCGAAAGCTGGTGTGGGAAAGAATGGGCGCGCCGCTGCGGCTCCGGCACGCCGGTGCTCGCCAGCAGTTCCACGGCGCTCTGCATCGCCTGCCTGCCGGACAGGCCTTGTTTCAGCTGCAGCACCTCGGCGATCTGGTCGCCCACGCTGAACAGCGGGTTCAGCGCCGTCATCGGCTCCTGAAAGATCATCGCAATCTCGGAACCGCGGATGCCACGCAACTCGCGCTCGCTCAGCGCCAGCAGATCGCGCCCACCGAACAGCGCCTGGCCGGTGGTGTCGGCATTGAGCACCAGCCGCAGCAGGCTCAGCGCGGTGACGGTCTTGCCGGAGCCGGATTCGCCGACCAACGCCAGCTTTTCACCCGGGGCAATCGAGAAGTCGATGCCGTGCACGACCTCCTTGCCGGCAAAGGCGATGCGCAGGTTCTTGACGTCGAGCAGCGGCGTTGTCATTTGTCCGCCTTCCGTGGATCCAAAGCATCGCGCAGCGCGTCTCCCATGAAGGTCAGCAGCAGCAGCGTGGTCACCAGCACCGCAAAGGTCGAGAGCGAGATCCACCAGGCGTCGATGTTGTTCTTGCCCTGCGACAACAGCTCGCCCAGCGACGGTGTACCGGGCGGCACGCCCAGACCCAGAAAGTCGAGCGAGGTCAGCGCGAGGATGGCACCACTCATGCGGAACGGCAGGAAGGTGACCACCGGCGTCAGGCTGTTGGGCAGCACATGGCGGCGGATGATCTGCCAGTTGCCGACACCCAAAGCACGGGCGGCACGCACGTAGTCGAGCTGGCGGTTGCGCAGGAATTCGGCGCGCACGTAGTCGGACAGGCCCATCCAGCCAAACAGGCTGAGCAGCACCAGCAGCAGCGCAATGCTGGGCGCGAAGACCGCGCTGAAGATGATGAGCAAATACAGCTCGGGCATGGAACCCCAGATCTCGATGAAGCGCTGAAAAGCCAGATCGGTCTTGCCGCCGAAAAAGCCCTGGATGGCGCCGGTGACCACGCCGAGGAACACGCCTGCCGCAGTGAGTGCCAGCGCAAACAGCACGCTGACGCGAAAGCCGTAGATCAGCTGCGCCAGCAGGTCGCGGCCGCGGTCGTCGGTGCCCAGCAGGTTGTCGCGCATGGGGCGCGAGGGGTTGGGCTCGGTGGCGAAGTAATTCAGCGTTTTGGGGCCGTAGGGGTTGGGCGCGTAGACCGCCCAGTTGCTGCCCTGGGCCAGCCTCTCGCGAATAAAGGGATCGAGAAAGTCGGTGGTGGTGTCGAAGTCCCCGCCAAAGGTTTTCTCGGGGTAGTCTTTCACCATCGGAAAGTAGAAGCTGTTCTCGTAACGCACCAGCAGCGGCCGGTCGTTGGACACCAGTTCGGCACACAGGCTCAACAGCACCATGGCGCAGAAAATCAGCAGGCTGCGGTAACCGAGCTTGTTGCGCTTGAAGCGCAGCCAGGCACGCCGGCCGGGTGAATGGTGCACCCCCACGCGCCCCACTGCGTGCGGTTCGCTGCCCCCCAAGGGGGCCGTGCCTTGCTTGGGGCGGCCCGGGGCGGCGGCGTGGTCGGTCGTATCAATCGCCATAGCACTCAGTCAAACTTCACGCGAGGGTCAACCCACACGTAGCAAAGGTCAGAGATCAGCTTGGTCACCAAACCAATCAGCGTGAACAGGTAGAGCGTGCCCAGCACCACCGGGTAGTCGCGCCGGATCACGCTCTCAAAACTCAACAGGCCCAGGCCGTCGAGCGAGAACAGAGTTTCGATCAGCAGCGCGCCGGTGAAGAAAGCACCGATGAAAGCCGCTGGAAAACCTGTGACGATGGGGATCAGCGCATTGCGGAAGACATGCTTCCACAGCACCTGGCGCTCGCCCAGCCCTTTGGCACGGGCCGTCACCACGTACTGCTTGCGAATTTCCTCCAGAAAGGCGTTTTTGGTCAGCATGGCGGTGACGGCAAAGCTGCCGAGCACCATGGCAGTGACGGGCAGCGCGATGTGCCACAGGTAATCGGTGATGCGCGCAGCCCAACCGAGTTCGTCCCAGTTGCTGGAGGTGAGCCCGCGCAGCGGAAACCATTGGAGCTGCCCGCCAAAGATCACCAGCAAGGCCACGCCCAACACAAAGCCGGGAATGGCATAACCCACCAGCACCAGCAGCGTGGTCACCAGGTCAAACCGCGATCCCGCCCGCACGGCCTTGGCCACGCCCAGCGGCACCGCAATGAGGTAGCTGATGAAGAAGGTCCACAGCCCCAGGCTGATGGAGACCGGCAGCTTTTCCCAAATCAGCTGCGACACGTCCTTGTTCTGAAAAAAGCTCTTGCCCAGATCGAAGCGCGCAAACTGCCCCAACATCTGGAAGAAGCGCTCGTGCGCGGGTTTGTCAAAACCGTACAGCGCCTTGATCTGCTCGACGCGCTTCGGGTCCACGCCCTGCGCGCCGCGGTAGCTCAGCCCGCCTTCCGCGCCGCCGGTGCCTGAGCCGGCCTTGGCCTCGGCCAGGTACTGCTCCACCGGGCCACCGGGCACGAACTGCACCACCGCAAAAGTAATGAGCAGCACACCCAGCAATGTGGGCACCATCAGCAACAGGCGTTTGAGGATGTAGACGAACATGGCTTATCTTGCCCACCAGGTTTCAATCGCCCAGATTTCGCCCGGTGCGTACGGCGGCATGCTGGCGGGGCTGGCGAGCCGGCGGGTGTTGTAGGCCAGGCGGTGGGTGCCGGCCGTCCACTGCGGGATGAGGATGTGGCTGTGGGCAATCACTCGTTCCAGTGCGCGGCAGGCGGGCAGCAGCTCGGCCTTGGTTTTGGCGGCGGTGATTCTGGCAATCAGCGCGTCCACGGCGGGGTTCTTGATGCCGGTGTGGTTGCCCGAGTCTTCGGTGTCGGCCGCCTTGCTGCCAAACAGGTCGGCCAACTCCTGGCCGGGGCTGTGGCTGCCCTGGTAAGCCAGCGTGGTGATGTCGAACTCGAATTTCTGCAGCCGCTGCTGGTAGAGCGCAAAGTCCACCGGCCGGAACTTCAGCGTGATGCCGATCTTCTCCAGGTTGCGCGCCCAGGGCGTGACCACACGGGCGCCGGTTTCGTTGCTGTCCAGGTACTCGATCACAAAGGGTTCGTTTTTGGCGTTGCGCAGCACACCGTCACGCACCTCCCAGCCGGCTTCTTTCAGCAACGCCTGGGCACGGCGCAGGTTGGCGCGCAGCGACGAATCACCGTCGGTGCGCGGCGGCACCGTCATGGGGCCCAAGGCGGCGGCAGGAATGTCTTTGCGCAGCGGCGAAAGCAGGGCCAGTTCTTCGGCACCGGGCAAGCCAGTGGCCTGGCAGTCGGTGTTGCCGAACAGGCCGTTGACGCGCTGGTAGGCGTTGTAGAACATCTGCCGGTTCATCCACTCGTAGTCCATGGCCAGGCCCAGGGCCTGCCGCACCCGCACGTCCTGGAACTGGCTGCGGCGGGTGTTGAGCACGTAGCTTTGGAAACCCGACGGCTGGCGGTGTTTGAACTCGCCCTTGACCAGTTCGCCGGTGTCAAAACGTTTGCCATTGACGCGGCGCGCCCAGTCGCCGGCCGAGAAGAAGCGCATCAAATCAAATTCACCCGCCTTCAGCGCTTCCAGCCGGGCGGTGTTGTCTTTGTAGATCTTGACGGTGATGCGGTCGAAATTGTCCATGCCACGCTTCACGGCGAGGTCTTTGGCCCAGTAGGCCGGGTCGCGCACGTAGGTGATGTCTTTGCCAAAACGCACCGGGCCAATTTTGTAGGGGCCGCTGCCAATCGGGATGTCGGTCACCACCTGGTCAAACGGCTTGGCCTTGCCGTTCTGCATGCCCCATTTCTGGCTGAACACCGGCAGCCCGCCCACGGTGATGGGGAGTTCGCGGTTGGGCTTCTTGAAGCGGTAACGCACGGTGCGCTCGTCCAGCACGTCGATGCCGGCCACGTCGTCCAGCAAGGTTTTGTAGGCGGGCGAGGTGAAGGGGCCCATCAGCGTGTCGTAGCTGTGCTTCACGTCGGCGGCGAGCACCGCATCGCCGTTGTGAAAGCGCGCCTCGGGCCGCAGGCGGAAGGTGGCGCTCAGGCCGTCGGGGGCCACCACCACGTCATTGGCCAGCAGGCCGTAGCCGGAGCCGGTTTCGTCCAGCGCGCCGGTCAGCAGCGAGTCGAACATCAGGTTGGCCAAATACGCCGGCGCCGAGCCCTTGATGGTGAAGGGGTTGTACTTGTCGAAGGTGGAGGTGCGCAAGTTGCTCACCAGCCGGATCTCGCCGCCCTTGGGTGCGTCGGGGTTCACGTAGCCGAAATGGGCAAAGCCGGCGGGGTATTTCAGGTCGCCCCACAGCGCATAGCCATGCGCGGCCCAGGTCGGCACACAGCAGAACCACAGGCAACTCAACACAAAACCTCGCATGCGACAATTCTGCACAGTTTTTCTCTAGGACAGATTCATGGGTTTTCTCACCGGCAAAAAATTGTTGATCACCGGCGTGCTGAGCAACCGCTCCATCGCCTACGGCATTGCCAAGGCCTGCCACGCGCAGGGCGCCGAACTCGCCTTCAGCTACGTGGGCGAACGTTTCAAAGACCGCATCACCGAATTCGCAGCCGATTTCAACTCCACGCTCATTTTTGACTGCGACGTGGGCGACGACGCGCAGATTGAAAAACTCTTCACCGACCTCGCCCAGACCTGGCCGACCTTTGACGGCTTTGTGCACAGCATCGGCTACGCACCGCGCGAAGCCATTGCCGGCGACTTCCTGGAAGGCCTGAGCCGCGACGGCTTCAAGGTGGCGCACGACATCAGCGCCTACAGCTTCCCGGCCATGGCCAAGGCCGCCCTGCCCTACCTGAACGACAAGGCCGCACTGCTGACGCTGACCTACCTCGGCGCGATCCGCACCGTGCCGAACTACAACACCATGGGGCTGGCCAAGGCATCGCTCGAAGCTTCTGTGCGTTACCTGGCCGAATCGCTCGGCTCCAAAGGCCGCGGCCTGCGCGCCAACGGCATCAGCGCCGGCCCCATCAAAACGCTGGCCGCCAGTGGCATCAAGGGCTTTGGCAAGATTTTGAGTGTGGTGGCCGAAGCCTCACCGATCCGCCGCAACGTGACGATCGAAGACGTGGGCAACGTGGCCGCATTTTTGATGAGCGACCTGGCCGCTGGCGTGACCGCCGAGATCACCTACGTGGACGGTGGCTTCAGTCATGTGGTGGGCGGCATCGCCGAACCGGCGGCCAGCTGAATCGCGGGCGTGGTTTGGCGCCTCACAACGCCCCCACAGTGCCGTCTTCAGGTCAAATAGGCCTCAAGCCTTAGTGAAACCTCATGGTATTGCTCCTGATTCAGGAGCAATACTTTTCCCGCAAGCAACACCAGCCAGCGCTTAAGCCAGGGCGCTTGGCGGCTGATGCTCACACCCCCTGCTTCACGCAGTCGGCGTAGTAGCGCTTCTTGCCATCGGCGTCTTCCGCTTCCACCAGGCCATGGATGTCGGTCTCGAAACCGGGGCACTGCGCGTTGAACTCGCGGGCGAACTTGAGGTAGTCCACGATCTTCTTGTTGAACACCTCCCCCGGGATCAACAGCGGAATGCCCGGTGGGTAAGGCGTGACCAAACCGACCGTGATGCGGCCTTCCAGCGCGTCAATCTCCACCCGCTCGGTCTGGCGCAGCGCGATGTGGGCGTAGGCGTCGCTCGGCTTCATGGCGGGCGTCAAATCGCTCAGGTACATGTCGGTGGTGAGGCGGGCAATGTCGTACTTGGCATAGAGCGCGTGCACGTGCTGGCACAGGTCGGCCAGGCCCATTTTTTCGTAGCGTGGGTACTTCTGCACGAACTCGGGCAACACGCGCCACATCGGCTGGTTCTTGGCGTAGTCGTCCTTGAACTGCTGCAGCGCGGTCAGCATGCTGTTCCAGCGGCCCTTGGTGATGCCAATGGTGAACATGATGAAGAAGCTGTAGAGGCCGGTCTTCTCCACCACCACGCCGTGCTCGGCCAGGAATTTGGTGACGATGCTGGCCGGGATGCCAGTCTTGGCAAACTTGCCGTTCAGGTCCATGCCGGGCGTGACGATGGTGGACTTGATCGGGTCCAGCATGTTGAAGCCCGCCGCCATCTTGCCAAAGCCGTGCCAGTTGGTGCCGGCCTTGCCGTTTTTGCTCTCGCCCTTGATGACCCAGTCGTCCGAGCGGCCCACGCCTTCGTCCACCAGTTTCTCGGGGCCCCAGACCTTGAACCACCAGTCGTCGCCGTACTCGGCGTCGATCTTGCGCATGGCACGGCGGAAGTCGAGCGCTTCGGCAATGCTTTCCTCCACCAGCGCGGTGCCACCGGGTGGCTCCATCATCGCGGCGGCCACGTCGCAGCTGGCAATGATGCTGTACTGCGGGCTGGTGCTGGTGTGCATCAGGTAGGCCTCGTTGAAGAGGTGGCGGTCCAGCTTGACGGTCTGCGAGTCCTGCACCAGCACATGGCTGGCCTGGCTGATGCCGGCCAGCAGTTTGTGGATGGACTGCGTGGCATACACCACCGCGTGTTTGGGCCGCGCCCGCTTCTTGCCCATGGCGTGGTAGCTGCCATAGAAGGGGTGGAACGCGGCGTGGGGCAACCAGGCTTCGTCAAAGTGCAGGTTCTCCACATAGCCGTCCAGCATGGACTTCACCGTCTCGGTGTTGTAGAGCACGCCGTCGTAAGTGGACTGGGTGAGCGTCAACACGCGTGGCTTGACCTTGTCGGCATCCACGCCCTTGAGCAGCGGGTTGGCTTTGATCTTGGCCTTGATGGCGGCTGGCTCAAACTCGCTCTTGGGGATCGGCCCGATGATGCCAAAGTGGTTGCGCGTCGGTTTCAGAAACACCGGCACCGCGCCGGTCATGATGATGGCGTGCAACACGCTCTTGTGGCAGTTGCGGTCCACCACCACCACGTCGTCTGGCGCCACCGTGTGGTGCCAGACCATCTTGTTGGAGGTGCTGGTGCCGTTGGTCACAAAGAAGCAGTGGTCGGCGTTGAAGATGCGGGCCGCATTGCGTTCACTGGCACCGATGGCGCCGTCGTGGTCCAGCAGCTGGCCCAACTCTTCCACCGCATTGCAGACGTCGGCACGCAGCATGTTCTCGCCAAAGAACTGGTGGAACATCTGGCCCACCGGGCTTTTCAGAAACGCCACGCCACCCGAATGGCCGGGGCAGTGCCAGGAATACGAGCCGTCTTCGGCGTAGTCCAGCAGCGCCTTGAAAAACGGGGGCTGCACACCTTCCAGGTAGCTCTTGGCCTCGCGGATGATGTGGCGCGCCACGAACTCCGGCGTGTCCTCGAACATGTGGATGAAGCCGTGCAGTTCGCGCAGGATGTCGTTCGGAATGTGGCGCGAGGTTTTGGTCTCGCCGTACACGTAAATCGGCACGTCGAGGTTTTTGCGGCGCACTTCTTCAATGAAGTGGCGCAGGTTCAGCACGGCCGGGTCCAGGTCGGGCCCAACGGTGAACTCTTCGTCGTCGATCGACAAAATGAACGCGCTGGCGCGCGACTGCTGCTGCGCAAACTGGCTCAGGTCGCCGTAGCTGGTGACGCCCAGCACCTCGAACCCCTCGGCCTCAATGGCCTGTGCCATGGCCCGGATGCCCAGACCCGAGGTGTTTTCGGAGCGGAAATCTTCATCGATGATGATGATGGGGAAACGGAATTTCATTCAGGCCTCGGCAGGTGCAAAAAAGGGCAAGGGGCAACACCGGAAATTCCGGATAAGCCGCGAAGTGTAAGGAAATTACGCGTCACTGCCGTGGCAGGGCCACGCTTTTGTCCCAAAATGGGCATTCACACGACACGAGAGGGTGAGATGGCAGATTCGACGATTTGGTGGCTGCTGGCGGGCAGCGCAGTGGCCATCGAGCTGGCCACCGGCACGTTTTACCTGCTGATGGTCGCCCTCGGCCTGGCCGCAGCCGCCGTGGCAACCCACCTCGGCCTGGGGCTGACCGCGCAGATTGTGGTTGCGGCACTGGTGGGCGGTATCGGCACCGGCCTCTGGTACGCCAAACGCGCCAGTGCGCCCCCCTCTGCCCCGGCGTCGGCCAACCGCGACGTGAACATGGACGTGGGCGCGCAACTCCACGTTGCACACTGGGAAGCCGACCGAACCAGCCGCGTGACCTACCGGGGCAGCCAGTGGCAAGCCCGGCTGCAGGCTGGTGCCACGCCCCAGGCGGGGCCGCACACGGTGGCCGCGGTGGAAGGCAGTGTGTTGGTACTGGTTCCCCTGCCCGCTGCCACGGCAAGCTGATTCCGCGTCATTTTTTAAAGAGGTCTTCGATGGAAATAGCACTGGTTCTGGGCGTCATCGCCATCATCTTCATTGTCCGCACCTTCAAGATCGTGCCGCAGCAAAACGCCTGGGTGGTGGAGCGCCTTGGCAAGTACGACCGCACGCTGACGCCAGGCCTGAAGTTCATCATCCCCTTCATCGACCGGGTGGCCTACAAACACAGCCTGAAAGAGATTCCGCTCGACGTGCCCAGCCAGGTCTGCATCACACGCGACAACACCCAGTTGCAGGTGGACGGCATCCTGTACTTCCAGGTGACCGACGCCATGCGCGCCAGCTATGGCTCGTCCAACTACCTGGTCGCCATCTCGCAGTTGGCACAAACCTCACTCCGCAGCGTGATCGGCAAGCTGGAGTTGGACAAGACCTTCGAGGAGCGCGACATCATCAACGCGCAGGTGGTCGCCGCCATTGACGAGGCTGCCCTGAACTGGGGCGTGAAAGTGCTGCGCTACGAGATCAAGGACCTGACCCCACCGGCCGCCATCCTGCACGCCATGCAGGCGCAGATCACCGCCGAGCGCGAGAAGCGCGCATTGATTGCCGCGTCAGAAGGCCGGCGCCAGGAGCAGATCAACATCGCCACCGGCGAGCGCGAGGCCTTCATCGCCCGTTCTGAAGGCGAGAAACAGGCCGCCATCAACAACGCACAGGGTGAGGCCGCGTCCATCACTGCCGTGGCCGACGCCACCGCCATGGCCATCGAACGCATCGCTGCCGCCATCCGCCAGCCCGGCGGCGAACAGGCGGTGCAGCTGAAAGTGGCCGAAAAAGCCGTCGAGGCCTACAGCCGGGTTGCCGCCGATGCGACCACCACGCTCGTGGTGCCCAGCAACATGGCCGAG
Organism: Burkholderiaceae bacterium; assembly: GCA_017848435.1. Classification (GTDB taxonomy): domain Bacteria; phylum Pseudomonadota; class Gammaproteobacteria; order Burkholderiales; family Burkholderiaceae_C; genus PCRC01. The sequence goes on along the minus strand of JAFEHU010000050.1, from coordinate 29,562 downwards.
GTGTCCACCCTGATCGCCTCGGCCATGACCATGGTCCAGTCGCACAAATCGGCCTGAGCCACCATGCCACTGAACGTCCTGCACACCGAACTGGTCCCCTGCTCCTACGCGCCCCTTACCGGCTTTTTCCGGGACGGTTGCTGCAACACCGATGCCGCTGACCATGGTACCCATGTGGTCTGCGCCCGCATGACGCAGGCTTTTCTCGACTACTCGCTGTCGCGTGGCAACGACCTCGTCACACCCCGCCCGGAATGGCGCTTCCCCGGACTCAAGGCCGGTGACCGCTGGTGCCTGTGTGTCAACCGCTGGAAAGAAGCCCTGGACGCCGGCGTGGCGCCGCCGGTGGTGCTGGAATCCACCCACCTGCAGGCACTGGCAGCCGTGTCCATCGACGAACTGAAACGGCATGCCTTGCCTCAAAGCACCCCTTCCCGCTGATACAATCGTGGGCTTCGGAGAGGTGGATGAGCGGTTTAAGTCGCACGCCTGGAAAGCGTGTGAGGGGTAATTCCCTCCGCGGGTTCGAATCCCGCCCTCTCCGCCAGAGCGCAGCGTGACCGCTGCCCAAAATTGATGTCAGCAAGGCCCCGTTCACCCCTGTGAACGGGGCCTTTGTTTTTGTCCACCGGCATTTGCACCTGTTGCCACAAGCGGCTTGCAAATCGTTACACGCCCGAAGAAGAAATCGTGTCAACGTTCCGTACCGTGGCCACGTTGTATTGGCACAAAGGACAGACCACCATGGACAAGACACACACCAACAGCTGGAAAAAAGACGATCGTGACCGTCGGCGCTCGCCCGCCCGGGCTTGCTGACACCCATCCCTTGCGGCCGGTACCTGCCCTCAACGGGCCAGCCCACCACCGCCACCCGCCCAAACAACTGGGCCTCACACCAAAAGACAGGTTACTTTCACTGCTGAGGCCCTTGTCACCCTCTCTGGCACCCCAAGCCATTTCTGGCTACGCCGTACACTCCCGGCATGCTCAGACCCCCGATTCGACACTGCCGCGCTTGCGGCGCAGCGGTTGCATACCGCGTCCCTGACGATGGCGACACCCGGCAACGTGCTGTCTGCACCGTCTGCCACACCATCCACTACGAGAACCCACTGAACGTGGTCGGCACGATCCCCCTTTGGGGGCCACCCGGCCAGGAACAGGTGTTGCTGTGCAAACGCAACATTGAGCCCCGTTGGGGCAAGTGGACCTTGCCCGCAGGGTTCATGGAGCTGGGAGAAACCAGCACTCAGGGCGCCGCACGTGAAACCGACGAGGAGTCTGGCGCCAACATTGACATGGGGCCCCTGTTCGCGGTGATGAATGTGGTCCACGTCGGGCAGGTTCACCTGTTCTATCTGGCGCGTTTGCGCAGCACCGTGTTTAGCCCAGGGCACGAAACGATCGAAGCCCGCATGTTCAATGAGCAGGACATTCCCTGGGAGGAACTGGCTTTTCGCACCGTGCGGGAGGCCTTGCAGCGCTATTTTTCAGACCGCAAGAACGGCCACATTGGCTTCCACAGCGTGGACGTGACATGAAAAAGCCCGCATGCAGCGGGCTTTTTTTGAGGGCGGTGTTGGCTCAAAACCAACAGGCGTTCATTATTTCGCGCCGCCGGCAATCCAAGTGGCCAATGTTTTTGCATCGGCTTCGCTCAGACCTTCCGAAGCAGGCATGGGAATCGGGCCCCACTTGCCGGAACCACCGTTCTTGATACTGGCCGTGATCGCGGTCACGGCGTCTTTTTGGCCAGCGTATTTTTTGGCCACATCCTGGAATGCAGGGCCGAGCACCTTTTTGTCAACCGCATGGCAGCTCAGGCAGGCATTTTTCTGAGCCAGTTGCAGATTGGCAAATGCCGGTGCCGAAACCACGGTCCCGATGACCAGCAGCATGCTTGCAATTTTCATAACGGTCTCCTTCAGTGGTTCACGAGGGATGGCGATTGTACGCATCCGGTTCGCAAATGTTCTTTTTTTGCTGCGCCTGGACTGTCTGTTGTTGAACGGTCCAATGCTGTCCGATTGGTCGGTGTGAAAGGATTCGAACCTTCGACCCCTTGCACCCCATGCAAGTGCGCTACCAGGCTGCGCCACACACCGACAAGCCTTCGATTATACAGTGACGGACGGGCCATTTGCCTCTGACCCGATGCCAATTACACCAGCAGTGCGTGTATCTCGTTCAGTTCGCGACGCAACTGAGTCAACTGCTGAGCCGCCGTGGAGCCCGCGTTGACCATGGCCAACTCCTCCAGCCCATCAAAGCTGATGTCGTCCAGCTCAACGACCTCGACACCGTCCAGCGCGACCTCGCCGGATTTCTTGCGTTCGCGTTCGATCTGGACCAATTCCTGCAACTTGTTGCGGGCACCACTGATGGTGAAGCCCTGGTCGTACAGCAGGTCGCGAATGCGGCGAATCATCAGCACCTCGTGGTGCTGGTAATAGCGCCGGTTGCCACGCCGTTTCATCGGGCGCAGCTGCGTGAATTCCTGCTCCCAATAACGGAGCACGTGCGGCTTGACGCCACACAAATCGGCCACCTCACCAATCGTGAAGTAACGTTTTGCAGGAATGGGTGGGAGGCTATTTCCCATGAAAAATCAATGCTGTACAGACCAAAGCGTGGAGATTACTCTAACTGCGGCCGGCTGCACAGCAACGTGCGAAATTTACTGTAACAGCCGCCCACCGCAGGCAGCGACCATCAGTCGGCAGATGGCACAACGCTGTCGCCCTGGATCAGCGCCTTGAGTTTGTGGCTGGTGTGAAACGTCACCACCCTGCGAGCCCCAATGGGAATGGCCTCCCCGGTGCGCGGATTGCGACCGGGCCGGGGTGCCTTGGTGCGGATCTGAAAATTGCCAAAGCTGGAAATCTTGACGTCATGGCCTTCGATCAGGCTGTCGGCAATCAGGTCGAAAAAAGCGTCCACCATGTCTTTGGACTCTCGCTTGTTGAGCCCGATTTGCTCAAACAGCAACTCCGCCAACTGCGCCTTGGTCAGGGCAGGCGTCTCCAGGCTGTCTACTGAGAATTCCATGGTGGGGTTTTCCGTGTCGCGTCGTAACAGGTTCAGCTGCGCAAACGTGCTGCGACCTGGCTGGCCAACTGTGCCAGCACCGACTGCACCACCACGTCAATCTGTGATTCGGTCATGGTCGCGTCATCGGCACCCAGCGTCAAGCGGATGGCCAGACTTTTCTCGCCCATGGCCAGGCCGGCGCTGGCCTGCTTGGGGCGGTAGACATCGAACAGCACCGCGTGCTTCAGCACCGTGGCACCTGGTGCACTGTGCACCGCCGCCATGACCTGGGCGTGGGTGACCGCTTCAGCAACCGTGACGGCAATGTCGCGCTCCACGACCTGGAACCGGGTCACAGGGCTGAACTGGGGTACCGTGCGTGCCAGCACCGCATCGAGCGCCAGTTCAAACAGCACAGGGGCCTGTGCCAGCCCGTACTGCTGGCGCCATTTCGGGTGCAGTTCGCCCACATACCCGACCAGTCCCCCCGCGATGCTGATGCGTGCGCAGCGACCGGGGTGCAGCGCAGGATGCTCGGCGGGTTCAAAACTGGCTTGAAGGGGCGCAAGCAAGGCCTCGACATCGCCCTTGACGTCGTAGTAATCCACTGCACCAGACTTGTTGCCCCACTGCAGGCCATCGGCTGCGCCGTAGGCCAAACCCGCCACGCGCATGGGCTGGTCAAACCCGTCGACCGTGGTGTCGGTGTTACGGGTCTCGGGACTGCGCAAGAACACGCGGCCCAGTTCAAACACCCTCACCCGGTCGGCTTTCCTGTCCAGATTGAACTTCAACACCTGGAGCAGCGACCCCATCAGCGATGACCGCATCACGCTCATCTGGCTGGCAATCGGGTTCAGCAGACGAATCGGGTTGGGGTTGCCGGCCAGTTCGTGCTCCCAGCGCTCCTCCACAAAACTGAAGTTGATGGTCTCCAGGTAGCCACGCTCGGCCAGCGCACGGCGCACCGCGAATGGGCTGCGGCGTGCTTCGGGCCGGACGCGGGCCGTGATGGGCGCCAGTGGCGGAGTGGTGGGCAACTGGTTGTAGCCCACCATACGGGCCACTTCTTCGATCAGGTCTTCTTCAATCTGCAGGTCAAATCGGTACGGGGGTGGCGTCACGGTCAGCACACCAGCTTGTTCAGAAACAGGCAATCCCAAGCGCTGCAACGCACCCAAACAGTCGTTGGCAGTGAGTGGCATGCCAATCACACGGGCCGCACGCGCCACGCGCAAAGTCACCGGCTGGCCGACCGGCAAATTCACCTGCAGGTCGTCTATTGGGCCGGCCTCACCACCGCAAATGGCAAGGATCAAACCTGTGATGCGCTCGATCTGCGCCACAGTCTGGCTTGGGTCTACCCCACGTTCAAAACGGTGACCCGCGTCCGTGGAGAAATTGAATCGCCGCGAACGGCCCGCAACCGTCTTGGGCCACCAGAAAGCAGCTTCAACGTACACGTTGCGGGTGCCGTCCGACACAGCCGTGGCGTCACCACCCATGATGCCGGCCAACGACTCCACCTGCTGCGCATCGGCAATCACCCCCACCTGCTCGTCCAAGGTGATGGTGTTGCCATTCAACAATTTCAGTTGTTCACCAGGACGCCCCCAGCGCACATCCAGCGCACCATGGATTTTGTCGAGGTCAAAAATGTGCGATGGCTGACCCGCCTCGAACATCACGTAGTTGGAAATGTCCACCAGCACATTCACACTGCGCTGGCCACACCGGGCCAGCCGGTCCACCATCCACGCGGGCGTGGTGGCCTGTGCGTTGATGGCACGCACCACACGCCCGGAAAAACGCCCGCACAGATCGGGCGCGCTGACCTGTACAGCCAGCGTGTCCTGGTGGCTGACGGCGACCGAGTCAAACGCAGGGGTCGCCAGCGGGGCACCAGTCAGCGCCGCCACTTCGCGCGCCACGCCATACACGCTCAGGCAGTGTGCGAGGTTGGGTGTCAACTTCAGTGTGAACAGCATGTCGTCCAAATTCAGATGAACACGGATGTCCTGGCCTACCACGGCATCGGCCTGGAGTTCCAGCAGCCCCCCCTGATCGTCCGACAGCTTGAGCTCTCGGGCAGAACACAGCATGCCCTGGCTTTCCACACCACGCAATTTGCCGAGCTTGATCACAAAGGGCTTGCCGTCGTCGCCAGGTGGCAACTCAGCCCCTACCAACGCGCAAGGCACCTTGATGCCCACACGGGCATTTGGCGCGCCACAAACGATGTTCAGCAAGGCACCCTGCCCTACATCCACCTGGCAGACACGCAGGCGGTCAGCGTCGGGGTGCTGAACAGCATCCCGGATTTCACCGACCACGATCTTGCTGAACGGGGGCGCCACCGGTCGCAGCTCTTCCACCTCGAGCCCCGCCATGGTCAGGGTGTCGGCGAGTTCGGTCGTGCTGAGCGGCGGGTTGCAGAATTCACGCAGCCAGGATTCGGGAAATTGCATGGTCAGGATCTCTTGTCGACAGCCGCAGGCAGATGCCGCCTGCGGTTCGGGCATTCATTGGAATTGCGACAGAAAGCGGATGTCGCCGTCAAAAAACAGGCGCAGGTCGTTCACGCCATAACGCAGCATGGTCAACCGGTCTGGTCCCATGCCGAAGGCAAAGCCGATGTAGCGTTCCGGATCAAGCCCCATGTTGCGCACCACATTCGGATGCACCTGGCCAGAACCAGCCACTTCCAGCCAACGGCCGGCCAGTGGCCCGCTCTGGAATTGAATGTCCACCTCGGCGCTGGGCTCGGTGAACGGGAAAAAGCTGGGGCGGAAACGCAATACCAGATCGTCGCTCTCAAAGAACGTGCGGCAGAAATTGGTGAACACCACTTTCAAATCCTTGAAGCTGACGTTCTCGCCAATCCACAGGCCTTCGCACTGGTGGAACATGGGCGAGTGGGTGGCGTCGCTGTCAACCCGGTAGGTCCGGCCCGGCGCAATCACGCGGATTTCGGGCATGCCAACGCCACTGACGATGGCGGCCTGGTGGCGTTTCACATGCTGCACCGCATAGCGGATCTGCATCGGACTGGTGTGGGTGCGCAACAGGTTGGGCGCTGTGGCCGTACCGCCTTCAACATAGAAGGTGTCGTGCATTGAGCGGGCCGGATGGTCTTCAGGTGTGTTGAGCGCGGTGAAGTTGAACCAGTCGGTCTCAATCTCGGGGCCTTCAGCCACATCAAAACCCATCGAACCAAAGATGGCCTCGATGCGTTCCAGCGTCAGCGACACCGGGTGCAAACCGCCCTGCCCGCGTTGGCGGCCCGGCAGGCTGACGTCAAGCGCTTCTGCCTGCAGCTGCTGAGCCAGTTCAGCATCCGCCAAGGCTTGTCGATGCGCTGCCAACGCCGCTTCAATCGCCTGCTTGGCCAAATTGATGGCTGCACCGCGCGACTTCTTCTCGTCAACGCTCAATGCAGCCATGCCTTTCATCAGCTCGGTCAAGCGACCGGACTTGCCGAGAAACTGCGCTTTGGCATTCTCCAGGTCCGCCGGCGTGGTGGCCTTTGAGAAGCTGGCCTGAGCCGCCTCTACCAGTGCATCCAACTCGTTCATGGTGTTGTACTGTGGTCGGGAATAAAAAAAGGATTGAAGCCTCTACAAGCCCCAACCCCTTTGATTTACTGCGTAACCCACTATTTATTCAATGGCGAGTCCCGAGGGAAATCCAGCCATCAAGCGGCCAGTTTGGCTTTGACCTGTTCCACAATGCCGGCAAAAGCGGCTTTGTCGTGCACAGCGATGTCGGCCAACATTTTGCGGTCGATCTCGATGGCGGCTTTTTTCAGGCCGTTGGCGAACTGGCTGTATGTGAGGCCACATTCACGGGCTGCCGCGTTGATACGCGCGATCCACAACTGGCGGAACACGCGCTTTTTGGTGCGGCGGTCACGGTAGGCATATTGCCCGGCCTTCATCACCGCTTCTTTGGCGATGCGGAAAACATTGCCGCGGCGACCGCGGAAACCTTTGGCGAGGGCGAGAACTTTTTTGTGGCGGGCGCGAGCCGTTACACCACGTTTGACGCGAGGCATGTGTTACTCCTTGTTCGTCGTTGATTAAATGCCCATGCCGGGCAGCATTTGCGCAACGTGACCCATATTGGTCTCATGCACAGAAACCGCACCCCGCAGGTGGCGTTTGTTCTTGGTGGTCTTCTTCGTCAAGATGTGACGCTTGAAGGCTTGACCGCGCTTGACGGTACCACCTGGACGAACACGGAAGCGCTTTTTAGCGCTGCTCTTGGTCTTCATTTTGGGCATGTGAATGCTCCTTTTCGTTGTGCTCGTGAGGCGTCTGCAAACTGTTTGCAGCCTTGTTGGCCCCGAGCCACTTGTGTGGCGAGTTTTACTTCACCACGTGAGCGACGAATTTCACTTCGTCACTTGTTGTGGTGCGTTTGATTTCACCACGGTTGGCGCACATTTCAGTGCCCCTTTGTTGCGACACAGGCCAAAGACCTGCGCCGCTCACCTTTTAAGACTGCTCCGCTGTCGGCGCCGCCACGGCGGCTACTGCCGCCTTGGGTGCCGGCTTTCGCTTGCCTGGCGCGATCATCATGATCATCTGGCGCCCTTCCAGCTTGGGGAACTGCTCCACCACGATCAAATCCTGCAGGTCATCGCGGATGCGCTGCAACAGCGCCATGCCGATTTCCTGGTGTGTGATCTCGCGCCCCCGAAAGCGCAGCGTGATCTTGCATTTGTCACCATCTTCAAGAAAGCGCTTGATGTTGCGCATCTTGATGTTGTAGTCACCATCGTCGGTGCCAGGACGGAATTTGACTTCCTTGATTTCGATGACCGTCTGCTTGGCTTTCGCCTCGGCCGCCTTTTTCTGTTCCTGGTACTTGAATTTCCCGTAGTCCATCAAACGACAGACCGGCGGGTTCGCCGTCGCCACCGTCTCGACCAGATCCACATCAAGCTCGCCAGCCATGCGCAGCGCCTCCATGATGCTGACGACGCCGAGGGGCTCGTTCTCCGGGCCAGCGAGGCGGACCTCAGGGGCCATGATTTCACGGTTCAGGCGGTGTTTACGCTCTTCGCGGTGACGGCGATCACGAAATTCAGTAGCGATGGCTCAAATCCTTTTAACAATGTGTGCGCCAAGCGCAACGTTTACCGCCGAGTCCACGCGGACAAAAAGCCTTTTGGTCGAATTAGCTTTTGTGAGCAATGTCTTGCAAGACCGTTTGTACAAACGCTTCAAGGGACATTGCACCGAGGTCTTTGTTACCCCGGGCGCGCACTGCAACGGCGCCTGCCGCCTTCTCTTTGTCGCCCACGACAAGGATGTATGGCGGCTTTTGCATCGAATGCTCTCGTATTTTATACGTAATTTTCTCGTTGCGCAGGTCCAAAGCGACCCTAAGCCCTTGATTTTTCAGCGTTTTAACCACTTCCTGGGCATATTCGGCCTGTGCATCGGTGATGTTGAGCACCGACACTTGCACTGGCGCCAGCCAGGTAGGCAAGGCACCCGCGTGCTCTTCCAGCAGGATGCCGATGAAGCGCTCCAGGCTGCCGAGAATCGCACGGTGCAGCATGACGGGACGGTGCCGGGCACCGTCTTCGGCCACGAATTCGGCGTCCAACCGTTCGGGCAATGAGAAATCAACCTGAATGGTGCCGCACTGCCACTGGCGGCCAATCGCATCTTTCAGGGTGTACTCGAGCTTGGGGCCATAGAAGGCCCCATCCCCTGGGGCAATGACAAATTCGCAACCGGAATGGCGCAGGCTCTCAATCAAAGCCGCTTCGGCACGGTCCCAGCTTTCGTCACTGCCAATGCGCGCCTCGGGCCGGGTAGCCACCTTGTAGATGATGTTGTGGAAACCAAAATCGGCGTACACCTTCTGCAGCAACGCGGTGAAGCTGGTGCACTCGGCCAGGATCTGGTTTTCGGTACAAAAGATGTGGCCATCGTCCTGCGTGAAACCACGCACGCGCATGATCCCGTGCAACCCGCCAGTGGGTTCATTCCGGTGGCACTGGCCAAACTCACCGTAGCGCAGCGGCAGATCGCGGTAGCTCTTGATACCCTGCTTGAAGATCAGGATATGACCAGGGCAGTTCATCGGCTTCAGTGCGTAGTCGCGCTTTTCACTCTCGGTGGTGAACATGTTGTCGCGGTACTTGTCCCAGTGGCCGGTTTTCTCCCAGAGACCTTTGTCAAGAATCTGGGGGCCCTTGACTTCCTGGTAGCCGTTGTCCTGGTAGACCTTGCGCATGTACTGCTCAACGCCCTGCCACACGGTCCAGCCCTTGGGGTGCCAAAACACGGTGCCAGGGGAATGTTCGTCGATGTGAAACAGATCGAGTTCGCGACCGAGCTTGCGGTGGTCGCGTTTTTCTGCCTCTTCCAGCATGGTGAGGTACTGCTGCAGTTCATCCTTGGTCGCCCAGGCGGTTCCATAAACCCGCTGCAACATTTCATTGCGGTGGTCACCACGCCAGTAGGCACCGGCCACCTTCATCAGCTTGAAGTGCTTGAGCTTCCCGGTACTCGGCACGTGGGGGCCGCGGCACAGGTCTTCGAATGCGCCTTCACGGTACAGCGACACATCTTCGCCCGCAGGGATGCTGGCAATGATCTCGGCCTTGTAGTGCTCGCCAATGCCTTTGAAGTGGGCGACTGCGTCGTCGCGTGGCAAGACCCGGCGCAACACCGGCTCATCCTTGGCCGCCAGCGCGGTCATGCGCTTTTCGATGGCCGCCAGATCGTCGGGCGTGAAGGGGCGCTTGTACGAGAAATCGTAGAAAAAGCCGTTCTCAATCACCGGGCCGATGGTGACCTGGGCTTCGGGGAAAAGCTCCTTGACCGCATAGGCCAGCAGGTGGGCTGTGGAGTGGCGAATCACGTCCAGACCTTCGGCATCCTTCGCCGTGATGATGGACAGCGGGCTGTCAGCCGCAATGACATGGCTGGTGTCGACGACCTTGTCGCCGATCTTGCCGGCCAGGGCGGCCTTGGCCAGACCGGTGCCGATGGACGCGGCCACTTCGGCCACGGTGACCGGGCCGGGGTATTCGCGCTGGGAGCCGTCGGGGAGCGTGATGTGGATCATGGTGTGGGTGGTGCAGAAAAAACAAAAGCGCGGACCGTGCCGCGCTTTGCTGTGAATTCAGAAACTGAAAACGATGGGCGAACGCTGGCTAACGGCCTGCAAGGCCAAAACTGGGGGTCGATCGCGTTCGCGGTGTCATAACCAGATGCCTTTCCCGTTCTTGTGGAGCTACGTGGACAGCCCGATTTTAACCGGGCCGCCCAGGGTCCGCTCAGGGCACATCCAGGCTGCCCGATGCCTTGGGATAGCTGACGATGCCCCAGGGCAATTTGAAGTCGGCCAGCGTCTGCGTCAGCTTGTAGGTCGACGCGTCAATGACTTCGACACTGTTGGAGCGGCCGCATGCCACCAGCAGCTTGCTCTCGTCGGGCGTGAAAGTGAAATGCCAGCAGCGCTTGCCCACCGGCACTTCGGCCAGCATGGCGTGGGTCACCGCATCGTAGACCTGGACTTTGGCACCCCGGCCCGAGGCCACCACAATGCGTTTGCCGGCCTTGTCGAAAGCGATGCCGTAGGGTCCGACACTGGTGGGCACGGCCTTGACGAATTTGAACTTGCTGTCCAGCACGACGAAGCTGTCGGAGTGCTCCATCGTCACGACGTACTGCTTGCCGTCGGGCGAAAGCTTGATGCCACGGGGCCTGCTGCCGTGTTTCTTCAGGTCAACCTTCTTCACCAGCTTGCCAGTGGCAATGCTGTGCACCGTGACGGTGTCGTTGCCTTCGTTGGTAATGACAAAGTGCTTGCCGTCGGGCAGAAATTCCAAGCCCTCGGTCTCTGGTGCGCCCACCACGGAACGCACGACCTTCCACTGCTTCAGGTCGACGATGGCGACCTGGCCTGGCGTTTTGTCGTCGTCATCGTCGTCTTTTGCACCGGGGACCGGTGGCTTGCCGTCGGAACTGGGCTCGTAGGTGACAAAGGCCAGCCGACCGCCGGGAATGATGCGCATGAATTCGGGATTCTTGCCGATAGGAATGCGGCGTACGATCTTGTGTGTGGCGGTGTCGATGACCGTCACATCGCTGGTTTTTTGGTTGGCGGTCAGCAGAAACTTGCCATCCGGCGTGAGCGCCAGCCCGCGTGGACCGGCGCTGTCCAGGTCGATGGTCTTGGTCGCGCCCAGCTGGGCCGGGTCCAGCACGCTGACGCCGCCCTCCTGGTTGGTGACATAAATGACGTCAGCAGCCTGTGCAAGGGGGGTCCAGGCGGCAAGCGCACCGGCCAACAGGGCCACACCGGCAATGGCCGGCAAACGGGAAGTGATCATCGTTGCTCCTCTGTGTTGTTATCCACCCGAACCGACACCGGTGTGTGGAACTGGCGCTTTATACGACAGGCAATAAAAGACCCCTGCAATTCAAGGAATTACAGTGGGATTTTGTGGCAGGCGGTGCAGGAGTTGAACCTGCGACTTCTGCGGTATGAAAGCAAAAAAACATGCTTTCAAATCAAAGATTTACGACAAACCCACAATATTGACAAGCGCTTGTCTTGCTTCAATACCCACCAAGTTGCCCCACGCCATCACCCCTGCTCGCGCGCCCAAGGTCAGCCTGTGCGGCAAACACGCTGTGCGTCGGCATCTACTCAAGGAATGCCTCGGGCCTTGAGAAATTCCTGGGCATCGGTCTGCCCGAAACTGGCCGCTTCTCGCATCCAATGCAGGCCGGCTTCTGCATCCTGCGGCACGCCTCGTCCCTGCAACAAGGCCAGCGCGTAATAATATTTGCCGTTCTTGCCATAACCCGCACTGTCGGGGTGCAATGCCGCCTGGCGATAAAGCGCAGCGGCCCGTTCGTCGCTCCGCTCTACGCCCAAACCCAGCTCGTAGTGTTGGGCAAGCGACATGATGCCGTAGAGATTGTTCTCTTTGGCACAGGTCGAGAAAATCCAGAGCGCGGTTTCGTGGTCGCCCTGCATCTGCGCCGCCTGCCCCACGGCACATTTCAGCATGTGGCCCGAGCGGAAAAACTTCTTGATTTCCTGGTCGGACACCTCCGCGTCTTTGTCGGCACCGCTGGCAAGCAGCGGCAGCAATGCGGCTGTCAGCGTCAGCACACGGCGCAAGAAAAAACCTTGATGGCGAGACATCGTCACCCTCCCCACACCTGGGTTTGCAAGAACCCCCAGAACAGCACGCCGCTGCCCGCAATCTCACTGATGGCCAACGACCACATGAGGGCCTTGACCGACATGGACCCCAGTCGCAATCGGCCCAATTGGTGTGGTGGGCGAAACTGGTTGTCTGTTGTCTGAAAAATGCCGTGTACGACGTAGGCCACGATGGCAAACGCAAAGTGCACGATGGCCAATCCCGCTGCACCCGCGGTGAACCCCATCGGGTAAGGGCTGAATTCCGCAAAGCGGGCCAGGACGAGGCAGGCAAAGGCGTACGCCAATGCCGCTTGGTGCGCGGTGCTGATATAGCGGTGCGCTTGATGGGTTGGACTGGCGGCGATGGCCAGGTACTTCCAGACACCGGTCAGCAAACCGGTCATGAAGAAAATGCCGCTTGCCGTCAGGCACAGTTTGGCTGCCAGATTCACGATAGGGACCTCTCGAGGGTGGGGTTCGCGGCATGAAGATATGCTCCAATTCCCGCGCGGTGCACACATGCTATTCACCAGAGGATCAGACGCCTTGTACAAACCTGCTACGCGCTTGACTGCCTCACCCTCAGGTCTGCTGCACCTCGGCGCGTCCACCCTGTATGCCGGCCTGCTTGGCACAGTGCGCTGGCATGCCCATGCCGTGCCGGTCCTTTTGGTGGCGCTGGGCAGCGGTTTCCGCCTGCGTACCGGTTCAACGACGGCCTGGATCCACTGCCGGGCGGCCGTCGTCCCGGCTGGGCTGGTACACGCGCTGGAGACCGGTGACGAGCCTGTGGCCGTCTGGTACCCGACGCCGAGCGCGGCAAACCCACACGGCCTGACCCGGTTGCTGAGCAATGCGCAATTCGTCGCTGGCTGCATGGTTGGCCATGCCAGTGAGACCGCCCTCTTCCGGGAGTTGTTCGAACGGGGTGACAGCCATCACCACACAGGTGAAGTCCTCGATGATCTGCTCAAGACGCGCATCCGTCAGCCACCGTTGGCTGTGATCGACCCTCGTCTGCTGGCGGTGCTTGATCAGATTGAAGCAGCCCCTCAACACGCCGGGTCAGCCACCGAGTGGGCAGCGGCCTGCGGCATGTCGTCCAGCCGCTTCATGCACTTGTTCAGCGAACAACTGGGTGTTCCCTATCGGCGGTACCGCACGTGGTGCCGCCTCAGGAACGGCATGCGCCTGGCCAGCGAAGGCCTGTCGTTGACCGAGGCCGCGTTGGAGTCCGGCTTCAGCGACTCCCAGCATTTCAGCCGCGAATTCAGCCAAAAAATCGGCATCGCGCCGTCGGCCATTCTTCGGCGGGTGGGGCGCGTCGGTTTCGCTACGACGACACAGCCATAGCCCCAGTGGTCGACCCAATCAGCCAGCAGGCTCTTTAGGCTCCAGTGCGGTCCACGAACAGACCATGGCCCATCTCCGACCCAATGGTTGGCGCACATCTCGGCTTTGGTGCCAAAGCTGCGCGACTGGCTTGGAAGGACCTTGCGGCGGATTTTTGAAACGGGCAAAAAAAAGCACCTAGCATCGCTGCTAAGTGCTTGATTTTCTTGGTGGGCGGTGCAGGGTTCGAACCTGCGACCCCTGCCGTGTGAAGGCAGTGCTCTACCGCTGAGCTAACCGCCCGTAAAGTCAGCCTGCGATTATGCCACAGGCTTGCACGGGTTTCAGTGGAATTGTTCTTCTTCGGTGGAACCGGTCAGCGCCTTGACGCTGGACGAGCCGCCCTGGATGACCGTGGTCACGTCGTCGAAGTAGCCTGCGCCGACTTCTTGCTGGTGCGACACGAAGGTGTAGCCCTTATCGCGCGCGGCGAATTCGGCTTCCTGCACCTGGTCCACGTAGTGCTTCATGCCTTCGCCGCGGGCGTAGGCATGGGCAAACTGGAACGTGTTGTACCAGTTGATGTGGATACCAGCCAACGTGATGAACTGGTACTTGTAACCCAGCGCCGACAGGTCTTCCTGGAAGGAAGCGATCTGTTTGTCGTTGAGGTTTTTCTTCCAGTTGAACGAGGGCGAGCAGTTGTACGACAGCAGCTTGCCAGGGCAGGCAGCGTGCACGGCTTGCGCGAATTCACGGGCGAAGCCGATGTCGGGCACGCCGGTTTCGCACCACACCAAGTCGGCGTAGGGGGCGTAAGCAACACCGCGGCTGATGGACTGCTCCAGGCCGTTCTTGACGCGGTAGAAGCCTTCTTGCGTGCGCTCGCCGGTCAGGAAAGGCTTGTCGTTGGCGTCGTGGTCGGAGGTGATCAGGTTGGCGGCTTCGGCATCGGTGCGGGCCAGCACGATGGTGGACACGCCCATCACGTCGGCAGCAAAACGGGCCGAGATCAGCTTTTCGCAGGCTTCTTGCGTCGGCACCAGCACCTTGCCACCCATGTGACCGCACTTCTTGACGGCGGCCAGTTGGTCTTCGAAGTGCACGCCAGCCGCGCCAGCGGCAATCATGTTCTTCATCAGTTCGAACGCGTTCAACACGCCGCCGAAACCGGCTTCTGCGTCGGCCACGATCGGCAGGAAGTAGTCGACAAAGTCCTTGTCGCCGGGGTTGATGCCGCGGCTCCACTGGATTTCGTCAGCGCGCTTGAAGGTGTTGTTGATGCGGCGGACCATGGTGGGCACCGAGTCGTACGCGTACAGCGACTGGTCAGGGTACATGGTTTCGCTGGTGTTGCCGTCGGCGGCAACTTGCCAGCCCGACAGGTACACGGCTTCCAGGCCAGCCTTGGCCTGTTGCATGGCCTGACCGGCGGTGATGGCGCCGAAAGCATTGACGTAGCCCTTCTTGGCGCCGCCGTTGACCTTGTTCCACAGCGTCTCTGCACCGCGCTTGGCCAGCGTGTACTCGGGCTGCAGGCTGCCGCGCAGGCGCACGACGTCAGCGGCGGTGTAGCCACGCTTGACGCCTTTCCAGCGGGGGTTGGTGGCCCAGTCTTTTTCCAGGGCGGCGATTTGCTGTTCGCGGGTTGGTGCAGTCATGTTTCACTCCGTGCGTTGTTGAAAATGGTTGACAGTGGAGGCGCCAGGAACACCTGAGCCAATGCCGATACTTTAAGTCTTGTATAAGACCTTGTAAAGCTCTTATGTCTTATAGAAGACATATAAATTTCTTCAATCAAAACAAAGACTTACCCACCTCATTCCACAAAGTGGGAAGCTATTTCTCGTATTGAGAAAAACTGCTGCAATGCACCATGGTTATTTTTTAGCTGGTGAGTTTGATTTTTTGCATTGTGGAATCAACCCCAACCACAACCCGCCAAGGACATGCACGGCTCAGCGGCCGAGCACCCAGTCCCCGGATGGGATCACAGGTGCACCGACGGTGTATTTCGGGTTGATTTCGTAGACGATGCAGCGGCATGTGACCCCCTGCTCGGTGGTGACATCGATGTGGCGCTTGGCGTATTCGTCGCTCTGCTGGGGGTACACCGCCTCCAGCGTGTCGAGTTGTGCCTCGAGCCATGCGCCAATGCGGTAGACCTCGGCCACCACCTGCGCGCTGCCACCCAACACCACGCCGGGGTACGCACCCAGGTGGTACATCACGCCCGCCAAACGCGCGGAACCCACGAACGTGGGCGCAGGCTGCATGCGGGTGATGTCGTTGTCGTCCCCGCGCCGCAGGGTGCCATAAACGACCACGCAGCGGTCGTTGCCGGCGGCGGGCATCAGGCGCCCGCCGGCCCGGGCATCACGACCATGCCATCGGCATCGGCATACAGCCAGTCCCCAGGTCGTACCCAGACGCCCCGCAGCTGAACCGGCACGTTGCGTTCGCCCTGCTGCCGCTTCTCGGTGGGCAGCGGCATGGCGGCCAATGCGCGGATGCCCACTGGCTCCAGCGCCAGTTCGCCAACATCGCGCACGCAGCCGTCAATCACCACGCCGGCCCAGCCATTTCTGGCCGCTGCCTTGCCGAGGTTGCCGCCGAGCAGGGCACGGCGCAAGGAGCCGCCACCGTCAACCACCAACACCTGCGCCACCGGGCCGGCTGGCGTGTCGACTGTGCCGGGTGAATCCACTGCGGCTTTCACCAACGAGTTGTCTTCGAAACATTTGAGCGTGACCACCGGGCCGCAAAACTTGCGCACGGCCCCGTAGTCGTGGAACACAGGGGGCAATACGCGGAAAGCACCGCTCCCATCGTTTTTATGGACATCACACAGGTCGCAGGTGGCAAATGCAGAGGTCATGGGCGAAGACGCAGGCGCGCGTGTCGTGAAAAAAGATGCGGGAGCTTACACCGACAAGCTTGCGAAATGGGGAGGCGAAGGTGGGTTTGAAAGGGCCATGCTGCACCTGCACAAGTGGCTTGCGCCACCGCTGAAAAGCGCTGTTTGGCGCTCCAAGGGGCTGGAAGGCCGTTTTTTGGGTGTTTTCAGAGGCAAATCTGCAACGTCTCCCAATGAAAAAGCGTGTTCCACCTTGGTGGCTGTGTGTTTCTCCAGTAGCATCCGTTTTGCCAGTGAAGAAGGAGCAGTTTTTTGCTGGTGATTAACCAACTTCCTTAAGGAAATTCAATCATGGCAACTGCAAAAAAAGCTCCGGCTAAAAAAGCGCCTGCAAAAAAGGCCGCGCCGGTGAAGAAAGTCGCTGCGAAGAAAGCAGCCCCAGCGAAGAAGGTAGCAGCCAAAAAGGCCGCACCTGCCAAGAAGGCAGCACCCGCTAAAAAAGTAGCGGCCAAGAAGCGCACGCCCAACGCGGCCTTCATGAAGGCCCTGACCCCCAGCGCGGCACTCGCAGCGGTGATTGGCGACAAAGCCATTCCGCGCACCGAGATCGTCAGCAAGCTGTGGGTGTACATCAAGAAAAACAACCTGCAGGACAAGCTGAACAAGCGCATGGTCAATGCCGACGCCAAGCTGAAAGAAGTGTTCGGCAAAGCCCAGGTCTCGATGTTCGAACTGGCTGGCCTGATCGGCAAGCACGTCAAGTAAGCACACCGCTGCATTGACACACCATGGGCCGACACTGTCGGCCCATTTTTTTGCCCTGCCCGAATTCAGTCAGCGCGGCACCGTGCCCCGCCCGACCGCCAGTGCGGCCAGCACACTGAGCATCAACACCCCGGCAGCACCGATCAGCGTGGCGTGGTACCAGCCGTGATCCATGAAGACGCCAAACACCACCGGTGAGACCGCAAAACCGATGTCCAGCCCCGAATACACCATGCCGTAGACGCGGCCTGTGGCGCCCTTGGGCGTGGCCTTCTTAATCATCATGTCGCGCGAGGGGCCGCCAATGCCCACCGCGAAGCCGGTGGCAGCCAGCACCACCATCGTCATGCCACTGCCAAACAGCGCGGTGCCACACAGCGCCAGCAACACCGCACCAACCAGCATGCAACAGGCCACCACCTTGTCACTGTGGGCGGTGCGCACCGCCACAAAGCCGCCCAGCAGCATGCCGAGTGCACCGGACAGCATGTAGGCGGTGAGGGTCAGCGTGGCGGCCTCGAAGCTGACACCGTGCAACGCCTGCAGGATGGAGACCGAAAAGCTCTGCACCACCGCCAACGTCATGGTGGACAACAAAAAGAAGCCAAAGCACCACCACACCACCGGCAGTTTCAGAAAGGCAAGATCGCTGCCTGCAGGCGCGTTGCGCGGGCGCAGTGCGGTCTCGGTGACGAGCTTGTCGCGGTTCACGAACAGCAGCAGCGCAACGCCGGCATACAGCACGGCGGCCAGTGCATAGGCGGTGCGCCAGTGGTGCAGTGCGCTGACGGTGGCAAAAAACACCGGGGCCACAGCCCAGCCGAGGTTGCCCGTGAGCCCATGCGCGCTGAAGGCGTAGCCCAGCCGCCCGGCCGACACCCGCTGGTTGAGGATGGTGAAGTCCGCCGGGTGCAGCGGCGAGTTGCCCAGCCCCGCCAGCGCCGCCACCAGCACCAGACCCGCGTAGCTGGTGGCGAGCGCACCGGCCGCGCAGGCGGCCATGAACAGCCCCATGGCGGCAAACAGCACCGGCCGGGCACCCACGCGGTCGACCACAAAACCGGCCAGCGCCTGGCCGATGCCGGAAATCAGGAAGAACACCGTCATCAGCAGGCCAAGCTGCGAGAAGCTGAGGCCGAACTCTTTCATGAACACCGGGAACAGCAGCGGCAGCAGCAGGTGCGCGAAGTGGGAGCTGCCATGGGCGAGGCCCACTAGGCCAATCACACTGGCGTCTTGCCGCAGCGGCACCGGGTTGGCGGGCATGGGGTGGGTCAGGGTGGCGGTGGTCATGGGCAAATCGTAGGTGCAAAGGCAGTTGCGCGAATGGGATGGATCGACAAAAATCGTCGAATCTCAGCCAAATCAACACCACCCTGACCGCGCCATGCGCCGCGCACCGCACCTGAACACTCTGCCCCTGGGCAACGTGGACTTGTTCATCCCCACCCCCGCACGGCCGGTGCGCTGCCGTGCGCGGCCGCTGCAGCACGACACGCACATCGAGCCGCACCAACACCCCTGGGCGCAGGTGGCGTGCTGCGCCAGCGGCCTGATCCAGGTGACGGTGGCACCGGCGGCCGGGGCCGAGCGCAGCTGCACCGTGCCACCGTCGCGGGCGCTGTGGATTCCACCCGGGGCGCTGCACGCGGTGACCGTGCTGGAATCGGCCACGCTGCACACGCTCTACATCGACCCCAGTGCCGTACCTGACGGCTGGCACGACTGCCGCATGCTGGTGGTGAGCCGCCTGATGGCCGAGCTGATGGCGCAGGTGGACGTGGGCCGCAGCGCCGAGGTGCCGGCGCGGCAAGGCGCGCTGACCACCCTGCTGCTGGACGAATTGCGCCATGCCGACACGCAGCCACTGGGCGTGCCCTTGCCACGTGCGGGCGGCGACCGGCGGCTGCGCGCGCTGTGCGACGCGGTGATGCGCGCGCCCACGCAGCACCCGACGCTGGCCGATTGGGCCGAGGACATTGGCGCCAGCGAACGCACGCTGGCCCGGCTGTTTCGCACCGAGCTGGGCACCAGCTACCAGCGCTGGCGCCAGCAGGTGTTGCTGGCCCACGCGCTGCCCATGCTGGCGCGCGGCCAGCCGGTGGGCCATGTGGCGGCGGCGTGTGGCTACGCGAGCGACAGCGCCTTCACCGCGATGTTCCGCACCGCCATGGGCCAGGCGCCCAGCCAGTTTGCGGCGCGTGCCAAACCGGTACGCGACACGGATTTGCTACTTAATTGATAGCTAAATCGTAAGATTTCACTAAGGCTCAGGCCCTGAAACGCATTGAAAATGCCTTTGGCAGGGCCTGCAAGGGCCTCACAGGCGCCCAAACCACAGCAGGTACACCACCAACCCGGACACCAGCAGAAATGGCACCGAGTACAGGTGAAACACCCACCAGGCCCGGCGGTCGGCCACCATGCGCAAGGCAATCAGGTTGGCCAGCGAGCCCACCACCAGGCCAAAGCCGCCCACGTTGACGGCGTAGGCCAGGGTTGGCCAGTCCTGCGTGTACTCGGCCAGGGCGATCACCGCGGGCACGTTGCTGATGAGCTGCGACGCCGCAATGCCCAGCAGAAACAGCGTCTGCGGCTGCACCAGGTCGTGACTGGCCATCAGCCCGCGCACCGGTGCCAGCCCGGCCAGCAGCCGCAGGTCCACAAACATCAGCACAAACACCAGCAGCAGGGCCCAGTCGGTCTGCACCAACACGCGGGGACGCAGCACCGCCATGGCCAGCACCACGGCGGCCACGGCCCAGCCGGCCTGGCGCAGGTCGGTCAGCACCAGGAACGGCACATACAGCGCCAGCGAGAGCCAGAGCAGCGGCGGGTCCATGGCCAGCTCGGACGGCTGGGGCACCCCCCGCAGCGCACGGCCCTTGAAAGAAGCGGCCGTCAGCAACAGCAGCAAAACCATCAGCACGGCAACCAGCGGCGCCATGTGCCGAATGAAACCGGCAAACGAGGTGTGCGACAGCTGCCACAGGAACAGGTTTTGCGGGTTGCCCATCGGCGTCAGCGCGGAACCGGCGTTGACCGCCAGCGCCTCGAACACCACCAGGCGCAACAACGTGGCCTGCGCCAGACCCGTGAGGCGGGCAATGCCCAACGTCAGCGGCACCACCACAAACAGGGCCACGTCGTTGGTCAGCAGCGTGGACAGGGCCGCCGCCGCCAGCACCAGGCACAGCGCGGCACGGCGCTCGGTGGCCAGCCTGCCAGTCAACCAGCCGCCCAGGCGCTGCAGGCCACCGCTGACCTCCACCCCTTTGGTGAGCACCAGCAGGCCGGTGAGCGCGGCCATGGTGGGCCAGTCCACCAGCGTGGGGTACAAGGCCAGCGGCATGTCCGACACCGCCGCCAGCAGGCCCAGCGCCACCAGCAGCAGCGTCAGGGTGGGGTCGCGGCGCAGAGCCCCGGCCAGCCTGGGCCAGACGGTGGGAGAAGAAGCGTGGTGCATGAGGTGTTGGAAAAATCGGCTTTGGCGCCCGCCGTCAGTATGCCCATGAACAGCTTGAACCCGCCGCCCATGAAAAAGCCCCGCTGGCTCGCACCAGCGGGGCTTGTGGGGCTGTCAACCGATTACAGGTTTTCGGACAGTTGCACCAGGATGGCCGGGTTCTCCAGCGTGGAGGTGTCTTGTGTGATGGCCTCGCCCTTGGCAATGCCGCGCAGCAGGCGGCGCATGATCTTGCCGCTGCGGGTTTTTGGCAGGTTGTCACCAAAGCGGATGTCTTTCGGCTTGGCAATCGGGCCGATCTGCTTGCCAACCCAGTCGCGCAGCTCTTTGGCAATCGCTTTGGCTTCGTCGCCGGTGGGGCGCGAACGCTTCAGCACCACGAAGGCCACGATGGCTTCGCCGGTCAGGTCGTCCGGGCGGCCCACCACGGCGGCTTCGGCCACCAGGTCGGACTTGGCGACCAGTGCCGACTCGATTTCCATGGTGCCCATGCGGTGGCCAGAGACGTTCAACACGTCGTCGATGCGGCCGGTGATGCGGAAGTAGCCGTTCTGCTCGTTGCGCACCGCGCCGTCGCCAGCCAGGTAGATCGTGCCGCCCATTTCCTCGGGGAAATAGCTCTTCTTGAAACGCTCGGGGTCGTTCCAGATGGTGCGGATCATCGACGGCCAGGGGCGCTTGATGACCAGGTTGCCGCCAGAGCCGTTGGGCAGGTCTTTGCCGGTTTCGTCCACGATGGCCATGGCAATGCCGGGCAGCGCCAGCGTGCACGAACCCGGCACCAGCGGCGTGGCACCCGGCAGCGGGGTGATCATGTGGCCACCGGTTTCGGTCTGCCAGAAGGTGTCCACCACCGGGCAGCGCTCGCCACCGATGTGTTTGTAGTACCACATCCAGGCTTCGGGGTTGATGGGCTCACCGACCGAACCGAGGATGCGCAGCGTGCTGAGGTCCCAGTTCTTGGGATGCACTTTTTCGTCGCCCTCGGCGGCCTTGATCAGCGAACGGATCGCGGTCGGTGCGGTGTAGAAAATGCTGACCTTGTGCTGCTCGATCATCTGCCAGAAGCGGCCAGCGTTCGGGTAGGTGGGCACGCCCTCGAACACCACCTGGGTGGCGCCGGCCGCCAGCGGGCCGTAGGCGATGTAGCTGTGGCCGGTGATCCAGCCGATGTCGGCGGTGCACCAGTAGACATCGTCCGGGCGCAGGTCGAAGGTCCAGTCCATGGTGAGCTTGGCCCACAGCAGGAAGCCGCCGGTGGAGTGCTGCACGCCCTTGGGCTTGCCGGTCGAGCCCGAGGTGTAGAGGATGAACAGCGGGTGCTCGGCGCCCACGAACTCGGGTTCGCAGGTGCTGGCCTGGCCCTGGATGGCGTCGTGCAGGTACACGTCACGGCCAGCCACCATGGTGCAGGCGGTGGCGGTGCGCTGGTAGACGATGACGTTCTTCACCGACTCGCAACCGCCCATCGCGAAGGCTTCGTCAATGATGCTCTTGAGCGGCAGTTCCTTGCCGCCACGCAGCTGGTAGCTGGCGGTGATGACGGCCACGGCGCCAGCGTCCTGAATACGCTCCTGCACGCTCTTGGCCGAGAAGCCGCCAAACACCACCGAGTGGGTGGCGCCGATGCGGGCACAGGCCTGCATGGCGACCACGCCTTCCACCGTCATGGGCATGTAGACCAGGACGCGGTCGCCCTTTTTGATGCCCATGCCGCGCAGCGTGTTGGCCAGCTGGCACACCTTGGCGTGCAGTTCCTTGTAAGTGACGTTGGTGACCTTGCCGTCGTCGCTCTCAAAAATGATGGCGTTCTTGTTTTCGGTGGGCGTGCCGAGGTGGCGGTCCAGGCAGTTGTAGGAGGCGTTCAGTTCGCCGTCTTCAAACCAGGTGTAGAACGGGGCATTGGACTCGTCCAACACCTTGGTGAACGGCTTCTTCCAGCTCAGGTTGTCTTTGGCCAGGCGGCTCCAGAATCCGTCAGGGTTGGTCTCCGCCTCTTTGCACAGGGCGTTGTAGCCGTCCATGCCGGAAATGCGGGCGGCTTTGACAATCGCCTCGCTGGGGGGAAAAACGCGGTTCTCGATCAGCGTGGATTCGATGGCGGACGAGTTGGTACTCATGTCTTTGTCTCCTGGTGGTGTTGTTGTTGGGTCGCAATGTCAGGGTTTTCACTTACATGCGACTGACTGGCTGATAGCTTACAGCGTGCGGTGTTGCTGCAGGGGTGTCACACGACCCACCAACAGCCATGCCTACAATCCGCCACTGCCTCCGACTGACTGCCCTCACCATGACCGAACCTCTCAAAACCAAAACCTCCGGGCTGCGCCCCCTGCCCAACTTCATTTTCGCCAGCCGCTGGCTGCAGTTGCCGCTGTACCTGGGCCTGATTGCGGCACAAGGTGTGTACGTGTTCCATTTCTGGGTCGAGCTGGTGCACCTGATGGAAGCCGCCTTTGGCAGCCAGACGGCGCTGCAGGCGCTGATCACCAGCATTGGCTACAAAACCACCACGCCCATCGTCACGCTGAACGAAACCGTGATCATGCTGGTGGTGCTGGCGCTGATCGACGTGGTGATGATCTCCAACCTGCTCATCATGGTCATCGTCGGCGGCTACGAAACCTTTGTCAGCCGCATGAACCTGCACGAACACCCAGACCAGCCCGAATGGCTGAGCCACGTGAACGCGTCGGTGCTGAAGGTCAAGCTGGCCACCGCCATCATTGGCATCAGCTCCATCCACCTGCTGAAGACCTTCATCAACGCCGACAACTATTCCGACCGCGTGCTGATTGCACAAACGGTCATCCACATCGCCTTCCTGATGTCGGCGCTGGCGATTGCCTACACCGACAAGATCATGTCAGGCATTGCGGCCACCAAGCACTGAGCCACGCACCAGCATGGCCGTGCCCAACAGGCCAGCCACCAGCGAGCCACACAGCACGCCCAGCTTCACCTGCGTTTCGTACAACGCGCCCTGCCCCGCAAAGGCCAGCGCACCAATGAACAGGCTCATGGTGAAGCCCACGCCGCACAACAGGCAAACACCAAAGAACTGGGCCCAACTGGCCTGCGCTGGCAAGGCCGCACCGCCAAAGCGGATCAGCAGCCACGATGCGCCAAACACGCCTATCGCCTTGCCAAACACCAGCCCGGCGGCAATGCCCAGCGGCACGGTTTGCAACAGGGTGGTGGGTGTCACCCCCTGCAGTGACACACCGGCATTGACAAAGGCAAACATCGGCAACACGGCAAACGCCACCCACGGGTGCAGCGCGTGTTCGGTGTTTTTCAGTGGCGACTCGCCCTCGTGGCCGGGCCGGCTGTCCAGCAAAGGAATGGCCAAGGCCGTGACCACCCCGGCCAGGGTGGCGTGAATGCCCGACTTGAGCACACACACCCAAACCACCAGCCCCACCACCACGTACAGCCCCACCGCCATCACCCGCAGCCGGTTCATCACCAGCAGCACCAGACTGCCCACGGCAGCGGCCAACAGCATCGGCAGTGACAACTGCGCGGTGTAGAAGAAGGCAATGACCAAGATCGCACCGAGGTCGTCGATGATGGCCACTGCGGTGAGAAAAATCTTCAGCGCCACCGGCACCCGGTTGCCAAGCAGGATCAGGATACCCAGCGCAAAGGCAATGTCGGTCGCCGCTGGAATCGCCCAGCCGCGCAGCGCCACCGGGTCGCCCCAGTTGATGGCGGCGTAAATCAGCGCCGGAACCACCATGCCGCCCAGTGCCGCGCCCGCCGGCAGCAAAGCCTGACTGCGCGAGGCCAGCTCACCGTCGAGCAACTCGCGTTTGATCTCCAGACCGACCAGGAAAAAGAACACCGCCATCCACAGGTCGTTGACCCACAGCAGCAGCGGTTTGGAAAGCACCAGCCATTCGCCCAAGCACAGCTCGCCAGGCATCTGCACAAAGCGTTGGTAAACGTCGCTCCAGCCCGAGTTGCTGACCACCATCGCCACCACCGCCGCCAGTGCCAACACCACGCCCCCAAGGGACTGTGAGTGGATGAACTGATGGATGGTGCGGTGGATCAGCTTGAGCAAAAGATGGCCTTGAGGGTGGTGAAGTAAACGGGTGTGCGAGCCAATTTAGCCCACCACCTAAAGACCCGCCATTTGCGCAGGAATGACCCAGGCGTCGAACTGCTCGGCCGTCACGTGGCCTGACGCGATGGCCGCCTCGCGCAGACTGCTGCCTTCCTTGTGGGCCTTCTTGGCGATCTGCGCGGCCTTGTCGTAGCCAATGTGGGGGTTGAGCGCGGTCACCAGCATCAGCGAACGCCCCACCAGTTCGGCAATGCGTTCGCGGTTGGGTTCAATGCCCACGGCGCAATGGGTGTTGAAACTGGCCATGCCATCGGCCAGCAGCCGCACACTTTGCAGAAAGTTGTGCGCCACCATGGGGCGGAACACGTTCAGTTCGAAGTTGCCGGACGCCCCCCCGATGTTGATGGCCACATCGTTGCCCATCACCTGACAACACAGCATGGTGAGGGCCTCGCTCTGCGTCGGATTCACCTTGCCGGGCATGATGGACGAGCCTGGTTCGTTCTCGGGAATCGACAGCTCACCCATGCCGCTGCGCGGGCCGCTGGCCAACCAGCGCACGTCGTTGGCGAGTTTCATCAGGCTGGCCGCCAGGCCCTTGAGCGCGCCATGGGCGTGTACCAACGCGTCACAGGAGGCCAGCGCCTCGAACTTGTTGGGCGCGGTCACGAAAGGCAGGCCGGTGCATTGCGCCAGCTCGGCAGCGGCCTGCTCGGCATAACCGGCAGGCGCGTTCAGGCCGGTGCCCACCGCGGTGCCCCCCAGCGCCAACTCGCACAAGTGCGGCAGCGCGTTGCGGATGTGCCGCTGGGCGTGGTCGAGCTGGGCCACATAGCCCGAGAACTCCTGCCCCAGCGTCAGCGGCGTCGCGTCCTGCAAATGGGTGCGGCCGATCTTGACGATGCCGGCAAACTCCCGCACCTTGCCCGCCAGCGTCGCGCGCAGCGCGGACAGCGCCGGCAACAGGCGGTGCGTCACCGCATCGACCGCCGCCACGTGCATGGCCGTGGGAAACACGTCGTTGCTCGACTGGCTGCGGTTCACGTCGTCGTTGGGGTGCACCAGCCGCCCTTCGCCGCGCGCGCCGCCCAGCAGTTCGCTGGCGCGGTTGGCGAGCACCTCGTTGACGTTCATGTTGGTCTGCGTGCCCGAGCCGGTCTGCCAGACCACCAGTGGAAACTCGGCGACGTGATGCCCCGCCAGCACCTCGTCGGCGGCAGCCACGATGGCATCGGCCTTCTCGGCTGTCAGCAGCCCCAGCGCCTGGTTCACCCGTGCCGACGCGCGTTTGACCTGCACCAGCGCACGGATGATCTCGCGCGGCTGGCGCTCGCCGGAAATGTCGAAGTTCTGCAGCGAGCGCTGCGTCTGCGCGCCCCAGAGCCGGTCTTCGGGGACAGCGATGGGGCCAAAGGTGTCGTACTCGGTGCGTGTCGCCATGGTGTTGCTGACCTGTCAAAATACGGGGTTGCCGCTCACCGTAGCAGACTTGGCGGCCCTTGCCCATCCATACCAACATTTCTCCACCACCACCATGACCACGAGCATCCGCCAGGCCGACCTGATCGAGTCCATCGCCGCTGCGCTGCAGTACATCAGCTACTACCACCCGGCCGACTACATCGCCCACCTCGCACGCGCGTATGACCGCGAGCAGAGCCCCGCCGCCAAGGACGCGATTGCGCAGATCCTGACCAACAGCAAGATGAGCGCCACCGGCCAGCGACCGATCTGCCAGGACACCGGCATCGTCAACGTGTTCCTGAAAGTGGGCATGGACGTGCGCTGGGAAGGTTTCACCGGCAGCCTGGACGACGCCATCAACGAAGGCGTGCGCCAAGGCTACAACCACCCCGACAACATGCTGCGCGCCAGCATCGTGGCCGACCCGCAGTTCGACCGCAAGAACACCAAGGACAACACGCCCGCCGTCATCGTCACCGAGATCGTGCCCGGCAACACGGTGGACATCACGGTGGCGGCCAAGGGCGGCGGCTCGGAGAACAAGAGCAAGATGGTCATGCTCAACCCCGGCGACTCGGTGGTGGACTGGGTGCTGAAAACCGTGCCCACCATGGGCGCCGGCTGGTGCCCGCCCGGCATGCTGGGCATCGGCATTGGCGGCACGGCCGAAAAAGCCGTGCTGATGGCCAAACAAAGCCTGATGGACGACCTGGACATGTACGAGCTGCAGGCCAAGTCGTCGTCTGGCGCGGCGCTGACCAAGACCGAAGAACTGCGCCTGGAGCTGTTCGAAAAAGTCAATGCGCTCGGCATCGGCGCCCAGGGCCTGGGTGGCCTGACCACGGTGCTGGACATCAAGATCAAGATGTACCCGACCCACGCCGCCAGCAAGCCGGTGGCCATGATCCCCAACTGCGCCGCCACCCGCCACGCCCACTTCGTGATGGACGGCAGCGGCCCGGTTTACCTCGACCCGCCGAGCCTGGACCTGTGGCCCAACGTCAACTGGACGCCCGACTACAACAAGAGCAAAAAGGTCGACCTGAACACCCTCACCAAAGCCGAGGTGGCGAGCTGGAAACCCGGCGACACCCTGTTGCTGAATGGCAAGATGCTGACCGGCCGCGACGCTGCGCACAAGCGCATCCAGGGCATGCTGGCCAAGGGCGAAAAACTGCCGGTGGACTTCACCAACCGCGTGATTTACTACGTGGGCCCGGTGGACCCGGTGCGTGACGAAGCCGTCGGCCCCGCCGGCCCGACCACCGCCACCCGCATGGACGGCTTCACCGAAATGATGCTGGCCGAGACCGGCCTGATCTCGATGATCGGCAAGTCCGAACGCGGCCCGGTCGCCATCGAAGCCATCAAGAAACACAAGAGTGCCTACCTGATGGCCGTGGGCGGCGCTGCTTACCTGGTGAGCAAGGCCATCAAGACCGCCAAGGTGGTGGGCTTTGCCGATCTGGGCATGGAAGCGATCTACGAATTCGACGTGGTCGACATGCCGGTCACGGTGGCGGTGGATGCGGGCGGCACCAGTGCCCACATCACTGGCCCGGCCGAGTGGCAGAAGAAAATTGCCACCGGCGAGTTCAAGAACATCGCCGTGACCGCGGCGTGAGCGCATTCGCCTCCCAAACAATTGGAATCTGACCCCAATTTTCCTGTTGGCGTCTTCGACAGCGGCGTCGGCGGCCTGAGCATCCTGAAGGCGCTGCGGGCCGAGCTGCCGCAGGAAGACTTCGTCTACTTTGCCGACAGCGGCCACGCGCCGTATGGCGAGCGTGATCCTGAGCACGTCATCGAACGCTCGCGCAGCATCACGCAGCAGCTGTTGGCCCAGCACCGCATCAAGGCGTTGGTGGTGGCCTGCAACACCGCCACGGCAGCGGCCATCCATGTGCTGCGGGCGGAGTTTCCGGCGCTGCCGATTGTTGGCGTCGAACCGGCGCTGAAGCCGGCGGTGGCACTGAGCCAGACCCGGCACATCGGTGTGATGGCCACCCGTGGCACGCTGGCCAGTGCCAAGTTCCAGACGCTGCTGGCCTCTTTGGCGGGGCAGGCCGAGTTCACGCTGCAGCCCTGCGACGGCCTGGCCGACGCCATTGAGCACCACGACGCTACAAGAGTAATAGCACTCTGTGAAGCCTACACTAAGGCTATCGGCCTGTTTGGCTTGAAATCCGGTGAAAAAGACACGCTGGTGCTCGGTTGCACCCACTACGCCTTTGCAGAAGACACACTCCATGCCCTGCTCGGCCCGCAGGTCCAGTTGATCGAGACCGGCCTGCCGGTGGCGTTGCACACCCGGCGCCTGTTGTCGGCCACGGGGCTGCTCCGGCCACAAGGCACAGGACAAGCCCAGTTTCAAACCACCGGCCAGCCTGCCGAGTTGCAACAGGCCGTGGCACGTTGGCTGCGGCAAGACGTGGCAGTGGCCCACTCGGCTTGAACCGCACACAACTGCGCTACATTGGGACAGCTACGTCAGCCTTGCCCGACTGGCAAGTCCCAAACGTCCGCCGCACCCATAACACTCTGGAGGGATTCCTATGAACTGGTTTTTGCTCACACTCAAACAGTACGCCACCTTCAGCGGGCGCGCACGGCGCAAGGAATACTGGTTTTTCTTTTTGTTCTACCTGCTGATCTTCATTGGCCTGAGCCTGCTCGACGCGATTCTGGGCTTTGGCCTGTTGAGCAGCCTGTTCGCGCTGGCCATGCTGGTGCCCAGCGTGGCCGTGGCGGTGCGCCGCCTGCACGACACCGGCCGCACTGGCTGGTGGGTGCTGATCGGGCTGGTGCCCGTGGTGAACCTGCTGCTGATCTACTTCATGGTGCTGGACAGCGACCCCGGCACCAACGCCTACGGCCCCAACCCCAAGGCCAACGACCTTGGCCTGGCCTGACCGCGTGGTGATGGCCCCTGCTCTCTCCCGCCGGGCGCGCTCTGCTGCGCGTTGGCTGCTGGGCGTGTTCTTCGTTCTGGCCGGTGCCAACCACTTTGCCAACAGCGGGTTCTACGTCGCCATCATGCCGCCCTGGCTGCCCTGGCACCTGGAACTGGTGTGGCTCAGTGGCGTGGCCGAAATCGTGCTGGGCGCCATGGTGTTGTTCCGCCGCACGCAGGTGCTCGGCGGCTGGGGGCTGATCGCCCTGTGCCTGGCGGTGTTTCCCGCCAACGTGCACATGGCGCTGCACCCGGAACTGTTCCCCCAGTTCGGCCCCCTCTTGCTCTGGCTGCGCCTGCCGCTGCAGGTGGCGGCACTGGCCTGGATCTGGTGGAGCACGCTGAGCGCCGCTGCCCGCCCGACCCGATTTGCTTTCAGGAACCTCCGATGATCACCGTCCACCACCTCAACAACTCCCGCTCGCAGCGCGTGC
>JAFEHU010000068.1 GCA_017848435.1 Burkholderiaceae bacterium | reverse complement strand
GTCTCGGTGGGCGCGTCGGCCGCGCGGCGGGCGTCTACCGGCAGGGCAGACAACGGGAGCTTGAGTTCGGAGAGTCGGATCATGGGGAGAGGCCCGTGGTGATCGGGCAGGCCATTGAAGAAAACGGGGCGTCAGGCGGGCAAAAAGCCTTCCACCGAGAAATAGCGTTCGCCGGTATCGTAGTTGAAGCCCAGCACGGTGGCGCCGGGTGCGATGTCGGGCAGTTTCTGGGCGATGGCCTGCAGCGTGGCGCCGGACGAGATGCCCACCAGCATGCCTTCCTCAGACGCGGCGCGGCGGGCCATTTCGCGGGCCGGTTCGGCGTCGACCTGGATCACGCCATCGAGCAAGGCCACGTCGAGGTTTTTGGGAACGAAGCCGGCGCCAATGCCCTGGATGGGGTGGGGCGTGTGTACGCCACCCGAGATCACCGGCGAGGCCACCGGCTCCACCGCATAGACCTTGAGCCGGGGCCAGGCCGCCTTGAGCACCCGGGCGCAGCCAGTCAGGTGGCCCCCGGTGCCCACGCCGGTGATCAGCACGTCCACGCCGTTGGGGAAGTCGGCCAGGATTTCCTGCGCGGTGGTGCGCATGTGCACGTCGATGTTGGCGGGGTTCTCGAACTGTTGTGGAATCCAGGCGCCGGGCGTCTGGGCGCGCAACTCTTCGGCACGGGCGATGGAGCCCTTGATGCCCAGCGCGCGCGGCGTCAGCTCGAACTGGGCGCCGTAGGCCAGCATCAGCCGGCGGCGTTCGATGGACATGCTGTCGGGCATGACCAGGATGATTTTGTAGCCCTTCACCGCCGCCACCATGGCCAGGCCCACACCTGTGTTGCCCGAGGTGGGTTCGATGATGGTGCCGCCCGGCTTGAGCGCACCGCTGGCCTCGGCGTCTTCCACCATGGCCAGCGCAATGCGGTCCTTGACCGAGCCGCCCGGGTTGGCGCGTTCGGACTTGATCCACACCTGGTGGGTGTGGCCAAACAACCGCTGCATGCGGATGTGTGGGGTGTTGCCAATGGTCTGCAGAATGCTGTCGGCTTTCATGGCTGTCTCCTGGGTGGGAAAAAAAGGGGCTGGGCAGAGGATAATCCACCCCGTGAAGCGGGCCAGGCCGTCGCTGGTGCAATCTCCGAAAGGAGGCACTGGAGGAACGTCCGGACTGCACAGGGCAGCGCAGCAGCTAACGGCTGTCCACCGTGAGGTGAGGATCAGAGCAACAGAGACGAGCCGATTCAGTTCGGGTGAAACGGGCAATCTCTGCGCGCAGCAATACCAAGTAGGCCAGTGTTGATGTGGCTCCGCAGAGCTGGCGGGTAGGTAGCACCGAGCTGTTGGGTGACCAACAGCCCAGATTAATGACGGTCACGTGGGGGGCAACCCCGACGCACAGAATCCGGCGTATCGGCCCGCTTCACACTTTTTTCAAGCCGCCAGCCCCAGCGCCTCGATGCGCTGCCGGTGCGCCAGCAACGAGCGTTGCGCCAGCGGCCACAGCGCTTGGGGCGTGTCGTCGTAGGCCAGTGGCACCAGCTCGGCGTCGCTCGCGCCGGGTTTGGCTTTCATCGCCGCGACCACCTTGGCTTCGCGTTTCAGGCGGTGGGCCTTCAAATGGGCAATGGCCTGCGGGGCGCTGCCGATCACATAACCATGGGCCGGGGCGATGAAGGCAATGCCGTGCTCGTCGCAGGCGGCGCTCAGCGCATCCAGCGCGTCGAGGTAGGCCGTCATGTCGCCGTCGGGCGGGTCAATCACCGTGGTGCTGCCGTTCAGGATGTGGTCGCCACTGAACAGCAGGCCGTCTTCTTCCAGCACCAGGCACAGGTGGTTGGCCGCGTGGCCGGGGGTGTGGATGACGCGCAGCGTGTGGGTGATGAGCGTGCCGTCCAGCTCGCGGCCGGTCAGCACCAGTTCCTCGTCGTCGTCCAGCGGGCGGTCGGGCACGAAATGGCTGGCCGGACGCGCGGTGGGGGCCGAGGGCAGGCCCAGCACCGATGGCTGGGTGGTGCCGCACAGCGCCTGCAATGGCTTGGCGCCGGGGGAGTGGTCCGGGTGCGAGTGGGTGCAGACGATGGCGTGGATTTGCCCCGGCTCGCCGGCGCGGTTGGTGGCGGCCTGCCACAGGCGCTGCAGGTGGTCGGGGTCGTTCGGGCCGGGGTCGATGGCAATGTAGCCGGTGTCGGGGTCGCCCACCAGGTAGCTGTTGGTGCCGGGGCCGGTCATCATGCCGGCGTTGGGGGCGGTCAGGCGCTGCAGGTTTTTCAACAGCGGCACCGGGCGCGCGTGTTGCCAGTCAAGCACGTGGGTGAGTTGCCCGTCCGGGCAAACCATCAGCAGTTCGCCGAAGGGCGGTTCGTGCTCCATGTGGCGCGACTCTTTGCCGTTCAAAAAACCGGCGCGCGGGCTGGAGGTCCACAGCGGCTGTTCGGTGGCGGCGCAGGCCTGCAGCACCGCGTCCACATCGGGGAAGGCCTGCAGCCGCTCCAGCGTGCGGATGGTGGGGAAGATCATCTCGAAGCGGCCGGCATGGTGTTTGGCCAGCGCGTTGGCGGGGCTGACCCAGACCGGCTCGAACTGCTCGGCCTCGTCGGCCACCGGGCTTTGGCCGGCGGGCATGCGTGCCACCAGGAAGGGCACCTCGAAGCGGCGCGGCAGGTCGCGGTCGGTGGTCCAGTGGGCCAGCACAAACACCTCGTCGGCCGGCAGCGTCAGGCCGCGTGCGGCGCACTGGGCCACGAACGGGGCCTTGCGGTCGAGTGCGGCAATGTCGCTGTCGTCGGCCATGCGGCCGTCGGTGTGGCGGGCCAGCAGGATGCCCAGCTCTTCAAAACTCTCGCGGATGGCGGCAATCGCCTGTGTCAGGTGTTCGTCGCTTTGCGTCGGGCGGCGGCGGGCCTGCGCGTGCGAGGTGGCGTCGGCAGCGTCCACCACCCCACCGGGGAAGACGTAGGCGCCGGGGGCGAAGCTGGCCGTCATGGCGCGGCGCGTCATCAGCACCTCAAAGCCACCGGGCGTGTCGCGCAGCAGCAGCACGGTGGCCGCAGGGCGGGTGCGAACGGGTTCGCGGTGGGGGTAGAGGAGTTGGGTGGGGCGGACCATGGCGGTCATTTTGCCGGGAAATCACTGGCCGGGTGTCACGCCCGGCACGCGGGGGGCGGCGGTGTCAGTCGTCGTTTTCGGGCCGGATGTCGAGCGCCACCAGAATGCGTGCGACCATGTTGTAGGCGGCAATGGCGGTGGTGAGTTCCACCACTTCAGGGGTGCTGAAGCGCTGCTGCAGTTGTGCAAACAGCGCGTCGCTGACCTGCACGTGGCGTGTCATCTGTGCGGCGTAGTGCATCACCAGGCTTTCGTCGCTGCCCAGGCGGGCGTCGGTGAAGTCAGCGCCCGCACCCGTTTGCACGAAGACCTGCAGCGCGTCCAGTTCGGGCGGTGTGCCGCCGGCGGTGAGGAAGTCGGGCGCATGGTGGTGGTATTCGTAGTCGGCGCCGGTGAGCAGCGCCACGGTGCAGATGCCGAACTCGCGCAGTTTGGCGCTGGCAGACAGCTCGCTGCGCACCGCCTTCATGTAAACGTTCCAGCCGCGTGCGACCGGCTCGCTCCAGAGCAAGGCCTTGTCGAGGTTGATGAGTTGGCCGCCGCGCCGTGCGCGGATGGCGTTGACCAGCTCGGCGGGCTGGGGGTGGGCGGCAGGGGTCCAGTCGGGGATGCGCATGGTGGCCTTTCGGGTGCTGTGCCGCCAGCGTACAGCGGATAATTCGGTGATGCGGATCCAATTCACCAAAATGCAGGGCGCGGGCAACGACTTCGTGGTGCTGGACGAGACCGCCGGCCCCCTGGGCCTGACGGCGGCGCAGTACCGCTTCCTGGCGGACCGGCACTTTGGCGTCGGCGCCGACCAGATCCTGACGGTGCGGCCGTCGCCCGCCCCCGGCATTGATTTCGAGTACCTGATCCACAACGCCGATGGCGGCGAGGTGGAGCAGTGTGGCAACGGTGCGCGCTGTTTCGTGCGTTTTGTGCGCGAACGCGGCCTGACCACCCAAGACACGGTGCGGGTGTTGACCCGCTCGGGCGTGATCGAACTGCACATGGACGCCGACGGCCGGGTGACGGTGGACATGGGCGCCCCGGTGTTCGATCTGCCCCAAATCCCGTTCGACGCGGCCGGTTTGGTGCCCCACACCGTCAATTCATGGCAAAAATGGCCGCTGGCCTTAGTGGAATCTGGCGATTCAGCTCCTGTTTCAATAGCAGTCGTGTCGATGGGCAACCCGCACGCGGTGCAGCTGGTGGCCGATGTGGACAGCGCGCCGGTGGCCACCCAGGGGCCGCTGGTCGAACGCCATGTGCGTTTCCCCCGGCGGGTGAACGCGGGGTTCATGCAGGTGGTCAGCCGTTCGCAGATCCGGTTGCGGGTGTACGAGCGCGGCGCCGGCGAAACCCTGGCCTGCGGCACCGGCGCGTGTGCGGCGGTGGTCGCCGGCATCCGCCTCGGCCTGCTGGACGCCACGGTGGACGTGGCCACCCGGGGTGGCACGCTCACGATTCGCTGGGCCGGTGCAGCGGGCGACGGCTGGGCGCCGGTGACGATGACCGGCCCCGCCACCACCGTGTTCCACGGCGACATCACACTGCCCTGACCCCACAATCCTCCCATTGCCCGAACACCGAACCCCAGAGCGACGCATGGACACCAACCACCCGATCACCGAAGACGACATCGCCAACTACCTGGTCAACACGCCCGACTTTTTCGAGCGCCACGCCGAGCTGCTGGCCACGGTGCAGCTGACCAGCCCGTACAACGGCCGCTCGGTCAGCCTGCAGGAGCGGCAGGCCGACATGCTGCGCGACAAGATCAAGGCGCTGGAGCTGAAAACGGTGGACATGATCCGCTACGGGCACGACAACGTGGCCATCGCCGACAAGCTGCAGCGCTGGGCGCGCAACATTTTCCTGGTGCGCCGGCCGGAAGACCTGCCACGCAGCATTGCCTCCGAGATCCAGACGCAGTTTCTGGTGCCCCAGGCGGCCATCAAGGTCTGGGGCGTGGCCGAGGCGTATGCCCACCAGCCCTTTGCCCAGGGCGCCAGCGGCGACGTGCGGGTGTTTGCCGCGTCGTTGACCCTGCCCTACTGCGGGGTGAACGCCGGCTTCGAGGCCGCCAACTGGCTGGAAGACCCGAGCGTGGCCGCGTCGGTGGCGCTGATCGCCCTGCGCGCCGGCGCCGACCCGAACGCCTTTGGCCTGCTGGTGCTGGCCTCGCCCGACCCAGAGCGTTTCCACAACGCCATGGGCACCGACTTCCTCGAACGCATTGGCGAGCTGGCCGGGGCCGCGCTGTCGCGCCTGCGCGGCTGACCCGCATGGCCGAACCCGCCGCGCCAGATGCCGTCTTGCCAGCACCGCTGGACGCGGCATCGCAGGTGCTGGTGGCCCGCTACCTGGACCACGTGCGGGTCGAAAAACGCCTGGCAGAGCGCACCGTGGCCCTCTACACGCTGGACCTGCACAAGCTCGGCGCCCACGCGCAGCAGGCCGGTCTGGCGCTGACGGCGGTGCACACCGCACACATCCGCCGCTGGGCGGCGCAGATGCGCGCGGCCGGCCGCAGCGCCCGTGGCATCGCGCTCATCCTGTCGGGCTGGCGCGGCTTTTACACCTGGCTGGGCCGGGAGGGGCTGGTCGCCAGCAACCCGGTGCAGGACGTGCGCGCGCCCAAAGCCGCCAAACCCCTGCCCAAGGCGCTGGGGGTGGAGGACGCGGTGCAGCTCGCCAGCCACCAGCAGGCCAGCAACGACCCCTGGCTGGAAGCGCGCGACGCGGCCATCGTCGAGCTGCTCTACGGCTGCGGCCTGCGGGTGGGCGAACTGGTGGGCTTGGACGTGTTGGCCAGCGCCGACGCCCGCGGCTGGGTCGACCTGCAGTCCGGCGACGCGCACGTGCTGGGCAAGGGCGGCAAGCGCCGCAGCGTGCCGGTGGGCCGCCAGGCGGCCGCCGCACTGGCGCGCTGGCTGGCGCTGCGCAGCACGGCGCCTGCGGGCTACACAACCATGGCGGCGCGGGCTGCGGGCAAAGACGCCGATGGGCAGCGCGCCGCTTCCACCGCCCTGTTTGTTGGCCGCAACGGCACCCGGCTCAGCGCGCAGGCCATCTGGCAACGGCTGCGCCAGCGCAGCCAACAGGCCGGGTTGGCCACGCCGGTGCACCCGCACATGCTGCGCCATTCGTTCGCCAGCCATGTGCTGCAGTCCAGCAGCGACCTGCGCGCGGTGCAGGAACTGCTCGGCCACGCCAACATCACCACCACGCAGGTCTACACCCGGCTCGATTTCCAGCACCTGGCCAAGGCCTACGACGCGGCCCACCCCAGAGCCAAAAAACAATGAAAACCCTCCGCCTCAAACCCGGCAAAGAGCGTTCGCTGCAGCGCCGCCACCCCTGGATTTTTGACTCGGCCATTGCCAAAGGCAGTGGCGACGCCGGCGAGACGGTGCGTGTAGAGGCCAGCGACGGCCAGTTCCTGGCCTGGGCGTTCACCAGCCCGGCGTCCAAAATCAGCGCGCGGGTCTGGAGCTTTGAAGAGTCGCAGCGCATCGATGCTTCTTTTTTTATAGCTAAAGTGCAAGCCTCCACTAAGGCTCGGAGCCGATTTGACATCAAAAGTGACGGGCAGCGGCTCATCCACGGCGAATCCGACGGTTTGCCGGGCCTGATCGTCGACCAGTATGGCGACACCCTGGTGGCGCAGTTCCTGTCCACCGGCGCCGAGCGCTGGAAAACCGTGCTCACCGACGCTTTGCTGGCCACCACCGGCCTCACCAAGCTCTACGAACGCTCCGACACCAACGCCCGCAAGCTGGAAGGCCTGGAATCCGCCGCCGGCTGGTTGCGCGGCGACGGCCCGGTGGAACTGACTCTGCGCGAACACGGCTGGCAACTGTCGCTCGACATTGCCACCGGCCACAAGACCGGCTTTTACCTGGACCAGCGCGACAGCCGCCAGAAGTTTGCCGAACACGCGCAGCGCCTCGGTTTCGAGCGCGTGCTCAACTGCTTTTGCTACACCGGCGGTTTCACCGTGGCGGCGCTCGCGGGTGGCGCGGCGCATGTCACCTCGATCGACTCGTCTGGCCCGGCCTTGGAGCGGGCCGCCGCCAACGTGGCGCTGAACGGTTTTGCGCCCGAGCGCGCGACCTTTCTGGACGCCGACGTCAACGCCTCGCTGCGCGGGTTTCTGGAAGCGGGCCGCACGTTTGACGCCATCGTGCTCGACCCGCCGAAGTTTGCGCCCACCGCCGCCCACGCCGAACGCGCCGCGCGCGCCTACAAAGACATCAACCGGCTCGCCTTGAAGCTGCTGGAACCGGGCGGCGTGTTGTTCACCTACTCGTGTTCAGGCGGCATCAGCGCCGATTTGTTCCACAAGATCGTCGCCTCGGCCGGGGCCGACGCCGGGGTCGACGGCTTCATCACCGAACGCCTGGGCGGCGCGCCCGACCACCCGATGACGCTGGAATTCCCCGAAGGCGAGTACCTGAAGGGATTGATCGTGTTGAAAAAGGGCTGAACACACACCGGCCGCACGCGGTTGAATTGGCCGCTACACTCCCCACCTGCTGATTTTCTGTGCACTGGAACGCCCCATGAACCTGATCCCCGCCACCATCATCACCGGCTTCCTCGGCTCAGGCAAAACCACGCTGCTCAAGCGCGTGCTGACCGAAGCCCACGGCCAGAAAATCGCCGTCATCGAGAACGAGTTTGGCGAGGAAAACATCGACAGCGACATCCTCGTCAACGACACCACCGAACAGATCATCCAGATGAGCAACGGCTGCATCTGCTGCTCCATCCGCGAAGACCTGCGCGCCACGCTGCACAGCCTGGCCGAGAAAAAACGCAAGGGCGAACTGAACTTCGACCGTGTCGTGATCGAAACCACCGGCCTCGCCGACCCCGGCCCGGTGGCGCAGACCTTCTTCATGGACGACGAGATCGCCGAAACCTACGCGCTCGACGCCATCCTGACGCTGGTGGACGCCAAACACGCCAACCAGCAGCTCAACGACCGGCAGGAAGCGCGCCGCCAGATCGGTTTTGCCGACCAGATCTTCATCAGCAAGTCCGACCTCGTGGCCAAAGACGAGGTGGACGCGCTGGTGCACCGCCTGAAGCACATGAACCCGCGCGCGCCGCAGCAGGCGGTGCATTTCGGCGAGGTGCCGATTGCCAGCGTGTTCGACCTGAAGGGCTTCAACCTCAACGCCAAGCTCGACATCGACCCCGACTTCCTGAAGGCCGAAGAAGAGCACCACCACCACCACGACCACGCACACGGTGAACACTGCGACCACCCGTCGCACGCCCACGAGGGGCATGGCCACCACCACGTGCACGACGACGATGTGAAGAGCTTCGTGTTCCGCTCCGACCGCAAGTTCAGCCCGGAGAAGCTGGAAGACTTCCT
Source organism: Burkholderiaceae bacterium (assembly GCA_017848435.1). Lineage (GTDB taxonomy): Bacteria > Pseudomonadota > Gammaproteobacteria > Burkholderiales > Burkholderiaceae_C > PCRC01. The sequence continues at coordinate 39,253 of JAFEHU010000068.1, read as the reverse complement.
CGGCGCCATCGTCAACATCTATGGCCCGCGCATGCTGCGCTACAAGGGCGTGCTGAACATGCAGGGCACCGACCGCAAGGTGATTTTCCAGGGCGTGCACCAGCTGATGGGCAGCGACCTGGGGCCGCAATGGGGCCCCAAGGAGAAGCGCACCAGCAAGATGGTGTTCATCGGCATCGACCTGCCGAAAGACATTTTTGTGCAGGGGCTGGAGCAGTCGCTGATTTAAGGTAGTCTCCACCCTTTTCGACGGGAACGCGCCATGATGCTTGCCATGTTGCAGATGTTCGGATTCGCCCGTCCGGCGCCGAACGAGGGTAAACCGCTAGAATCGCGCGCCAGTGAAGCAACAGCAACCCGTGTGGAAGCAGGTATAACTTCGGGCAATTCAAGAGCAGGCGGGTCGCCTGTTCGAGCCACTGCCAGTTCTCCGAGGAGACAAGTTGTGAAAGCTTCTGCGAAACAAGTGACTGCGGCCAAAAAGCCTGCGGCCGCGCCTGCTGCTGCGAAAAGCAGCAAAGCCGTCGCCAAACCAACCGCAAAAGTTGCCAAAGCCCCACCGGTGAAGAAGGCGCCCCCCCCGGCGCCTGCCAAACCGGCCAAGGCCGCCGTCGTGAAAGCAAAAGCCAAACCGGCCACGGTGAAGGCCGCCCCCAAGCCGGTGGCCAAGGCGCCGGTTCAAGCCGTTGCCAAACCGGCCGTAAAAGCCAAGAAGAAATCCCCGGTCGTTGAGGCCGTGCAGGCCGTACCGGCGCCGCCCGCCAAGAAGGTTGCCCCGTCCAAACCTGCTGCCCCGACCATCGCCACGATGCCAACCGAAAAAAGTAAACCCTTGACCTCCTCTACCGCTCCCGCCGACGCCCCCCTGGCCTCCAAGCCTGCCAAGACCCGCGCCTCGCGTCTGACCGGCAACAACGCACCGGCGGCGCCGGTCACCCCGGTGGTGGCGTCCACCGCCGCCAAGGCCAGCTACACCATGCCGTCGGCCTATGCGCCGCTGCCCCCGGTCAGCGCCCCGCACCCGATGCCGGTCAAAAAAGACCCCAAGCTCGCCAACAACTGGAAAACCAAGCCAGCCGAAGAGCTGGTGGACGCCGAAGTCCTGTCCATGCCCGATTCGGAGTACATGAACGACAAGCAGATGGCCTTTTTCCGCCTGAAGCTGGTGGTGCTCAAGCGCGACATCCTCGCCAACGCCGGTGAAACCACCGAACACCTGCGTGAAGAAACCGTGGTCGTGCCCGACCCGGCCGACCGCGCCACCATCGAGGAAGAACACGCGCTGGAACTGCGCACCCGCGACCGCGAACGCAAGCTGCTGAAGAAGATCGAGCAGTCGATCCAGCGCATCGACGCGGGCGACTACGGCTACTGCGACGAAACCGGCGAAGCCATTGGCGTCGGCCGCCTGATTGCGCGCCCCACCGCGACGCTGTCGCTGGAAGCGCAGCAGCGGCGCGAACTCAAACAGAAGATGTTCGGAGACTGAGCCCGCTGACGCCGGTTCGCCTTTACAGCACATGGCCAGCGAAGACGTCCCCGGCGGTTTGTTTTCCAAGGTGGTCAATTTTGTCCGCCAGCCGTCCACCCCCTGGACCGAGCTGGACAAAACCGGTGACGACCGCCAGAACCTGTCCAGGCAGCAGCTCAAGGCCATTGTCGAGCGCAAGCGGCACAACGAGCTGCTGCGCAAACGCGAGTTCGGCATGCTGCGCAAGCTGCGTCGCCATGACCCACAGGCCGAACAGGAGGTGGCGGGCCACCCGTCGTTCTTCAACAGCAGCCTGCCTTCCATGGCACCGGTCAAGCCGCCCCAGCAGACGCTGAAACAAATCGCCGACATCGAGGCCGACATGTCGATGAAGTGGTGGCAGCCCAAGGCACCGGGCGGGGCCCCCCCTGAACACCTGCGACAGGCTGCGTTGGCCACGCCAGTGCCCGCCGCGCCACCGTGGCCCAGCCTCGCTGTGAACAGCGAACCCGCGCGCGAGAGCACCAGTTTTTCCACCTCCAAATCGTTGGCGGTGGATGTCGCAGAGGGCGCCCGTGACGTGGGACTCGAAGAGGCGGCCATGCAGTTTGCCAATGCCGAAGACGCTGCCGCCGAGGCCACGCTGCTGGACGCGATTGCCCCCCACAACGGCCGCCATGACCATGCCGACACCTGGCTGACGCTGTTTGATTTTTACCGTGCCACCGGCCGCGCAAACCGCTTTGAGTCGCTGGCGGTTGAGTTTGCCCAGCACTTCGGGCGTTCTGCGCCACAGTGGTTTTCCATGCCGGAACTGGTGCAGGCCACGGTAGCCCCGCCGGCGGTGTTGCCCGCCGCGCGCCCGACCGACTGGAGCAGCCCGGACGCGTTGAGCCGCTTTGCCGTGATGACCTTGTCTGCGGTCAAGCCGCGCACACCCGGTCAATGGCGGCTGGACTGGACCTTGCTGGCGGAAATCGATCTGAGCGCCGTGGAGGCGTTGCTGCGCCTGCTGCGCGGCTGGCGTGGCCAGCCGGTGCAGCTGCAGTTCATCCAGCCCGAGAAGCTCGAGCGGGTGCTGCGGCAAGCCACCCCGGCGGGCGAACCGGCGGTGGACCCGGTCTGGTGGCAGCTGCGCATGGAAGCCTGCCGGGTGATGGGGCAGGTAGAGGCCTTTGACCAGGTGGCGCTGGACTACTGTGTGACCTACGAGGTGTCGCCACCGTCCTGGGAGCCGGTGTTGTGCACCTACACCCCGGTGGATGCGCAGGGTTTTCCGGTGATTGATTTCAGCCAGGCCAAGGGCAATGTGGTGGACACCGCGTTGCTCGGCCCCAGCGCCTACCGGCAGTCCGAATGGCACACCCTGGCCATGGGCCTGACCGCATTGCCGGGAGGCACGGTGGTGAGCGCCACACTGAGTGGCCAGCTGAGCGGCGACGCGCCGCCCGCACTGGCCCAGCTTGCCGCCACCTGTGCCGATGCCAGCACCCTGCAGATCAACTGCAGCCACCTGATCCGGCTCGACTTCGCGGCTGCCGGTGCGTTGCTGAACTGGGCGTCGGCCCAGCACGCCGACAAGCGCATTGTCCAGTTCAACGACGTGCACCGCCTGCTGGCGCCGTTCTTCAGCGTGATTGGCATTCCGGCCTGTGCCACGGTGGTGGTGCGCACCGACTGAGCCCTGCCTTGTATTGCGCGCCGGTGCCCTAAACTGCCCGGCATGGAACAATTTCACGGAACCACGATCGTCAGCGTGCGCCGACAAACGGCCACCGGCTGGCAGGTCGCCATCGGTGGCGACGGCCAGGTCACGCTGGGCAACATCGTCATCAAGGGCACCGCCCGCAAAGTGCGCAAGCTGTACCGCGACCAGGTGCTGGTCGGCTTTGCCGGCGCCACCGCCGACGCCTTCACGCTGTTCGAGCGCTTCGAGGCCAAGCTCGAAAAACACCAGGGCCACCTGACCCGCGCCGCCATTGAGCTCACCAAGGACTGGCGCACCGACCGCGTGCTGCGCCGCCTGGAGGCCATGCTCGCCGTGGCCGACCGCGAGGCCTCGCTGATCATCACCGGCAACGGCGACGTGCTGGAGCCGGAACAGGGCATTGTGGCCATTGGGTCCGGCGGCGGCTTTGCCCAGTCGGCCGCCAAGGCCTTGCTCGAAAACACCACGCTGTCGGCCCCCGACATCGTCAAGAAGTCGCTGGAAATTGCTGGCGAACTCTGCATCTACACCAACATGAACCACACCATCGAGACGCTGGCATGAGCAGCGCCATGACCCCCCAAGAGATCGTCTCCGAACTCGACAAACACATCGTTGGCCAGTCGCAGGCCAAGCGGGCTGTGGCAATTGCGCTGCGCAACCGCTGGCGGCGGCAGCAGGTCGATGCAACACTGCGGCCCGAGATCACGCCAAAGAACATCCTGATGATCGGCCCCACCGGCGTCGGCAAGACCGAGATCGCCCGGCGGCTGGCGCGGCTGGCGGACGCGCCCTTCATCAAGGTGGAAGCGACCAAGTTCACCGAGGTCGGCTACGTGGGCAAGGACGTGGACGCCATCATCCGCGACCTGGTGGAGGTGGCGGTGAAGCAAACCCGTGAACGCGCCATGCGCCAGGTGCGGGTACGCGCCGAGGACATGGCGGAAGACCGCGTGCTCGACGTGCTGATCCCGCCACCGCGCCACAGCGGCGTGGCCGACCCGCTGGAGCTGACGCCTTCGCCCGAGAGCAACACGCGGCAGTCTTTCCGCAAGAAGCTGCGCGAAGGCGCGCTGGACGACAAGGAGATCGAGATCGACCTGGCCGACGTCAAGCCGCAGCTGGAGGTCATGGGCCCTGCCGGCATGGAAGAGATGGGCGAGCAGTTGCGCGGCCTGTTCAGCCAGATGGGGCAGGGCAAACGCAAGACGCGCAAGCTCAAGATCGCCGAGGCCTTGCGCCTGCTGACCGACGAAGAGGCCGCCAAGCTGGTGAACGAGGAAGAGATCCGCGCGCAGGCGATTGAGAGCGCCGAGCAGAACGGCATTGTGTTCATCGACGAGATCGACAAGGTCGCCAGCCGGTCGGACGCGGGTGGTGGCAGTGCCGACGTGTCGCGCCAGGGGGTGCAGCGCGACCTGCTGCCGTTGGTGGAGGGCACCAGCGTGTCCACCAAGTACGGCATCGTCAAGACCGACCACATGCTGTTCATTGCCTCGGGCGCGTTCCACCTGGCGCGGCCCAGCGACCTGATCCCCGAGCTGCAGGGGCGGCTGCCGATCCGTGTCGAGCTGCAGTCGCTGTCCGTGGGGGACTTCGAGGCCATCCTGACGCAGACCCACGCCTCGCTGGTCAAGCAGTACCAGGCCTTGCTGGCCACCGAGAACGTGGCCCTGGCGTTCACGCCCGATGGCGTGACCCGGCTGGCGCAGATTGCCTTCGAGGTCAACGAGCGCACCGAAAACATCGGCGCGCGGCGTTTGTCCACCGTCATGGAGCGGCTGCTGGACGAGGTGAGTTTTGACGCCAGCCGGCTCGATGGCCAGACCATCCGCATCGACGCCCCCTACGTGGACGCGCGCTTGCAGGAGCTGAGCCGGAACGAGGATTTGTCGCGCTACATTCTTTGAGCGTCGGCCGCTGGCGGTGTGATTTCACCCATCACATTGAGTGGCGCCGCTAAGTGCTTATTCCTGAACGATTTTTGCCTTAGTCGGGTTCTCTGAATCGTTCCTAAGTTGTTGATTTCATTGCCAAAATAGTCACAAGCCCGCTTGCAAGCCCGGCTTTTCCTGCTAAAGTGCAAAAAAGTGCATTTAAGTGGTGAAAAGTAGTTTCGCCACGCCATCTGGATCGTGCGAGGGAAAAACGTGTTTCAAGGGGCTTCGTGTCTGAGTCTGGATGCCAAGGGTCGGTTGTCGGTGCCGACCCGGCACCGCGACGTCCTGAGCGCGACCGCGGCCGGCCAGATCACGATCACCAAACACCCACACGGCTGCCTCATGCTGTTTCCCCGCCCCGAGTGGGAAAAATTCCGCGAACGCATCGGCGAGTTGCCGATGTCGGCCCAGTGGTGGAAGCGCATCTTCCTCGGCAACGCCATGGACGTGGAGATGGACGGCACCGGCCGTGTGCTGGTGTCGCCTGAGCTGCGTGCGGCCGCCAACATCGGCAAAGACACCATCCTGCTCGGCATGGGCAACCACTTCGAGCTGTGGGACAAAGCCACTTACGACGCCCAGGAGGCCCAGGCCATGCAGGGCGAAATGCCCGATGTGTTCCGGGACTTCTCTTTCTGAAAGCCGGCGGTGGCGACCTCATGGACACACACCACCGTCTTGTTGAACGAAGCAGTCGAAGCGCTGTTCAGCAATGCGGAACCCCTCCCGGACGGCGCGCCTGCGCTGCCGGAGGTGTATGTGGACGCGACGTTCGGCCGTGGCGGCCACACCCGGCAGATTCTGGCCCGCCTGTCGCCCGCCGGCCGGTTGGTGGCCTTCGACAAGGACCCGGACGCGCTGGTCGAGGCGGCCCACATCCACGACCCGCGTTTTTCCATCCGGCACCAGGGTTTCAGCCATTTGGGCGAGCTGCCGCACGGCAGCGTTACCGGTCTGCTGATGGACCTGGGCATCAGTTCACCGCAGGTGGACAACCCGGCACGGGGCTTTTCTTTCCGCAACGACGGCCCGCTCGACATGCGCATGGACCCCACCCGGGGCGAGAGCGTGGCCGAGTGGCTGGCCCATGCGGAGCTCGACCAGATTTCGGAGGTGATTCGTGACTATGGGGAAGAGCGGTTTGCTGGGCCGATTGCAAAGGCGATTGTGGCTCGCCGACAGGAACGGGGCGTGCCTGCCACCACCCTTGAACTGGCCCAGCTCGTGGCTGGTTCGGTCAAAACCCGCGAGTCGGGCCAGGACCCTGCAACGCGCACATTTCAGGCTTTTCGGATTTTCATCAACGCCGAGCTTGAAGAGCTCCGCCAGGCGCTAGAAGCGTCGCTGAACGTATTGCAACCCGGAGGGCGTCTGGTCGTGATCAGTTTCCACTCGCTGGAAGACCGCATCGTGAAGCAGTTCATCGCGCAGCACAGCCGCGAGGAATACGACCGCCGCAACCCGTTTGCGCCGCCCAAGGTGATGAAGCTGGTGGCGCATGGCCGCATCAAACCCAGTGCCGAGGAAGTGGCCCGCAATCCCCGTTCGCGCAGCGCCATCATGCGTGTGGCGCAGAGGACCGCAGCATGAGCAGGGTCAATGTGGTTTTGTTGCTCGCCGTGATGGCGAGCGCGCTGTATTTGGTGCGCACCCAGTACGAATCGCGCCAGCTGTTTGGCGAGTTGGAGAAGGCCAACAACGAAGCGCGTCGGCTGGAAGTGGAGTTTGAGCGGCTGCAGGTGGAAAAGCGCGCCCAGGCCACGCCGCTGCGGGTGGAAAAGATGGCGCGGCAGCAGCTGCAGATGCAGTCGGCCACGCCGGGCATCACGCAGTATGTGAGTGACCCGGAAGCCAAGGCCAGTGCCAGCGTGGGGGGCGTCGAACGCAGCGACGGGCCGCCCCGAGCAAGTTCCGCCCCCTCGGGGGGCAGCGGCGACACGCCAGTGCGGCGCGTGGGGGCCACACCGTGAGCGGCCGCAGCATCCGCTACACGTCCAGCCCCTTGCTGGCGAGCAAAACGCCGGTCTGGCGCAGCAAATTCATTGTCGCGGGGATTGCCATCGCGTTCTCGGTGCTGGCGGCCCGTGCGGCCTATGTGCAGGTGATTGGCAACGCCTTCTTCCAGCGCCAGGGCGAGGTGCGGTTTGCGCGCACGCTGGAGCTGCCAGCCAACCGCGGCCGCATTCTGGACCGCAATGGCCTGATCCTCGCGTCCAGCGTGCCGGCCACCAGCATCTGGGCCATCCCGGAGGACGTGGACCGCGACCCGGTGAAGCTGAAGAAATTGGCGAACCTGCTCGACATGCCGATGGCCGAGCTGAACCGCAAGCTGAAAGACGAAGACAAGACCTTTGTCTGGCTCAAGCGCCAGCTCGACGACCCGGTTGGCCAGCAGATTGCCGCGCTGAAGATCGAGGGCATCTACAGCCGCAAGGAATACAAGCGCCAGTACCCTGAGGGCGAGGCTGCCGCCCATGTGGTGGGCTTCACCAACGTCGAGGACGCCGGCCAGGAAGGCGTCGAGCTCACCTTCAACAAGGACCTGGCAGGCCGTGCCGGGTCACGCCGTGTCATCAAGGACCGGTTTGGCCGGGTGGTGGAAGACGTGGGCGAGCAGGTGCCGCCGGTGGACGGCCGCGACCTGCAGCTGAGCATTGACAGCAAGGTGCAGTTCTTCGCCTACCAGAAGCTGCGCGACACCGTGATCGAGAACAAGGCCAAGGCCGGCAGCGTGGTGGTGCTGGACGTGGCCAGTGGCGAGATTCTGGCGCTGGTCAACTACCCCAGTTACGAGCCCGGCAAGCGGCAGAACCTGACCGGTGCACAACTGCGCAACCGCGCCTTGACCGACACCTTCGAGCCCGGCTCGACGATGAAGCCGTTTGTGGTGGCGCTGGCGCTGGAAAAAGGGCTGGTGCGCCCCGAGACGGCCATACAGACCGCGCCAGGCCGCATCAGCATTGGCCGCTCCACCATCACCGACGCGCACCCGCACGGCGTGTTGACCGTGAACGAGGTGATCCAGAAATCCAGCAACGTCGGCACCGTCAAGATGGCCATGCAGATGCAGCCGCAGGACATGTGGGAGCTCTACACCCAGGTGGGCTTCGGCCAGAAGCCGCAAGTGGCTTTTCCCGGTGCGGTCAGCGGCAAGCTGCGGGCCTACAAGACCTGGAAGCCGATCGAGCAGGCGACCATGAGCTACGGCTATGGCCTGTCCAGTAGCCTGTTCCAGCTGGCGCGGGCCTACAGCGTGTTCGCGCTCGATGGCCAGTTGATCCCGGTGTCGCTGCTGAAGTCGCCCGAGGCGTCGGCCAGCGTGCAGATCATGAGCAGCAAGAACGCGGTGGCCATGCGCCACATGCTGCACATGGCGGCGGGGCCCGGCGGCACCGCGCCCAAGGCCCAGACCATGGGGTATTCGGTGGGCGGCAAGACCGGCACCGCGCACAAACAGGAAGGCAAGGGCTACGCCGACAAGAAATACCGCGGCTTTTTCGTCGGCATCGCGCCGATTGACCAACCCCGCATCGTCGTGGCGGTGATGATCGACGAGCCGAGCAACGGCAAGTACTTCGGCGGCGACGTGGCCGCCCCGGTGTTCAGCGACACGGTGGCGCAGACGCTGCGCATGCTGGGCATCCAGCCCGACATGGCGGTCAAGCCGCAGATCCTGGCCGGTGCGGTGGAGGAGTCGTTTTGATGGCCACCCCCGAACGCCTGCACAGCCCGGAGCAGGCCGCGCACTGGCTGCGTGGTCAGGTGCGCGCCGAGTTGCGCACCGACAGCCGTCAGATTGGCGCTGGCGATGGTCTGATCGCCTGGCCTGGCGCCGCCACCGACGCGCGCCGCCATGTGCCCGCCGCCCTGGCCGCCGGGGCCAGTGCCTGCCTGGTGGAAGACGAGGGCGTGGAGGCCTTCCACTTTGACGACACCCGCGTCCGCGCCTACCGGGGGCTGAAAGCCGCCAGCGGCCCGATCGCCGCGCACTACTACGGCCAACCCAGCCAGCAGTTGCCGCTGGTCGCCATCACCGGCACCAACGGCAAAACCTCCACCGCCTGGTGGCTGGCCCAGGCGCTGAGCCAGCACGGCCGCTGTGGTGTGGTCGGCACGCTGGGCATCGGCCAACCCCCCGAACTGGCCTACAACGGCCTCACCACGCCCGACCCGGTGCTGCTGCAGCAATGGCTGCGCCGCTTTGTGGACGGGGGCTTCACCGCCTGCGCCATCGAGGCCTCGTCCATCGGCCTGGCCGAACACCGGCTCGACGGCTGCGCGCTGGCGGTGGCGGTGTTCACCAACTTCACCCAGGACCACCTCGACTACCACGGCAGCATGGCCGCCTACTGGGCTGCCAAGGCCGCGCTGTTCCGCTGGCCTGGCCTGAAAGCCGCCGTGGTGAATGTGGACGACCCCCATGGCGCCGCACTGGCCGCCGAGCTGGCCGGCAGCGGCCTCGACCTCTGGACCGTGTCGTGCCAGGGGCCTGACCGTTTGCAGGCGCAGGCCATCACACAGGGCCCGCGTGGGCTGCGCTTTGAGGTGCGGGAGGCCGGTGGCGCGGCGGTGCATGTGCTCGACACCCAGGCCATTGGTGCCTACAACGTGGCCAACCTGCTCGGTGCCATCGGGGCAATGCGCGCCTTGGGCCTGGCCCTGGCCGATGCGGTGACCGCCTGCGAGAACCTGTTGCCCGTGCCGGGCCGCATGGAGTGCGTGGGCGAACCGGGGCAGCCCCTGGTGGTGGTGGACTACGCCCACACGCCCGATGCGTTGGCGCAGACGCTCGACGCCTTGCGCCCGGTGGCGCAGGCACGCGGCGGCCGGCTGTGGTGCGTGTTTGGCTGCGGCGGCGACCGCGACGCGTCCAAACGCCCGCTGATGGCCGCTGCCGCCGAACAACGCGCCGACGCGCTGCTGCTGACCAGCGACAACCCGCGCAGCGAAGACCCCGCCACCATCCTGGCGCAGGTGCGCGCCGGCCTGCAGGGCACCGGTGCCCGCGTGGTGCCCGACCGTGCCGAGGCCATCGCCACCGCCGTGCTGGCCGCCGCCGCCGCCGACGTGGTGCTGGTAGCCGGCAAGGGCCACGAGGCCTACCAGGAGGTGGCCGGTGTGCGCCACCCGTTTTCTGACCAGGCCGAGGCCCGGCGTGCGCTCGCGAAGCGCCCGGCCACACTCACAGGAGCCAGCGCATGATGACGCTGGCCCAACTCCAGGCCTGGTTGCCCGGCAGCCAGTGCATTGGCGCGGCCGACACCGCTGTGCTGCGGGTGCACACCGACACCCGCACCCTGCAACCCGGCGACCTGTTCGTCGCCTTGCGGGGCGAGCGTTTCGACGCCAACGACTTTCTGCCCCAGGCGGCGGCCCAGGGCGCTGCGGCGGTACTGGCCGAACGCGGCGTGGCCGCCTGTGGCCTGCCCGGCGTAGAGGTGGCCGATGCCAAGCGCTCGCTCGGCCAGTTGGCGACCGCCTGGCGCCGCCAGTTCTCGTTGCCGCTGGTGGCGGTGACCGGCAGCAATGGCAAAACCACGGTGACGCAAATGGTCGCGGCCATCCTGCGCGCCTGGAAACCGGCCACGATGCTGGCGACCGAAGGCAACTTCAACAACGACATTGGCGTGCCGCTGACGCTGCTGCGCCTGCGCGCCACGCACGACGTGGCGGTGGTGGAGCTGGGCATGAACCACCCGGGCGAGATCGCGCAACTGGCGGCGATGGCGCAGCCCACTGTGGCGCTGGTCAACAACGCCCAGCGCGAGCACCTGGAGTTCATGCACAGCGTGGCGGCGGTGGCAGAAGAAAACGGTGCGGTGATTTCGGCCTTGCCGGCGCACGGTGCGGCCGTGTTCCCGGCCGACGACGCCCACACCGCCACCTGGCAGGCGTTGGCCGGGCAGCGGCCCACGCTGACCTTTGCCGACAGTGGCCCGGCCGACGTGACCGCCACATCCGCACAGTGGGTGGATGGTGGTTGGTCGGTTCGCGCCGCCACACCCGCCGGCCCCGTGGCCTACCGCCTGCAGATCGCAGGCCGCCACAACGTCAAGAATTCGCTCGCGGCCCTGGCCTGTGCGCTGGCCGCGGGTGTGCCGCTGGCCGCTGCGGCGCAGGGTTTGTCGGCGTTCGAGCCGGTCAAGGGCCGTTCGCGTGCCTTGCAGGTGCGTGTGGCAGGCCATGCCGTCACTTTGGTGGACGACACCTACAACGCCAACCCCGACTCGGTGCGTGCCGCCATCGACGTGCTGGCCGGTCTGCCCGGCCCGCGCCTGCTGGTGCTGGGCGACATGGGCGAGGTGGGGTCGGACGGGCCCGCTTTGCATGCCGAGGTCGGCCGCTATGCAAAAGAACAGGGCATTGAGCAACTGCTGGCGCTGGGCGCGCAGTCGGCCGAAGCGGTGGCGAGCTTTGGCGTCGGCGGCCAACACCATACCGACGTGGACGCACTGAACGCCGACGTGCTTGACACGCTGCCCACCGTGGCCAGTGTGCTGGTCAAGGGCTCGCGTTTCATGAAGATGGAGCGGGTGGTCGCGGCCATCACTCAACAACAGAACATTCAAACCAAGGGAGCGGCCCATGCTGCTTAGTCTCGCGCAGTGGCTGCAGTCGCTCTCGCCCGAGTTCGGCTTTTTCCGCGTGTTCCAGTACCTCACTTTCCGTGCGGTGATGGCCGCACTCACTGCGTTGCTGATCGGCCTGATCGCCGGGCCGCCGGTGATCCGCCGGCTGACCGCGCTCAAGATCGGCCAGCCGGTGCGTGGCTACGGCATGGAGACGCACCTCGCCAAGTCGGGCACGCCCACCATGGGCGGTGTGTTGATCCTGATGTCGATCGCCCTCTCCACGCTGCTGTGGTTCGACCTCAGCAACCGCTTTGTCTGGATCGTGCTGCTGGTGACGCTGGGTTTTGGCGCCATCGGCTGGGCCGACGACTGGCGCAAGGTGGTGCACAAGGACCCGGAGGGCATGCGCTCGCGCGAGAAGTACCTGTGGCAGTCGGTCATTGGCCTGCTGGCGGCGGTGTACCTGGTGTTCAGCATTTCAGAAAGCTCCAACCTCAAGGTGCTGGAATTGTTCCTGACCTGGGTGCAGTCGGGCTTTGACGTGGACCTGCCGCCCAAGGCCGGTTTGCTGCTGCCCTTCTTCAAGGAAATCAGCTATCCGTTGGGCGTGTTCGGTTTTGTGATCCTGACCTACCTGGTCATCGTCGGTTCCAGCAACGCGGTGAACCTCACCGACGGGCTGGACGGCCTGGCCATCATGCCGGTGGTGATGGTCGGTTCGGCGCTGGGCGTCTTCGCTTACGTCACCGGCAGCGTGGTGTATTCCAAGTATTTGTTCTTCCCGCACATCCCCGGCTCGGGCGAATTGCTGATTTTCTGCTCGGCCATGGCCGGCGCCGGCTTGGCCTTTTTGTGGTTCAACACCCACCCGGCGCAGGTCTTTATGGGCGACGTGGGCGCGCTGGCGCTGGGCGGCGCTTTGGGCACAATCGCCGTCATCGTGCGGCAGGAAATTGTGCTGGCCATCATGGGCGGCATCTTTGTGGTGGAAGCCCTGTCGGTGATGCTGCAGGTGACTTACTTCAAGTACACCAAAAAGAAATACGGCGAAGGCCGGCGCATCCTGAAAATGGCGCCGCTGCACCACCACTTCGAGAAGAGTGGCTGGAAGGAAACGCAGGTCGTGGTGCGCTTCTGGATCATCACCATGCTGCTGTGCCTGGTGGGCTTGTCCACCTTGAAACTGAGGTAACCGTGTTGAACCTGCAAGACCAACGCGTTCTCATCCTCGGCCTCGGCGCGTCCGGGCTGGCGATGTCGCGCTGGTGCGCCCGCCACGGCGCGCAGGTGACCGTGGCCGACACGCGCGAGGCGCCGCCGCAACTGGCCGCGCTGCGCGAACAGGTGCCGGGTGCGTTGTTTGTGCCCGGCGCGTTCTCCGCCGCGCTGGTGGAAGGCGCTGGCTTGCACGCGGTGTACCGCAGCCCGGGTTTGTCGCCCGCTGCCATTGCTCCTGTTTTAATAGCGATTCAGCAAGGTTCTACTAAGGCCCAGGGCGAATTGGACTTGTTTTTTGAGGCGTTGGGCGCTTTGAAGGCCGACAACGGCTATGCACCGGCCGTTTTGGCCGTCACCGGCACCAACGGCAAGACCACGGTGACCTCGCTCACCGGGCAACTGGTGGCGCGCGCCGGGCTCAGCGTGGCGGTGGCCGGCAACATCGGGCCCACCCTGCTGGACACCTTGTCCGCCCACATTGACGCCGGCACCTTGCCGCAGGCCTGGGTGCTGGAGCTGTCCAGCTTCCAGCTCGACAGCACCACCGCGTTCGAGCCCACCGCCGCCACCGTGCTCAACCTGTCGCAAGACCACCTCGACTGGCACGGCGACATGCCCGCCTACGCCGCCGCCAAGGCGCGCATCTTTGGCCAGACCGGTTTGATGCTGCTGAACCGCGACGACTCTGCGGTGATGGCGATGCTGCCCAAGACCGATGCGCCCAGTGGCAAAGGCAAGCCCACCAAACCTGCGCCACTCCGCACCCACGTGACCTTTGGCGGCGACCTGCCGCAGCGCCCGGGCGACTACGGCATCGAGACCGTCAACGGCATGGCCTGGCTGGTGCGCGCCATGCCGGCCGACGACACCCGCCGCACCCGCGCCCAACAGCGTGAAGACGACGCGGCCGAACTTGTGCTGCAGCGGCTGATGCCGGCCGACGCGCTGCGCATCCGCGGCCGCCACAACGCGGTCAACGCGCTGGCCGCCCTGGCGCTGGCCAGTGCCGCCGGCTGCAGCCTCGCGCCCATGCTCTACGGCCTGCGCGAGTACCGGGGCGAGCCGCACCGGGTGGAGCTGGTGGGCCTGTTGAACGACGTCACCTATTACGACGACAGCAAGGGCACCAACGTCGGTGCCACCGTGGCCGCGCTGCAGGGCCTGGGTGCGGACCAGAAGCTGGTGGTCATCCTCGGCGGTGAAGGCAAGGGCCAGGACTTCGCGCCGCTGTTGCCAGCCGTGGCCCGCCACGCCCGCGCGGTGGTGCTGATTGGCCGCGACGGCCCGCTGATTGGCGAGGCGCTGGCCAGCGCCGGCGTTCCGGTGCACAGCGCCGCGACGCTGCCGGAGGCGGTACAACAGGCCAGCCAACTGGCGCAGGCCGGTGACGCGGTGCTGCTGTCGCCCGCCTGTGCCAGCTTTGACATGTTTGACGACTACGCCCACCGCGCCCGCGTGTTCTGCGCGGCGGTGGCCGAGCTGGCCGCCGAGGCCGGTGTCGACCTGGCGGAGATGCCATGACCGAGCGCACCAGCCCATCGGCGTGGGGTTGGCTCAGTGGCTTGCCTGGCAGCCTGCTGGGCGGGATGCAGCGCGCCGCGGCCGACGTGTTGCCGGTGCGCATCGGCGGCACCGAATTCGCCCGCACGCCCAGCACGCCGGCCCGGCTGCTGGGGTTCGATCAGGGGCTGGTGTGGGTCACGGTGGCTTTGCTGATGTGGGGGCTGGTGATGGTCTATTCCACCACCATCGCCATGCCGGACAACCCCAAGTTTGCCAACTACGCGCACCACCACTTCGTCTGGCGGCATCTGCTGTCGCTGGTGCTGGCGCTGCTCGCGGCGCTGGTGGCGTTCCAGATCCCGCTCAAGGTTTGGGAGCGCTGGGCGCCGTGGCTGTTCATCCTCTCGCTGTTGCTGCTGATCGCGGTGCTGATCCCGCACGTGGGCAAGGGTGTGAACGGCGCCCGCCGCTGGATCTCGCTTGGCTTCATGAACTTCCAGCCGTCCGAACTGGCCAAGTTCGCGGTGCTGATCTACGCGGCCGACTACATGGTGCGCAAGATGGAGGTGAAAGAGAAGTTCTTCCGCGCCGTGCTGCCCATGGGCATTGCGGTGGCTGTGACCGGCATGCTGCTGCTGGCCGAACCCGACATGGGCGCTTTCATGGTGATCGCCATCATCGCCATGGGCATCCTGTTCCTCGGCGGCGTCAACGCCCGCATGTTCTTCCTGATCGCCACCGTGCTGGTGGGCGCGTTCAGCATGATGATCGCGATGAGCCCGTGGCGCCGCGACCGGATTTTTGCCTACCTCGACCCCTGGAGCGCCGAACACGCGCTGGGCAAGGGCTACCAGCTGTCGCACTCGCTGATCGCCATCGGGCGCGGCGAGGTGTTTGGCGTTGGCCTCGGCGGCAGCGTCGAAAAACTGCACTGGCTGCCCGAAGCCCACACCGACTTCATGCTGGCGGTGATTGGCGAGGAGTTTGGCCTGGTCGGCGTGCTGGTGGTGATTGGCCTGTTCCTGTGGCTGACCCGCCGCCTGATGCACATCGGCCGCCAGGCCGTCGCGCTGGACCGCGTGTTTGCCGGCCTGGTGGCGCAGGGCGTGGGCATCTGGATGGGTTTCCAGGCCTTCATCAACATGGGCGTGAACCTCGGCGCGCTGCCGACCAAGGGCCTGACCCTGCCGCTGATGAGCTACGGCGGCTCCGCCATTTTGATGAACATGGTCGCCCTCGCGGTGGTGCTGCGCATCGACTTCGAGAACCGGCAGCTGATGCGGGGGAACCGGCGATGAGCGACCGTCGCACCGCGCTCATCATGGCTGGCGGCACAGGCGGCCACATCTTTCCTGGCCTTGCGTTGGCCGACGCGCTGCGCACCCAGGGCTGGACCGTGCACTGGCTGGGTGGGCGCGGCAGCGCAGGCCGTCCGAGCATGGAGAGCACGTTGATTCCACCGCGCGGCTATGCTTTCGAGAGCATTGATTTCTCCGGTGTGCGTGGCAAAGGCGCCGTGTCGCTGGCGTTTTTACCGCTGCGGTTGCTGAAGGCCTTCTGGCAAAGCATTCAGGTGCTGCGCCGCGTCCGGCCCGACGTGGTGGTCGGCTTTGGCGGCTACGTCACCTTTCCCGCCGGCATGATGGCCACTCTGCTGGGCAAGCCGCTGGTGCTGCACGAACAGAACTCGGTGGCCGGCATGGCCAACAAGGTGCTGGCCGGGGTGGCCGACCTGGTGTTCACCGCTTTCCCGAAAGTCATCCACAACGCGCTGTGGATCGGCAACCCGCTGCGCGAAGCCTTTTTGAGCCAGCCCGAACCCGCGCTGCGTTTTGCCGGCCGCAGCGGCCCGTTGAAGTTGCTGGTGGTGGGGGGCAGCCTGGGCGCCAAGGCGCTGAACGAGATCGTGCCCCAGGCGCTGGCGCTGTTGCCCGCCGACGCGCGGCCTCATGTGCTGCACCAGAGCGGCAGCACCCAAATTGACGCGCTGCGCGCCAACTACCAGGCCGCTGGCGTGGCCGCCGAACTCACCCCGTTCATTGACGACACGGCCGGTGCCTTTGCCGAGGCCGACCTGGTCGTCTGCCGTGCCGGTGCCAGCACCGTGACCGAGCTGGCCGCCGTGGGTGCCGCCGCGCTGTTCGTGCCCTTCCCCTCGGCGGTGGACGACCACCAGACCCACAACGCCCGCTTCCTGGTGGACGCTGGCGGCGGCTGGCTGGTGCCCCAGACCGAACTGACACCCGAACGCCTCGCCGCGTTCCTGACACAGATCGACCGCGCCGCCCTGCTGGCGCGCGCACAGAAAGCCAAAGACATGCAAAAAACACAGGCCACCCACGAGATGGTGCGCGCCTGCGAGGTGCTGGTGAAATGAAACACGCCATTCGCCATATCCACTTTGTTGGCATCGGTGGTTCCGGCATGAGCGGCATTGCCGAAGTGCTGCTCAACCTCGGTTACCAGATTTCCGGTTCTGACCTGGCCGACAGCAGCACGCTGAGCCGGCTCGCCAGCCTTGGCATCCAGACCCATGTGGGCCATGCGGCGGCCAACGTCGAGGGCGCCGACGCGGTCGTCACCTCCACCGCCGTGCAGGCCGACAACCCCGAGGTGCTGGTGGCGCGCGAGAAACGCATCCCGGTGGTGCCACGCGCGCTGATGCTGGCCGAACTGATGCGCCTGAAGCAGGGCATTGCGATCGCCGGCACCCACGGCAAGACCACCACCACCAGCCTGGTGGCCAGCGTGCTGGCCGCCGCCGGGCTGGACCCGACCTTCGTGATCGGCGGGCGGCTGAACAGCGCCGGCACCAACGCCAAACTCGGCAGCGGCGATTACATCGTGGTCGAGGCCGACGAGTCCGACGCGTCCTTCCTGAACCTGTTGCCGGTGATGGCGGTGGTGACCAACATCGACGCCGACCACATGGAAACCTATGGCCACGACTTCAACAATTTGAAGAAGGCGTTCGTCGATTTCCTGCACCGCATGCCGTTCTACGGCACCGCCATCCTGTGCACCGACGACCCGGCGATCTGCGAAATCGTGCCCGAGGTCACCTGCCCGGTCACCAGCTACGGCTTCGGGCCCGAGGCCCAGGTGCGTGCGGTGAACGTGCGCGCTGCGGCCGGGCAAATGCACTTCACCGTGCAGCGCCGCAACGGCGTGACCCTGCCCGACCTCGACGTGGTGCTGAACCTGCCCGGCGAGCACAACGTGCGCAACGCGCTGGCCGCCATCGCGGTGGCGGTGGAACTCAACATCCCGGACGCGGCGGTGCTGCAGGCGCTGGCCAGCTTCAAGGGCGTGGGCCGGCGCTTCCAGCGCTATGGGGAAGCGGCGCTGCCCGGTGGCGGCAGCATGACGGTGGTGGACGACTACGGCCACCACCCGGTGGAACTGGCCGCCACGCTGGCCGCGGCGCGCGGTGCCTTTCCCGGTCGCCGGCTGGTACTGGCCTTCCAGCCCCACCGCTACACCCGCACGCGCGACTGCTTTGAAGACTTCGTCAAGGTGTTGGGTCTGGTGGACGTGTTGTTGCTGGCCGAGGTCTATGCCGCTGGCGAGGCGCCCATCGTGGCCGCCGACGGCCGTTCGCTGGCACGTGCACTGCGTGTGGCCGGCAAGCTGGAACCGGTGTTCGTGGACGAGATTGATGCCATGCCGCAGGCCATTTTTGACAACGCCCGCGACGGCGACGTGGTGCTGTGCATGGGCGCAGGTTCGGTCGGCGGTGTGCCCGCCAAAGTGATCGATCTGGCACCACAATTGCTATTGATTAAAGAGCAAACAAAACAGGCAGGACTAGGGCTATGAGCCAATTGGGTATGAATTTTGGCAAGGTGGCAGTGCTGCTGGGCGGCCAGTCGGCCGAACGCGAGATTTCCTTCATGTCGGGCCGCGGCGTGCTGCAGGCGCTGCAGTCGCAGGGCGTGGACGCCCATGCCTTCGATCCGGCCGAACGCGACCTCAGCGACCTGCGGCGCGAGCAGTTCAACCGCTGCTTCATTGCGCTGCACGGCCGCTTTGGCGAGGACGGCACGGTGCAGGGCGCCCTGGAGCTGCTGGGCATTCCCTACACCGGCTCCGGTGTGATGGCGTCCAGCATCGCGATGGACAAGGTCATGACCAAACGCATCTGGCGCGCCGAAGGCCTGGCCACACCGGCCTGGCTGGAGGTGGACAGTGTCGAGGCCACCCGCCACGCCCTCGGCGCCATCGGTGCGCCGATGATCGTCAAGCCCGCGCGCGAGGGTTCTACCATCGGGCTGACCAAGGTCACCACCGATGCGCAGTGCGCGGCCGCCTACGCCCTTGCCGCCAAGCATGACCCCCTGGTGCTGTGCGAGCAGTTCATTGCCGGCGACGAAGTGACCTGCCCGGTGGTGGGCACCGGTGCCGACGCCAAGGCCTTGCCGCTGGTGCGCATCGTGGCCCCCGATGGCAACTACGACTACCAGAACAAGTACTTCAACGACGACACGCAGTACATCGTGCCCTGTGGTCTGCCCCCCGGTGAAGAAGACGCCATCCAGCAACTGGTACTCAAGGCGTACCGCACGCTGGGCTGCCGCAGCTGGGCCCGGGCGGACGTGATGATCGACGCCGCCACGCGCACGCCCTACCTGCTGGAAATCAACACCGCCCCCGGCATGACCAGCCACTCGCTGGTGCCGATGTCGGCGCTGGCCGCGGGCATTGACTACCCAGCGCTGTGTGTGCGTTTGCTGGCCAGTGCGAGCCTGGACTGTGATGTGAAGGGCACCGCCAAGAAATGAACACCGTGCCCATGCCGTTCGACGTCCGCCTGATGAACTTCACCGCCTCGGTGTTGTTCGGCGCGGTCGTGCTCGGCACGTTGGCAACGGGGTTGTGGTGGGCGCTGCGGCACCCGGCGTTTGCGCTGGCCGGTATCACGGTGCAGGGGGACCTGAACCACACCAGCGAGGTCAGCCTCCGCACGCAGGTGGCGCCCAAGCTGGCGGGCAACTTCTTCACGGTGGATTTGCGCCAGGCACGCGCCGCTTTCGAAACCGTGCCCTGGGTGCGCAAGGCGCTGGTGCAGCGCGAATTCCCCAACCGGCTCAAGGTGGTTCTGGAAGAGCACAAAGGCGTGGCTTTCTGGGGCCAGGAGCGCGATTCGCGGCTGGTCAACAGCTACGGCGAGGTGTTCGAGGCCAACATCGGTGAGCTGGAGTCCGACGACCTGCCTTACCTCAGCGGGCCGGAAGGGCAGGCGGCGCAGGTGCTGACCATGGTGCGTTCGCTGGCGCCGGCACTTGAGCCGCTGGGCGCCACGCTGGACGAGCTGGAGCTGTCGGCCCGCGGTGGCTGGCGCGCCCGGCTCGACAGCGGCGCGACGATCGAGTTGGGCAGCGGCACGGTGGCCGAGGTGCGCGAGCGCACCTTGCGTTTTGTGCGCACGCTGCCGCAGGTGACCGGCAAGCAGGGGCGCAACCCCCGCGACCTGCTGACCGCCGATTTGCGCTACGGCGACGCCTACGCGGTGCGGCTGCGCGGCGTGACGACCGGCGACGCGGTGAAGAAGAAGTAAGCGCAGGGACAACAGGCTCAAGAAACAGGCAACAGAAACAGGCGAATTTATGGCAAAAGAATACAAAGACCTGGTGGTGGGATTGGACATCGGCACCGCCAAGGTGATGGTGGTGGTGGCCGAGGTCATGCCCAATGGCGAGCTGAAGCTGGCCGGTCTGGGCGTGGCGCCGAGCAATGGGCTCAAGCGCGGTGTGGTGGTCAACATCGACGCCACGGTGCAGAGCATCCAGCTGGCGCTGAAAGAGGCCGAGCTGATGGCCGACTGCAAGATCACCCATGTGTACACCGGCATCACCGGCAGCCACATCCGCGGGCTGAACTCCAGCGGCATGGTGGCGGTGAAAGACCGCGAGGTGACGCAGGCCGACGTGGCCCGGGTGGTGGAAACCGCCAAGGCGATCAACATCTCCAGCGACCAGCGGCTGCTGCTGGTGGAGCCCCAGGAGTTCGTCATCGACGGGCAGGACGTGCGCGAGCCCATCGGCATGAGTGGCATCCGGCTGGAGGCCAAGATCCACATCGTGACCGGCGCCCAGAGCGCGGCCGAAAACATCATCAAATGTGTGCGCCGCTGCGGCCTGGACGTGGACCAGCTGATGCTGAACCCGCTGGCGTCCAGCCTGTCGGTGCTGACGGACGACGAGCGCGAACTCGGCGTGGCGCTGGTGGACATTGGCGCCGGCACCACCGACGTGGCCATCTTCACCAACGGTGCGATCCGCCACACCGCCGTCATCCCCATCGCCGGCGACCTCATCACCAGCGACATCGCCATGGCGTTGCGCACGCCCACCAAGGACGCGGAAGACATCAAGGTCGAGAACGGTTACGCCAAGCAGCTGCTGGCCGACCCGGATTCGCAGGTGGAGGTGCCCGGCCTGGGCGACCGGGGCCCGCGCATGCTGAGCAAGCAGGCGCTGGCCGGCGTGATCGAGCCGCGGGTGGAAGAGATTTTTTCGCTCGTGCAGCAGGTGGTGCGCGAGTCGGGCTTCGAGGAGGTGCTGTCCTCCGGCATCGTGCTCACCGGCGGCAGCGCCATCATGCCCGGCATGCTGGAGCTGGGCGAAGACATTTTCCTCAAGCCGGTGCGGCGCGGCATCCCGAAATACCGGGGTTCCCTGGCCGACATGGTGGCCCAGCCGCGTGCGGCCACGGTGATGGGTTTGCTGGAAGAGGCGCGGATGGCGCGGTTGCGCGGCTTCAAGGTGGCACAGAAAAACGGGTCGATGCAGACCGCGCTGGGCCGTGTCAAAGACTGGTTTATCGGGAACTTCTGACCATGGCCCAACACCACGCACTGTATTGGCGAAATTTATCCAACAGATGGGGTGGCAAAGGGCCACCCACAGGGTGACAATGGCGTGACAACGATCGCATAAAAATACCTTAGGCAACTGCAGATAACAGACATTCAGGAGAGAAACATGAGCATCGAAATGATTGACGTCGAAGAGTTCGATCAGGGCACCCAGATCAAGGTGATCGGTGTCGGTGGTGGTGGCGGCAACGCCGTGCAGCACATGATCAACTGCCGCGTGCAGGGCGTGGAGTTCGTTTGCGCCAACACCGACGCGCAGGCCCTGAGCCGCAGCCCGGCGCACAAGACCATCCAGCTCGGCACCAGTGGCCTGGGCGCTGGCAGCAAGCCCGACAAGGGCCGCGAAGCCGCAGAGATGGCGGTGGACGACATCCGTGCTGCGATCGACGGCGCGCACATGCTGTTCATCACCGCCGGCATGGGCGGTGGCACCGGCACCGGCGCCGCGCCGGTGATTGCCCGCGTGGCCAAGGAAATGGGCATCCTGACCGTGGGTGTGGTGACCAAGCCGTTCGAGTTCGAAGGTGGTCGCCGCATGACCAACGCCGACAACGGCCTGGCCGAACTCGAAGCCAACGTCGATTCGCTGATCGTGGTGCTGAACGAGAAGCTGCTCGAAGTGCTGGGCGACGACGTGACCCAGGACGAGGCCTTCGCCCACGCCAACGACGTGCTGAAAAACGCGGTTGGCGGCATTGCCGAAATCATCAACGTGCCCGGCCATGTGAACGTCGACTTTGAAGACGTGCGCACCGTGATGGGCGAACCCGGCAAGGCCATGATGGGCACCGCCGTGGCCGACGGCCCGGACCGCGCCCGCATCGCGGCCGAGCAGGCCGTGGCCTGCCCGCTGCTGGAGGGCATCGACCTGTCCGGCGCCAAGGGCGTGCTGGTGCTGATCACCGCCGCCAAGGGCTCGCTGAAACTGAGCGAGTCCAAGCTGGCAATGAACACCATCCGTGCCTACGCTTCGCCCGATGCGCACGTGATCTACGGCACGGCCTATGACGACGAGCTGGGCGACCAGATCCGCGTCACCGTGGTGGCCACCGGTCTGAGCCGCCAGAACGCGCGCCGCAATGCGCCGCCGCTGCAGGTGCTGCAAACCACCCAACGCACCGGCACCGACAACGTCGGCTTCACCCTGCCCACCATGCAACCGAACGGCGCCGGCCACTCCGTGGCCATGGGCGGTGCCCCCGCCAGCGTCAACCAGGCCGACTACGCCGGCATGGCCACGCCCAGCGTCTGGCGCACCAACCGCATGCAGGCCGCCGCCAAGGTGGACGCGTTGTCGTCGGGCGGCATGGACGACTTTGAGATCCCCGCGTTCCTGCGCAAGCAAGCGGATTGAAGGGTGACCCACCACGCTCCGCCGCTGCGCGGGTCGCTGCCCCCCGAAGGGGCCGCATTTCGCCTTGGGGCGGCCCAGCGGCGATACGTGCCCCCACGGTCGCCCACTGCGTGTGGCTTCCTGCCCCCCCAAGGGGGCCAGGCCTTGCTCGGGGCGGCCCGGCGCGGCGGCGGTGTGTGTTGCTGTCCTGGCCGCGCCCCTGTCCCTTGGGGTGCAGGGTCTAATCGCCGTCATTAAAATGTCGCAATGCTTCAGCAACGCACCCTGAAATCGCTGACCCGCGCCGTGGGCGTGGGCCTGCACAGCGGCCAGCGGGTCGAACTGACCCTGCGGCCCGCGCAGCCGGACACCGGCATCGTGTTCCGCCGCATTGACTTGCCGGAGCCGGTGGACATCCCGATCTCGGCGCTGTCGGTCACGGACACGCGGCTGGCGTCCACCATCTCCAATGGCGGCGCCAAGGTGCACACCGTGGAGCACCTGATGTCGGCCTGTGCTGGCCTGGGCATCGACAACCTGTACGTGGACATCACCGCCGAAGAAGTGCCCATCCTCGACGGCTCGGCCGCGTCGTTCGTCTTTCTGCTGCAAAGTGCGGGCATTGAGCGCCAGCGCGCGCCCAAGCGCTTCATCCGCGTCACCCGCCCGGTGGAAGTGCGCGAAGGGCAGGGCGCCAACGCCAAGTGGGCACGGCTGGAGCCTTACCATGGCTACAAACTCAGCTTCGAGATCGACTTTGACCACCCGGCGGTGGACTCCACCGGCCAGCGCGTCGAGTTCGACCTCAGCGCCGGTTCATACAGCCGCGACATCGCCCGCGCCCGCACCTTTGGTTTCACAAAAGACGTGGAAATGATGCGGTCCAACGGCCTGGCACTCGGCGGTGGGCTGGACAACGCCATCGTGATGGACGACTACAAGGTGTTGAACAGCGACGGCCTGCGCTACGACGACGAGTTCGTCAAACACAAGATCCTCGACGCCATGGGCGACCTGTACCTGCTGGGCCAACCCATGTTGGCCGCTTACAGCGCGTTCCGCTCGGGCCACGCGCTCAACAACCAGCTGCTGCGCGAGCTGTTGTCGCACAAGGACGCCTATGAAGTGGTGACGTTCGACGACGAAAGGCAGGCGCCACGCGGGTTTGCGCAACTCGCACGCGCCTGGTAAGCCCCAGCCATGCTGGTCTTTCGCTGGCTGATTCTGCTGGCACTGCTGGCAACAGCGGTGTCGTTTGTTCTCTTTGCCGCCACCAGCCAGCCGCGCTTCAAACGCTTTGGCTTGCAGGTGTTGTTCGGCACGCTGGCGGCCGCCTTTGTGTTCTTCGCGGTGCTCGCCTTTCAATCTTTCAACTGACGCAGTCCCAAGCTAACGCAGCCCTATGCGGGCAGCTTGACTGCCATGGTTTCCACTTTCTCGAGCACAGGCGCTTCGGCCAGCAGTTCGCTGGCGTTGGCCATCAGCCCCGCAGCAATCGCCCCTTCGAGGTGTGCCTGACGCCCGCTGTCGTTGGCGAAGGCATCAAAAATGCCAAATGTTGCCGGACCGAATTTCAGCGCAAACCAGACCACTGTGCCCACCTCGGCATTGGCCAGCGGCAAAGCGCTCTTCAGAAAATTTTCCAGCTGGGCTTCTTTGCCCGGTTTGGCATGCAGCTTGACGAATAGACCGACGGTGACCATGAATTTCTCCTCAGTGTTGTGAAACGCGACCCTATTGTGGGCGAGTACACGGGTACCGCGTAGTGGCAAGAACGACTCGTTTGGTATTATTTTTGCCATGAAGATTCATTTGCTGGCTTTGGACAAAGTGTTTGACACCGGGCTCGCCACACTGCTCGACACGCTGGCCATTGCCAACCAGCTGGCCGAGGCGCACGCCATTTCGGCGCCGCGTTTCGAGGTGTCGGTGCTGGGCCTGCGGCGGCGCGTGCACACCGGCCACGGCTTCCGGGTGCCGGTCACGCCGGCCGAATCGGCCGGCCGTGCCGACGTGATGCTGGTGCCTGGGCTGGGCGCCATCACGCCGCAAACACTGGACGAATCACTGCTGCGAGCCGAGGTGAAAGACGCCACCGCGCTGTTGCGCGAACGGGTCGGCGAGGGCGCTCTGGCCGGTGCGGCCTGTACCGGCACTTTTTTGTTGGCCGACACCGCGCTGCTGGACGGCCTCAGCGCCACTACCACCTGGTGGCTGGCACCACTGTTCCGCGAGCGCTTTCCGCAGGTTGAGCTGGACGAGTCGCGCATGCTGATCAGTTCGGGTGGCTTTGTCACCGCCGGCGCTGCAATGGCGCACCTGGATCTGGCTCTGTGGCTGGTGCGGCGCAGCAGCCCTGACCTTGCCTCGATCACCGCGCGCTACCTGCTGGGTGATGTGCGTTCGTCGCAGGCCGCCTACGTCATCCCCGACCACCTGGCCCACAACGACCCGGTGGTCGAGCGCTTCGAGCGCTGGGCCCGCAAGCGCTTGGCCGAGGGCACGTCACGGGGGTTTTCGCTCAGCGATGCTGCCCAGGCGATTGGTTCCAGTGGACGCACACTCGCGCGGCGCCTTCAAGCCGTGCTGGGCAAAACGCCGCTATCGTATTTTCAGGATTTGCGGGTGGAGCGCGCCGTGCACCTGCTGCAAACCAGCAAGGCCAGCGTGGACCAGATTGCCCGCCGCGTTGGTTATGCCGATGGCACCACACTGCGGGCCCTGCTGAGGGACAAGCTCGGGCGCGGCGTGCGTGAGTTGCGCAAGAACGTGTGAGTTTCCCCGCCATGCGCCTGTGCGGGGGCGAGGCACTACACGCAGTGAGCAACCGTGGAAGCCATATTCATGGGGCCAGTCAATAACTCCGGCCGCCCTTGTACATCGCGCTGGCCCGGCGCTGCAGGTCGCCAGCGGCGTTCAGCCGTGCCGTGGCCTGGCCCACGTGGGCGTGGGTGATGGCCAGGCCCAGGGCGTCGGCGGCGTCGGTGCCGGGCACACCGGCCAGCTTCAGCAGCCGCATTACCATCTGCTGCACCTCCGCCTTGCCGGCGCGGCCGTGGCCCGCCACCGCCTTCTTCATCTGCAACGCGGTGTACTCGGCCACCGGCAGGTCCATGGACACCAGCGCCGTGACGCAGGCGCCACGCGCCTGGCCCAACAGCAGTGTGGCCTGCGGGTTGACGTTGACGAACACGATCTCTACCGACGCGTCGCTGGGCTGGTAGCGTTCCACCACCTCGCGCACGCCGTCAAACAGCACCTTCAACCGGCCTGGCAAGTCGCCCTGCGCCACCTTGTGGGTGCGGATGGTGCCGCTGGCCACGTAGCTGAGCGCGCTGCCGTTGGCTTCCACCACGCCGAAGCCGGTGGTCTGCAGGCCAGGGTCAATCCCGAGAATGCGCATTGCTATGAATTGTGTAGCTGAATCGGTAGATTTCACCAAGGCTAGAGGCCAAAATACCATCTAACCGAATGAAAAAACACCGGTGCGGCGAAACACAGGGCGTCCACGCGGTCCAGCAGGCCGCTGGCGCCGGTGGTGGACGCACCCTGCGAACCCCAGTGGGTCACGCCGCGGTCGCGCTTCAGCGCCTTCATCACCAGGTGGCCCATCGAGCCGGCCACACAGGCAATGAGCGACATGCCCAAGGCCTGCCCAGGCTTGAACGGGGTGATGCCCGACAGCAGCACGCCGAACAGGCAGCCCGCCAGCACGCCGACCCCCCAACTCGCCCAGTTGAAGCTCTGGCTGACGTTGGGTGCGGTGGGCATGCGCTGCATGCGCCGACTCGCGAGGTGCTGCACGATCATGCAGGTCTGCACCACGAACACCAGAAAGAACACCAGGAACGCGCTTTTGCCACCGTAGCGCGGGAAGTCCAGCAAGAGCAGCGCCGGCACATGGCTCATGCCGTAAACGCAGACCATGATGCCCCACTGCAGCTTGGCGTTGCGTTCCAGAAAGCGCTGCGGGTCATTGGCCAGCGCACTCACCACAGGGATGGCCAGGAACACATAGACCGGGATGAACACGGTGAACAAATCGAAGCGTTCGTTGATGACCAGTCCGTATTGAAGCGGCAGCACCACAAAAAACGCCAGCACCAGGCTGCGGTGGTCACCGCGCCGGGTAGGGGAGAGGGTGATGAACTCGCGCAGCACAAAAAACGACACCACCGCAAACAGCACCGTGGCCACCCGCTCGCCGGCGGCCCAGCCGATCCAGAACACCGCCACCATGAACCACGAGGTGCGCAGCAGGCTGTTGAAGTCGCGCAGCGCGAGTTGCCGGGCTTCGGCCCGCGCGTCGTCCCCGCGTTCGCGGATGGACCACACCAGCGCCCAAGCGCTGGCCAGCGTGAGCATGCCGAACACCACCACAAACAGCAGGCCCACCTGCTCGTTGGGGTTCAGGCTGCGCAGGAAAGACGTGATGCCCATGCGCTCAGATCTCCCGCAATGCCATCACGGCCAGCCGTGCGCGGTCCAGGAAGGCGCGGCGTTCTTCACCGGCTTCCAGTCGGATGGGTGAACCAAAGGTCACCGAGCACAGGATGGGCACCGGCACCACCTCGCCCTTGGGCATCACCCGCTGCACGTTGTTGATCCAGGCCGGCACCAGCACCACGTCGGGGAAGCGGGTGGTCAGGTTGTAGAGACCGGCCTTGAAGGCCTGCGGCTCCTCGGCATGGCCGCGTGTGCCTTCGGGGAACAGGATGATCGAATCGCCGTGGGTGAGTGCCTCGACCAACGGCTCCAGCGGGTCCTGGTCGGTGGTTTTGCTGCGGTCCACGTAAATGGCGTTGAACACCGCGGTGGTGATCCACTGCTTGAACGGCGTTTGTGTCCAGTAGTCCTTCGCGGCAATCGGCCGGGTGATGCCGCGCAACTCCTGCGGCAGCGCGGCCCAGATCATCACCAGGTCGGCGTGGCTCTGGTGGTTGGCGAAGTAAATGCGTTGCTCGGCCTTGGGCGGGCAGCCGTACCAGCGCGCCTGCGCCCCGGTCAGCACGCGCACCAGCCCCAGCAGGAACAGGCTCATCAGTTTGGCAAGCATGGCGGCATGATACGTTCATGCCGTGACCGGATGGACGGCGGTCAGGATGTTTTTCCGCCGGGCCGCCCCAAGGAAAAAGGCCGCCCCCTTGGGGGCAGGGCGCTACACGCAGTGAGCGTCCCGTGGGGGTCATATGTTCTCGCCGGGCCGCCCCAAGGAAAAAGGCCACCCCCTTGGGGGGCAGGACGCTACACGCAGTGAGCAACCGTGGGGGCCATGTTTTTACGGCAGAGCGGAATCACCCATGCGCGCGACGATGGTGGCGCTGCGGCCCGACAGGTAGGCCGAGTTCGGCAGCTTCTCGAAAAACTTCGGGCGTGGCAGCATCACCGACAGGCGTGCGGCCTCGTAAGCGCTGAGGCGGGAGGCGGGTTTGCGGAAGTAGTGCTGCGCGGCGGCTTCGGCGCCAAACACGCCCTCGCCCCATTCGACGTTGTTGAGGTAAATCTCCAGGATGCGCCGCTTGCTGAGCAGGCTCTCCAGCATCAGGGTCAGCACAAACTCCTGGCCCTTGCGCGCCAGGTTGCGCTCGCCCGAGAGCAGCAGGTTTTTGGCCAGTTGCTGCGTGATGGTGGAGCCGCCCACGATCTTCACCGCACGGCCGGCGCGGGCGCGTTTCAGCGCCTGCTCCTCGGCCTGTGCGTTCTTTTGCCAGGCTTTCTCAATCGCGTCCCACTCCACGCCGTCGTGGTTGACGAAGTCGCCGTCTTCCGAGGCGATCACCGCACGCTTCAGGTGGTCGGCAATCTGGGCGTAGGGCACCCACTGCTGGCGCCACTTCAGCCCTTTGGGCGACTGCGACAGCCGCCAGGCTTCCGAACGCTGGAAGGTGGTCGACTGCGGGTCAACAGCGGCCATCATCGCCACCCGGCCCAGAAGAAAGAGTTGCAGCGCCGCCATGGCCGCCGCGACCCAGAACACCCAGCGCACCAGCGACGTCATGGCGACACCCGCGCCCGCAGTTCGGCCAGCACCTGGGCCGACGGGGGGCGCACACCACGCCAGAGTGCAAACGCCTCGGCGGCCTGCTCCACCAGCATGCCCAGGCCGTCGCGCGGCTGCGCGCCATGGGTGCGGGCCCAGTCCAGAAAGCCTTGGGCGGCCGGGCCGTACATCATGTCGTACGCCAGCGCGCCGGGCTTGAGCACCGTGGCGGGCACCGGCACCCCGGCGCCGCTCAGGCTGCTGGCGGTGGCGTTGATGACCACGTCGAACCCGGCGGGCACGGCGTCCAGCCCCGACGCGCTGAGCACCACGCCACAGCGCTGTGCCAGTGCGGCATGCCGCGCCACCAGCGCCTCGGCCTTGGCCACGCTGCGGTTGGCCACCACCAGGCTGTGGGGCCGCGCGTCCAGCAAGGGCCCCAGCACGCCGGCAGCCGCGCCGCCTGCGCCAATCAGCAAGACGCGCTGGCCCTGCAGGGGCACACCCGCGTTGTGCACGATGTCCCGCACCAGGCCCAGGCCATCGGAGTTGTCGGCCGACACCTGCAGGGTGCCGGTGGCATCGCGCGCAAAGCTCAGCACGTTGCAGGCCTCGGCCAGTTGCACGCGTTCGCTGCATTGCTGCGCGAGCGCGGCGGCCTCGAATTTGAAGGGCACGGTGACGTTGCAGCCGCGCCCGCCGCTGTGGGCAAAGGCCGCGACGGTGGCGGCAAAGCTGTCCAGAGGCACCAGTTGCTTGTCGTACTGCAGCGCCTGCCCGGTGAGCGCGGCAAAGCGCGCGTGGATCCAGGGCGAGCGGCTGTGCTCGACCGGGTTGCCCATCACACAGTAGAGGTCCATGGCTTAGCGGTTGGAGAGTTTGGTTTCGAGCGTTTCGTCGCGCGTGAACCGGAAGCGCGACACCACCACGATCTGGTCGGCCTGGCGGCGCATGGCTTCGCTGAACAGGCCGAACGGGCCGGCGTTGCGCACGATGGCTTCGGCGCGGCGGTCGAGTGCGCGGTTGGCGGAAGGGACCACGACCTCGGTGTCGATCACCCGGCCGTCGAAATTCACCGTCACGATCATGGTCAGTTCGCCGTACAGCTTGTTGCCGCCGGCCTCGGGGAAGTTCTGGGTGCCGCGGTCTTCAATTCTGCGCCGCAGGCTGTCGTAGTAGATGGCGTAGGCCTCTTCCCGGGTGGCCGGGCTGATGTAGCGCTTCTTGGGCCGGGCGTTTTCTTCGTTGATGCGTTTTTCAATCTCGGCCAGCAGGTTGACGAACTGGCGGCGTTTCTCCTCCCGGGCGACGGCTTCGGGCGTGTCGCTGGCGAGTTTGGGGTCGGGTGGCGGCAATGCGGCGAGCTGTTTCTTCACCTCGGCCAGCATCAGGGCCTGCTTTTCCTGCAGCGCTTCCAGTTTGCGCTGCGCGTCTTCGGCTTCGTCCCCGCTGCTGACCAGGGCCGACGGGGGCAATGGGCTGGTGGCCCGGCCGGTTTCGGCGTCACCACCACCGGCCAGCGTGGCCTGGGCAATGGCCTGGGCTTTGTCGGGTGGCTGGGTGGACTGGCTGTTGACCAGAATGACTTCCAGCGGGGTGTCCTCGAACACACGGTTGAAGCGCTCCGGGTCAACAAAGCGCAATGTCAACACGCCGGCATGCAGCGCGAGCGAGACGCCCAGCGCCAGATGCAGGGTGCTGAAGTCCCGCAGGTTCACGGCGTGGCTTTCTCGGGTTGTGCCGCCTCGGAGTCTTCGGCTGTGAGGGCCATGTCCACGGCGATGGCGATCGGACCGGCCACGGTGTCGTCGTCGTCTTCTTCGGCGCCGGCTTCGGGGGCATCGGCCACGTCCAGCCGTTCCAGCACCGTGCCATGGATGTCCAGCGTGATGGCGTCGATCTCGCCCAGCTTCACCCGCAGGCGGGCGCCGCGTGGCAGCCCCTGCGCGCCCAGCACCGGCAGCACCAGTGGCAGGGTGTCGGCGCGCACCAGGTTGTCCTTGAACAGCGTGGCCTCCAGCTCGGTGATGCCGTGTTGTTCGAGGTACTTCAGCGTCCAGAAACGCTCGATGCCCGCCTGGTAGCCGTTGTAGGCGGCGTAGGCCGCGTCAAACGCCGAGATGATGGAGAACAGCTCGGCGTCTTTCGGTTTGAAGGGCGCGGCGAGGGCGGCGGTCTTGCCGTGGCGGGCACAGGCAATGATTTGCCATTGGTTCACCAGGTCGGTGTAGCGGCGCAGCGGCGAGGTGCTCCACGCGTAGCTTTTGACGCCAATGCCGGCGTGCGGCAAGGCCTTGGTGCCCATGCGCACTTTCACGCCCGGTGCCAGGCTGGCCTGGCTGCGGTAGATGCCGGGCAGGCCATGCTCGGCCAGCCACTGGCCCCAGGTGCTGTTGGCCAGGATCATCGCCTCGGCCACGATCAAGTCGAGTGGCGCGCCGCGTTGGCGCGTGCTGATCTGCACCGTCTCATTGCCGGTGGGTTCCGCGTCGCCGTTGCCCACCAGACGGAAGTTGTAGTCGGGCCGGTTGAAGTTCTCGGGCTTGCCACGCACCACTTCGCGCGCCGCCTTCAGGTGGCGGGCCAGGCGGTGCAAAAAGGCCAGCGTGGCGTGGCTCTTGGGCACGGCCTGCAGCGCGGGGCTGTCGTCGGCCGAGGTTTGGGTCAGCCAGTCTTCGGTGACGAGCGCATCCAGCTGGTCGTGCCGCAGGTTGGCGACGATGGGCACGCGTTCGAGCTTGGTTTCTGTGGCACGGATTTCCAGCGTCGCTTCGTCCAGCGTGGCGTAGAGCGACACCGCCGGGCAGTCGCGCCCGGCCTGCAGCGTGTAGTGCTGCACCACCGCGTCGGGCAGCATGGTGAGCTTGTAGCCTGGCATGTAGACGGTGGACAAGCGGGCGCGGCCGACCCCATCCACCGGGCTGCCGGGGGCAATCGCCAGACCCGGCGCGGCGATGTGGATGCCCAGCACCACCGTGCCGGTGCCCAGACCCTGCACCGAGAGCGCGTCGTCGATCTCGGTGGTGGACGAGTCGTCGATGGAGAACGCCGCCACCGCAGCGACTGGCAACTCGTCGCTGATCTGCGGCGCGTCGAGTGCCGGGAAGCCGGTGCCGCGCGGGAAGTTGTCGAACAGAAAGCGCCGCCAGTGGAACTGGTAGGGCGAGTCGATGGCGCCGGCGTTTTGCAGCAGCGCCAGCGGCGCGGTTTGTGTGGCGCGCGCGGCGTCGACCACCGCCTTGTACTCGGGCGCGTTTTTGTCGGGCCGGAACAAAATTTTGTACAGCTGTTCGCGCACCGGCTCCGGGCACTCGCCAGCGGCCAGGGCGCTGGCCCAGGCGTCAATCTGCAGCTGCAGCTGCTTTTTCTTCTCAATGGCCACCAGCGCCTGCTGCAAAATGTCGGCCGGCGCCTTGCGGAAGCGGCCTTTGCCGCTGCGGCGGAAGTAGTGCGGTGCGTCGAACAGCCGGAACAGCGTGCCGGCCTGCTGCACCAGCGTGGCGTTGTCGCTGAAGTACACCCGCGCCAGATCGGCAAAGCCAAATTCGTCTTCGGGGGCAAATTCCCAGGCCAGGTCCAGCTCAATCTCTTCGGCCTGGGCCCGGCCTTGGGCCACCAGCTCGGCCGGGGCGGGCTTCTCGAACTTCAGCAGCACGTTGGCCGCCTTGACTTTCACCCGCTTGCCGGAGTCCAGCTCGATCTGGGCCGACGACTCGGCTTCCGACAGGATGCGGCCGGCCTGAAACTTGCCGGCTTCTTCAAACAATGCAAACATGGCCGGGATTGTCCCACGGGGTGTTGGTGCGGCCTCAGGCCAGCTGCAGGAAGTCGAACACCCCGTCGATCAGGTCGTCGAAATCGCTCAGCGCGTGGTCGCTGCCTTCCAGCAGCTGCAGGCGGGCGCTGGCGTGGCGTGCGGCCATGTCGCGCCAGTCGAGCACCTCATCGCCCTTGGCAACAACCGCGAGCACCTGGCCGGGTGTCGGGTGGGGCGGGGTGTCGGCGTCGAGCGCCTGCAGTTCATCCACGAAGGCCGGTTGGAAGAAAAAGCGTTCTTGTGGGTTGTGCCAGGCGGTTTGTTCGCCAATGTGCCTGGCCAGGTCGCGGGCCGGGTGCACGGCGGGGTTGAGCAGCACCGCACGGCAGCCGGTGCGTGCGGCCAGCCAGCTGGCGTAAAAACCGCCCAGCGACGAGCCGACCACCGCCATGCTCGCCGCTGGCCAGCCCGCGGTGCCCTGGGCGATTTGCGCGGCCGCCTGGGCCGGTGAAATGGCGAGTTGCGGACACCACCAGACCACGCCGGGGTGCCGAAGCGCGACCCGCCGGGCGACTTTTTGCGCCTTGACGGACTGCGGCGAGGAGCGAAAACCGTGCAGGTAGAGCAAATGGGTGGTCGGCATGCGGCCATCATAGGCAGCGGCGCGGGATAATTCGGCCATGTCCGCTGTTTTGAACCGCCCCTCCGTGCTGCAACGGATTGCCCCGTACTTTGAGGGGTTCGATGTGCCGCTGACGCTGGCGGTGCTGCTGCTGGCGGCGGCGGGCATGGTGATCATGTTCTCGTCCGGCTACGACCACGGCAGCCGGTTTGCCGACCACGGCCGCAACATGCTGATTGCCGCCGCCATCATGTTCGGGGTGGCGCAGGTGCCACCCGGGCGTTTGATGCAGTTTGCGCTGCCGCTGTACACGCTGGGGGTGGTGCTGCTGGTCGCGGTGGCGCTGTTTGGCATCACCAAAAAGGGCGCGACCCGCTGGCTGAACCTGGGGGTGGTGATCCAACCGAGCGAGATCCTCAAGATCGCGATGCCGCTGATGCTGGCCTGGTGGTTCCAGAAGCGCGAGGGCCAGCTGCGGCCGCTGGACTTTACCGTGGCCGTGCTGCTGCTGCTGGTGCCCATCGGCCTGATCATGAAGCAGCCCGACCTGGGCACCTCGCTGCTGGTGCTGGCGGCGGGGCTGTCGGTGATTTTCTTTGCCGGCTTGAGTTGGAAACTGATCATTCCGCCGGTGTTGCTGGCGCTGGGGGGCATTGCCCTGATCGTGGTGTTCGAGCCCAGCCTGTGCGCCGACGGCGTGCGCTGGCCGGTGCTGCACGACTACCAGCAGCAGCGCATCTGCACCCTGCTCGACCCCACCCGCGACCCACTGGGCAAGGGCTTCCACATCATCCAGGGCATGATCGCGATTGGCTCCGGCGGCCTGTTTGGCAAAGGCTTCATGCAGGGCACGCAGACGCACCTGGAGTTCATCCCCGAGCGCACCACCGACTTCATCTTCGCCGCGTTTTCCGAAGAGTTTGGCCTGTTCGGCAACCTGGCGCTGATCGCCGCCTTCATCTTCCTGATCCTGCGCGGGCTGGTGATTGCAATGGAGGCGCCCACGCTGTTTGCCCGCCTGCTGGCCGGCAGCATGTGCATGATTTTCTTCACCTACGCCTTCGTCAACATGGGCATGGTCAGCGGCATCCTGCCGGTGGTGGGCGTGCCGCTGCCCTTCATCAGCTACGGCGGTACCGCCATGGTGACGCTGGGCATGGCGATCGGCATCCTGATGTCGATCGCCAGGTCAAGGCAGTTGTTGCAGTCCTGAGGCCCAAAAACGCCGCCTGCGGCATTTTTAAAGCCTTTTAGCCTTCAGGCCTCAGTCAAATCTTGTGGTGTAGCTATTGATTTGATAGTGACCCCACCCCAGCCGTGTGGCGCTTGAATCCCTACAATGGGGCCATGCTCGCACCACGCCGCCTTTCTCCGTCGCTTTCCTCCAAAGCCGCTCCCCAAGCCCAGTCCACCGCCGAGCGGCTGGACGTTGCCAAAAGCCTGCTGCTGGCGCCGTTCGGCCTGAACGAGTCGCACATTGCCAAGGCGCTGGCGGATATCAAGGCGCACAAGGTGGACGATGCCGACCTGTATTTCCAGTACACCCGCAGCGAAGGCTGGAGCCTGGAAGAGGGCATTGTGAAAACCGGCAGCTTCAGCATCGACCAGGGCGTGGGTGTGCGCGCGGTCAGCGGTGAGAAAACCGCCTTTGCCTATTCCGACGACATTTCCGAGGCCTCGCTGCTCGACGCCGCCCGCACCGTGCGCACGATTGGCGCCAGCGCCGGCCATGGCCGCATCAAGGTGCCAGCCCACAGAATTGCCAAGAGCCGCTCGCTCTACCGCGGCATGGACCCGATCGCCACGCTGGACAGCACCGCCAAGGTGGCGCTGCTCGGCAAGGTGGAAACGCTGGCCCGCGCCAAAGACCTGCGCGTCGCGCAGGTGATGGCCGGCCTGGCCGGTGAGTACGACGTGGTGATGGTGGCCCGGGCCGACGGTACGTTGGCCGCCGACGTGCGCCCGTTGGTGCGCCTCTCGGTGACGGTGATCGCCGAGCACAACGGCCGCCGCGAAATGGGCTCGGCCGGTGGCGGTGGCCGCTTCGGGTTGGCCTACTTTGACGACGCGCGCATCAGCCAGTACGTGGACGAAGCCGTGGCCGCCGCACTCACCAACCTCGAATCGCGCCCGGCCCCGGCCGGTGAAATGACCGTGGTACTCGGCCCCGGCTGGCCCGGCATCCTGCTGCACGAGGCCATTGGCCACGGGCTGGAAGGCGACTTCAACCGCAAGGGCAGCAGCGCTTTCAGTGGCCGCATCGGCCAGCGCGTCGCGGCCAAGGGCGTCACCGTGCTGGACGACGGCACCATTGCCGACCGGCGCGGTTCGCTGAATGTGGACGACGAAGGCAATGCGTCGCAGCGCAACGTGCTGATCGAAGACGGCATCCTGAAAGGCTACATCCAGGACAGCCTGAACGCGCGCCTGATGGGCGTCAAGCCCACTGGCAATGGCCGCCGTGAGAGCTACGCCCACATCCCGATGCCGCGCATGACCAACACCTACATGCTGGGCGGCGACAAAACGGCGGACGAAATTGTGGCCAGCATCAAAAAGGGCCTGTACGCCACCAACTTCGGTGGCGGCCAGGTGGACATCACCAGCGGCAAATTCGTGTTTTCGGCCAGCGAGGCCTACTGGGTGGAGAACGGCAAGATTCTGTACCCGGTGAAGGGCGCCACCATCGTCGGCAACGGTCCCGAGTCGCTGAAGAAGGTGACCATGATCGGCAACGACATGGCGCTGGACAGCGGCGTCGGCACCTGCGGCAAGGAAGGCCAGAGCGTGCCGGTCGGCGTCGGCCAGCCGACGTTGCGCATCGACGGCTTGACGGTGGGTGGCACCGCCTGACCGGCGGCTGTGCTACATTTCAAACCTATGCAACGCGCCCACTTCCATTTTTACTTTACGTTCCCGGTCTCCGGCGGACGAGAGGTGCGCGCGTAAAGCGAACCAGATTCTCGAAACAACCGCCGGCCTGCAAGCCCGGCGGTTTTTTTATGCCCGATTTTTTTGAGGAGCGACCGATGACCAACAAATCCAACGTGCCCAGCAGCGACGCCTGGTATGCGACCGTCGACAAGACCAGCCAGACCGACGACGAACGCATCCAGGACATCAACGTGTTGCCGCCACCCGAACATTTGATCCGCTTCTTTCCCATCCGCAACACGCCGGTGGAAACGCTGATCACGCAGACCCGCAAGACCATCCACAACATCATGACGGGCGTTGACGACCGCCTGCTGGTGATCATCGGGCCGTGCTCCATCCACGACCCCAAGGCCGCGCTGGAATACGCTGCACGCCTGAAAGCCCAGCGCGAGAAGTACGCCGACACGCTGGAAATCGTGATGCGCGTCTACTTCGAGAAGCCACGCACCACCGTCGGCTGGAAGGGCCTGATCAACGACCCCTACCTCGACGAGAGCTACCGCATCGACGAGGGCCTGCGCATCGCCCGCCAGCTGCTGATTGACATCAACCGCCTGGGCCTGCCTGCCGGCAGCGAGTTCCTCGACGTGATCTCGCCTCAGTACATCGGTGACTTGATCAGCTGGGGGGCCATCGGCGCCCGCACGACCGAAAGCCAGATCCACCGTGAACTGGCCTCGGGCCTGAGCGCGCCCATCGGCTTCAAGAACGGCACCGACGGCAACATCAAGATCGCCACCGACGCCATCCAGTCGGCCTCGCGCCCGCACCACTTCTTGTCAGTGCACAAGAACGGTCAGGTCGCCATCGTGCAGACCCGTGGCAACCAGGACTGCCACGTCATCCTGCGCGGCGGCAAAGGCCCCAACTACGACGCGGCCAGCGTGGCCGCCGCCTGCAAGGACCTGGAAGCCGCCAAGCTGCCCGCCTCACTGATGGTCGATTTCAGCCACGCCAACAGCAGCAAGCAGCACGAGAAGCAGCTGGAGGTGGCGCGCGACATCGGCGGCCAGATCGCCGGCGGCTCGCGCAGCGTGTTCGGCGTGATGGTGGAGAGCCACCTGAACGGCGGCGCCCAGAAGTTCACCCCGGGCAAAGACGACGTGAGCAAGCTGGCCTACGGCCAGAGCATCACCGACGCCTGCCTGAACTGGGACGACTCGGTGCAGTCGCTGGACATCCTGTCCGACGCGGTGAAAGCGCGCCGGGGCTGATTCAGGCCAGCGCAGCCAGCAGGCGGGCGTGGATCCCGCCGAAGCTGCCGTTGCTCATGCAGAGCACGTGGTCGCCCGGCTGCAGCACAGGCCGCAGTTGGGCCAGCAGCGTGTCCACGCTGTCGGCCACCTGGGCTTTGGCGCCCAGCGGCGCCAGCGCGCCGCGTACGTCCCAGTCCAGCCCGCCCGCGTGGCAGAACACCCGGTCGGCCTGCGCCAGGCTGGCGGGCAGTTGCGCCGCCATGGTGCCGAGTTTCATGGTGTTGGACCGTGGCTCGAACACCGCCACAATGCGGGCCTGACCCACCTGCCGGCGCAAGCCGTCCAGCGTCGTGGCAATGGCGGTCGGGTGGTGGGCGAAGTCGTCGTAGACGGTGACGCCGTTGACGCTGCCGCGCACCTCCAGCCGGCGCCGAACGTTGCGAAAGCTGGACAGCGCCCGGGCGGCCACGGCCGGTGCCACGCCCACATGCGCCGCCGCCGCGATGGCAGCCAACGCGTTCATCTGGTTGTGCACACCCGCCAGGTCCCACGCCACTTCCGCCACGCGCTGGCCGTGGTGCAGCACCGCAAACGCATTGGGCGGCCCTTCAAAAGCCCAGTCGCCACCGGTGCCAAAACCGGCCCGGCCGCTCCAGCAGCCCTGCACCAGCACCCGCTGCAGGCTGGCCTGCTCGGCGTTGAACACCACCTGGCCTTGCGACGGCACGGTGCGTACCAAGTGGTGGAACTGCCGCTCGATGGCGGCGAGGTCGTCAAAAATGTCCGCGTGGTCGAACTCGAGGTTGTTCAGGACGGCGGTGCGTGGCCGGTAGTGGACGAACTTGCTGCGTTTGTCGAAAAACGCGGTGTCGTACTCGTCGGCCTCGATGACAAATGCTTTCCCTGATCCCAAGCGTGCCGAAACCCCAAAGTTCAGCGGCACGCCGCCCACCAGAAACCCCGGCTGCAAACCCGCCTGTTCCAGCACCCAGGCCAACATCCCGGTGGTGGTGGTTTTGCCGTGCGTGCCCGCCACCGCCAGCACGTGGCGGCCTTGCAGCACGTGTTCGGCCAGCCACTGCGGGCCGCTGGTGTAGGGCAGGCCGGCGTCGAGAATGGCTTCCATCAGCGGAAACTTCGGCCCTGCGGCGGTATGGGCACGGCTGACGACGTTGCCGACCACGAACACGTCAGGCTTCAGCGCAAGCTGGTCGGCCCCAAAACCTTCGATCAGTTCGATGCCCAGGGCGCGCAACTGGTCGCTCATCGGCGGGTAAACGCCGGCGTCGCAGCCGGTGACTGTGTGCCCGGCTTCTCGGGCGAGGGCGGCCACGCCACCCATGAAGGTGCCGCAAATGCCCAGAATATGGATGTGCATGGTCCAATTTTAGTGCTTTGAAAGCCATTTCGGCCGCCAGCCTTAGTCGGATTTACCGGTGCAGCTATGAAATAAATAGCAATCAACCTCGCCGCTGGCGCGCGTCAAAGCCCTGGCGCGCCGCGCCGTGGCACAACCCATGCAGAATGCGCGCATGGACAGCCTCAAAGCCGAAATCGCCGCCACCGCCGCCCGCATGGTGGTGGAAGAAGGGTTGGAATACGGTCCCGCCAAGCGCCGCGCCGTCAAGCACATGGGCCTGTCGGCCCGCGCCAGCCTGCCGGACAACGCGGCGGTGGAAGACGCGGTGCGCGAGTACCTGGCGCTGTTTTGTGCCGACACGCAGCCGGGCGAACTGGCGGCGCTGCGCCGGCTGGCCGCGCTGTGGATGGCGCGGCTGGCGCCTTTCCGGCCGTACCTGGTGGGCGCCGTCTGGCGTGGCACCGCCACCCGGCTGTCGGACATCCACCTGCACCTGTTTTGCGACGACTCGAAAGCGGTCGACATCGCGCTGATTGACCAGCGGTTGCGCTACACCGCCAACACCGTCAACAGTTTTCGGGGCGAACCGACCCAGGTGCTGAGCCTGAGCGTGCACGCGGCCGAACTGGGCGAAGCCATCGGCCTGCACCTCACCCTCCACGATTACGACGACCTGCGCCACGCCCCCGGGCTGGACGCGCAAGGCCGCAGCCAGCGGGGTGACTTGCAGGCCCTGACCCACCTGCTCCAACTGCAACAGAAAGACCCCACCCATGCGC
>JAFEHU010000076.1 GCA_017848435.1 Burkholderiaceae bacterium | reverse complement strand
GGCGGGGCGTTGGCCAGTCTTGAAGGCCTTCATCTGCTGCGAGATGTAGTCCTGCTTCAGGCCTGCGATGGACACCACCGCCGAGCCGCTGACGGCATGGCCATTGGTGCCATGGCAGTTGGCGCAGGTCGCGGCCAATGCGCGTATTTCCAGGGAAGTGGGTTGTGAAAAGGCGGGACTACCCAGCA
Source organism: Burkholderiaceae bacterium (assembly GCA_017848435.1). Lineage (GTDB taxonomy): Bacteria > Pseudomonadota > Gammaproteobacteria > Burkholderiales > Burkholderiaceae_C > PCRC01. Next base: position 183,438 of record JAFEHU010000076.1, on the reverse strand, counting down.
ACGTGCACCCAAGCAGCAGCACCACCCTTGCAAAATAGCTCATCTGGCATATCCAATCATTAAATAAGTTGATACAAATATACTGACAACTGCAAACCCGATAGCAAGGGAATACCCCGGTTGACTCAAATAGCCAACAAAGTGGCCTCACTTCAAGAATAGCGTAGGGAGACTCCCGATGCACATTAAATCGTTAATAACTTATATTTAGATTGCTCCGCACCGGCAGCAGCCACATTAAAGGCAATGCAAAGACGTGCCAACACAACGCAGGCCACGACGATGTTCAATCAAACCAACACATGGACCCACGCTTTGGTACTAATTGTGAGCATCGCTTCGACGGCTATGGGTGCGCATGCGCAGGAAACCCCAGAGGTTCAATCCCAACGCGTCTCCAACTCGGCGTTTTACGTCCAGGGCCAGTCTGCCCTTGGCTCCGCAGAGAACCAAAATTACATCTCCAATGCCGGGTTTGTGATCACACAAACCAGTGTGGTGGTGATTGATGCGCTGGGCTCGCCAGTGCTGGCAGACAAACTGGTGCAGCAGATTCGAAAGCTCACTCCACTGCCTATTTCGCACGTCATCCTCACCCATTACCATGCAGACCACATTTATGGTCTGCAGTCGCTAAAGGCACAAGGGGTGAAAGTTCTGGCGCATCGTGCGGCGTTGAACTATCTCAATTCAGAAACTGCCGAACAACGGCTGGCTGCTTCCCGGCATGACTTCGCACCATGGATCAACAAGGACACCCGACTGGTGGGCGCTGACGAGTGGCTGGACGGTGACCGTGAGATGCAGATTGGTGGAGTCAAGTTCATCATCAAAGCGGTAGGGCCAGCCCATACGCCAGAGGACCTGGTGGTTTACATCCCGTCAGAGAAAGTACTTTTCGCGGGAGACCTGGTTTTTCGGAACCGCATCCCATTTGTTGGACAGGCGAACAGCCAACTGTGGATGAAAGCCATTCAAACTTTGCTGTCTTTCGACACTGTGGCGATTGTTCCGGGCCATGGACCGGTGTCTGAGAAGGCCAAAGAAGACATGCAACAGACATACAACTACCTAGCCTACCTTCGCAAAGCCATGGGCGAGGCCGCTTTGAACCTGGACCCATTTGAGGAGGCCTACAGAACCACAGACTGGTCCAGCTTCGACCAGATTCCACTCTTCCAGTTTGCAAACCGAATGAATGCCTACAACACCTACCTGCTGATGGAACAGGAACTCAAAAAGTGAACCTACAGCAGTCAAGACGCCAAACGCTTTGCCTTGGACTGGCCAGCGTCCTGGGACTTGCATGTCAGGCAGCCAGCGCCAGCGAACTGCCGCACCCGTTGTCGTTAGCACAAGAAGTCCAAAAAGCAAACGCGACTGAACAACCCTTGGTCATTCTCTTCAGCCTGCAGGGTTGCCCCTACTGCGAAGTGGTTCGCAGAAATTTCCTCATCCCAATGCGGGTGGCAGGGGGGCATGTGGTGCAGTTAGAAATGCGCAAAGCCGTCCAAGTGATTGGATTTCAGGGGGTAACAACAACTCATGAAGAATTGGCGAGCGCGCTGAACATCAAGGTAGCGCCCACGGTTATGTTCATGGGTGCGAACGGTATGGAACTGGCCGGCCGAATCCCAGGCGTGCCGCTGCTGGAATTTTATGGTGCCTACCTGGACGAGCGGGTGGCTCACGCCATCAATAAGCTGCGGGCAAAGCGCAGATTGCCCGTGTCTTAAAACCGCGTCCCAGCTAAAAGACCATGCACGCAGCACCGCTATGGCTTGATGTACGCATAGCCTTCACGCGATTGCAGTTGCCCTATACGAACGACCCCTGATGGCGTGAAGTCTGCATCCAGGTTGAACTGCTCTTTCTTCATGTTGCGACTTTGCAGGGTTATTTCGCAGATCTCAAATTTCACGCCCCGTGCTTTCAGTGCACTCACGAGCGACGCGTAGTCAACATTCGGATTCCTTATGTCTTTGGCGCCATCAAGCAGGAAATCCACACCGTCTGCATGCGCAACCACCACGACCTTGGTGCTGGGTGCCACGTCAAGGTGGTTTCGGATGTTCCTCAAACCCTTGGTCGCCTGCATATCGGCATTGTCAAAGTGGTAGACCACTTTGTCTTGTGCAAAGGCAGGGAGGTGCATTGCTGCAAAGATCATCAACACCATCCAGATTTTGCTGTTCAGGTGCATAGGGGTCTCCTTCAAGAATGACAAAGAAGATCAAGGTCTGGCAGCTTCAAGGCGGCCCATCAGCTTTGGCGCCATGGCAAACCCATGAACCGCCAGCCACCACAAACGCCACGGTGCGCGTTTTCGTCGGGATCGCCTTCAAACCCCTCCAGGATGTTATAAGCCTCAAAGCCAAGCTCACTAGCCCGCTTGGCCGCTGGGATGGACCGTACGCCACTGCGGCATAAAAACATGACCTTTTTGTCCTTGGGTACACGCGCCAGCAGCTGCTCGTCGAAGGCCGGGTTGAGCGCCATGCCGGGCCATTGTTTCCAGGCAATGGCCACAGCGCCGGGTACAAAACCCACCCACTCCCGCTCGGCATCTGTGCGTACATCCACCAGAACACCTGCCCCGCTTTGCCCCCATTGGTTGGCTAAACGCGGTGCAATGTCACCGGCGTAGCCCTCTGCATGGCGCGCATGCATGGGCAGAGAAGGATCCATGTCGTCGTCTGCTTCCAACACCATGTCGTGTCGTATGCCAGAACTCTGATTGGCAGGGACGGCCTCGTCAATCCGATTGGGTTTTGGCAGGTTCAGTTGGCCCATGAGCTGCGTGAATTCTTCTAAAGACTTTCCGGCGATACGCAGGTTTTGGGATTTTTCTGTACCAATGGTTGAATCGGTTTTACCCTGGTAGTCGTGCCCTGGCCAAACGATGGTGTCATCGGGAAGCTCAAACAACACCTGAGTGATGCTGTTGTAGAGCGCCTCAGCACTGCCAGATTGAAAGTCGGTGCGGCCGCACCCGCCAATCAGCAGGGTGTCACCTGTAAAGACATGCTGACCCTCGCGGGTATTCCACAAAAAGCTCATGCTCCCGGAGGTATGGCCTGGTGTGTGCAGTGCCGTAAGGGACTCACCACCAAATGCAAGCGCATCGCCGTGTTGCAGCTGCATGGCAGCGGTATGGATGCCACAGCCGGAAGGCGCCGCCGTTTTGGCACCTGCATGCTCGGCCAGCAAGCCTGCACTGGTGATGTGGTCGGCATGGGCATGGGTTTCAACCGCCCACACAAGTTGCAGTCCGTAATGGCGCAGTGCCGCCAGATCGCGCTCCAGCTGCTCGTCTACAGGGTCGATGATGACTGCAGGCCGCAGGCGCTCTGGGGAGTTCTCGTCGAACAGCAAGTAGGTGTAGGTGCTCGAAGCGGCGTCAAAAAGCTGAATCGGTTTCATGGTGAGGCTTTCAGTAAATCAGTAACGGCGGTGTCACGGTCTTCGAAAATTAGAACTACCTTGTGCGGCAAAATATGTAACTTGGATCACACAACATAAGCGTAAGCAGACAGCGCAGGCCGATTTAGGATGCTGATCCGCTCTCGACCTGTTTCGATCCAGCCACGCTCCGAGAAAACGCCAAGCTGACGTGTGATCAGTTCGCGAACACTTCCGAGTTCGTTAGCAAGGTATTGGTGCGTCAGGCATGCCGTGTCGGGCAACTGCACCAGCTTTGCGGCCAGGCGCTGGTCGAGTCGCCGAAATACGATCTCCTCGATCAACAGACACATGTCGGTCAACTTCTGTGAGAACTGTCCAAGTACAAATCGCTGAAACACGGGGTCTGACAGCAAATCCAGAAATAAACTGGGCGGCAACAGAATCAGGCTTGTGGCACCGACGCTAACGCCGGAGGCGCTGTAGGCAGAGTCATTGAATAAACCACTTGCACTTTGAATACAGACGTTGTCGCGATGCACGTGATAGAGCGTCAGTTCACGGCCATGTGGCAATGCTTTGAATACGCGAACCTCACCTTCCAGAAGGACGGGGAACCCTTGGCATGAAACGCCCTCCTGAAAAAGTACTTTACCTGCCGGGACCCGAAGTGGCTCAGGCAGCTTGTGGCCGCGAACTGCACACAGTTCGCGCACGCTGTCGGCGATGGATACAGGCGTCACAGAGACACCTTCCACTCGGTACTGCTGCCAGATCGCAAGCTGACGTCTGTCAGCTTTTTCGTCGCTTCATGCAGGCTCACGAAGGGGGCATGCACCAGCATGCGGAGCAGTTCGCTGCGCTTCAGCCGGTCCAGTACCGGGCCTTTCACTTCAGCCAAATGGACCGTGACCCCTTGGTCGCAAAGTTGCTTGGTGAGCCTTTCCAGAGCCTCCAGTGCAGTCAAGTCAATGTGACTGACTGACGCCAGCGCGAAGACCAAATGTTTTGCCTCTGGTCGTTCCAGCAATACAACTTGGACACGGTCCAGCACAGCGGCTACGTTGGCAAAGAACAGGTTCTCGTCGATTCGAACCAGCACGATGCCAGGATAGGTGGTGACTGCAAACCGGTCGATGTTCCGAAAGTGTTCGCTGCCCGGAAGGCGGCCCAAAACGGCGATGTGAGGTCGACTGGCCCGCCAAAGGAAAACACCGATAGAGAGACTGATCCCAATGCCGATGCCCGCCTCGACGCCCAGCGCCAAGGTGCCCACTGCTGTTGCCGCGAAGGCGAACGCATCGGCTTGGTCGTAATGCCATGCATGGCGCAAGGTGTTGAAGTCGATCAGGCCACTGACCGCCACCACAATCGTGGCCGCAAGCACTGCCAGGGGCAAGCGTTCAAAGAGGCCGGTGAACCCCATCAACACGATGGCCATGAGTACCGCAGAGAAGACGCCCGCTACGGGTGTGCGGGCGCCAGCACTGAAGTTAACAACGCTGCGGGCAAACCCACCGGTGACTGGAAAGCCACCCGAGACAGCACTGGCCATGTTGGCCAGTCCCAAACCCCGCAATTCACGATTGGCGTCGATCCGTTCACTGCGCTTGATGCCCAAGGACTGCGCCACGGAAACACTCTCCACAAACCCCACAAGTGCAATCATCAGCGCTGGCAAGGCCAACAGACGCCAGCTGTCCAGCGTGGGCCATTCCCAAGCCAGCGAGGGCAGCCCAGCGGGGATTTTCCCGACGACGGCAACGCCGTGCACGGTGTCGAGATCACCCACCGCCACGGCGGCTATGGCCAGCAGCACCACCATCATGGGAGCGAGTTTGGCAACAATGTCTGCCTTTGAGCGTTGCACATGAACTGCTTCGAGCCATGAGGGCAGGTAGCGCCGTGAAGTCCAAAGCAGCGCCACCGATGCCACCCCCATGGCGGCAGTCGCTGGTTTGAGCTGGGTAACATTGATGCCCAAAGACACCAGCATCTCAATGGCTGTTTGACCTTGTGCGGGTATCCCCAGCAAAGGTTTGAGCTGTCCAATGGTGATCAGAATCGCCGAGCCTGTGACAAAACCGCTGATGACCGGATGGCTGAGCAAATTCGCCAGAAACCCCATTTTCAGTGCACCAACGACCAGCAAAAACAAACCACCCATCATGGCCAGCTGTATGGCCAGTTGCAGGTACTGTGCTGTGCCGGGTACAGCCAAGGGTGTGATGGCAGACGCGGTCATCAGAGCGGCAACTGCGACCGGCCCGACAGCGAGGGTCATGCTTGAGCCAAGCCATGCATAGGCCAGTAACGGCAGGATGCTGGCATACATCCCAACATGGGCAGGAAGGCCAGCCAGTAACGCGTAGGCCATGCTTTGTGGCACCAACAAAACAGTAACCACCAGACCCGCTACCAAGTCTTGCGTGGCCAGCGCCAAGCTGTAGCGCTTCAGCCAGACAGGTTGCCACCAGGCCGTGCCCATGGTTCTAGGATTGGCCAGTTGCCAACGAGTTTGTTTGCCGGCGCTGGAACACTTCAAACACTACCATGCCGATCAACATCGCCACAACGAAAACGATGCCCTTGGTTTGGCCTGCACCCACCAATACCAGCGCAGGACCAGGGCAAATGCCGGCCAGACCCCAGCCGATGCCAAACAGCAAACCACCAACAACCAGACGTTTGTCAATGGCCGTGGACGTGGACGTGGGCATGTTCATCTTGTCGCCCAGCAAGCTACGTTCTCTCTTTTTGGCCAGTGCGAATGCGACAACGCCCACCCCAATCGCACCGCCCATGACAAAAGCCAGCGACGGATCCCAAGAACCCGCGAGGTCAAGAAACCCCAGTACCTTGGCGGGGTTGGCCATGCCCGACAAGATGAGACCGAAGCCAAAAATCAAACCAGACAGCAATGCAGCAATGGCGGTCATGTACGTTTCCTTGTAAGTGGGTCTAGACGGCGAAAACATGTCGCAACGCGTAGACCGTCACAAAGCCTGCGGCCATGAAGATCAGGGTGGCTGCGAGCGAGCGTGGCGACAATCTTGACAAGCCACACACGCCATGACCGCTGGTGCAGCCTGAGCCCAAGCGTGTTCCAAAACCCACGATCAGCCCGGCAAAAACCAAAACACCGTAGCCCGCCTCAATCCCAATGGCAGGCATGCTGCCCGCCAGCGCCCAAATAAGCGGCGAAGCAACCAAGCCGACGATGAAAGCGATGCGCCAGCCAACCGGTCCAGGCGCGCGCTGCAGCAAACCGCCGATGATCCCGGAAATGCCTGCGATTCGCCCGCTGAACAGCAGCAGCATCGCGGCGGCCAAACCGATCAGCAAGCCTCCGCCCAAAGCAGACCAGGGTGTGAACTGAGCCCAATTGATCGCCATCACGTTTTCTCCTCTGGTTCACAAAACATCTGGTGCAGCACGTTGATCACCAACAGTGCGCGCTTGTCTTCGATGCGGTAAAAAATATGACGCCCTTCCCGGCGCGTGGCGACCAAGGATTCCGAGCGCAACACAGCCAGTTGTTGAGACAACGTGGGTTGGCGTACGTCCACCAGCGCTTCCAACTCACTCACACAGCACTCGCCAGCACACAGCTGGCACAAAATCAAAAGGCGGTCTTCGTTCGCCAGGCTTTTGAGCAGAGCGGCCGCTTGGCCAACTGCGTGTCTCATCGCTGGTAAGTGGTCAACTTCAGATGTGTCCAACATAGGGCCTCACAAAACCTACTTTTAATATATATAACTATATTATATATTTATTGAATTAAAAGTGCTTGTCACCCCAGAGCGTCATGCTGTCAATGTTGGAACCTGTGGCTCGAAGCGGCGCGCCTTGTGCGTTACAGGCCAGTCTTTTCCCTTGAGCAGAATGTCCCAATACAGCCATGGCAGGAAGTCCTTCTTCAGGTGCCAGTAAGCCCGTCTCGGGACACGAGGGTCGAGGGGAAAACTGGGCGTCACAACACCGTCGTAACAAAACTCGGCAAGCATGATCTTTCCGACCGAGGTGGTCAGTGGACAAGATGCATAACCGTCATAGGTGTGACTTGGCCCCTTGCCTTGCATTGCGGCGAGCAAGTTATTCACCAGCACCGGGACCTGATTTTTGACAGCAGCAGCCGTTTTACTGTTTGGAGTTGAAGTGCAGTCACCGAGACCAAACACATTGGAGTAGGTGGTGTGGCACAACGAGCCTTTGTCCACAGCGACCCAGCCAGCCGAGTCAGCTAACGAACTCTTGGCGATAAAGTCAGGAGCGCTCTGGGGCGGAACAACGTGCAAAAACTCAAATGGCATGGTTTTGCGCTCACGAACGCCATTCTTCGCAATGTCGAAGACGGCCTGCTTGCGGGGACCATCAACCGAAACGAGATTGTGCGAGAAGTTGGTCTGGATTCCGTACTCGTCAACAACCTTGTCCAGCGCCTGCGCATAAAAGGGCACGCCAAACATAGCGCCGCCAGGCGTGAAGAAATGAATCTCTGCTTGTTGCGAACGTTGCCGCATCCTGTCTGCCGACAGGTACATCGCTTTTTGAGGCGCCCCAGCACACTTGATAGGCATTGCTGGCTGCGTGAACAGCGCGGGGCCACGGCCGCTGTAGGCTTGCACACATTGCCATGTGTATGGGGCCAGGTCAAAGCGGTAATTACTGGTGACTCCGTTTTGCCCCAGTGTTTCCTCAAGCCCTTCGATCTGATGCCAGTTGAGCTTTAAGCCAGCCGCCACAATGAGAAACCGATAGGAGAGCGAACTCCCGTCCTCAAGTGCCAGCTGATTCTGCTCAGGGGAGAAACGGACCACCTTGGCTTTGAGCCATGTCACACCAGCTGGAATGCATTTCACTGTTTCGCGGCGGGTCTTCTCGCTGGAGAATGCACCAGCACCGACCAAGGTCCAAGCAGGCTGGTAGTAGTGGAATTCCGATGGCTCTATCAGCAGAACTTCTGCGCTAGGGTTCTTCCGCTTTAGCATCGCAGCAACTGAAATGCCAGCTGCACCACCTCCAACGATCACTACTTCATAAACCTTTGACACTGGAATGCTCATATCTACCGTTCTGTTTTCAGACTGGACCAAATACCGCTTGAGCATCAGCAAAGACACCTGCTTAACCCATCTGACGCGAATCCCAGGTGTTAGCCGGACAGCCCTGGATTCCCTTTGACACCAGAGAGTTCAGGGGTGTTGAGTCGCCGTGGGGAGACTCTTCCTTTTTGAGACTTCAGCCATGTTTCAGCAACGTCCCACATGAGCTTGTTGCCTTGGTCTTTGGCCCCCTCTGCAACGGGCGCCCAGCCAGCAACTTTGTAACGCTTGTCAGCCTGAATGGGTTTGCCATTGAGACGCATGTTGTCTATCCGCTTGCCCATCGACTGGGTAGGACTGCAGCTGTACTCCAAGCCCCCAACCCGCACCATGTCACCACCTTGCTGGTAGTAAGGGTCTGGATTGAAAAGGTTGTCGCACACGTCCTCCAGCACCGTTTTGATGGTCTCACCCGTCATCTCGGTCAGCGTCGCGTACGAGTACGTGGTGGCCGTCATGTCCATAACCCATTCCCGCGTAATCGGCTGACCGGCGATGAGCGAGGTTCCCCACCTGAAGCCTGGTGAAAATGCAATCTCTGCACCTTGCACGTCCATCAGGGCATCAATCAGAAGTTGGTCGCCTGTACCATTGAAATTGCCACGTCTGTACAGCGTTCCATCGGTGATGGCGAGTTGCTCCGCCAGTTTGCTCTCGTATGGCGCGCGAACCCGGTTGATCAGCGTATCCATGTCCTTGTCGGCGGGCAGCATGTTTGAAAACACGGGCAGCAATTTGTACCGAAAGTCAGCGACTTTTTTATCCTTCACATCAAAGTCAAGGACGCCTAGGAACTTGCCGTTTGAACCCGCGTTGGTCACGATAGTTTTGCCGCCCTTGTTGGCAACCAAAGTGGCCACAGGCATACCGTCGTGGGTGTGACCTCCCAGGATGGCATCAATGCCGGTCACGCGGCTGGCCATTTTCAGATCCACATCCATGCCGTTGTGTGACAGCAGCACCACGACCTGTGCGCCCTTGGCACGCGCTTCGTCAACGACCTTCTGCATGCTCTCGTCCTGAATGCCAAAGGCCCAATCAGCCACCATGTGGCGAGGGTTGGCAATGGGCGTGTAAGGGAAAGCCTGTCCAACAACCGCGCAAGGAATACCGTTCATTTCCTTCATGACGTAGGGCTTGAAAACAGCATCGCCAAAGTCGTTCGTTTTGACGTTCTGTGCAACGAATTCGATCCTCCCGGCAAAGTCCTTCTGGATGATTTCTTGAACACGCTCCATGCCGTAAGTGAACTCCCAATGGCCGGTCATGACGTCAACACCCAGAAGCTTGCAGGCATCCACCATGTCTTGCCCATTAGTCCATAGCGACGTACCAGAGCCCTGCCATGTATCGCCCCCATCCAGTAGCAATGCGCCTGGACGGCTGGCACGCATTCGCTTCACCAATGTGGCTAAGTGCGCAAAGCCGCCCACTTTTCCATACCGACGGGACGCCTTTTCAAAGTCGAGATACGTCAATGCATGCGCAAAGTTGGTACCTGCCGGTATCTTGGTCGCGTTGAGCAAGCTTTGCCCGACGAGATGGGGCAATTGCCCACGCATCGAGCCGATGCCGAGGTTGACATCCGGCTCGCGAAAGTAAATCGGCTTCAATTGCGCATGGCAATCGGTCATGTGCAGAAACGACACTTGGCCGAATTTCGGAATGTCGTACAGCCGCTCGGCGCCAGTGGCTGCGTCGGCGTTGCTAAACCGTGCCAGCCCCATCCCGGCGACAGCACCAGCGCCCAGGGTCTGGAGAAAGTCACGTTTGGTCAAATGCATAGGATTACTGATAGGGGGTGAGAGTCAACGTTTCCAACTGGCTTGGTTACAGGGAATCCGCTTATTCATTGATTGGCGACTTTGGGTCAAGCAGCAGGGCCATGACATCGCGAATTTGTTGCTCATCAAGAATCCCGCCATGGCCAAAGCGTGGCATGGTGGAGCATGCGTTGTAGGCACGTGCATTCCAGAGCTTGCCCCATGTGTAGGCAACTATTGGCTTTGCGGCCTCGCTGCTCGGGTCTTTGACGCCACGTAATTTTCCGTAGTTGTACAAACTTGGGCCAATCGTTCCAAAAGACACCTCTTGCTTGCTGACTTGATGGCAGTTGTAGCAGTTGCCGCCGTTGGGAGAGCCCGCCGCATCGGTCCAAGTCAGGCCCCGGCCGTTTTGGGCAATCTTTTCACCAGATTTCCAGTCGCCAAGGTAGGTGCCACCTGTAGGTAGAGGAACAGACTTGAGGTTTGCTGCCTCAATTACTTTGGCAACACGCTCGTCTATGGGTTTGCCAGTGACGTCAGCCGCACTACATTCACGGTTGGCATCGTCTTGGATCAAGCGACTAACCCGCGCATCGCCTTGGTCGCGAAAAGAAGCCTTGGTGACTTGTGCCGTCAATCTGTCCAGTTCACCTGCCGCTGGTAGTCCTGCGCATGCCGCCAATGCAACGAGAGACGCGAGGCTGTAGAGGATGAAAGAAGGTTTTTTCATCGTGTTGCCTCAGCGCTTAATGGAGGGCGCAGTCGACTGCCCGCCCTTACCGTTGACACCCATGTACACACCCAGTGCAATCGTGGCGTCGCTCGCATACCCTGGGTAGGGGAAGCGCTGTTGCCGGTAGCAGTCATTCAAACGCCGCTGCATGCCCCACAACTCACCAGATGAGACTCTGTATGCGGGCCAAGCACCGAATCCCTCACCAGCGCCCGGCTGCTTGGTCAGGTTGGGAAGGTCTTGCAGCCTGATTCTTTTGCCATCTGTACCGTGACAGGACGCGCACGCAAAGTCATGTGTTCCGGCGCGGCTGAAGAACAACCGTTTCCCAACTTCATAGGCCGTCACTTCTTCTCTGTGGGCTTGAGAGAGATTGAATGTCAATCCCTTGGACTCGGCTGCTATCCATGCCACGAGACTTTCGAGATTTGACTGCTCTCCCTTGCCGAAAGGTGTTTTTACGATCTCATTCGCATCAAACCCTTGCAGCACCTCCATGCATGACAGCAGCCGAGATTCCAGGTCCTGGACTCGTTTGGTGTCAGCGAAATAGCGGGGTAGTTCTACGAAGGCACCTTTGACGCGCCCAGCACCTTTCCCAAGGTCACACTGTTCCAAAGATGCATTTTTGGGACCACGCCTCTTTTTCCAAAGGTCTTCTCCTTTGGCTTCAAAAAGCTCTGCAGGATTTCCATCCTGAAGCATTGCCCGGTACTCTGCAACGCTGTCGGTTGCGGATTTTTGAGCCATTAGCCCGCTTGCAGAAAAGCTGGCAACAGCAGCCAGCAGCAACGTTTTCGTTATCCCCATAAACACCTCATTTCGCAGCTCATCTGCGCTACGGCTCAGTTGTCAGTCACATGCAGTCAAGACTCGGTATCAGGCGATGGTGGCTTCGTCAGTCCGGGTGTCGCCCTTGTTGTCTTTCCAGGTGACCGTGATTTTCTCGCCCGCTTTTGCATTCTTGACAATGAACTGCATGAAGGGGTTCTTGGAGACCGATGGCCCCCACTGGGCCGTCATGACTGTTTTGCCATTGTGGGTGGCGGTTACCTCTTGGATGAACCAGGCCGGCACAGTCTTGCCTGACGCATCTTTGCGCTGTCCCGACTCCATCTCGTGGCTCATGAGAACACGCACGGTTGAGTTGTCACCCGAAACTTGAGCGCGGATGCGCATTGGATCTGCCATTTTCTATCTCCTGAATGTTGGGTAATTTGAAACGGGCGCTGGCATCAGCCGCCACAGCCACCGAGCGTGACTTTGACTTCTTTTTTTGCGTACAAGGCTTTGCCGTCGTTCATGATGGCTACTGCATAGACGTCTGACGATTGCCCCATCTTGGCTCGGGTCGTGAAGTTGGGCTCGATGTCTGGCGTGACGTTGTACATCGCGACCATGGCGGCCGGGTTTTTCTCTACCAATACCAACATGTGTTTCACCCCAGCCAACGCGGTGCTGGCGGTCAGCGGAACAACCGCCCCGTTTTCCGCAATGTCCGGTCCGGTAATGGTGACGTCTTTGCTTTCGGTTGGCGCACTGCCTCCCAAAGCCTTTAGTACATCGTTGAGGCTCTTTGCGGAAAAAGCCGCAATGTTGTAATCCGCCAGTGCATATTTCGGGAACAGACCGGTGCCGGCCAGAAGACCAGCAACGGCAAGGCCATGCTTAAGGGCTTGACGACGTGTTTGCATAACGATACTCCTTGATGTTTGACGTGAGAGAGTGGTCTGGCGGCGCTTACTGCCCCGCCCCTGTTGACAGCCATTTGGCGATGGTCTTGGCGTCTGTTTCATTCAGGCTCTGTGCAGGCATGGGAATGGGACCCCAAACTCCGGCACTTCCCGATTTGATTTTTCCGGCCAGGTAGTCTTCTTTGCCGACATGTTTTTTCGCAATTTCACTGAAGCTCGGACCAATCAGCCGCTTGTCGACAGCGTGGCAGGCGGTACAAGCGTGCTTTTGAATCAAGGTTACGGCAGCCTTTCCGTCTACACCAGCTTCCGACCTCACTGTGAGAGCAGGCGTGGCTGCTTTGGTGGGTGCTGCGGCTATCACCTGGGCCTCAGGCTGGGCTTTGGCACCTTTGCCCAATATCGCCGCACCCTGCAACTCGGGTACTGAGGTATCAGCTCCGATCTGTGCGCCCACTGGTCGGTTTTGCTGAGACAAGTTGCCGTGTGCATTCCTGGCGAATGCTGGAAGCGACGAAGCAATCGTGGCGGTTACTTCGCAATTCGACATGCAGGCTACTGAAACGACATCTGGCTTTGCAACACCACCGTGTTCGCGGCCAGGCCACAGCGCATGCGCTGTTGTCATGCCATTTCTGTTGGGCATCAGCTTTTGTGTTTCTGCGATATTTTTGTCAGAGAGCGTGAAGTTGTCTGCAACGATGCCACCAAGGTTCAGAAGGTACGCGGTCACGCCGTACACCTCTTCGACACTCAATGACTTGGGCTCAGTCCATGGCATGGCTCGATTGATATAGTCCCATAAGGTGGACAGCGTTGGCACCTTCATCAAAGTGGTGCGTCCTGGATAAGTGGTGTCTCTCAGGCTTGCAACATTGCCAGATTGGATGTCTTTCGCTGTTGTTCCACCCACCAAAGGGCTGAAAACAGAGTTTGATTCACCGAATACCCCATGGCATGAGGAGCACTTGCTTTCCCAAACGCCTTGGCCTTTAGCCACACTGCCAGAACCTGGCGGCAAGCCCTTGAAGTCAGGCCGAACATCAATATCCCATGCCGCAACTTCCTTGACGGTTGCGATGCGACCAATACCTGTGAACTCTGCGCTGGCAGCATGCACAGACCCCGACATCAGAAGGCCTCCGACCATGAGGACATTAAGAGACCTGAACATTTTTCACCTCGCCGTTTTCCTGCACGAGCCACGACTGGATGGCGTTGTTGTGGTAGATGGAACGTGTGCCTCTGACTGCACGCAACTGGCGATAGTTGGGTTGTACATAGCCAGTCTCGTCTGTGGCGCGGCTCTGGATGATCGTGGGTTTGCCATCCCAGATCCAGTTCATGTTGAACCGGGTTAAGCATTTGGACATCACCGGCGACTCCAGCCGTGCGGTGCGCCAGTTGCGACCGCCATCAACTGAAACGTCAACCTTCTTGACCTTGCCTCGGCCAGACCATGCCAGGCCCGTAATGTTGTAGAAGCCCTTGTCTAGCAGTACCTGACCGCCTGATGGCGTAGTGACCACGCTCTTGCACTCCTGCAGACTCGCGTATTGACGGTGCTGGCCACCGGGCATCAAGTCAATGTAGTGAATAGCCTCGTCTTTGGTTGCGTAGGGCTGGTCGCCAACCTCGATGCGTCGCAGGTATTTCACCCAACTCACGCCCTGAATGCCTGGCACGATTAGCCGCAACGGATAGCCGTTTTCAGGTCGAAGCATTTCCCCGTTCTGTCCGTAGGCCACAAACACTTCGCCCGACTTGATCACGCTCATTGGGATGGTGCGCGTCATGGACGAACCGTCAGCGCCTTCTGCCAACACAAAATTGCCATCCTTCAAATTAGCCCCCGCCATTTCAAGCAGGGTGACCAGCGGTACGCCTGTGAACTCGCTGCAGGAAAGCATGCCGTGGGTGTACTGTGCGGTTGGAACCGCCACATTTCCCCATTCAACAGCGGTGTTGGCGCCGCACTCAATGAAGTGGAATCTGGAGACTGATGGCAATCGCATCAGATCTTCAAGAGTGAAGACCATCGGCTTTTTGACCATACCGTTGATCATGAAACGGTGTTTCGACGGGTCAATGTCCCACCAGCCTTGGTGGTGTCGCTCAAAATGCAGGCCGCTCGGCGTCACAACTCCAAAAAGGGACTGCAATGGCGCAAACGAGACCGAGGCTTGGTTTGTTGGCGTCAGCCCTGGACTTTGCCGTCGCTGGACATTGCCCTCAAATTCAGATGGTTTGCCATAGCCGTCGGTCACTACTGATTTGCCCAGGCCCTTGCTGTGCGCTGGTAACTGCAAAATATTGGGGTCTCCGTCAGCTGTAGGCACAGGTTTGCCTTGCGCGAGTGCCGCACCGCCGGCCGCCCCGGCCACTGCTGTTGCAAATGCGCTGCGAATAAAGTCTCTGCGGTCTCGTTTGGCTTCCTCAACAACAGTGCGAATACCATCGCTGCTCAGGAAGCCTTCTGGCGCCCGGCGTATCCGCCCCGCATTCCTGTCTTCAATCTTCATACGGTCTCCTTGTGTGTGTCAGCCCCGCCGCCCAATGTCGGTCTACCGACTTCCAGCAAGGGCTCTTTTTGCCAATGCCCAACCGCTAGTTGTGCGCATACCGTTCTGCACACCAATGCGGTGGATTCATCGGCAATTCGATAAAAAATCTGGACGCCTTCACGCCGCTTCGCCACCACACCCGTTCGGTAAAGGATGTTCAGATGCTGAGAAATGTTTGACTGAGCGGTCCCAATCAAGGTCAGTAAATGGGTCACATTGCGCTCACCACGACACAGCTCACTGACGATTCGAAGACGGACAGGTGCAGACAAAATCCCGAACAAATCGGCAGCGCGTTCAAGCACTTGGGTTGAATCGGCAAGTGACACGCCAGCGTTCATGAAAACATTTCTGAATGCATAATGTTAAATATAAGCATATAAAGATATTATGACTACAGGGTTTCTACTGAATCCTGATCACAAGCAACCGCTCACTTGAACTTGTAATAGTCCCTATTCAATACGGCGGCCACTGCGGTCACATCTTCAGGGAACATGCCCAGGTTCAGCTCGCTGTTGCACTGCTCGACCATGCCACGCAACAAGCCAGCAGTGTTGATTCGGCCAAGCGGCCTGTAAATGGTGGATGGCTTACCGTTGGTTTTCTGCGTGTGACACGCAACACACTTGTGTTCTTCAATCAAGCGAGCACCTAAGGGCAGGTCTGCTCCTTGAAAAACAGATGCACCCTGCGCGAAGCTGAATGTTGAAACTAGCAAAGTAGCGCTAGAAAACAGAGATTTCATCAGATGTGTCCCTGCAGTTGAACCTTATCAATTCTGGGGTGGGCGTTGATGCGGGTGAAGGACAAGCCAGTCACCCGCACGCTTCTCAATAGCGCCAGCCAAACTGCACTCCTAAGGAATTCTGTTTGAGCCGGATACTTTCGTTACCGCCAGCACCAGGCCCCACCAGACCGTTGAACAAGGAAGAACCAGTAACCGTGTTGTTGCGGGCATGCATGTAGGTTGCCGTCACCTCAGTGTTGGTTGACAGGGCATATGTACCACCGAGTGTCAGATGGGTGGTGACCACACCTGGCGCCAAAATGTTAAAGGTCACGTCACGCGACTGGATGGGGTTCTGGCCCTTGTTATAACCAGCCATGACAGTTAGTTTCGGATCGAATTTCCATTGCACGCCCAGCTTCACCACACCGATATCGGACCAACCAAAGCCAGGGCCATTGGTTGAACCCAACGGCGCTTGGTTGGTGCTTGGATTGCCTACAGAGGCCACGCCGCTGTACTTGATGCGCTGGTAATCCAGGGCAAGAAGGACATCCGGCGTTGCCTGCAAACTCATGCCAACCGTAAAGTTGGCAGGGATGTCGAAGCCACCTTGTCCAGCGAACAAGCCCGAATACTTTTCGAACTTCTTCATATTGGTTTTAGGGGAGTAAGAAGCGCCAATTTTCACTTGGTCAGACAACTTGCCCAAGTACCCAAGTCGTACGCCAACACCAGTACTGCGGTCATAACCATTATTGGTCACATTGCCAGGCGAACCCGTCAATGGTGGAAAGCCTGGCGCATTGTCAAAAGCCTGAAGACCGTAGGATTTGAATTGCTGGTAGGTCAGAAGTGGAGACACTCCCACCGAATGGTTGGCATTAAGCTTGTAGGCCAGCGTTGGTGCAATCACCAACTGAATCAGATCAACGCCCAGAATTCCATTTCCACACAGCAGGTTTCCAGTGGCCGGGCCCGCACCACAGTTCAGCTGTCCACCCGGATACCGGGTATTTAAACCGCCATTGCCATACACAGACAGATTGAATGCAAGGTCGTTGTTGATGGTTCGGTTGTAGCCAAACTCGGGAATAACAAACGTGCTCATATCACTGTCGGCACGCCCGTCAAAGCCTCCGCCAGTTCGCTCCGTACTGCGCTTCGGGTTGAAAATATCTGCACCAACTTCCAGCCGGTTTCCCGCCCATGAAGCCGCCGCCGGATTGTTGGCACCGGCAAAAGCATCTTGTCCCACCGCGACGGATGCACCACCCATGGCTTTAGCTTTGATGCCATAACCATGAGAAAAATAGCCGTTGGTGGCCATAACGGCAGTCAGTGGGCTAATCGTCAAAATTGCAGCGGCGATGCGAATGCCATTCTTGTATGTGCTCATGCTTGTCTCCTCTTTGAATAATCGTTTTTCACCGAAGGGGTTAACCTTAAATTTCACCCTTCGACGCCCTCTCCATCATCATGAAAATGGTGTCCCTGACAGCCATCGCTTCCTCTTTAAGTCCAGGCGGAAGCTTGCGGCCCATCTTCACCATCATGTCCATGTTGAGCGTGTACAACCACAAGCCATCGGCTTGTTCCACGAGCGTGATTCGGCATGGAAGATAGGCAGCCATGTGCGGACTAAAGTCGACCATGGTTCTTGCAGTGGTTGGCGTACAAAATGAATACACCTTGAGCAGCTTTTGTGGCTTGCCAGTGCGTGCCTCCAGCTCCTTGGACAGCGGAAGCTGGCCCACGTCCTTCATATTTCGCTCGGACGCAACCTGCAGAAGAATTTGCTCAACATCGCCGGCAGTAACGCCAGCTTTGACCTTTCGCTCCCATGTTGTGGCAATAGCAATATCGCCATTGCCATCGACCCAGCGATCCCACATCTTCATGGCTTCACTGCCAGCACCACTCTCAAGCTTTCCCAGCGTACTGATGGTCCCGCAACCGGTCAACACCACCAACATCAGCAGCGGAATACAGCGCATCACCCGCAATCCAGAATTCATCTCATGTCCCCTTATGGTTATCAATGACGGGCTTGTTGTGCGGCAAGTTGAACAGTCCATCGATTAGATACATAACTTTATGCTTATATAATAAATGCCTGTATCAGTAGGTACCCTAGGCTCGACGTTAGCGAACTGGTTGCCCAAAAAAAGACCGAAAAACCAAGCGTTGGCGCTCTATAGCACTATGTTTAGCTGACACGGACGCTGCCAAAATTGAGAGTGCTGAAGCCACGATATTTGCGAGTTCATGACACTTCGCGAGAGTTAGCGCACGGCTTAGGCAGACCAGTTTGCCAAGTCCTAGCCGGCCCTATCAACCCGAGCTACCCGATGGTGCAATTGCCCAAATACCGTACGTGTCCGATCAACCCCTTTTGATCCCACTGCAGAGCGACGCCTACATATTCATAAGAACGCCAACGCGGGGACACTCGCACAGGAGATTGCATGCAGTCCAAGGATCACTGGGAGCGGGTTTACACAACCAAGGCCACCTCAGACGTCAGCTGGTTTCAAGAGCACGCTCGGCAGTCCATTCAACTCATTGGGCAGGTCGGCCTAGCCCGAGATGTCGGCATCATTGATGTCGGCGGCGGAGCATCTACATTAGTTGATGATCTGCTCGATGAGGGGTACGTTGAGGTCACTGTCTTAGACCTGTCCGAGGCAGCTTTGGCAGCGTCACGGTCTCGCCTGGGCCAGCGCGCTGATAACGTTTCCTGGCTGGTTGGTGACATCACGCGCATGGAGCTCCCGCGGCATGCCTATGACGTGTGGCATGACCGAGCTGTCTTTCATTTCCTTACCTCATCGCAGGAGCGGGAGGCCTACGTTCAGGCTGTCCTGCGCGCTGTCAAGCCTGGCGGTCACATCATCGTGGCGACATTTGCCGAGGATGGTCCTGAGAAGTGCAGCGGTTTGCCTGTCATGCGCTACAGCGCAGATGGCTTGCATGCTGAGTTTGGTGCTCCATTCATACTCTTGCAAAAGGAATGCGAGGAACACCACACGCCGTTTGGCACCGTTCAGAAGTTCATCTATTGCCTGTGCTGCAAAGAGTCGAATTGAAGCTGACCGGCTCACAAAGAAGGGGCGGCATCTCCCCGTTTCGACTGGCTGGCTAAAGCATCAGATTTCACGACGGATCACCTTCAAAAGGGTTTCCTCGTCTTGGATGCTGCTAACCCCGATCATCCTCGCAACAATTTCTCGCTCTATCCGACCACCGGTGTCATAGCGGGCGGCCGCTGCCAGGGGGCCAAGTGCCACAACACGCCGACCCCGACCTTCTGCTTTGATCAGGGCAGATGTGTCAATCGGGTTGTCAGTGGTCATGATTCCTTCCCCATCGGTCCACAACACAGTCAATTATGTCAACACCTGCCGCGCTTGCGCTTTCCACTCATCAGCGTTGACTGCAGGTTTGTGCTCGATGAACTGACTGCCGTCATAGTCGTAGGCAACGTGGCAACGAACGATTCCAAATCGTTCATCTTCATCATTCGCCTGCCCATGAACTTGACCGTTCCGAATGGCAGCACGTTACGGCTCAGTGCGTTTCTGAGCGACTGTTCCCCAACCCCCAAAAGCACCGAGGCGTATTTAAAGCCCACAAGTAAGGGTTTGAAGGTCAGTGCAGGCCCACCACCTGAAAAATCGAAATCGAGTGTGGTGTAAGGCCCATCCGGGCCGAGCGATACCTTGTCTGTCCCATGTTGATTCAAAGATTCCATTTCAATTCCACCCCAAGCCACACAGGTGATGCGGTTGGTGACACAAATGCGGCTCAGTGCCGCAGGACGTCGTGGCTCAAGCCGTTCATGAGAGCTTGAGGAAACAGTGGGCATCGGCGAACGAGAACCCACCTCGCTCACACGCCGTCAACATAGTGATGTGATTGTCCAGCATTCGCGCTACGTCGCGCTTCGCATAGGCAGTGGTGCACTGAACGCCGCTTGAGTAGCTGTGCCCTGCTACTCCGCCGCCCCAGTTAATGGGGCCGTTTCTGCCGCGCCCACCAGCGGGTTAGTGGGAGCGCAGTGGGAATCAGGCAGGGAGGCGCAAGTATTTTGTGGGAGCACAGTGGGAATGAAAAACACCAAACACACCCCAAAACGACAAATGGCCCAGTTTTTTAAACTGGGCCATTTGAGCTAAGTACTTGATTTACTTAGGTTTTTCTGGCGGAGTGGACGTCTGCGGGTTTGGGGCTTCACCTTGTTCCATTCGATGCCACAATTTGAGCAGAAACAAGTGCCAGCGCACAAGTATCGCCTCACTTCGTTTCATCGCACGCCATCAAATCTCGCCCCCAGACGGGGGTTGCGGTGGGGGTTAACAGCTTTGGCGGAGATGACATGTTGCCCGTCCCAAGAGCAAATCTTCGCACCCGAGACGGGGGTCGGCAAAAGAATGAATCACCAACGCCCCACCCGCGCAAAGTTCGATGCGTCGCTGCAACCCGTAGCGTTCGATAGCAGGCCGCAACTGCTCGCAATCGGGCATGCAGTGAACATGTCGCCCTGTGGCGTGTGGAATACGGCCTTGCAGATGGCGTGAGATCCTGTCGGTTTGATGGATGAAATCCTACGTCAACCACGATTGGTGGTCGTAGGGCAGCAGAGAGAAAAACGACCACACCGCGGCTGTAGTCGTATTCAGTTGGAACTTCGCAGGTCAAGCGCTTCCAAGAAGCGCCCCGCTCGCACTAAGGTCGAACTACAGTCTCATTCCAGTCGCACCGGTGTGAGAACGCTCTCAGGCGGCGACCAGTGCTGCTACGAGAACGCGGATCACCCTGTGGTCGGGTTGCCGCGTCCTTGCTGTTCGATCCAGGCGCGGATGTCTTCCACCCTCCAGGCCGTAATACGGTCGGAGATCTTGATCGGCTCGGGAAACGTCTTGGCCCTGACCCTGCGCCACAGGGTCGAATGAGAAAACGGCAGAAACACCAGCAGGCGCGACTCGCGCACGAAGCCGGTGTACGGCAAGTTGGGGGGCACGTCTCTGGTGACCTGGGCAGACGGGTCAACCTGCGAAGTGGGTGTTGGAGTTGCTGTGGGCATGATCCGGTCCTCGTGGGTACGAAATGTTACGACTCCCTCTATCGCGAACGTGTTCCCAAGCGTGGGCGACACGCGCAACGTTACCCGTGGTGAGGTGCTTGCGCTGAAGCTGGTGGCACAGGCGGGTACTCAATACCAATACGGCGTCGGCCCGCATCGCCAGCCTAGGCGAGGTGCTGGTGGCTGTGATTCGCCGTTTCGATCGTGACGAAGCCGATGGTCGCACCTCTTACCAGTCCGCCGCATCGCTGCTGCAGGCCTCGCGGGAGGAAGATCGCAGCTACACCGAGATTGCCGATGCCATCAGGTTCCACGGGGCTGTCCCCACCCAGGATGGGCAGCAACTCATGCCTTCTCCGTGTTGAACACGGCTCGACCGCACCGACCGCTTCATTCCCTGCGGAACCCGTTTCCTGATTTGGCGGACCTGAGCCGCCGTCAGCGGGCCATCGTCGGCCTCGTACTGCGGCAGCACCCGAACGGCCAGCTCGTGCAGCGCACGGTGGATTGCCTGCGTTTCATCGACGCCGAGGTACTCGGCCAAACGCTTGGCTGTTTCTCGCGTGACGCCGGTGGCGCTGTCCACCGACCGATAGCGGAAGGCAATCTGGTTGGCGATGGTACGGGCTGGCATGTGAGTCTTCCAATAGATATAAATAAGATATTCAGATCTGCGCCGAGCATCAAGCCGAGCCGCCGTTCAGACACGAGTGCGGCCTTCTCTAGCGTGCCGAGTGACAGTGGTTTCCGCCACGGCATCAAGGTGCCCGTCATCGATGGTCTGCCGGTGTTTGCTCCGACGGATTCGGCCGAATAGGCCTCTACGAGATAGACGCCACCGGCGCGGCATCGCGGGGCCTAGCCATGCGCGACACCCTCCACCTCGTCCCCGGCCGCGGCGATGACCTGCTCCGGCGCGCCCGCCAGCACGTCCTGCGGGCGCCGCCCACCGAGAAAGCTATTGGCCGAGAGGAACCAGCAGGCCAGCCCCCAGCCGTCCTTGTCGTCGCCGAGAATCTCCAGGACAGACTTGAGGGCCTTGCGCGGCCGCCATCCGGCCTCGGGGTCCAGGCCATAGCCGGGGAAGTAGTCGATGCCGTTGTGGCGGATCGCGAAAATGCGCCGCTCGCGCTTCCATTTGTTGGGCCGCGAACTCGGCTTGGTTGCACTCAGGCCGGCCAGCTCGGCCACCTTGGCCGCAGTCAGCCAGTCCGCCCCGTCCAGCACGGCCGTGCGCGCACGCGCGCGCATCGCCGCTTCCTTGAGCACGGCCGGCGCGGGCGGTGTCTTGGGAATCACGGCATTGATCAGTGCCTTGAGGGTCTGCTCGTTCTGCTCGCGCAGCGCTGTTTCGATGAAGGGGATGACGCTGGCCAGCATCTGGGCCAGCAGGCCCGCGTTCCGGGCATCGGCCCGCTTCACGTGCAGGACGATCACCTGCTCAGCCTTGACCTTGTCGAGGCGGCTGCGCACCTCCCGGGGCGTGCCTACCAGGGCGGCAAAGGCGGTCGGTTCGTGGATGGCGGTCATAACTGGCTCCGAGAAGCCGATTGCTGAATTGTCTGTGTTTTTAGCATCCTGAATATTCATCCTTCTTTCTCCAGGCCCATGGGCCAAGGCGTCTCGAACCCTGGTGGGCGGGTCCAGCATCCGACGGCTACAGCCAACACCTCATCACGGTCGGCTACGCCGCCCGCGGAGGGGGGCGTAGCCGATGAGCGGGAGTCCTTTCCCTGACAGCGGATCCTCGGAACCCATTGCCGCCAGGGGTGACCTATTCCTGCTCCGCAATCCAACGCCGCACGTCTTCTGCGCGCCATGCGGTGATGCCGATCGACAGCCGGATCGGAGCGGGAAACGATCCGGCGCTGACCCGTCGCCAAAGTGTCGACTTGGAGAACGGCACGAAGCGCAACAGCAGCTTCTGGCGCACGAAACCGGTGACGGGCAAAGTCAGGAGCTCGGTGCCCCGACGGTCACGGACAGAGGGTTGAGGAATGGAAACGTTTTGCATGATCAATCCTTTCCTTGGCAATCGCCAAAGGCTCAAGGGCATGACCAGCTCTGTCGCAGTGGTGTGTGGTCGAACGAATACCGACTGCCAAGGAATGCACATCTCCAAGCCCACCGCTGGCATTCCGGACAGGCGGGGGTATCAGTATCGGTGCGCGTGGGATCGCGCACATGCTCAGGCGGCAGTCGAACAGGTCTCGTGCTGCTTTGCACGCCAGGAGGCGCTATGCATCGGTACTCACCGTGGATGGTGAGTGCCTGGGGCAGGTGACGACTGCGACGAGCGGGGCGCCAAGGACAGCCGCGGAAGCGGGGCCGTCCTCGACCGCTGACAGAACTCTAGCCCATCATTGAACGGCTCGCCAGAGTCAATCTGCGCCGAAAGCCGGAAACGCCCGTGATCAGCCTTGTTTTCGGGTGGAGAAGTTCGGGCTTCGGTCGTTTTACAGCGCCTTAGTAGGCGCTGTCCCGATGACCCTAACCCGCCCAGTCTTCCATCAAGCCTCGACGCTCTGCCAACAAGTCGCTTCTGAAATAGGCCATTTCCGTCGCGGATCCAACGCGATGCTCCAGAGATTTCTGCCCACTCGCGTGGATACCGGGTTCGCTCGGCCACCCAGTCGCGGAACGTGGACCGAAAGCCGTGGACCGTCACTCCGCCAAACCCCATGCGCTCCAATACTTTGGTCATGGCCACGGATGACAGGGTCCCGTCCTCCGTGCCGCCTGGAAAGACGTACCTGCCGCCCCACCCCTTTTGAGCAGCGAGCACCTTCAGCGCTGCAGCGGACAGCGGCACCCGGTGCGCCCTCCCCGCCTTGGTCCTTTCGGCCGGAAGGGTCCACGTCCCGCGCTCCAGATCGATCTCCGTCCAGGTGAGCTTGAGGACCTCTCCGGAACGGCACGCCGTCAGGATGGTGAACTCCAGCGCCTGCGCGGCCAGTCCACGCTGCCCCTGCAGTGCTGCCATGAACTGAGCGACATCCTCAAATGGCAAGGCCGCATGGTGTCGCACGCTTTTGAGTTTGGCCGGGGGAGGCAAAAGCACTTCGAGGTGCCCTCTCCAGCGCGCCGGGTTGCTTCCCTCTCGGTACTGGTGAACCGTCGCCCAATCCAGCACCCGCTCAATCCGCTCGCGCACACGCGTGGCGGTCTCTGTCTTGGTGGTCCAGATCGGCCGCAGCGCTTTGACGATCTCCGCTGTATCCACCTTGCGCACGTCGATCGCACCGAAGTGTGGATAGACATAGTCGCGCATGGTGTTTGACCATTGCTGCCGATGCTTGTCGTTGTGCCAGCCTGCCGCGTGCTCCTTGATGTATTGCTCGGCACACGCGTCAAAGCGCTTGTGTTCTGGCCGGATCGACGGGCGGCGACGGCGCTGGCGTTTGCGTGCCAATGGGTCGATGTTCTGAAGCAAGGACTTCCTGGCTTGTTGAGCCGCATGCCGGGCTTCTACCAAGCTGACGGTATGAAGAGGACCCAGTCCTATGTAGTGCTCCCGTCCCAGGCGTTCATACCGAAATATCCAACTCCTGCTACCTGACGGTGTGATCTGCAGGTACAGCCCTGCACCATCGCCGAGTCTGCCGGGGCGGCAGGCGCGGCGAACCTTGAGCGCCGTCAGTTTTTCGATTTGTTTTGCCATAGGACATGTCACTCCTATGTTTCATCGGTCAAGTTGGACATCGAAACGACGGCATAAGTTTCTGCTCTGGCTTTGCACGACGGCATTCTGAACGGGCAATGGAGTGTCATTGCGGAATCATGCGGGTCACACGGCGGCCTAACGATCGAATCCGGTGGTTACCCGGCTCACTCTCGAGTTGCTCTCAGGTAGTGGTGGAGTGACAGGCCTTGGCCTGGATAAAATGCCTCATGGCCGCACACACTTCCTCGCCAAGCATCTGGTCACCCGCGCGCCGGCCGCGTCCTCATCCCGTTTCCGCGCCCGAAACGTCTGCTCCAGGCCGAGTCCCCTCAAACGACGACAGCGCGCCAGACAGCCCCAGCTCAGGCGATCTGCGCTCCCAGTTCCAGCACGATTACGACCGCCTCCTATTCTCGACGCCGGTTCGACGCTTGGCGGACAAGACACAAGTCTGGCCCATGGACGAGAACGACAGCGTGCGTACGCGCCTGACGCACTCGCACGAGGTCGCTAACCTCGCACGTTCCATCGGGGTACGCGTCTACTTGAACAGCCCCGACGAATTCAATCGCAGTGGTATCGGCCACGACGCTCTACTTAACGTCATCCAGCCGATCCTACTGGCGACTGGACTGGGGCATGACCTCGGCAATCCCCCCTTCGGCCACCAGGGCGAAGCGGCCATTGGTCGCTGGTTCAAGAATCGCCAAGCCTGGATATTCAGCAAGACCGCTCAGGGCGGCGAGGAGCTGCAGCCATCGCAGGTAGTACCTGAACCACTTCGTCTGGAGTTCACGCGGTTTGACGGCAATCCACAGGCCCTGCGCCTGTTGACCCGGCTGCAGACGCATGTAGATGGGTTGGGTCTGGACCTGTCCGCTGCCACGCTTGCCGCGGGACTAAAATACCCCGTCTGTTTCGCCGCTGCTGATGCGGACAACCCGATCCGCAAAAAAGGGGGCTATTTCTCATCAGAGAAGGGCGTCGTCGACTGGATTCGAGAGCAAACTGGCCTCGATGAAGGTCAGCGTCACCCGCTGACGTGGATCATGGAGGCGTGCGATGACATCGCCTACTCGGTGCTGGACGTCGACGACGTGCTCAAGAAGCTGGTAATGTCGCCCGACGACGTGCTCGTCGTCCTACAACGCAGCCAGCGGGATGACCCGATAGTGATCAAACTGCAGTCGCGCTTCACGGATGTCGAACGAAAACCGCTAGGCCCCGATGCGCAGCGCGATATCAAGATCCAGTATCTGCGGGCGTTTTTCATCGAAGCTCTGGTTTCGCACGCGAGCGATCAGTTCATTCGAAATTTGCGTCCCATTTTCGATTTCAGCCATCAGACTCCCTTGATGGACAACTCCGAGCTTTGCAGCGCATTGAAGAAGATTGCAAAGAGATATGCGTTCAACAACCCCTTGGTCCTGCGGACGGAAGCGCTTGGCGCAGCCGCGCTTGACGGGTTGATGTGTGCCTTCTGGTCGGCCATTTCTGATCGGAAAGACGTGGGCGACATCGAATCGAGAAAGCGAAGCGCGCGCTCGAGCTACATCTTTTCGTTGATCAGTCCGAACTATGTCCAACAGGCCTGTGCGCCCGACACGCCCGGCTCGGAAGCCAACGGACTACGTTATCGGGAACTGCGCTTGCTGACGGACATGATCTCCGGCATGACTGACACTTATGCGATGCGCCTCTGGGGCGAAATTCAGGCCCTGCCCCATGTCAACAGCGCCTAACAACCTCGCCTTGAAGCGCCGGCTCGATCGATACTTCTGGGCGAACGACACCGGCGAGATGGTCTTCTTGCGTCAGGTGCTCGAAAATCGGTTCACCGCGTTCGATCGGATCGCCGTCATAGGTGGGCTCGTGCGCGACTTTGCGCATGAGGGACGCACGGGCTTTCGCTCCGATCTCGACCTGGTGATCGACGCGCCGGCTGACCGCGTTGCAGCACTTGCCGCTGAGTTGGGCGCGACCTCGAACCGCTTCGGCGGATTTGGCTGCAAGCAAGGGCCCTGGAAGATCGATTTTTGGGCCCTGGAGACCACTTGGGCGCGCCGATATGTGCCTGTACAGCGGTTAGAAGACATCGTCGCGTGCACTTTTTTCGACTGGGATGCCATTGCCTACGATCTTAAGGAGCGGCGCTTAATCTGCTCGGACAACTACCTGAGCCGCATTCGCAAGAGAACGCTGGACATCAATCTCCTACCAAATCCTTCCCCAATGGGCAATCTGGTGCGTGCTGTGCGCCGCTTGGTACTTTGGAAGGTGCAAGCCGGGCCATCGTTGCAGCACTTCATCAGCGAGCACCTAGATGAAGCGGCGTTGCGTTTTATCCACGCGAAGGAGGCCGAGCTCTATGCCTCCCCTATCTCCACCCGCTGGAATACGGTCGACGAGGCCCGAGCGGCGCTGCTCTCGAATGCCCGCGGCCGCAACGGGGCGCAATTCGAACTGCATCTGAATTGACGCTCGACGCCCTCGTCATTGCGCGAGCGTAACCCGGCCGGCGCAGCTGCAGCGTTGGCCGCCCCTCTTGTTGACAGCCCTGCGCCGTTGAAGGCAGGGCGCTCTGTGCAACGGCGCGGGCGCTGGTGCGTTGACTGGCCAGTCTTCGTCCTCTTCAGCTTCTTCTGGCCAACCCGGTGCACGTCCTGCGCGATCGAGAAAAGTTCAGGATACCGTTCCGCCCGTCACGGGGTCATTCAACCGCAGGGCTTTGGCGGCGATCTCCAGGCCAAACTGCTCTTCAGGCATGATCAGCCACACCTCGGTGCCGTCCTGCGGGCCTTAGACCAGTTCAAGCACTCGCTCCTTACGTGGTGGGGTTGCGAGCCTGGGTGGTAGAGCTTGGCTCATCGTGCGCAGCAAGGGGCCATCGCTCGCGACATTGGCGAAGAACTGCGGGGGATGAAAGCCGCTCGAAACGTCACGCAGCTTGCTCAGAGGGATCGGTGACGCCAGCCTGGTAGGTTCACTCAGACCCAGTGCGAAGGCCTTTGACAGGCCCGAGAAGTACTCGAAAAACTCCTGGCGCTGCAGACCCGATACAGCGCCAAAGCGATTCCACAGCGTGCTGGGCGCGAGCGCGTGCAGCCCGGTGACCTTGGCACATCCAACCACGCTGCCGACCGGCATCTTCACATAGATCCAGACCGTCGCACCAACTGCGACGTGCATCGGTCGGCGGCGAAGTTCAACAGTCTTCGTACCTTCAAGAATCCTGTTCGCATGCCGCTCTTCGAGAGAGATCAGGAAGTTATGCGGGGCGCTCATGCGGAAATCCTTCAAGAAGAATGTTTTCGATCTGCTCGGACGTGAGGGGTCGACTAGTCAGCAACTGAGTCGCTTCGCCACAACCGAATTTCTTGAGGCTCTCTAGCGGTACCGACCGGTGCATTTTTATCAGATTGTCGAAGACGACCACGGCCTTGATCTCCGACTTGCCGATGGCGGCCAGGTCGCTAGCCTCCAGCGCGGATCGATCCAGATCGCCCTTGTCGATCGCCCCCTCGGCGCTCAGGTAGGCATTGGTCACTCTCGCCACCGCCACCACGGCCTTCAGTCCCTTGCTGCGGGTCGATTCGTAGAAGAACATCAGGCTGCCGCGCTTGAATGTCTTCAGCGTCCGGGGTGAACTCAGGTAGTGACGCTGCTGGTAGAGCAAGGCTTTGGCTTGCGGGAGCAACTGCATCTGATCGAGATGATCGAGCAGGTGCTCGGCGTAGTCCCGCTGGATGGGCACGAGCACGCCGGGCCTGCCAGGCATGCAGATCAGCGCGGGCGAAAGCAAGGTTTCCAAGGCGAAGGCAGTCACCTGTGTGCGTTGGCCATCAGGGCGTGTCAGATCCACGTACTGGTCGGCCTCTCGGAAAACAGGCATCGACGATGGCAGAGCAATCTCGCTGATGGCCTGCAGCTTGTCGCGAAGCGCCGACCAGTTGCGAGGAAAAAGCACGCTGTGGAGCGAGACCTTGTTCAGTGCCTGTGTCTTGTCCGTGCCAGTGAATCCAACCTCCAGCGCCACCGCTCTGACAGAGGCCTGTTGAGGTGCGAGGTTCAGTCGAACGCGCTGAATCTCCTCCTTGGACCGCCCCAGCAAGTGAACGATCATCAAGCGTGCGGCGTCCTGCGCGCACGTCACGTGCTCATCCACGGCCAAGAAGGCATCGCACGTGCCGCCTCTGAGGCTGCTGGGCCACATCAGATAGCCGATGATACGCTGGCCCTCCAGCACGATGTAGCGATGCCGGGCCCGGGTGCTTCCATCGTCCGCAGCCCACAGCGTAGACTGATCGGCCACCGCTACGCCGAGGCTGCCAAGCAGTTCCCGAACATTCGCTTCACGTCCGGGTGTAAGCTCCATTAGTTCCAATGTGTCGCGGGTGCTGGCGGTGATGGCACTCAGCCCGGTGTCGAACTCGCCCAGGATCTTGAAAGCCGATGGAGAGAGCACTTCGATGCCGTAGCGCAAGCGAAGCATGGCAGATGCGTCACGAATCGCGCCGTCGCTGGTGACTAGACCTGCCAGCTTGTGATGAATGGCCGTGGCTAGGTGCCGCAGATCCGAGAGGTCGTTGGCGGTCAGAGCACCCGCCGCGAAACGCTCGGGAAAGACTATCGGCGCGATCTCCCGGGTGAGCTGCGCCATGACTTCGTCCGGCGGCACCGCAAACTTTGGGAAGACCTGCCCCAAACCCTGCATAGGGTCGGTCTTGCCGCTCGTGGCTGATCGCTTCAGTTCGGCATCAAACTCCGTGCTCAGTGCGAGGCGGCACACGCCCAGACGCTCGAGCGCAAATAGGTCAACGACATCCTGGTGGC
This sequence comes from Burkholderiaceae bacterium, assembly GCA_017848435.1. GTDB lineage: Bacteria > Pseudomonadota > Gammaproteobacteria > Burkholderiales > Burkholderiaceae_C > PCRC01. The sequence continues at coordinate 153,861 of JAFEHU010000076.1, read as the reverse complement.
GCGCTCTGCGCGGCCCTAGATCGAACATCACATTGAGGTCCAGCAGGTAGAGCTTGGTGGCCGTGGACGGTTCGACCGCGAGACCCAGCGGATCTCGGTGGCTCAGTCCGCTGGTCGCGAAGAGCTGCTGTGTCGGCAGTTCGTGGCTACGCAACACCAGGGTCCGGCCCCGGGCCTTCCCCCCAGGTACCGTGCCGTGCGCATAGAAGTCCTGGCTCTGCCAGAACTCCTGGGAGGCGCGAAGGTCTTCAGCGACTCGCGCGCCAATGGCGATGTAGTTCAATGCGCTCAGCTGGTCCTTGAGCGCGTCCAGCATGCGTTTGGCGATTCCGTGATGGCGGTGTCCCGCATCCACATGAATCTGCATGACGTACCCGCGTGGGAACGTGGTGGCAAACAAGAGATGCCCGGCATATCGGATTTCATCGGCTTCGCGCGCAATCGCCACGATGAGCCGTTCGCTGATGGCCGCCTCCTGGTAAACCTTGAAGGGATACCACCCCAATGCGGCGCGGTCACTTTCAGCGGCTTCGACCACCTGCTTCACATACGGCAGGACGTCTTGGCGTTGCAAACGCAACTCGATGGCGAGTTGTTGAGTTCCCATGCAGTCTCCACTCCACCTGTGTCGGACTATGTGAGTGACTGTATCCAATTTGTTACGTGCGGCTGCCAGTGCGCAAGAGAATAGCGGACCCGCACAGAGCCACACTTTATGGCAGCCCCCGCTACGGAGCAGGCGGTCAAGGCATCGCAGCCAACTCCCATTTCGGGTCGATAGCACTCATTTGATGCTTTCGAAAGCGACCGTTAAGTAGCGATAGCCCGCCGATTCGACGAGCGTCCTATTTGAGAAGCGGAAGAGACCGCCGCCGAATGTGTCATACGTAGCCCAAGTGGCCTGAGCAGGACGCATAAGGGAAGGACTATGTATCGCGAGCTTGAGATACGGTCCCATGCTTCTGCTCCCGCAGGTAATTAACCAGCAAGGCAGCCATCTCATCGATTGAAAGCTTGCCTGCTTGTTTCAGAGCGACGAGCAAATCTTGAACAGGTCCAGAATAAATCTCATCGCCACCCAACCACGTTACGGTCTGAGCCCACTGGTCCATGGGCGTCGGGATATAGCCTACCCCATGCATGCGTGCGAGTTCGCAAACAAACTGCGCCACACCCGTGGTTGGAATCACCAGACGATGATTGGCATGCTGTTCAGGAAGTGTCACAGTCAGCTTTTCTATTCGTTTGTACTAAAGGCTGTCCAGAAACTCCCCGACCACGGCCACGCAGTGTTCGAAGCCCGGCGTGTAGTCCAGTATGGCGATGGAATCGAACGCAGCACGCAATCCGGCATGCGGCTGGCGGATCTGGGATAGAAATGCTTCTCGGTGACGCAACAGGAACGGCGTCGCCGCCAGAAGCTGCTGGGGCTCGCGTTCGATGACGAGTGCAAAGTCGAACAGATCGCGCGCCGTGGCCCGGTCACCACGGTGGTACATCTTCTTGGCGATGATTTCGGCGGCCGTCTCCACCTTCACGGAGCGGCCGCCGATGTCCCAGGTTTCCCAGGCATCGGCCAGCAAATTGGGAGCGGCCACGAAGTCGACCTCCCCTTCCTCGAACTGCAGTTTGACGAAGGATCCAGGCTGCTCGGTGTAGTCCTGCGTCAGGTCCGCTGCCGTGTCACTCAACCGAGGCGTGACAAAGCCGAGGTACTGCGGATCGGGCACGAAAATGTCGATGTCCTTGCTCAACCGATGGTGGTAACGGAACATCAGTACGGTTCCACCGCCCAGGGTCCAGAACGGATCCTTGATTCCACCGTACCGGCTGATCTCGTCAATCAGCGCCAGCGCCCGCGGGAACAGCTTCTCCCAGGGACCGCCGGGCAGCGACCCGGACTTCATGCCCACAGCGCCCGCCGGTGCACGGACAAGGCTTCGGCCAGCTTCGCCACGTTGCGCCAGATCTGCCTCGGTGGCAGATGCGCGCGCGAGGCCGCTTCTTCCACCGCCATCACGACGACGGGCACGGGCGCTTCATCGAGCAAATGGGTCAGGTGCGGAGCGAATGGGAGCGGCACGTCGCCGCTCGCTAGGGCCTGTTCGAGCGCCTCGGGAGCCAGTTCATGCGCATAGCTAACGCTGGCCGTTTTGGCCGCCATCCACAACCCACGCTTCTTGCTCCGCGCCAGCGTATCCGGCTTTGGGGTGTCCAGCCCCAGCACCGCCATCACCTGCCCCACACGGTTGACGCCCAGATCGCTCAGGGTGCCGTTTTCCAGTCCGACCAGGGTCTGGCGCGACAGGCCGCTCAGGTGCGCCAACTGCGCCTGGGACAAGCCCAGTTCAGCGCGGCGCACTCGTACAGCATGGCCGATGTCGATGAGGTTCATGGCAGGTAGCGCCCATATATTGTCCAAAATATTAGACATAGTATGCCAACGCATCCTTATCCGCAAGGATTGCGGCTGCGCTTTCCCACCTCGTGACGCGCACTTGTGCGCACCGAATGAGGGCATTACCTCCGAATCTCTGGCAAATGCTCTTCGGATTTGTTGCAAAATGTTTACCAAATCCGCTGGTGGCGGTTTCGGAGGGAGTCAATGGCAAAAGGGTGTGAGCGGCCATGGCCGTGCTAGTTATGGGCTTGCTCGAGCTGCGAGGCCGCCCGCTGCAGTTGGTTGTCGTGAGCTGACGCCGTGACAGTTGCTCTCAAGAAGGAGCTAGCTCTGGCTCCGGTGACGAAGGAGCCTGCAAGACGCAGCTCGGCGCCAAAGAAGGAGCGCGGGGTCAAGGTAGGCCTGGACCGCTTCGAAAAAATCCTCCGCCTCGCCCGTCGCCGCAACGGTGCGACGATGGAGGATCTGAAACACGAGCTAGAAGTCTCATTGGCCTCCGTCAAGCGAGACATCGAGTTCTTGCGAAATCGCATGGGCTGCCCCATCGACTGGGACCCCAAGAGGCACCGCTACTTCGTACGGGACCTGCCAGATGGCGGCCGCTTCGAACTTCCCGGGCTTTGGTTCGACGCGTCCGAAGTGTTCGCGCTGCTCATGATGATCCACTTGGTCGAAGGTGTTGAGCCGGGCCTCCTAGTAGAGCATCTAAGCCCGATGAAAGATCGGCTTCGGTCAATCCTCGCCGCGGGCGGCACGTCAGCTGGCGAGCTCGAAAGCAAAGTCAAGCTGATTCACTTTGCTCCGCGCAAGGTCGAACCGAAACACTTCCGAGTTATGGCCACGGCCCTACTTGAAAGCAAGCGTCTGTCGCTTCGCTACTTGCGCCGGGATAAGCAAGAGCACACCGAACGCGTCATCTCGCCGCTGCAGCTGGTGCACTATCGCGAGAACTGGGTCCTGGATGCGTGGTGTCACCTGCGCAACGAGCTGCGCTCTTTTGCCTTGGAAGCCATCGAAGAAGTCAGCGTCGTCGATGAGCCCGCCAAGAAGGTCAGTCGCGAGGACATGCGAGCCCATTTCCAGAGCGGCTACGGCATCTTCGCCGGCAAGGCGATCCACCGCGCAATCCTGAAATTCACCCCCGAGCGCGCGCAGTGGGTGTCTTTGGAGACCTGGCATCCCGACCAGAGTGACCGATGGCTTCCGGACGGCAGCTACATCCTGGAGATTCCGTACTCCAATGACCAAGAACTCGTAATAGACCTGCTTCGCTTCGGCGCCGACGTCGAGGTGTTGGAGCCTCCCGAGCTGCGCAAGCGCGTATACGACGCATTGTGCGTCGCCGCAAATCGCTACCGCTAGCTGCCGTCGAGGTGGCTCATTACTTGAGCTACCACCCCCTCGAGAATGCGTTCCCAAAGCTCGGCCAGTGCCGGGCGTGGAGAACGCGATGCAGATCCATGTTGCCCATATCCGAAAGCGAGCGCAGTCTGGCGGCTGGCTGAGCTGCTGCGTCTTTGACGCGCGCTCGACCTCAGGCACCACGGCCGACAACTCCCACCTGCTCGCGCGCCTGACGGTCGCCGCCAAGACGGCAAACCTGCGGGTCGACCATGCCGCCCTAGCTTTCGTCAACGCCGGCCGGCTGCAGTTTTTTGGCAGTCACAGCCTCGTACAAGTCCTCTCCAAGAGGGGCCTGCCCTCCTGGACCCACACCTTGACCATCTGAAAGGAGCTCCCCCCATGGCCAGAAATCCCCCCATCGGTGACGGCGCCCGCCGCGGAGCAGTCCGCGACAGATCACAAGTGTTCAACCCGCAGAACCAGACCTGGATCAAGCGCGACACGGGCAACGGCCGCTTCATGGATCAGAAGAAGGACGGCGACCCCTTCAAGGGCGTGCGCAAGGAAAAGAAGGACTGAGGCCATGCTGGAAAACTTCACGGTGCTGCTGTATCGCTTCCCGGCGTTCTTCCGGGAACTGGGTGCCACCCTCTACAAGGTGAGTGGCTTCGGCCTCATCGCCGGGGCCTTCGCCCATGTCGGGAAGCTGGCCGCATCTACCGCAACCGGCATAGCAGGCCAGCCGCCCGTAACCAACATCGACCAGCTCCTGCCTGGGCTGTGGACTGGGTGGGTGCCGGAGTCGGTTCCCGGGGCGATGGCGTACGCCGCGGTCGGCGCCGTCGGTGTCGTCCTGGCCTTCGTAGCCAAGGACGTCCAGCGTCAACTGCGGCTCTTGTGACCGTATGTCTGCAAGCTCTTCAGCACCACTGATAGTGCTTAAACGGCCCCGCGCGCGAACCACCTCCTTAGAACCGCGAAATACCTGATGTCGAATCATTCCGAAGCCCCCAAGGGTATCCACCGCATCGTCAAGCTGCCCGAAAGGTGCCTGGCAGATCTGTGGAAGTCGATCGTTGTCGACGACGACATCAAGTCGCGCCTCGTCTCGCAGGCGATCGTCAACTTCACCGTCCGTCCCAAGGTCAAGCGGACCGTACTGCCGCTGCACGGCGCCATCCTTCTCGTCGGGCCACCGGGAACGGGCAAGACCTCGTTGGCGCGAGGCCTGGCGAACGAGGTGGCCACGTTAATGTCGAAGGCGGGCTTCACGCTGCTGGAGGTCGACCCCCACGCACTCGGTAGCGCCATGATGGGCAAGACCCAGAAGGCGGTTTCTGAGCTGTTCTCGCAAACGGTCGCTGAAGCCGCAATGCGCGGCCCGACCATCGTCCTGCTGGACGAGGTCGAAACTTTGGCGGTCGACCGCTCCAAGCTGAGCATGGACGCCAATCCGGTCGATGTCATGCGAGCTACCGACGCGGTCCTCGTGCAGCTGGACGCCCTGGCAGAACAGTTCAACAACATCCTGTTCATCGCGACCAGCAACTTCCCTCAGGCAATTGATGCCGCGTTCACGTCACGCTGCGACCTGGTGCTCGAGGTTCCGCTCCCCAACCGTGACGCCTGTGAGCAGATCCTGACCGAATGCCTGACGGAACTGGGCGGGACATTCAAGGGCATCGAAAAGCTGCCTCACGAGGCCGGCTTCAAGCGTTTGGTCGCTGACACGGTTGGCCTGGACGGCCGAACGATTCGCAAGGTGGTGGCCAACGCACTCGCTTCGCGCAAGGAAGTTGCGGTCGCCCCCGCGAAGCTGACCCTGGTCGATGTTCAGTCGGCTGTAGCCCTCGCCAAGGCCGCACGCCAGAAAGGCAAGCAATGAGCAACGCAACTGTCGTGAAGCGCATCGTCCGCGGGACACCTCACAGGGATTCCGTCGAGGCGTGGGACTTCATCGTCGACTTGCTGACCCAGGGGAGGTCCGGGGCCAAGCGTGACGAGCTGCTCTCCGTCGCTGGTGTCGCCAGCTCCATCCTCACGGAGATGGCGCCGAAGGACGCCGCCATCGTCGTCGAGTGCAAAGGCCCGCGAACGCGCATCTATTGCCTGTACGACGAGGACGCCATCGACGGCAGCGACGCCAAGGAGGATGCGCTGGGGTTCGACCCCCTGGAGGGCGAGTGGTTCATCTCTCTGCCCTGTCCCAAAGACGACCTGGCCTGGGTCGAGCGCGCGCTGAAGGCAAAGAGCACGCGCATCACCGCCCGCGACATGGCGTCCAAGCTCGGCTCCGAGTCAACCGAAGACTCCAAGAAGGCAGCCGCCGACTTCTCCTTTGACACCAGCGAATTCCTGAAGTCATGAGCACCGTTGCCGTCTATTCCTATGCGCACTCGGTGAGCTACGTCACCGACAACGTCCTGAAGAGCTTTAAGGACGTGCTTGTCCAGAGCGGCCTGGACCCTCAGAAGCTGGCTGGTGACCACAAGGTCCTACATGCCGGCATCAAGCGGTGGATCGAGACCGAGCACCTCGAGTTTGTGACCTTGGAGATCTATCACCCGAAGACGGACGCGCTGATCACGCGATGGGACATCACAGTGGCGTACTCGTGGTCATCCGACGCAGGCAACTTCTGGGTGGATACCGAGGCGCTGAGGTATGCCATTAAGAAGCAGGGCCTTCTGCCTTCGGAAGCGCTCTATCGCGTGGTGGTGAAGAACAAGTCGGGACGGCCTGACGTTGAAGGCTGGTCCGCCACCAAATTCAGGTCGACCGACGGTATGGTGCGTCAGAGCATTGGTACTGGCGTTGAGCACAACGGCCTGAGCGCCAGCACGAGCTACTGGAGGACGAAATGACCCTCACCGTGAATGAAGCATTCCGAAAGTTCAAAAACCGCCTCGAGTTGAACCAGAAGGAACAGGACAACGCGTCGGCGAAGCATACGGAGGTGCGGGATTACCTGCACACCAAGTTCGCCATTGAAGGCGATTTCCTCACCGGCTCGTACAAGAGGCACACGAAGACCAAGCCGCTCAAGGACATCGACATCTTCTTTCCGATGAAGCAGTCCGAGCGGCACTACCGCGACAAGACCGCTGGCGTCGTGCTCGATGACTACAAGGCGACGCTGATCGAGAAGTACGGCGAGAAGGCTGTCCGCAGGCAGAGCCGATCCATCAACGTCGACTTCGGCGTTGAGATCAAGGACGAGGACAAAACTGACTACAAGGTGTTGAGCATCGATGTCGTGCCGGCATTCACCTGCGGCGACAACTACGAGATCCCCGATGGCGACACCGGCAAGTGGATCAAGACCAACCCCAAGATTCACGCGCAGAAGGCCGTAGACGCCCACCAGGCCTACTCCAGCGAGTGGAAGGGGCTCGTGCGGATGGCGAAGTACTGGAACAACAACCCCAAGCACGGCGAGAAGCCTGTGAAGCCGTCTTTCCTCATCGAGGTGATGGCGCTCGAGTGCCTGCACGGCGGCTGGGGCGGTCAGTTCGACCGGGAAATCCAGTCCTTCTTTGCCACCCTTGCAGACCGCATCGGCGACACGTGGGAAGACCCGGCGAAGCTTGGCCCACCCATCAGCGGCTCTATGGACGCTGCGCGAGTTGAGCGAGCCAAGAAGCTGCTGACGGCCGCCGCGAGGGAGGCCGACCATGCGATTCACCTCGTCCGACAAGGCAAGAACGGTGAGGCACTGCGTGCGTGGCGAGACCTGTTCGGCCCGATGTTTCCGCTAAGCTGAACTTCACCCACCTGAAAGGCGCCAGAATAGATGACGCAGGCAGTCAACACACCTCGATACGGCAACGCCTTCCAGGCACGCATCTTTTGGACCTACGCGGCCAAGCTGTTGAGTTCCACCACGGCCGTCCATCGGGTCGGGTTCGAGTCGGGTCCTCGCGGCTTCGATGACGTCTGGGTGGAGTACGACCCGAGTCGGGGGCCGCTGGATCAGTTTGGCCGGCGTCTGCAGGTGGAGCGATTCCAGTGCAAGTGGCATGTAGGCAACGGCACGTTCACGCATGTGGACCTGACAGACCCTAAGTACTCCGGTGCCACGACGACGTCGCTGCTGCAGCGTGCTCGGGACGCCTACTTGTCGGACCAAGCTGGCGGCTTTGCTTCGCGCATTCGGCTCATGACCAACCACCGCGTTCATGTGGACGATGTCCTGCACAAGCTGGTTGAACAGCAGCACCACACATTGAAGCTCGATGAGTTCTTTCAGGGCTCGACGAAACAGAGCAAGTACTGGGTGGCGCGAGAAGCCTGGAAGCAGCATCTTAGGGTGGATGAGGCAGAGCTACGCGCGTTCTGCGAACGGCTCGCGCTGACCTCAGTCTCGGAGTCGTTGGATGATTTCCGCCAGCGTATGGATGAGGCGCTGCACTTCTATGGCCTCAAGCCGAGCGAGCCAGGAACCAGCTCGACGATCTACGACCAGCTGCCATACGACTGGTTGGGTCAAGGCCGAAACGAGTTCGACGCCAAGTCGTTCCGCGAGGCCTGTGGGGACGATAAGCTCTTCGCAGACCAGGCGCCGCCACCAGCGAAGGTCTTCGGCGTCAAGTCCTTCGAGCACGGCTTCGACCGCCTGGAGGCGCGCTGCGATGAGGTCCTTAATCTTTTGCCTGAGTTCTCCGATCGCTACCTGAGGCCCGAGTTCACGTGGGAAAAGGATCTTCTGCCCAAGCTGAACGCATTCATTCGTTCAGCTGGGCAGCAGGAGCAGCATCTTCGCCTCGCGATGGACACTCACTTGACACTGGCGTTTGCCGCAGGCACCGTGTTGGACACCAAGTCCGGAAAGATTGTGGAGCTCGAGCAGCGCACTCGTGGCGGTTCGGCCATCTGGGCTGCCGATGACGTGCCTGTAGATCCCAACTGGCCGGGCTGGACGCTCAGTGAGTTTGACTTGGAAACCGGCGGAACCGAGGTGGCCGTAGCGGTATCCATCACCCGGACCACAGAACAACAGGTTCGTGCCTACCTTCAGGGCCAGCCGAGCGTTGGCCGCTTGGTGGTAGCAAGCCTCGCGGGTGGCGCATCCCAGGCTGCCGTGCTGAATGGCGCCCACGCTGATCAACTGGCGGACCGGCTGGCCAACCACTTGAAGGATGTGAGGTCGGGAGCGGGCATAGCAGCTCGCCCTTTATTGCATCTGTTCATTGCGGCGCCATATAGCTTTGCGTTCTTCCTCGGGCGGCATATCAAGGTTTTGAAGCCGGTCGCGTTGTACGAGTTCGACTTCGACGGCGAGCGTGGTGGCGGCTACGTCCCATCGCTCACCATGACAGCCGGCAGCTAGTGCAGCAGTCGTCCGATCTAGTGACGCGACTTTTCCGGGGTTGATCGTGAGAAATATCGAGGGACTGCTGAGAGGCATGGCTCGCAATGTTGAGCCGACGGCGACTCAGAAGAAGGCGGCAAGCGCCAGTCACCACTACTTGCGCGGGCTCATGGATACGGGCGGCATCGGCAGCCGGATTCTCGGTAGCTACTTGAGCGGTAGCTATGCCAGAGACACTGCAGTGAGCCCGCTGGGCGACGTGGACATCATCTTCTTGATCGATGAGTCTAAGTGGGCAGCGGGGCTACTGGCAATGCGACCCAAACCCAGCGTTGTCCTGCGCTCGTTCGCGGACGCGGTTCGCTACCGCTACGACAAATCCTCGGCCTTTACGCAGCGCCGCTCCATCAGGTTGGAGCTTTCGCACATCGATATCGACTGCGTTCCGGCCATCGAGATACCGGGGAGCGACCACATCTGGATCGGCGACCGGAAGGATGATGCCTGGATTAAGTCCTCGCCCAAGTTGCATCACGCAGCGCTGACAAAAGCCAATCAGCTGTGTGATGGCTGGGCGGTACCAGCAATAAAGCTGTTGAAGGCATGGAACAAGTCGCTGCCGTCAACGGTTCAATTGCGCTCTTTCATCATCGAGACCATCGCAATCACAGCGCTCACTGCAGCACCACAGAAGACCCTGCAGGATTGCGTCTTGGGCTTCTTCGACTTCGTCGTGCAGTTCCGCAGCGACTTCCTGCTGATTAGCAAGGAGAGGTTTGGCACTACTATCAGCTCCCTCTTTGGTATGTCTGTTCCCGATCTAGCCCGGACGGGTGGCAATGTGGCGAGCGGCGTCGGTGGGGATCAGGCCACGAACTTCATGGACAGGGCTATCCGGAGCCGTGAGCTACTGGAGGGCGGGCTGCACGCTCGAACCGAGGACAGCGCGGCAAAGCACGTGTTTGCCGCGCTTGGGTGGACGTGAGGCGCCTCACCTGACGTCGAGCTACGCTTCGTGGAAGTCATTCCATCAAGCCAGAGCTGAGACTTAAGAAAGCGAAGTAACAGATGCTTGTGCTGCCCAGGTCAGGCCCTGGCCGCTGCCGCCATGTGGTCCCACGCCTGGATCGCCATCACCATCGCCAGCGTGTCCAGCTCGCAGTATCGAAGGAGGGCGCTCTCTATGCTTGCGCGGCGAGCATCAGACAGATCCTCGAACTGGAGCCGAGCGTAGGCAGCCATTGCTGCGCCGCCCTCCTTTAGTTCCTCGGACAGCCCTTCATCAGCTGCATCGGTCTCATCGCGCGAAACGTCATCGAATACAGGCGGCAAAAGCGCGTATGGATCCATCACCCCGCCATCGCCCTCTTGCCACCAAGCGATGGGCTCCATAAAGTTCAAGCTGACACCCTCGCCGCCGTAATTCGCCTTATCGTAAGTTTCGCGCAGCGCGGTCGAACTCTTCATCAGTGCTGGAAGCACTTTCTTCAGTGAGTTGCTGCCCTTGGTGGACGGGTGGAAGTAGAACTTCTCTGCGATGTCGCAGAGGTCGACCATGGTCCTTGGCCCATGAACCTTCTCTTTGGGCGACACCGACCTTGACGTGATGCACTCAATGAAGCTCACCAGCGCGTCCTTGTCTGCGGGAGGCGTAGTCAACACAAGCAGCTCTTCACGCAGTTTGTTCAACACGGTGTTCTCGTGCGCGGACCATCGAAAAATCGTCCCGTCGTCTTTGCTGAGGGCGTCACGCAGCGCACGGACGAAATCAATGTTCGGATCGACACCTGGTTTGGCGCAGAGCCACTGGCTCCGGTGTTCAACCCGGCCATCTTCGTGGACGACATGGTGCGAAAACTGGAAGGCGGTGATCTCGTACGGATGCCGACCGCTTGCGAAGGGGATAGCCACGGTGCTTGTTTCAAAGTCGATGCAGTGCAAAGGAAACTTCCACGCCGCCCTCGCATTCAGATAGCCTGCGCCGTCGAAGTAGTACTCGCCACCGCCAGGCCACGCTGGCTGGCAGACGTACCACTGACGGTGCTTGCGCGTCATACCGTCAACGCCTGGTTCTTCGCCGTCGAATTTCAGATCCTCCAGCGTAACCTGCTTTGCCTTCAGTACTCCCTGGTCGATGAGCTGGGTCTTTCCGTGAAAGTTCCAGAGATCGAGAACCGTCGACCCGCTGAAATCAGGCTCTCCCCAATGGAATGCCTGTGACCAGCATTCGTGGAAGCCGCTTTTTGGTTGCCCGGCTAATGGCCAGCTAGGCGCTTTGAACTGGCAGCCGCCACAAGCCGACGACGGAGTGGGGAGGAGCGGCTCGTCCTGAGAGTAGGCAAGTGCGAAAGCACCTACAGCCGCAGGGAAAGAGCGCAGATCCGCCGGCCCGACCGCAAGAGCACTTGACAGAATCATGTCGACCTGACCGTCCACTGGCACCTTGGCAAGCAGGAGCTGACCTAAGGATTCCGGCGTCGTACCTGGTGTCACTTGGATCCTGAGTCGCCTTCCTTCCACGACCACCTTGAAGCGCTGATTGAGGCCGTCCACTGTCGTGGATTGCTCCTTGTCGACAAGCATCAGGAACGCATGAACCTGATGGCCGGGGAACGCCGCCTCAGCCACGTAGCGCTGAAAAGCAACGTCCTGTAGGTATGGCAGGAAGTCTGACTTCAACTGACCCTTGGCCCCTCGAAAGTCACCATCCTTCTTAGCGCTGTAGGACTTCGCTTTGACTTCAATGATCTCGATACGCGTTCCGGTCTTGCGCAATACATCGACGCGTACGAACAGAGTTCCCACTGCGATCGCGGCCTCAAAGATGGTGACTTCGTCCTGCTGCAGGAGCTCAGCAGTCTTTGCTAGCGCGACCTGGTGGTCGAGGTCGTCAACGCGGATGCCACCGGGATGACCTAGGCAGGCCAATTCGCCAACCTGATAGCCACCCTCGGCCAAAGCGGCCAGAAAGCTGTCATCGAGTGATCGGTCGAGGTAGTCCTTCTTGCCCGTGTAGTAGAGCTTCCTGGGACACTCGGCGGCCAGCTTAAAGCGAGACTTGGTGAGGTACCTGACGGCTTGGTTCATCGGACGATGGTATACCCGAGCACCGGAAAGGGCTCCTTAACACCACCTCTCTCGGAATCGTCGCCGTCATCATTTTGATAATGGCTCGGGGCGGGCGCAAGTACCACGCTGACAAACACGGCAGTTATCTGCCAAAACCCCGCAGTGAAGCGCCGGCTTCCCTTCGGCGCATTACTTCGGACTTCGCAATCCAGCAATCGCGCCGGGGGTGAAAACGAACATGTCCCTCCAAAAATCCACCCACAGCCGGGGGTCGCGTCGGAGGATCACCTAGAAATTCCTTCTAGATCAATACCTTAGCCGACGTGTTGGCGGAGGACTTGGGAGTAGAACTGATGTCCCAACCCCCGGGATTCGATGGGACAGCATGAGACTTGATGGGCCGAAAAGAAAAAGGGCCACTGCAGATTTGCAGCGGCCCTTTTTGGGTCAAATTGGGACTCCATGAGACTACATGGAACCACATGAGACTGGCGGAGCGGACGGGACTCGAACCCGCGACCCCCGGCGTGACAGGCCGGTATTCTAACCAACTGAACTACCGCTCCCGGTAGGTGACATTCGCTCTTGCGAGCCAAGCGCCATCAACTTGTGCCTTGTTTCACCTGGGGGTGAAATTCTGGCGACCCTACGGGGATTCGAACCCCGGTACTCACCGTGAAAGGGTGATGTCCTAGGCCTCTAGACGATAGGGTCAAAACCTTTGGACTTCCAACTACGCCCGTGTTGCCACAGGCTTATGCCTGTTTTTAGCAGGCCCTCCGAAAACTTGGTGGAGGTAAGCAGGATCGAACTGCTGACCTCTTGCATGCCATGCAAGCGCTCTCCCAGCTGAGCTATACCCCCGTGCCTTTTTGGCTTTAACGCTATTACTGCGCTTTGTGCTTTCGAGCCTCAAATTATAGCCTGAAATTTGCGGTCTTCACACTTTCATGAGTCTTTGCAATGCAGTTTCTTGCGAACACAACGCCAGCACGGCATCGAGCGATGGGGTTTGGGCTGTGCCCATCACCAACACACGCACCGGCATGGCGAGTTGCGGCATCTTCAAACCGGTTTCAACCAACACGGTTTTCAGGGCCGCCGCAATCGCCGCCTTGTCCCATGCGACCGTGCCCAAGCGCTCTGCCAACAGTGCAATGGCAGGACGCACGGCATCGGTCACGTGCTGGGCCAGTTCGTCAGCCTTGGGCGTGACGTCGGTGTAGAACGCGGCCGACCAATCTGCCAGCGCCACCGTGGTGTCACAGCGGTCCTTGAACAAGGCACAGATCTGCGGCAAGCGGTCGTCGGTGGTGATGCCCCGCGCCTGCAGGTGTGCGGCCACCAGCGGTGCCAGCGCATCGTCGGCCATGGCTTTCAGGTGCTGGGCGTTGACCCAGCGCAGCTTGGCTTCGTCGAACTGCGCCGCGCTCTTGCCCAGGTGGTCAAGGTTGAACCACTCGAGGAACTGGGTGCGGCTGAAGATTTCGTCGTCGCCATGGCTCCAGCCCAGGCGGGCCAGGTAGTTCACCATGGCGTCGGGCAAATACCCTTCCACCGCGTACTGTGTGACGGCCTTGGCGCCGTTGCGCTTGCTCATCTTCTCGCCTTGCTCATTCAGCACGGTGGGCAGGTGGGCGTACACGGGCGGCTCAACGCCAAGCGCCTTGAAGATGTTGATCTGGCGCGGCGTGTTGTTCACATGGTCGTCACCCCGGATCACGTGGGTGATGGCCATGTCGATGTCGTCCACGACCACACAGAAGTTGTAGGTCGGTGTGCCATCGGGCCGGGCAATCACCAGGTCGTCCAGTTCGTCGTTGCTGATCTCGATGCGGCCCTTGACCTTGTCGTCCCAAGCCACCACACCACCCTGCGGGTTCTTGAAGCGCAGCACCGGCAACACGCCTGCGGGCACGGGCGGCAAGGTCTTGCCGGGCTCAGGACGCCAGGTGCCGTCGTAGCGCGGTTTTTCCTTGGCAGCCATCTGCCGTTCGCGCAGCGCATCGAGTTCGGCCATGCTGGTGTAGCAGGGGTAAACATGGCCAGCGGCCTGCAGGTCGGCCAGCACCGCCTTGTAACGGTCCATGCGCTGCATCTGGTAGAACGGACCTTCGTCGTGATCGAGGCCAAGCCAGCGCATGCCTTCGATGATCACGTCCACCGCGGCCTGGCTCGAACGCTCCAGGTCGGTGTCTTCGATGCGGAGGATGAAGTCGCCACCCATTGAGCGGGCAAAGGCCCACGGGTAGAGCGCCGAACGGATGTTGCCGAGGTGGATGAAGCCGGTGGGCGAGGGGGCGAAGCGGGTGCGGACGCGAGCAGTCATTTAGAGCGTATCAAGACCCCGTGCGAGGTCGGTTTTCAAATCGGTCACCGCTTCCAGCCCCACCGCCACACGCACCAGCCCTTGCTGGATGCCGGCGGCCTGGCGCTGGGCTTCGGTGAGGCGGCCGTGCGAGGTGCTGGCCGGGTGGGTGATGGTGGTTTTGGTGTCGCCCAAATTGGCGGTGATGGAGCACACGCGGGTGCTGTCGATCACATGGAAGGCGTTGCGGCGACTGACTTGTGGGTCGTCGCCCACCACGTCGAACGACAGCACCGCGCCGCCCTGCCCCGACTGCTGGACCATCGCCAGCGCATGCTGTGGGTGCGAGGCCAGACCGGGGTAATACACCCGCGCCACCTTGGGGTGGGTTTCCAGCCAGGTGGCGATGTCGAGCGCGCGGCGCGATTGCGCTTCCATGCGGATGGCGAGCGTTTCCAGCCCTTTCAACACCACCCAGGCGTTGAAGGCCGACAGGCTCATGCCGGCACTGCGCATCACCGGCACAAACTTCTCTTCGATGAGTTGCTTGGGCCCGCAGATGGCTCCGGCCACCACACGGCCCTGGCCATCGAGGTACTTGGTGCCGGAGTGGATGACCAGGTCAGCACCCAGCTTCACCGGCTGCTGCAGCGACGGTGAGCAAAAGCAGTTGTCCACCGCCAGCAGAGCGCCAGCGTCGTGCGCCACGTGGGCCAGCGCGGCAATGTCGCAGACTTCGGTCAACGGGTTGGTCGGTGTTTCGGCGAACAGCAGCTTGGTGTTGGGCTGCACGGCGGCACGCCAGGCGGCCACGTCGGTTTGCGACACAAAGCTGCTCTGCACACCGAACTTGGCGAACTCGCCGCCAATGAGTTTGATGGTGGAGCCGAACACGCTTTGCGAACAGATGATGTGGTCACCGGCCTTCAGCAGCCCCATGCACAGCAGCAGGATGGCGGCCATGCCACTGGCCGTGCCGATGGCGGCCTCGGTGCCTTCGAGCGCCGCCAGCCGCTGCTCGAAGCTGGCCACCGTGGGGTTGCTGAAACGCGAGTAGATGTAGCCGTCTTCTTCGCCAGCAAAGCGGCGCGCAGCGGTGGCGGCGTCGGGCTGCACGAAGCTGCTGGTGAGGTAAAGCGCCTCGGAGTTTTCACCGTACTGACTCTTGGCCACGGCTTCGCGCACCGCAAGGGTGTCGAGGTGCAAACCGGGCGGCAGGCTGCTGTCGCTCACCTCAGGCCTCCTGCGTGCTGGCTTGAGCGTTCGGCAAGGCGAGGCGGGAGGTGTCTTCCTGCGCCTGGGTGTCGTCGCCGCCCACGCGGCTCTCGTTGAGCCGCGCAATGTCGTCCGACGTGATGTCGCCAGTGACGTAGACGCCATCAAAACACGACGCGTCGAAACCCACCAGCGTGCCGGCAATGGCACTGCCAGGGGGGGGTGCGGCCTTTTCAACGGCGCGCTTCATCGCGTCCACGTCCTGGTAAATCAGCGCATCGCAGCCAATGATCTCGCGCACCTCTTCGACCGTGCGGTTGTGTGCAACCAGTTCGTCTGCCGTTGGCATGTCGATGCCATACACATTGGGGTAGCGCACCGGCGGCGCAGCGCTGGCGAGATAGACCTTGCGCGCACCGGCGTCGCGCGCCATCTGCACGATCTCTTTGGACGTGGTGCCGCGGACGATGGAGTCGTCCACCAGCAGCACGTTGCGGCCCTTGAACTCGCTGCCGATCACGTTGAGTTTCTGGCGCACCGATTTCTTGCGCACCGCCTGGCCGGGCATGATGAAGGTGCGGCCCACGTAACGGTTCTTGACGAAACCTTCGCGGTAGGGAATGCCGAGCAAATGCGCGAGTTGGGTGGCGCTCGGGCGGCTGGATTCGGGGATGGGAATGACCACGTCGATGTCGCTGGGCGGCACGGTGGAAACCACCCGCTTGGCCAGCGACTCGCCCAGGTTCAGCCGGGCCTGGTAGACCGAGATGCCGTCCATCGACGAATCGGGCCGCGCCAGGTAGACAAACTCGAAAATGCAGGGGTTCAGCGACGGGGCGTCGGCGCACTGCTGCGCATGCAGCTGGCCTTGCAGATCGACAAACACCGCTTCGCCGGGCAACAGGTTGCGCTCGAACACATGCGAGGTGCCTTCCAGCGTGACCGATTCGCTGGCCACCATCACCGAGTCCTTGCTGCGGCCCAGGCACAGCGGGCGGATGCCAAACGGATCACGGAACGCCACCAGGCCGTGGCCGGCGATCAGCGCCACCACCGCGTAAGACCCCTTCACCCGGCGGTGCACGTTGCGCACGGCGGTGAACACGTCTTCGGGTTTCAGCGTCAGGCCGCGGGTGGATTTTTCCAGCTCGTGGGCCAGCACGTTGAGCAGCACTTCGGAGTCGCTCTCGGTGTTGATGTGGCGGTGGTCGGTGACGAACAGCTCTGTCTTCAGCGCCTTGGCGTTGGTCAGGTTGCCGTTGTGCACCAGCACGATGCCGAACGGCGCGTTCACGTAAAACGGCTGCGCTTCTTCTTCGCTGTAGGCGTTGCCGGCAGTGGGATAACGCACCTGGCCCAGGCCGCAGGTGCCCGGCAGCGCGCGCATGTCGCGGGTGCGGAACACGTCGCGCACCATGCCCTTGGCCTTGTGCATGAAGAACTTGCGTTCCTGCTGGGTGACGATGCCGGCCGCGTCCTGACCGCGGTGCTGCAGCAGCAGCAGGGCGTCATAGATCAGCTGGTTGACTGGGGTGTTGCTGACAACACCAACGATTCCGCACATGTTTCAGTCCTTGGTTAGGAAGGCAGGTGTTTGCCAAATGCATCCGGCAGCATCGGTTTCAGGGTCTTCAGTGCGCTGGTCAACATACCGGCGCCGGCCGACTGCTGCCACCAGGGGCTGGTTTTCAGCGGCGTGGTGTTCACCACCACCGCCGCACCCAGCAACACGATCACACCCCGCAGCGCGCCAAACAGCGCACCCAACGCCCGGTCCACCGGCCGCAGGCCCACCGCCTCCACCAGCTTTTTAGTAAGCCAGGCCACCAAGCCGCCAACGAACGCGGTGCCAATGAAAATCAGCACAAACGCCACCGCATAACGCACCGGTTCACCGGCACCGGCCAGCGCGGGCAACTTCCCCGCCAGCGCCGGGGCGAACCACTGCGCCAGGAAAAAGGCGGCGATCCAGCCCATCACCGACAGCACCTCGTACACCAGACCGCGCCACGCCCCGAGCAGCAGCGAAGAGCCGATCACGGCCAACAGCAACCAGTCTACCGACCCGATATTGGCCATCACAGCGTCAGGATGGCCGCTGGCAAGCTGAGTGCCTTGATCTTCTTGGCGGCCTTGTCGGCCTCGGCACGGCTGGGGTAAGGCCCAACGCGCACACGGATGCGGCGCCCCTCGGGGGTATCTGCCACCTGGGTGTAGGTTTTCAAGCCCGCCGCCTCCACCCGCAGGCGGGTTTCACGCGCTTTGGTCACGTCGGCGAACGCGCCGATCTGCACCACGAAGCGGCTGTCGGCCGGGTCTTTGTCGGAGGCTTCGAGCAGGGCACGGGCGCGGGCACCGTCGTCTGGTTTGGCACGCGCTTCGGCCTTGGGCTCTGGCGTGGCCACACGGGGCACCGAAGCCGATTCTTTTTTGATAGCAGGAACTTCTGGTTTTGCCTTGGCTTCCGGCTGTTTTGACTCATTTTTCTCGGAAATCACCTGTTCCCGGGGCGCCAGACTGGCCGACGCGGCCACGCGCCCGTTGCCTGGCGTCGCGGCCGACGGCGTGGGAATGGCCAATGGCTTGGCCTTGGTTTTGTCAGGGATGTTGATCGGGATGTCCACCGCCACCGGGCGGGGCTGGGTGTCGAACAGCAGCGGGAAACCGACCACGCCGACCAGCACCAGCACCACCGCACCGATCAACCGGTGTTTGGCGCGCTGGCGCAAGGCCTCGACGCTGTCGGTCGGGCCGGCGCCCACGGTCGAGCCGCTGGAGGGGGCCTGGCCGGGGAAACGAAACTTGAAAAAAGCCATGCGTACGGGTTGGTGCGGTAAGGCAGAAGACAGATGGCAGGCCAGACAACAGGCGTCAAACAGGATGGGGCGGTATCAGGCCAGGTGTTTGGCCTGCATGCGCGGCACCCCGTCCTTGAGCACGCCGCCCACGGTGTAGAACGACCCGAAAACCACAATTCTATCAGTGGGGTCTGCCGCCGCCATGGCCGCGCGCAGGGCGGCCATCGGGTCGGAATGGGTGCTGGCCGCCACGTCGCGCGGTGTGCCAGGCGCGGCGGGCAAGGCCTGCCAGCGCGCGGCCAAATCGGCCGCCGTGGCGGCGCGCGCGGTGGGCAAATCGGTGAAATACCAGCGGTCGACCAGTGGCCGGATGCGCGTGAGCATGGGCGCGAGGTCTTTGTCGGCCATGGCGCCGAACACCGCATGGGTGCGCGGGTGGAAACCCATCGCGTCGAGGTTGGCGGTGAGTGCCGCCACCGAGTGCGGGTTGTGCGCCACGTCCAGCACCAGCGTTGGCTGCCCGGGCACGATCTGGAAACGGCCTGGCAACTCCACCAGCGCCAGCCCGTTGCGCACCGCCTGCGCGGTGACCGGAATCCGCTCGCGCAAAGCCTGCAGCGCCGCCAGCACGCCTGCGGCGTTCACCAGCTGGTTGGCACCGCGCAGGGCCGGATAGGCCAGGCCCGCATACCGGCGACCCCGGCCAGCCCAGCCCCATTGCTGCTGGTCGCCGGAAAAATTGAAGTCCACGCCCAGCCGCCACAGGTCGGCGCCCAGGTGCGCGGCGTGGTCGAGCACGCTCTGCGGCGGTACCGGGTCGCTCACCACCGCTGGCTTGCCGGCGCGCAGGATGCCGGCTTTCTCGAAGCCAATTGCCTCGCGGGTGCTGCCCAACAGTTCGGTGTGGTCGAGGTCGATGCTGGTGAGGATGGCGCAGTCGGTGTCGATGACGTTGACCGCGTCCAGCCGGCCACCCAGGCCCACCTCCAGCACCACCACGTCCAGCCCGGCCTGCTGCAAATGGTGCAACAGCGCCAGCGTGGTGAACTCGAAATAGGTCAGGCTGGTGGCCTGCCGGGCGGCCTCCACCGCCGCAAAGCTGGGCAACAGGTCGAGCGCAGCGACCGCCGTGCCGCGCACCCGGCAGCGTTCTTCAAAATGCACCAGGTGCGGCGAGGTGTAAACGCCAGTGCGGTAACCCGCCTGCAGCAGGATGGCCTCCAGCATGGCGCAGGTCGAGCCCTTGCCGTTGGTGCCGGCCACGGTGATCACCGGGCAATCAAAACGCAGGCCGAGCCGCGTGGCGACCTGCTGCGTCCGGTCCAACCCCATGTCGATGGTGACGGGGTGCAGCCGCTCGCAGTGGGCGAGCCATTCCTCAAGTGTGTGCATGGGGCGATTGTCGCGCAGGCACAATCACCCCATGGTCACCCTCTACGGCATCCCGAACTGCGACACGGTCAAAAAAGCCCGCGCCTGGCTGACCGATCACGGCATCGCGCACACTTTCCACGACTTCAAGAAACAGGGCGTGCCCGAAGCCGACCTCGACCGCTGGCTGGCCGCCGTGGGCTGGGAAAAGGTGGTCAACCGCCAGGGCACGACCTGGCGTAAGCTGGACGCGGCGGTGCAGGCCAGCGTGGTGGACGCCGCCAGCGCCCGGCCGGCGCTGCTGGCCCAGCCCAGCCTGGTCAAGCGGCCGGTGGTGGCCTGGCCGGCAGGTGCGGTGACGGTGGGGTTTCAACCCGACGACTGGCTGGCACGGGTTGCCTGACACGCTGACGCCATCTTTTACACCGGGTTTACCGAACTTGCGTCGCCGGCACCGCTCAAAGTGGGAAAATGACGGTGTTCCCGCTGCATTCAGCGGGGTTGCAGGCAAGAAGAAAGGTCCGCACCATGAAAAAACTGATTCTGATGTCCGTCCTCGGCGCCGTGGGCAGCTTGGCCATGGCCCAGGAAGTGGGGCGTGTGATTTCCAGCACCCCGGTGGTTCAGCAGTACGGTGTGCCGCGCCAGGTCTGCAACAACACCCAGGTATTGGTGCAACAACCCAAGTCGGGCGGTGGCGCATTGCTGGGTGCGGTGGCGGGTGGTGCGGCCGGCAACGCGATTGGTGACGGCTCTGGCCGCGCGATTGCCACGCTGATTGGCCTCGTGGGCGGCGCCATCGTCGGCGACCGGGTCGAGGGCGACAGCGCACCGCACTACCAGAACGTGCAACAGTGCGGCAACCAGACCTTCTACGAGAACCGCACCGTGGCCTACAACGTGGTCTACGAGTACGCGGGCAGGCAGTACCAGGTGCAAATGCCCAACGACCCAGGCCCCACCGTCCCGGTACAGGTCACGCCCGTGGGCCATCCGTCTGCCCCGTATGGCCAGACGCAGCAACCGGTTGTGGTCGCGCCCAGCTACCCTGCCCCGGTGTATTACCCAGCGCCTGCCACAGTTCCCGTGTACCCGGTGTACCAGCGGCCTTACTACGCACCGATTGGCCTGAGCCTGAACCTGGGCTATTCCAACAGCCGCGGCCACTGGCGCTGAGCAGCAGCGCTGAATTTGGCGGCCAGCGCAACGCCGGCTGGCCTTCAGCGCGTCGTCAGCACGCGCCCTGAGAACAGCACCGGGCCCGTCGGCCCACCTTCCCGCACACCGCCTTTGGGCTCCAGGCTGATGGCCAATGCGGGGGTTGCGCGCACCTGCTGGTCGTTGGCGACCAGCCGCATCTGGGCTTGCCCATCGAGCACACCCAGCGAGGTCGGCCCGCCCGACTCGGGCAACGCCCAGAGCTGGAGCGATTTGTCGGCCGCTTCCTGGTAAGCGCCCACGCGTTTGAGCACCAGCGCCTGTTGCCGGGCGTCGAAGGTCACCAGCATGGACGCGTTGAACTTGCCGTCGGCCAGCACCGCCACATACGCAATGTCGGGCTGGGCTTTCAGTTGCGCCAGCAGTTCGGTGTTCTGCTGTGCCAATGCCTCGCGCGCCTGCGCCAGTTCGGCGTTCTGGCGGCTGGTTTGGGCCAGCTGGCTGACCTGTTCGCCCAGTTGCCGGTGTTGCTGCACGCCCACCACCAGCCCAGCCACCGTGGCCAGCGCACCGGCCGCTGCGGCGCCGCGCCACCAGGCCGACACGCCACGCGGTGCAGAGGCCTTGGGCGCGGGGGGGGCGGCGCGGGATTTCTGGCGCTCGTTTTCCACTGCGTTGGCGATGCGCTTCCAGACGTTGGCACTGGGTGCCTCGCTGGGCTGGAGTTCGGTGAGCGACGCCAGGCGCTCCTGCCACAGCAGGGCCTGGGTGCGGATGGTCACGCTGTCGCGGGCCAGGGCTTCAAAACGGCGGCGTGCACCGCCACGCAGGGTGCCGAGGGCGTGGCTGGCGGCCAGCTGTTCCAGCAAAGCGGGGTGGTTGGTCAACTTCATGGTGGCTTGCTCAAAATAAATCCGTGGACGCGGGCGACGGGCTCAAACCACCCGCGCCATGCACTGGCGCAACTGCTCCAGGCCACGGCGGATCCAGGTTTTGACCGTGCCCAGCGGCAGCTTGAGCTGGGCGGCCAGTTCGTTGTGACTCAGGTCGCGCATGTAGGCCAGGCTCACCACCTCGCGTTGCTTGTTCTCCAGCCGGCTCAGGCACTGGTGCAGCGCGGTGGCCTGCTGGCTAGCCTGGGCCGCGTCGATCGGGTCGGTGGCGTTGCTGGACAGCGTGTCGCTCATGAAGTCGTCCAGCTCCAGCGCGGTGTCCACCCGCTCGCTGTTGCGGCGGCGCAGAAAGTCGAGCGCCCGGCTGCGCACGATCACGCCCATCCAGGCCATCGGCGGGCTCAGCACCGAGCGGTAGTCGCCTGCAATGCGCCAGATGTTGAGGTAGGCGTCCTGCAGCGCGTCTTCGGCCCATTCGCGGTTGCCGAGCACGCGCAGTGCCACGCCGTAGAGCCGCTTGGCGGTCAGGTCGTAGAGTTCACGCAAGGCATGGCTTGCATCGGCATCGCGTGGGGCAATTCGGATCAGCAGGGCAGTCAATTGGGTGTCTGTGGGTTCAAGCGCCATGGGAAAGAAACCGGTTTGGAATACTTACGCGAACACGCGCGCTGCGGATTCAGGCCACACCGCTTTGCCAGCCTGAAAATTGGAGAGTACCCACTAGCCTAACCCATGGGGCACCGATGGGACAAGCGGTTGCCAAAGAGAGCAACGCGTGGGCCGTTAAAATTCAGGGTTTCACCCACCCACCAGCCCCGCACGGCCACCCCATGACCACCGAACAATTTGACGGCGTTTCTGTCGCCACCAAAGCCAATGTGTATTTCGACGGCAAATGCGTCAGCCACAGCATCACGCTGGCCGACGGCACCAAGAAAAGCGTGGGCGTGGTGCTGCCCTCCACGCTGACCTTCAACACCGGCGCGCCCGAGATCATGGAATGCACCGCCGGTGGCTGCGAATACAAGCTGGCCGGCAGCGATGCCTGGGTCAAGTCGGCCGCCGGCGAGAAGTTCAGCGTGCCGGGCAACTCGAGCTTCCAGATCAAGGTGAGTCCTGCCGAAGGGGCCTACCACTACATCTGCCATTTCGGTTGAACAGCATGGGCACGATTCTGCAAAACGTTCCCGTCGGCCAGAAGGTCGGCATTGCCTTTTCGGGTGGGCTGGACACCAGCGCCGCGCTGCACTGGATGAAGCTCAAGGGCGCCCTGCCCTATGCCTACACCGCCAACCTCGGCCAACCCGACGAGCCGGACTACGACGAGATCCCGCGCAAGGCGATGGAATACGGTGCCGAGCAGGCCCGGCTGATCGACTGCCGCCTGCAGCTTGCCCACGAAGGCATTGCCGCGCTGCAGGCCGGCGCCTTCCACATCAGCACCGCCGGTGTGACCTACTTCAACACCACCCCGCTGGGCCGTGCCGTGACCGGCACCATGCTGGTGGCGGCGATGAAGGAAGACGATGTGAACATCTGGGGCGACGGCTCCACCTTCAAGGGCAACGACATCGAGCGCTTCTACCGCTACGGCCTGCTGACCAACCCCAGTTTGCGCATCTACAAGCCCTGGCTCGACCAGCTGTTCATCGACGAACTGGGTGGCCGGGCCGAGATGAGCGCCTTCATGACGCAGCACGGCTTTGGCTACAAGATGAGCGCCGAAAAAGCCTATAGCACCGACAGCAACATGCTCGGTGCCACCCACGAGGCCAAAGACCTGGAGCACCTGAGCAGTGGCATCAGAATCGTCAACCCCATCATGGGTGTGCCGTTCTGGCGCGACGACTGCGTGGTGAAGGCCGAAGAAGTCACGGTGCGTTTTGAAGAAGGCCAGCCGGTCGCGCTGAACGGCCAGACTTTTGCATCGCCAGTCGACCTGATTCTGGAAGCCAACCGCATTGGCGGCCGCCACGGCCTGGGCATGAGCGACCAGATCGAGAACCGCATCATCGAAGCCAAGAGCCGCGGCATTTACGAGGCCCCCGGCCTGGCGCTGCTGTTCATCGCCTACGAACGGCTGCTGACCGGCATCCACAACGAAGACACCATCGAGCAGTACCGTGACAACGGCCGCAAGCTCGGCCGGCTGCTGTACCAGGGCCGCTGGTTCGACCCGCAAGCCATCATGCTGCGCGAAGCCGCACAGCGCTGGGTGGCCCGCGCCATCACCGGCGAAGTGACGCTGGAACTGCGCCGTGGCAACGACTACAGCCTGCTCAACACAGCCAGCGCCAACCTGACCTACAAGCCCGAACGGCTGAGCATGGAAAAGGTGGAAGACGCGCCCTTCTCACCGCTGGACCGCATTGGCCAGCTGACCATGCGCAACCTCGACATCATCGACACGCGCGAAAAGCTGGCGGTGTACACCAAGGCCGGTCTGCTGTCGGTCGGCACCGGCACCGCGCTGCCCCAGCTCGGTGGTGGCGACAAATAAGCGCATCGCCGCACCCACACGCACAAGGCCGCATGCGGCCTTGTGCTTTTTGGGGGTGGCACGTTGCGGCTGAAACTGCCGAAGCGACTCAGCCGCCGTTGTTGCCGTTCGTCACCTTCTTCAGGAACGCGATCAGGTCGGCCATCTCCGCGTCACCCAGCGGCGGCATCGACGTGAGTGGCGACGGGAGCCGGCCCACCATGGCGGCGTAGAGCGCTGGGGCATTCTGGCTGTCACGGCATGCCACCTGAACACCTGCCTGTAGCAGCGGTGCGTCACTGGCGCAGCGGAACGCCTGGGCATGGCCGGCGGCGTCAAAGTGGTGGCGGATGGTTTTTTCCAGGCTGTCGTAGACCCCGTTGTGGAAGTACGGCGCGGTCGCCCGCACTTCCCACAGCGAAGGCGTCAAGAAGGCGTAGAGATCGGCGTCCTGCCGCGTCACCTCGTAGCGGCCCTTGTCGGCGCGCGGTGTCTCGCTGGCCCCACCACCGACGCCTGGTCCGATCTGCGGCACGGCCAGGTTGTGGAACTTGGCGTCGGTCAGCTTAGGGCCGTTGTGGCATTGGGCACAGCGGCCTTTGTCAAAAAACACCAGGCCACCGCGCAGTTCGTTGGCCGCCAGCGGCCAGCGTTCACGGTCACGCAACCAGCCATGAAAGCCGAAGGCCGAGCCGCCCGCGTTCCAGCGCCGCGTCTGGAACGCTGCCAGCGCGTTGGCCACATGCTGGATGCCCAGGTTGGCGGGTGGTACATCGGGGAACGCATCGGCCAACCCTTTGGCCAGGGCGGGGTCGGCCAGCACCCGTTGCATCACCGCATTCCAGACCGGTTGCGGGTTGGCCTCTACCGGGTCTGCAACCAACCCGGCTGTGGCGTTCTCCGAGCGGCCGCCATTGGTGCCTGGGGCGTAGCCCAGCATCTCGTCGCGCGTCAGCAGGGGGATCAGCGCCTGCGCGGCCAGCAGGTTCTCCAGACCGGCCGGCAGCTTGTCGCCCACCGGGGTGATGAAGCCGCCCCGGCCGTCGACCGCCACACGGCCGTCGTGAAACATGAACTGCGGCGTACCCAGCAGCTTGTTCACCAGGTCCGGCGCGTTGCGCTGGATGGACGCCAGGTTGGCAGGGTCGTCGGCATCGCCGCCGCGCAAGCTGGGGTGCAGCGCACGCGTCAGCGTGCGGCCATTCAGCGCGACCGGGGACGCAACCCCGGCATTGTTGTTGGCGTGGCAGGAAACACACGCCACCTTGCCGGTGCCCGAGAGCTTGGTGCTGGTGAACAGGCTGACGCCGACCGAAAAACGGGCATCGGACACCACCGGCGGCGCCTCCAGCGGTGTGACACCATACAGGGCCGTAAAGCAGGCCAGCTGCTCGTCGGCGCTGCCCTTGGCGCGGCAGGCGGCCGTCGGGTCCGATGGCCCGGTCGATACAACGCCGCCCGCGCCACCACCGCCACAAGCGAACGACAGGGCCGCCGCAGCCAGCGCGGCCATCAACCCACGGATCACGGCGTGCCGGCTTCGAACACCTGGATTTCCGCGACGTTGGACACCTGACGGGCCCCCGCCGTTTCCGGCGTGGTGGCGTTTCTCGCGATGATCAACCGCAGCGCACCCGCAGTGCCCAGCCCGTCGCCGCTCTCCGTTTCGTAGGCCACGATCGCCGGCCGGTTGCCGAAGTTGGGGTGGATCTCGCCGAGCGACACCACCGCCCGGAAGCCGTCGGTCGCCGTCACCACCGCATAGAGCGACAGCACGGCGTTGTTGCGTCCGGTGCTGGAGGTCGTCAGGCCCACCGTGGTGTTCAGCAGGTCGTACAGCCCCGCACCCCGGTAGATGGTGCCGTTGTAGGTGGCGGTTTTTGCGGTCAGCGCTTTCAGGTCGGCCACCGTGAAGGTGCGGGCAGTCCGCACCTTGCCGTTCACCACCACCGTGGTCGACTGCCCACCGGGCTTGGCGCCCGACTGCGGTGTCGCGGGCGGCACGGCCACCTCGAGCTTGACCGCGTTGGAGTTGTAACGACCGCCACGGCTGTCGCCCGGCGCCGTGATGCGGAACGGCCCGTCCGTGGTGGCGTCCAGGGCCGACACCGCGCCGTTCACCCGCTGCGCATAGGCGATCAGCGGCTGGTTGGGGGCCGTGTTGCCACCGAAGTTCGGGCTCAACTCACCGAGCGCGAACGCGACCTGGTAGCCGTCCGTCGCGGTGGACAGCACGACATGCTCGACGAGCCGCCGGCCCGCGTTGCCGGTGTTGGTGGCGCCGGGCGTGTTGTTGTCGGTGGCCAGCGCGTCCTGGACCACATCGAACAGGGGAACGCCCAGATAAGTTTTGCTCTGCGGGGTGGTGCCGGCAAGGTAACTGACGTCCTGCGTGACCTCGGTGAATTTTGCCTTCAGGCTGGTGCTGTTGTAGTCGGCCGACCGGGCCACCGCGCCCGACAGGCTGATGCTGGGCACGGGCGCTGGCGGCTCACTGCCACCGCCACCGCAGCCCACCAGTGCCAAAGCCAACAGGCCGCCGATGCCAAAAATCGCAGACGTCTTTATGTTCATGGGGTGTCTCCAATCGTTATAAACACAAGAATATAACGCATCATGGCCAGGCACGGCCTCGTGTGTTCACAACGCCATCTCAGGATTGATATTCACCGGCAAGGCCGGTTCGGGCTTTATCTGGCGGCCCAAAGGCCGATACAGAGTCTTCTGGCTGCCGCGTGCGCGCCGGCCTCCTCCCGGTTTGAAAGCAAGCAACGGTGAACCAGCACAACATCATCAACAACGGCCAGGGCAACCGGATCGAGATTGACCCGACTGCGCGGCTGGAAGCAGGCCATGCCATCGTGCTGCAAGGTGATGGCCATGTGCTGAAGATTGGTCCCAACACAGCCATCCGGGCCATGGGCATTTACATCAGCGGCAACGGGAACACGCTGGACATCGGCGCCGATTGCGACCTGCGGGGCGCGCTGCACCTGCGGCAACACGGCTCGCGGCTGCACATCGGCGCCCAAACCACTTTTGTGGGTGGTTACCTTTTTGCCATGGAAGGGCGGCTGCTGCAGGTGGGCGACGACTGCATGTTCTCCAGCGCCGTCGTGGTACGCACTTCCGACGAACACCCCATCTGCGACAGCGCCTCCGGTGCACGCCTGAACGCGGCCCGTGATGTGCTGATTGGCCGCCACGTCTGGCTGGGCGAAGGCGTCACCCTGGCCAAAGGGAGCGCCGTGCCAGAAGGCTGCGTGGTCGGCGCGCGCGCCTATGTGACCAAACCGCTCAGCCGGCCACACGCCATTTACGCCGGATCACCGGCCCGGCTGGTGCGCGAAGGCGTGTGCTGGCGCCGGGAACTGATGGAAGACACAGCAGAAACGCCCCCACGCCTGCCGTGAACACACGGCTGTGCCGCCACGGTTCCGCATCACCCCGCCCGAAACAACCCATTCAGGTCTTTCCCCGACGCCGCCCCCGCCAGCCCGTCGAACCGCCCTTCTTCCCGCATCAACTGTGCCGCACGCATGAAGCCACCCCACGCGGTGCGGGCCAGTGCGCCGCCCAGGCTGACGCGGCGCACGCCCAATTCGGCAATGTCTTTCATCGTGAGGTCGATGGCGGAGCCGACCAGCAAATTGACGGGTTTGGGCGCGACGGCCTGCACCACGGCGGTGATCTGTTCGCGGGTCTGAATGCCGGGGGCGTAGAGGCAGTCGGCACCGGCCTGGGCGTAGGCTTGCAGGCGGGCCAGGGTGTCGGGCAAATCCGGGCGGCCGACGAAGAAGTTTTCGGCACGGGCGACGAGCAGGGTGTCGCCGCCAGCTTGGTCAATGGCGTGGCGGGCGGCGCGTAACCGGGCGACGGCGGTGGGGATGTCGAACAGCGGGTCGTTGGCGTTGCCGGTGGCGTCTTCGATGGAGAGGCCGGCCACGCCGGTGGCGATGGCGAGGTGCACGCTCTGGGCCACGGCTTCGGGGGTGTTGCCAAAGCCGTTTTCAAAGTCGGCGTTCACCGGCAGGTCGGTGGCTTGCACCATCTCGCGCAGGTGGGCCAGCACCTGGTCGCGCGACATGGCGCCGTCGGCCTGCGCGTGCGACCACGCAAAGCCGGAGCTGGTGGTGGCCAGCGCCTCGAAGCCCAGTGTTTGCAGGTAGCGGGCGCTGCCGGCATCCCATGGGTTGGGGATGACGAAGCAGCCGGACTGGTGCAGCCGCTTGAATGCGTGCCGTTTGGCGGCAACGCTGGGTGGGGTTGAGGGCATGGTGGTCGCTTTCAAAGGGTGGCGCATGCGGCCAGCACCGCCATACGCCAATGGACAGGGTCTGCGAGCGGGCTCAGCCCACCACCACCTCGCTGACCTGCAGCACCGGGCTGAGGTTGGTGTAGTTGGGGATGTCGGCCATGATCACTTGTGCGTGCGGGCCGAAACCGGCTTGAAAGGCTTCTACCGAAGCGCAGTACAGGTGGCACATGGCCACAAACGGCGGTGGCGCACCCGGCGCCCCGCCGGCCAGCCCCTGGTCGATGGTGTAGTGGCTGCAATGTGCGCCCATGCGGGCCTTGACCATGGGCATGTGCTGGTCGCGGTAGTAGGCGTGGTCGAACTGCGCATCGGGTTGCTGCGGGTACAGCACACTGACTTTGATCATGGTGTCTCCTGGTGGTTGGGGTGCCATGGCATTGTGCCTTTGGGGCGGAGATTGCCAGAGGCGCTTGGTAGGGTATGGCAACGCTGCCACACTAGGCAGCCAACCGGCCTTGGCCGCCTGGCGTTGTTGCCCCTCCACTGACCGACTCCGAAAGAGAGACCCGCATGAACACATCTCCGACACGCCGCCGCTTTATCACCCTCGTGCCCGTCGCGGGCGCGGCCTTGATGGCCACAGGCCATGCCATTGCAGCCGGGCATGCAGGGGCGGCCATGGTGGACGAAAAAGACGCCACCGCGGCGGCGCTGGCCTATGTGGCCGACGCGGCCAAGGCCGACAAATCCAAGGTCAAGGCGCCGGCTGGCAGCAGCTGCGGCAACTGCGCGCTGTACACCGGCAAAGCCGGCGATGCGGCGGGTGGCTGCGGCATCTTTCCGGGCAAACAGGTGTCGGCCACGGGCATTTGTTCGGCTTACGCCAAGAAGGGCTGAGGCCGCACGGCGGCAGAAATTGCTATTGAATAAATAGCAATATCACCAGTTTTCACCAAGGCTTGGCGGTGATTTGGCTTGACTTTCAGAGGGGTGGCGGTATTTGGATCCCCTGCAAGGCCTGAAACGGTCAATCGCCGCCGCCCCCGCAGCCACCCCCATCGCCGCCACCGTCTGACGACCCGCCATCGCTGCTGCTGTCGCTGCCGCCAAAACCGCTGGCGTCGCCGCTGTGGCTGCCGTCGGAGAAACTGGTGCCGCAGTGGGCTGCGCCGCTGGCGTTGTCGTGCAGGGGGTGCAGGCGGTTGCCGCAATCGGCGGCGTAGACAAAGCCGTTCGGAATGGCGAGCTTGGCGTCGAGCGCAAACAGCAGCGGCAGGCGGGTCGGCGTGCGCGGCTGGATGGCTTCGTCGCGGCAGGCCCAGTACCAGGCACGGCGCAGGCCGTCGTTGCTGCTGGCTTTGGCGCCCAGCGCTTCGGCCGGGGTGTGGTGCAGGAAGTGGCCCAGCGCCACCTCGCACCAGTCGCGGTAGGCCTGGGTGTGCAGGATGAACTCGTGCCAGATCGCGTCCACCGCGCGGGAGGGCATGGCCACAAACTGGCGGCGGCTGCGCAGGCAGGCCAGGAAGAACTGGCGCAGGCCACGTTCCACCAGGTCGCAGTCCTTGGCGCTCAGGTGGGGGTAGGTGTCGCGCAGCTTGCGCTTCAGGAACTGCGGCAACGGCGCTTCGCGCACCACCTGTTCGCGCTGCCAGCGTACCCAGACGCCCAGCAGCACACACGCCACCAGCGACACCACCAGCGACGGCCCATGCCCACGCAGTGGCCACACGCCCAACCACACCCCCAGCGCCAGTGCGACCCAGGCAACGCCAAAAGCCCACAACAAGCCACGGTGGTGGCGCAGGATGGTGTGCTGCCAACGGGCCATGTTCACCGCCTCAAATCACCACCGGCTCGGGTTCCAGCCGGATGCCAAAACGCTCGTAGACGCTGGTCTGGATCGCGCCGGCCAGCGTCATCACTTCGCCGCCGGTGGCACCACCCCGGTTCACCAGCACCAGCGCCTGCTTCTCGTAGACGCTGGCCTGGCCCACCGACTTGCCCTTCCAGCCGCAGGCGTCAATCAACCAGCCGGCGGCGAGCTTGATGTTGCCGTCCACCATCGGGTAGTGCACCACCCGGGGCTCGCGGGCAATGATGTCGGCGCACTGCTCGGGGGTGACGGTCGGGTTCTTGAAGAAGCTGCCGGCGTTGCCCACCACCTGCGGGTCGGGCAGCTTGGCGCGGCGAATGGCGCAGACCCAGTCGAAGATCTGCTGCGCGCTGGGCTGCGTGGTGCCGGTCTCGGCGATTTTTTTCTCCAGGTCGGCGTAGCCCAGCACCGGTTTCCAGGGCTTGGGCAGGCGCAGGCGCACGTGGGTGATGAGTGCTTTTCCCGCCAGGCCGAAGTCACCCGGCCGCTTGGGCGCGTGTTTGAACACCGAGTCGCGGTAGCCAAAGGCGCACTGGGCGGCGTTCAGGGTGAAGGTCTGGCCCGTGGCCAGATCGACCGCGTCGAGCGACTCGAACCGGTCTTGCAGCTCCACCCCGTAAGCGCCGATGTTCTGCACCGGCGAGGCGCCGGTGGTGCCGGGGATCAGCGCCAGGTTCTCCAAACCGGGGTACCCGTGGGCCAGCGTCCAGGCCACCACGTCGTGCCAGTTCTCGCCGGCACCGGCCTCCACCACCCAGGCCTTGGCGGTGTCTTCCACCAGCCGGATGCCCATCACTTCCACCTTGAGCACCAGCGGCTTCACGTCGCCCGTCAGCACCAGGTTGCTGCCGCCGCCGAGCACGAACGCCGGGTGCGCGGCCAAACCCGCGTTGGCCGCCACCGCCTGCACGTCGGCCACGCTGCGCACGCGCACCAGCGTGTGGGCCTTGGCAACAATGCCGAAGGTGTTGTAGGGCTGGAGCGGCACATTGGTTTCAGTGAACATGGGAGAATTGTCAGTGATAACGGCGGGCAATGGCCCGCGTGTGCCAACCTACCCTGACGGACCTGCCATGCCCTCTTTTGACACCGTGTGTGAACCCAATCTGGTTGAAGTGAAAAACGCGGTGGACAACACCGCCAAAGAAATCGGCACGCGCTTCGATTTCAAAGGCACCTCGGCCGCCATCGAGCTGAAAGACAAGGAAATCACGCTGTTTGGCGATGCCGACTTCCAGCTCCAGCAGGTGGAAGACGTGCTGCGTGCCAAGCTGGCCAAACGCGAGGTGGACGTGCGCTTCCTGGACGTGGGCGACGTGCAGAAAATGGGCGGAGACAAGGTCAAGCAGGTCATCAAGGTGCGCAACGGCATCGAGACCGAGCAGGCCAAGAAAATCACCAAGGCCATCAAGGACAGCAAGCTCAAGGTACAGGCGTCCATCCAGGGCGACGCGGTGCGTGTCAACGGCGCCAAACGCGACGACCTGCAGGCGGCGATGGCCCTGCTGCGCAAAGAGATCTCTGACCTGCCAATTTCCTTTAACAACTTCCGCGACTGAAACACCGATGAAGGCTGCCCTGCGACGCACCGCAGTTTTGGCTGCGGGCTGCCTGTTGGGCGGCGTATGGGCTCAATCCGTCACCCTCACCGGCATGCTGGGCAACCGCGCCCTGCTGCTGGTGGACGGCTCCGCCCCCAAAAGCGTGGCGCCGGGCGAAACGCACCGGGGTGTGAAGGTCATCTCCACCCAGGGTGACGCGGCGGTGGTGGAAGTGGGCGGCAAGACGCTCACGCTGCGGGTGGGCGACGCACCCGCCAGCGTGGGCACGCGCACCCATGCGGACGGCGGTGGCAACCGCGTGGTGCTCACCGCCAACGCGGGTGGGCATTTCATGGCCAACGGCAGCATCAACAACCGGCCAGTGCAGTTCCTGGTGGACACCGGCGCCACGCAGGTGGCCATGGGGGCCGCCGAAGCCGAGCGGCTGGGCATTGCCTACACCAGCGGCCAGCCGGTGCGGCTGAACACCGCCAATGGCCAGGTGCAGGGTTACCGGCTGAAACTCGACAGCATGCGGCTGGGCGACGTGAACGTGTACGGGGTGGACGCGGTGGTCACACCGCAGCCGATGCCCTATGTGCTGCTGGGCAACAGCTTTCTGAACCGCTTCCAGATGCGCCGCGACGCGGACCAGATGACGCTGGAACGGCGCTACTGAAGCGCTGCCGACGCGTTACTTCTTGCGGCCCAGCCGCGACTCTTTGCCCTGGATCAGCCGGTTGATGTTCTCGCGGTGGCGCCAGACCAGCAGCATCGCCATCACCACAATGGCCACCGCAATGGCTTTGTCGGCGTACCAGACCACCCGGTGGCCAAACAGGTAGTAGATCGGGGCAAACACCGCTGCGGCCAGCGAGGCAAGCGACGAGTAGCGGAAGAAGAAAGCAACGATCAGCCAGGTGCCACCGGTGGCCAGCCCCAGCGCCCAGTGGATGCCAAACAGCGCGCCCAGCGCCGTGGCCACGCCCTTGCCGCCCTCAAACCGGAAAAACACCGGGTACAGGTGGCCCAGGAACGCGGCCAGCGCCGCCAAAGCCACGGTGCCCTCTTCCAGGCCATACGGTTGGCCCAGCGTGCGCACCAGCACGATGGGCAGAAAGCCCTTCATCGCGTCCAGCAGCAGCGTGGCGATGGCGGCGACTTTGCTGCCGGAGCGCAGCACGTTGGTCGCGCCCGGGTTCTTGCTGCCGTAGCTGCGCGGGTCGCTCAGGCCCATGAGGCGGCTGACGATGACGGCGAACGACAGCGAGCCCAGCAGGTAGGCGGCCACGGTGGCCATGGCGGGGTAGAGAGCTTCCATGGGGGTTATTCTGCCAGCGCACACTGCACCGGCTTGGCACCGAGCAACAACACACACACCTGCGGGTCCAGCCCGACCAGAAAGCCACGCCGCCCGCCATTGATGGCAATGCGCGGCAAACCGAGGATGCTGGACTCGATGTAGACCGGCATGGTTTTGCGGGTGCCAAACGGCGAGGTGCCGCCCACCAGATAGCCGCTGTGCCGGTTGGCGACCTCGGGCTTGCACGGTTCGACCGACTTGGCACCGATCTGCCTGGCCAGGTTTTTGGTGGACACGGTGCGGTTGCCGTGCATCAGCACCAGCAGCGGCTTGGCGTCCTGGTCTTGCATCACCAGCGTTTTCACCACGGTGAACGGGTCCAGGCCCAGCACCTGTGCGCTGTGCTGCGCGCCGCCGTGTTCCAAGTACTCGTAGGGGTGCTCGGTGTAGGCGACTTTGTGGGCCTTGAGCAGCTGCGTGGCCGGGGTTTCGCTGACGTGGTCTTTTTTACCCATGGCGTTCGATTTACAGGGCTGGGTCTTTCATGTCCCAGCGGATGGCGTCGATGGCGGCCAACAGCTCGGGTGACAAGGTGATGCCCAGCGCGTCGATGTCGTCGTCCAGCTGCGCCTGGGAGGTGATGCCAATGATGGTGCTGGCCACCTGCCATTTGGTGTAGCAGAAGGCCAGCGCCATCTGCACCGGTGTGAGGCCGTTGTCCCGCGCCAACTGGTTGTAGCGCTTGGCGGCCACCAGCGCTTCAGGCCGGCCCCAGCGCTGCTTGCGCATCGACTCGTATTTGGCCAGCCGCCCGGCCATGGGCGCCGCCTCGCCGGTGAGGCCACTGGCGTCGTATTTGCCGGTGAGCAGGCCAAAGGCCAGTGGCGAGTAGGCCAGCAGGGACACGTTGAGCCGGTGCATGGCCTCGTCGAGCCCGTTCTCCAACGTGCGGTTGACCAGGCAGTACGGGTTTTGCACCGTGGCCACGCGCGGCAGGCCATGCTGTTCGGCCAGCCGCACGAACTCGGCCACGCCGTAAGGCGTTTCGTTGGACAGGCCAATGGCGCGCACCTTGCCAGCTTTCACCAGCCCGGCCATCGCGTCGAGCTGGTCGTGGATGGACGTGACCGGCTTGTCGCGCGACGGGTCGAAGTAGGCCATGCCGAACATCGGCGCGTTGCGCACCGGCCAGTGGATCTGGTAGAGGTCGATCACGTCGGTCTGCAGGCGCTTGAGGCTGGCGTCGCAGGCGGCGCGGATGTCGCTGGGCGTCAGGTCGGGGCTGCCGCCGCGCACCCAGGGCATGTTGCGCGAGGGGCCAGCCACCTTGGTGGCCAGCACCACCTGCTGGCGCACGCCGGGCCGGCGGGCGAACCAGTTGCCGAGGATGGTTTCTGTGGCGCCGAAGGTCTCGGCCTTGGGCGGCACGGCATACATCTCGGCCGTGTCGAGGAAGTTGACGCCGCGCGCCAGGGCGTGGTCCATCAGCGCGTGGGCGTCTGCTTCGGCCACCTGTTCGCCAAAGGTCATGGTGCCGAGGCAGATGGCGGGAACGCGGAGGCCACTGGTGCCGAGGAGGGTGTGTTTCATGGCGGGCGGTACGGTCGTTGGGTGTGGGGCACCAAGTTTACGTTCCGGGCCCACGGCCTGCAGGCGGCGGGCCAACCCCAGCGCTGGCGGGGGCATCGCCCCACCGTGCCATGGCGACGCTTTATCATGGTTTGCACACGCAAGGCATCCGCCTTTCGCTTCGCCGTCAAGGAGCCCCCATGAAACACACCGTCACCACCCTCTCGTGCGCCGCCCTGCTGGTGGCCGGCCTGTCGGCCTGCACCAACATGACCCAGACCCAGCAAGACACCGGGCGCGGAGCCGCCATTGGCGCCGCAGCGGGTGCGGTCATTGGCGCGGTGACCGGCAACTCCGGCACAGCTGCCCGTGGTGCGGCGATTGGCGGCGCCCTGGGCGCGGGCGCGGGCTATTTGTGGTCGCAGAAGATGCAGGAGCAAAAACGCGCGATGGAACAGGCCACCCAGGGCACCGGCGTGGCCGTGTCGCAAACGGCCGACAACCGCCTGAAGCTCGACATCCCGAGTGACATTTCCTTTGACGTGGGCCGCTCGGCGATCAAGCCCAACTTTGCGCCGGTGCTGGACAAATTTGCCACCAGCCTGCAGCAGCACCAGGTCACCACCGTCACCATCGTCGGCCACACCGACAGCACCGGCAGCGACGCGGTCAACAACCCGCTGTCGGTGGAGCGCGCCGCCAGCTCGCGCGACTATCTGATCGCACGTGGCGTGGCGTTCAACCGCATCGCCATCGACGGCCGCGGCTCGCGCGAACCCGTGGCCGACAACGCCACCGTGAAAGGCCGCAACGCCAACCGCCGCGTCGAGATTTTTGTGGCCGAGCCGGTGCAGGCGGCACAGCGCTGAACCCCCCGTGCAGGGCCGCAAACGGCCCTGCCAGCGCCGTTGGGCAATGAATTCAAGCCAAATCGTGCTCAGGCCTTAGTGGAATCTGGCGATTCAGCTATGAATTTCATAGCTATCTAATCTGTTTGAGAAGCCCCCGCTGTCGCCCCGCCGACGGCACCCAACGCAGTGGCTTCGTATGATGCCCCCATGTACTCTCCCCAGCGCGCCTCCCGCAGCGAATTCGCACCGCTGCGCCACCTGAATTACCACCTGCGCACCTGGGGCACACCCAGCGCCAGCCAGCCCCCCCTGGTGATGGTGCACGGCTGGATGGACGTGTCCGCCTCGTTCCAGTTCGTGGTGGACGCCTTTGCCGAAGACCGCCACATCGTCGCCCCCGACTGGCGCGGCTACGGCCTGACCGACTGGCCACGCACCGACGGCTACTGGTTCGCCGACTACCTCGCCGACCTCGACGCCGTCATCGACCACATTGCCCCCAACCAGTCAGTCGACCTGCTGGGCCACAGCATGGGTGGCAACGTCGCCATGCTGTACAGCGGCGTGCGCCCGGAACGCGTGCGCAAACTCATCAACCTCGAAGGCTTTGGCATGCCCGCCACGCGCCCGGCACAGGCTCCGGGCCGCTTGGCACGCTGGATGGACGAACTCAAAGCCCTGCACCGGGGCGACACCGTGCTGCGCCCCTACGCCAGCGCCGACGGCGTGGCCCGCCGGCTGATGAAAACCAACCCCCGCCTGACGCACGACAAAGCCGACTGGCTGGCCCGCCACTGGGCCCGCGAAACCGCCAGCGGCGAATGGGAAATCCTCGGCGACCCGGCCCACAAGCTCACCAACCCGCAGCTCTACCGCGTCGAAGAAGTGCTGGAAATCTATCGCCGCATCACCGCCCCGGTGCTGGCTGTGGACGCCAGCGACAACAGCCTGGAAAAGTGGTGGAACGGCCAGTACACCCTGGCCGAGTATTACGAACGGCTGAAAGCCGTGCCCACCCTGCAGACCGCCCACATCCACGATGCGGGCCACATGCTGCACCACGACCAGCCGGTCGCGGTGGCGCAGGCGGTGGCAGCGTTCCTGGCATGAGAAAATCGTCGTTTTCGCCAACCAGACCGGACCCACACCATGGACGCAGAACGCACCAACGCCATTGGCACCCAATTGACCGACCTCGCCGCACGCACGCAAGAGTTACGGGGGTATCTTTGACTACGATCAAAAAGCCCGTCGACTGCTAGAAGTCAACGCCGCACTGGAAGACCCCACCGTCTGGAACGATTCCAAGCGCGCGCAGGAACTGGGTCGCGAGAAGAAGTCGCTGGAAGCGGTGGTGTCCACACTGGACCGCCTGCAGAGCGAACTGGCCGACAACAGCGAGTTGTTCGAGATGAGCCGCGACGAGGGCGACGACAACGGCCTGCTCTCGATTGAAGCGGACGCCGCCAGCCTCGCCAAGGACGTGGAGCAGCTCGAATTCCGCCGCATGTTCAACAACCCGGC
The DNA here is from genome assembly GCA_017848435.1 of Burkholderiaceae bacterium. Lineage (GTDB taxonomy): Bacteria > Pseudomonadota > Gammaproteobacteria > Burkholderiales > Burkholderiaceae_C > PCRC01. The sequence goes on along the minus strand of JAFEHU010000076.1, from coordinate 116,595 downwards.
TGACCCGCTGAACGCTTTTCTGGACATCCAGGCCGGCGCCGGCGGCACCGAGGCCTGCGACTGGGCCAGCATGTTGCTGCGCCAGTACCTGAAGTACGCCGAGCGCAAGGGCTTCAAGACGCAAATTGAAGACGAGTCACCCGGTGACACGGCCGGCATCAAGGGCGCGACCATCAAGGTCGAGGGCGAGTACGCCTTTGGCCTGCTGCGCACCGAGACCGGCGTGCACCGCCTGGTGCGCAAGAGCCCGTTCGACTCGGCCGGCGGCCGTCACACCAGCTTCGCCAGCGTGTTCGTCTACCCCGAGATCGACGACTCGATCGAGATCGACATCAACCCGTCCGACGTGCGCACCGACACTTTCCGCGCCAGTGGCGCGGGGGGCCAGCACATCAACAAGACCGACTCGGCGGTGCGCCTGACCCACATCCCCACCGGCATCGTGGTCCAGTGCCAGGACGGCCGCAGCCAGCACAGCAACCGCGACGTGGCCTGGAAACGGTTGCGCTCGCGCCTGTACGACTTCGAGCTGCGCAAGCAGCAGGAAGCGCAACAGAAGCTGGAAGACACCAAGACCGACGTGGGCTGGGGCCACCAGATCCGCAGCTACGTGCTGGACCAGTCGCGCATCAAGGACCTGCGAACCAACTTCGAGACATCGGCCACACAAAAGGTGCTGGACGGTGACCTCGACCCCTTTATTGAAGCCTCCCTGAAGCAGGGCGTCTGATGCCATTTTTGGAGAAACCCCATGCGTGAAGGACAAACGGCGGTGGTCCGCCGGGAAGACTACGCCGCGCCGGCCTACTGGATCGACACCGTCGAGCTCAGCTTTGATCTGGACCCGCTGAAAACGCGGGTGCTGAACAAGATGACCGTGCGCCGCAACACCGAGGTGGCGGCCCAGCCGCTGCGGCTCGACGGCGTGGAACTCAACCTCGCGCGGGTGCTGGTCAACGGCCAGGGCAGCTCGTTCAAGATGGACGGGCCGCAGCTGGTGCTGGACAACCTGCCCGCCGATGGCAACCCCTTCGCGCTGGAAATCTTCACCACCTGCGCACCGGCCAAAAACACGCAGCTGATGGGCCTGTACGTCAGTGGCGACTCGTTCTTCACCCAGTGCGAGGCCGAAGGCTTCCGCCGTATCACCTACTTCCTGGACCGCCCTGACGTGATGTCGAGCTACAGCGTCACGCTGCGGGCCGACAAGGCGAAGTACCCGGTGCTGCTGTCCAACGGCAACCTGGTCGAACACGGTGATCTGGACGACGGCCGCCACTTTGCCCGCTGGGTCGACCCGCACAAAAAACCCTGCTACCTGTTCGCGCTGGTGGCGGGCAAGCTGGTGGCGCGCGAACAGCGCATCACCTCGCGCGCCGGCAACGACCACCTGCTGCAGGTCTATGTGCGCCCTGGCGACCTCGACAAGACCGAACACGCGATGAACTCGCTGATGGCCAGCGTCGCCTGGGACGAAACCCGCTTTGGCCTGAGCCTGGACCTGGAACGCTTCATGATCGTTGCCGTGGGCGACTTCAACATGGGCGCGATGGAGAACAAGGGCCTCAACATCTTCAACACCAAGTACGTGCTGGCCAACCCCGCCACCGCCACCGACGTGGACTACGCCAACATCGAGAGCGTGGTCGGCCACGAGTACTTTCACAACTGGACCGGCAACCGCATCACCTGCCGCGACTGGTTCCAGCTCAGCCTGAAAGAAGGCCTCACCGTCTTCCGCGACCAGGAGTTCAGCCAGGACCTGGCGGACTCCCCGTCCGCCCGCGCGGTGAAGCGGATCGAAGACGTGCGCGTGCTGCGCACCTCTCAGTTCCCCGAAGACGCCGGCCCGATGGCGCACCCGGTGCGGCCCGACAGCTACATCGAGATCAACAACTTCTACACCGTCACCATCTACGAAAAAGGTGCCGAGGTGGTGCGGATGATGCAGACCCTGGTGGGTCAGGCTGGCTTCGCGAAAGGCATGGCGCTCTACTTCGCGCGGCACGACGGCCAAGCCGTCACCTGCGATGACTTTGCCCAGGCCATAGCCGACGCCAACCCAGCGAGCGACCTGGCCCGCCTGCTGCCGCAGTTCAAGCGCTGGTACAGCCAAGCCGGCACGCCCCGCCTGCAGGCCACCGGTGTTCATGACGCTGCCGCGCAAACCTACACGCTCACCCTGACGCAACACTGCGCGCCCACGCCGGGCCAGCCCGACAAGGCGCCGTTTGTGATCCCAGTCAGCCTGGGCCTGCTGGGGCAAGACGGGTGCGATCTGCCGCTGCAACTGGCGGGCGAAAGCACCGCCGGTGGTACGTCGCGCACCATCGTCCTCACCGAGCCAAGCCAGCAACTGGTGTTTGTGAACGTGGCCAACGCACCGGTGCCGTCGCTGCTGCGCGACTTCTCGGCCCCGGTCACGCTGGACTACGGCTACACCGACAACGAACTGCTCACCCTGCTGGCGCACGACAGCAACGCCTTCAACCGCTGGGAAGCCGGGCAACGGCTGGTGCTGCGCCGCGCGCTCGCGCTGGCCGCATCGCAGTCAGACCTGGCCGGCGTGCAGGTGCTGGACGACGCGTGTGTGAACGCCCTGCGCGACGTGCTGCACCACCCCACGCTGGACGCCGCCTTCAAGGAACTGGTGTTGACGCTGCCGTCGGAAACCTACATCGCCGAGCAGTTGACCGTGGTGGACCCACAGCGCATCCATGCCGTGCGCGAAGCCATGCGTTGCCAATTGGCCACCGCACTGCAGGCCGACTGGCAATGGGCCTTTGAGGCGCACCAGACGCCGGGCGGCTACTCGCCCGACGCCACCGCCAGCGGCCGCCGCGCACTGGCCAACCTCGCGCTTGCCAACCTGTGTCTGGCGGCCCGCGAGAGCGGTGACATGGTCTGGCCAGGCAAGACCTTCCAGCGCTTCAAAGACGCCACCAACATGACCGACCGCATGGGCGCCCTCAGCGCACTGGTCTCCAGCGGCCATGCCCTGGCAGCCGATGCCCTGGCCCGCTTCCACAGCCTGTTCCAGGCGGAAGAGCTGGTGATCGACAAGTGGTTTGCGCTGCAGGCCGGCACACCCGACCGGGGCGGTGACGTGCTGCCCCGTGTGCGGCAGTTGATGAAGCACACCGACTTCTCCCTGCGCAACCCCAACCGCGCGCGCAGCCTCGTGTCCACCTACTGCCAGGCCAACCCCGGCGCCTTCCACCGCGCCGATGCCTCGGGCTATGTGTTCTGGAGCGAACGCGTGATGGAGCTGGACGGCATCAACGCCCAGGTCGCCGCCCGCCTCGCCCGTGCGTTGGACCGTTGGACCAAGCTGGCCGAACCCTACCGCAGCGCCGCCCGCGAGGCGATTGCCCGGGTTGCCGCCAAGACCGACCTGAGCAACGACGTGCGTGAAGTGGTGTCACGCGCCCTTGCCGATTGAAGGAAACCACCATGACCCAGAAAATCTCCCTCTCCCGCTACCTCGTCGAACAGCAGCGCATCGACGGCCGCATCCCGCCCCAACTGCGCCTGTTGCTGGAAGTGGTGGCCCGCGCCTGCAAAAGCATCAGCCACGCCGTCAACAAGGGCGCGCTGGGCGGTGTGCTCGGCACCGCCAGCACCGAGAACGTGCAAGGCGAAGTGCAGAAGAAGCTCGACATCATTGCCAACGAGGTGCTGATCGAGGCCAACGAATGGGGCGGCCATCTGGCCGCCATGGCCAGCGAGGAAATGGACGGCATCTACGTCGTGCCCAACCGCTACCCGCAAGGCGAATACCTTCTGCTGTTCGACCCACTCGACGGCTCCAGCAACATCGACGTCAACGTCAGCATCGGCACCATCTTCAGTGTGCTGAAAAAACCTGACGACACCCCTGGCGTCAGCGAAGCCGACTTCCTGCAGGCCGGCAACAAGCAAGTGGCCGCAGGCTACTGCGTCTACGGCCCGCAAACCACGCTGGTGCTGACCGTGGGCGACGGCGTGGCCATGTTCACGCTGGACCGCGAACAGGGCTCGTTCGTGCTGAGCGAAGAGAACATCCGCATCCCCGAAGACACCAAAGAATTCGCCATCAACATGAGCAACATGCGCCACTGGGATGACCCCGTGAAGCGCTACATCGACGAGTGCCTGCAAGGCAAAGAAGGCCTGCGCGGCAAAGATTTCAACATGCGCTGGATCGCCAGCATGGTGGCCGACGTGCACCGCATCCTCACCCGTGGCGGCATCTTCATGTACCCCTGGGACAAGCGCGACCCCGACAAACCCGGCAAGTTGCGCCTGATGTACGAAGCCAACCCGATGAGCTGGTTGATCGAACAGGCCGGCGGCGCCGCCACCAACGGCCACCAGCGCATGCTGGACCTGCAACCCACCAAGCTGCATGAACGCGTCAGTGTGGTGCTCGGCTCCAAAAACGAGGTCGAACGCGTCACCGCGTACCACCTGGACGCAGCCCGGAAAAAAGCCGCCTGAGTGCTGCTAAAATAGAAGGCTTAGCCGGTGTAGCTCAGTCGGTAGAGCAGCTCATTCGTAATGAGAAGGTCGGGTGTTCGATTCATCTCTCCGGCACCACATGAAAACCTCCAGTTCCGCAAGGGCTGGAGGTTTTTTCACGCCGTCCACATCCAATTGGCCGACAGGCAAGCGCTTGACCATCGGCCCGGCATGACAAGCTGCCTCGACTTCAGAGGTGGACAAGAAAACACTCCTGATTTCATAGCGGAATCACCAGGCTCCACTAAGGCTCAAGGTCGATTTGGCTTGAAATCCTGCGGTCGCGACCTGTTTCAGGCCCGACCACAGGCCGTTGGGGACCCCGCAGGGCAATCAACGTCAGGCGTCCGCCACCTCCAACGGCGCGTCAGGGTGCTCGTGGGGCACTTCCGACGCCAGCACCTTGTCGATGCGTTTGCCGTCCAGGTCCACCACCTCGAAACGCCAGCCCACGCAGACGATGGTCTCACCGGTCACGGGCAGGTGGCCGCTGACGGCCATCAGCAGGCCGGCCAGGGTGTTGTAGCGGCGGCGGTCTTCGTCGGGGAGTTCGTCGATGTGCAGGCGGTCTTTGAGTTCTGACACCGGCATCAGCCCGTCCAGCAGCCAGGAACCATCGTCGCGCTGGGTGGCCCAGGCGTCGGCTGGCGTGCCGGACTGCAGCTCGCCGGTGATGGCTTCCAGCAGGTCGCGCGGGGTCAGCAGGCCTTGCACCACGCCGTACTCGTCCACCACAAACGCCAGCCGGATCGACCGCTCGCGGAACTGGGTCAACAGTTCCATGCCGCTCAGGGTTTCGGGCACGAAGGTGGCGGGCTGCACATGGGCCTCGATGCTGCCGGTGTGCTCGGTGCCCAGTTCCAGCAGGCGTGCCACGCTGATGACGCCCACCACGTCGTCCAGCCCGCCGCGGCACACCGGGTACCAGGAATGGGCGCCGTGCGGGCCGCGGGTGCCCGCCACCTGCAGGCTCTGCGGCACGGTGTAGGCGGCGTCGAGCCAGGCCAGGTCCACCCGGGGCACCATCAGCGAGGTGAGGGGCCGGTCATCCAGGCGAAAGACGTTTTGCACCATCTGGTGCTCGTGGTGTTCGATCAGGCCCGCGTCGCGCCCTTCGGCCAGGCTGGCATTGATCTCTTCTTCGGTCACGGCGCGGCCGGCATCGTTGTCGATGCGCAGCAGCTTGAGCACGGCATGGGTACTCATCGACAGCAAGCGCACGAATGGCTTGGCGATGGTGGCCACCCAGGTCATGGGCCGCGACACCCAGCGGGCCACCAGCTCGGGGTACAGCTGGCCAATGCGTTTGGGCACCAGCTCGCCAAAAACGATGGTCACGAAGGTGATGGTGGTGACCACGAAGCCGGTGGCCGTCAGGGCAGCCGCCCCCTCCGAGAGGCCCATGCCCTGCAGCCAGACAGAAACGCCGTCGCTGAACGCCGCCTCGCCAATGATGCCGTTCAACACGCCAATCGAGGTGATGCCGACCTGCACCGACGACAAAAACTGCGTCGGGTTGTCCAGCAGGGCCAGTGCGGCGCGGGCGCCTTTGTCACCCGCTTCGGCCATGGCGGTGAGACGCACTTTGCGGCTGGATGCGAGCGCAAGTTCCGACATTGCAAACACGCCATTGAGCAAGGTCAGAAAACCGATCAGCAAAAATTCCATGGGGCCGGAGGCAAAATGAACACATGGCACTTTACTTCATCGGTGATATTCAGGGCTGCGACGCGGCACTCGGCCAGTTGCTAGAGAAGATTGATTTTTCTCCCAGCCGCGACACCGCTTACCTGCTGGGCGACCTGGTCAACCGGGGCCCCGCGTCCGAGGCCACGCTGCGCCGGCTGATGGGCTATGGCGCGTCGGCCCGCTGCCTGCTCGGCAACCACGACCTGCATTTGCTGGCCATTGCCCACGGCGTACGCCCTGCCCTGCGCCACGACACGGTGAACGACATCCTGCACGCGCCCGACCGCAACGCGCTGCTGGACTGGTTGCGCCACCAGCACATGGCATTCTTCGAGCACGGCTGCCTGATGGTGCACGCCGGGGTGTTGCCAGGCTGGTCGGCAGAAAAAACCATGGCTCTGGCCGCCGAGGTGGAAACGGTGCTGCGCAGCGATGGGTTGGGCGAATTTTTACAGCAGATGTACGGCGACGAGCCGCGTGCTTGGGACGACGCGCTGACCGGCGTGGCGCGGTTGCGCGTGGTCGTCAACGCGCTGACGCGCCTGCGTTTTTGCACACCCGAAGGCGTGATGGAGTTCACCGCCAAGGAAGCGGCCGGCAAGGCACCCGACGGGCATGTGCCGTGGTTCGATGCACCCCACCGGCAGACCGAGAACGTCACGGTGGCCTTCGGGCACTGGTCCACATTGGGGCCAACCGGCCGCAGCAACCTGCTGGCGCTGGACACCGGTTGTGTGTGGGGGGGTTGCCTCAGCGCCTGGCGGCTGGGCACCAGCGCCACCACCGGTGAGCTGGTTCAGGTCAAGTGCCCGCAGGCCCAAAAACCGGGCTGACCGCCCGGCGCTTCAAGACGCTGTGGTGGTGAACAGCGCAGCGACTTTCTTCTTCGGCTTGATGTTGGCCGAGATGCCGCGCGGGGCTGTGCCCTTGGCATCGGTTTCCCAGGCGGGTTTGGCTTCCGCCGCAGGTGCCTCGTAGGGCTTGTCAAAGAACGGGTCGCGCGGTGCAGCGGGGCGGCTGTGCTCGCGGCGCGGTGCCCGGGCTTCGCGCGGGGGCGCCAGTTCGTCGCGGGTGTCGCCCACTTCACCGGCTTCGCGCCAGGCGCGGCGGCCGTCGTTGATGCGGCCCTGTTCCCTGATGCGCGGGGTGTCTTCCTCAAACTCCACCGCTTCCAGTTCGATCTTGGTCTTGATCAGCTTTTCAATGTCAGCCACCAGCCGCGCGTCCTTGCCGGACACAAAGCTCACCGCCAGGCCCGAAGCGCCGGCGCGGCCCGTGCGGCCAATGCGGTGCACGTAGTCTTCGGCGTTGAACGGCACGTCGAAGTTGAACACCGCCGGCACGTCCTTGATGTCCAGCCCGCGGGCGGCCACGTCGGTGCACACCAGCAGATCGACCTCGCCCTTCTTGAAGGCGTCCAGTGCCTTCAGGCGCTCGTCCTGGCTCTTGTCGCCGTGCAACGCGGTGGTCTTCAGGCCCTCGCGCTCCAGCGAGCGGGCAAGCCGGGCACAACCGAGTTTGCTGTTGACGAAAACAAACGCCTGCTTCATGCCGCGCTGCTTCAGGATCTGGTGCAGCGCACGGCGCTTGTCGTCGTCGCCCACGCTGTAGAAATGCTGCTCCACCGTGGACGCCGTGGCGTTGGAACGCGCCACCTCGATGGTGACCGGGTCTTGCAGGTAGCTGCTGGCCAGGCGTTTGATCTCGGGCGAGAACGTGGCCGAAAACAGCAACGTGGTGCGTTGCTTGGGCAGGTAGCTCAGGATGCGCTGCAGGTCGGGCAGGAAGCCGATGTCGAGCATGCGGTCGGCCTCGTCGAGCACCACGTACTCCACCTGGTTCAGCACCGCGTTCTTGGCCTCGATGTGGTCCAGCAGGCGGCCGGGGGTCGCCACCAGCACTTCCACGCCTTTTTTGAGTTCCAGCGTCTGCGGCTTCATGTCCATGCCGCCAAACACCACCGCGCTGCGCAGGTTGGTGTACTTGGCGTAGAGCTTCACCTGCTGGGCCACCTGGTCGGCCAGCTCGCGGGTGGGCAGCAACACCAGGGCCCGCACAGGGTGGCGGGCCGGAGAGGTGGAGCTGTTTTCGTGCTTCATCATGCGCTGCAGCAGGGGCAGCGAGAAGGCCGCCGTCTTGCCGGTGCCGGTCTGTGCCGCACCCATCACGTCACGCCCCTGCAGCACCACAGGAATCGCCTGTTCCTGGATCGGGGTCATGGACTCGTAGCCCATTTCGGCCACGGCGCGCGACAGCGGCTCGGCCAGCTGAAGTTGCGAAAAAGAATCTGTGCGCGAATCGGTCATCTATACATCAGGATGGTGCTATCAAACCGATAGCTGGCTGCGCCCTGCAGTCAAGGGCAAACCCTGATTATCGCCGATTGTCACAGCGCCCGCGCGCTGAAAGTGTCACAGGACTTGACGGTGCCGGTTTTCAGGCCGTTGTCAAACCAGCGCTGGCGCTGGGCGCTGGTGCCGTGGGTGAAGCTGTCGGGCACCACCGCGCCGCCCGCCGCGCGCTGCAACGCGTCGTCGCCAATGCGGGCAGCGGCGTTCATCGCCTCGGCCACGTCGCCCTGCTCCAGGATCTGGCGCGCATTGTCGGCATGGTGCGCCCAGACGCCGGCCAGGCAGTCGGCCTGCAGTTCCAGCCGCACACTCAGGGCGTTTTGCTCGGCCTGGCTGACGCGGCCACGCATGCGCTCCACCTGGCCGCTGATGCCGAGCAGGTGCTGCACGTGGTGGCCCACCTCGTGGGCAATGACGTAGGCCTGTGCAAAGTCACCCGGTGCGCCGAGCCGGTTTTTCAGCGTTTCGTAAAACCCGAGGTCGATGTAGACCTTCTGGTCGCCGGGGCAGTAGAACGGCCCCATGGCGGCCTGGCCCTGGCCGCAGGCGGTGCGGGTGGCGCCACGGAACAGCACCAGCCGGGGCGCCTGGTAGGTGCCGCCGCGCTGGCTGAAGACGCCGGTCCACACATCTTCGGTGTCGGCCAGCACGGTGGACACAAATTTGGCCAGGCGGTCGTCGGCCGGGGGGCGATGCGCCGGGGCTGGCTGCACCTGCACCGGCGGCCCGCCCTGGCCACTGAGCAGGCCCAGCAGCGTCAGCGGGTTGATGCCCAGCACCCAGCCCCCCAGCAGCGCTACCACCAGGGTGCCAATGCCGATGCTGCGCCCACCCAGCAGGCCGCCGCCACCGAATCCACCCCCACCGCCGCCTTCATCGCGGCGGTCTTCGACGTTGTCGGACTCGCGGTTGCCTTCCCATTTCATGCGTGCTCTCCTGCGCTACAGTGGCGCGATGGTAACCACTCCCGGCCACACGCTGCGTGCACCGCCCACGGTGTTGCTGACCGGGTTTGACGCCTTTGGCACCGAACCGGTCAACCCCAGCGGGCTGGCGGTACAGGCACTGCACGGACAGCAGGTGTTGGGCCACAAGCTGGTGGCCGCGACGCTGCCCACGGTGTTTCACCGGTCACTGGACATGCTGAAAGAACTGCTGCACACACACCGGCCCGTGCTGGTGGTGTGTGTGGGTCTGGCGGGCGGGCGGCAAGCCCTGTCGCTGGAGCGGGTGGCCCTGAATGTGGACGATGCACGCATCCCCGACAACGCGGGCGCGCAGCCGGTGGACATGCCGGTGGTGGCCGGCGGGCCTGCGGCGTACTTCAGCAGCCTGCCGGTCAAGGCGATGCACGCGGCGTTGCAGCAGCACGGGCTGCCAGTGGAGGTGTCCAACAGCGCCGGGACCTTTGTCTGCAACCATGTGTTTTACGGGTTGATGCACGCGCTGGCTGGCCAAGGTGGTGTGTCGGCCTGCCGCGGGGGCTTCGTCCATGTGCCGCATTTGCAGAGTGACGCGCACCCAACGGGCTGGCCGCTGGCCAAGCTGGCAGAAGGCCTGCGGCTGGCGGTGCAGTGCGCGCTGACCACCCCCACCGACCTGCGGCTGGGGGCAGGTGCCCTGCATTGAACTGGATTCAGTTGATGGCCAAACGCACTGGCACCATGCCCGCGTGGGCAGAACCAATGGGCAAGCTGAGCTGAACCAGCGTTGAAGGGTCACGCTCGCCAGCCTGGCGGGTAGCCACGTTCTGCAGGCAAGCGTTGCGTGCAGCGGTATTGCCAGCACGGGCGCATTCAAATGCGGCTACCGATGCGAGGTGCGCCACTTTGTCGCGTGCAGCGGCTTTGTTGACCTGGCCCTGAACCAACATGCCCATGGCGATCAGCATCGCCACCATCGCCGCCAGAGCAGCGGACAACGCGATGTTGTGCGGGCGGGACAGGGTCTGGATGCGGCGGGTGAGCCGGGTGCGTGTGAAAACCATATCAACCTGGTGCTTTCTGTTCAAGAGGAACTGAAAGCAATGGTAGGCAAGGCCAACGTTGCGCGCAGTAGCTGTTGGCCGCTACCGGCTGTAGGACGGTGCCGACGCCGTCGGCACGGAGGCTTCAGGCCTTGGGCAGTGTCACGCCGCGCTGGCCCTGGTACTTGCCGCCACGGTCTTTGTAGCTGGTTTCACAGACCTCGTCGCTCTCGAAGAACAGCACCTGCGCGCAGCCTTCGCCCGCGTAGATTTTGGCGGGCAGCGGCGTGGTGTTGCTGAACTCCAGCGTCACATAGCCTTCCCATTCGGGCTCGAACGGCGTGACGTTGACGATGATGCCGCAGCGCGCATAGGTGCTCTTGCCCAGGCAGATGGTCAGCACGTTGCGCGGGATGCGGAAGTACTCCACCGTGCGCGCCAGCGCGAAGCTGTTGGGCGGGATGATGCAGCTGTCGCCGTGGAAATCGACGAAGCTTTTTTCGTCAAAGTTCTTCGGGTCCACCACCGTGCTGTGAATGTTGGTGAAGACCTTGAATTCCGGTGCGCAGCGGATGTCGTAGCCGTAGCTGCTGGTGCCATAGCTGATGATCTTGTGGCCCTCGCGCTCGCGGATTTGCCCCGGCTCGAAGGGCTCGATCATGCCGGTGCTCTCGGCCATGCGGCGGATCCATTTGTCGCTTTTGATGCTCATGGGACAGTCTCTGGTCTCTGAAGTGTTAGGGCATGCGGCGCAGCGTGCAGCCGTCGCCGGTGGAGTCGCGCCAGACGCGCACCGCCACCAGCGCGGGCAAGGCCGCCTGCAATTGGGCAAGGATGTGGCTGCACAGGTTCTCCAGCGTTGGCACGCCGAGGCCAGGCAGTTCGTCCAGAAACGCGTGGTCGAGTTGCTTGCGCAGCTGCTCGATGTGCTGGCGCACCAGGCCGAGGTCCACCACCATGCCGGTGCGCGGGTCGGGTTCGCCTTCCAGCATGAGTTCGGCCCAGTAGGTGTGGCCGTGGATGCGCTTGCTGCTGTCGGCCTCCTCGGCGGGGCGGCTGGCACGGTTCAGCGTGTGGGCGGCGTCGAAGTAAAAGCGCTGGCTGAGCTGGTGCATCAGGAGTTCCTCAACGGATGCCGGTGATCTTGTGGGTCTGCAGGCTCAGCCGCCAGGCCGGGCGCGCCAGGCACAACGCGATGCAGGCTTCGGTGTTCTGGGCACGGGTGGGGCTGTCCATGGGCTGCAGGTAGCGGTGGGTAAAACGCGCTGCTTCCAGCAGCGGCAAGTCCAGCCCCGGCTGCGGCCACACCACCTTCAGCTCGTCGCCCTCGCGCTGCACCCAGTCGGCGCCGGCCTTGGGGCTGACGCACAGCCAGTCAATGCCCGGTGGCGCACTGATGCTGCCATTGGTTTCCACCGCGATCCGAAAGCCCTCGGCGTGCAGCGCGTCCACCAGCGCCGCATCCACCTGCAGCAGCGGCTCGCCGCCGGTCAGCACCACAAAGCGGTGGTCACGCACGTCGGTTGGCCAGAGCGAGGCGACAACGCCCGCCAGCGCGGTGGCTTCGGCAAACTTGCCACCCAGCGTGCCGTCGGTGCCGACGAAGTCGGTGTCGCAAAACCGGCAGGTGGCACGGGCACGGTCTTCCTCGCGGCCGCTCCAGAGGTTGCAGCCGGCAAAGCGGCAGAACACCGCCGGCCGGCCGGCGTTGGCACCCTCGCCCTGCAGCGTGTAGAAAACTTCTTTGACTTGGTAACTCATGGCATCCGGCTGGCGCGGCGCAGGCAGAAAGGCCCGGCACCACCGGCTTTCAACAGGCCGGGCCCGCACGTTGCGGGTACCACCATTTTACGGGCGTAAATTACTGTATATTTAACCAGTAAATGGTTTTGTTTGCTATTTTTTAGATAGCTAAATCACCAGGTTTCACTAAGGTCTATTGCCAATTTGGTTGAAATTTCACCGCCCCGGCCATGCTGCGCACCCTGTTTGTCGATTTCAACTCGTTTTTTGCCTCTGTGGAGCAACACTTGCAGCCGCAGCTGCGCGGCCGGCCGGTGGGCGTGGTGCCGGTGGAAGCCGAGTCCACCTGCTGCATTGCCGCGAGCGCCGAAGCCAAGGCCTTTGGGGTCAAAACCGGCACGCCGGTGTACGAGGCGCGCCGGCGCTGTCCAGGCATTGTTTTCGTGCTGGCCCAGCATGCCAAGTATGTGCAGGTGCACCACGACGCCATTGCCGTGATCGACCGCGTGGTGCCGGTGCAGGACGTGATGTCCATCGACGAGATGGCCTGCAGCCTCACCGGCCGCTGGCGCGCCCGCGACCAGGCCGAGCGCCTCGCCCGCCAGGTGAAAGTGGCACTGCGCGACGAACTGGGCGCGTGCCTGACCTGCTCGATCGGCATCGCGCCCAACACGCTGCTGGCCAAGCTCGCCTCCAACATGCACAAACCCGACGGGCTGACGGTGCTGGAGCAGGCCGACATTCCCGGCCGGCTGCTGCACCTGCCCCCCAGCGCCTTCTACGGCATCGGCCCGCGCATGGTGGAACGGCTGGCCCGCGCCGGCATTGCCACCATGGCCGAGCTGTACGCCGCACCGCGCGAACTGCTGCACAACGCCTGGGGCGGCGTGGCTGGCGACGAGATGTACGACAAGCTGCGTGGCATGCCGTATGCGCAGCGCGTCAGCCCGGCGCGCTCGCTCGGCCATTCGCACGTGCTGCCGCCCGAACTGCGCCACGCGCAAGGCGCGCTCAGCGTGCTGAACCGGCTGACGCAAAAAGCCGCGATGCGGTTGCGCAAGCAGGGCCACTACGCCACCGCGATGGCGGTCGGCGTGCGCTGTGACCACCGCTACCGCGACCAAACCGGTGGCGGCCGCGACACACGTTTTGGCGAGACGCAGGACACCACCTTCTTGCTGCAGACCCTGCACGCCCTGTGGCACAGCGGCCTGCACCGGCTGCAGGCCCCCAAGGCGGTGAGCGTGACGCTGCTGGGCCTGGTGCCCGCCGCGCTGCACACGCTGCCGCTGTTTGACGCGCCCGGCCAGGTGGCCGCCACCCAGCCCCTGCGCGACCGCAGCCGGCTCAACGCCGCGGTGGACCGCATCAACAAGGCGCACGGCAAAAACGCGCTGTACTTTGCCAGCGCCCATGGCGCGCTGAACGAAGCGCCGATGCGCATCGCCTTCAACCGCATCCCGGACCTCGAGACCGAGCGCTGACACCACGCCCTGTCACGCGCGATTGCGGCAACTGGCCTGCAAAACCAGCCGATATTGCGTCTTTGTGCCCAACCCATCTGGCCAGAATGGGTTGGCATGACACACCGCCTGCGCACCCCAGTTTTGTTGCCCCTCGGGCTGGTCTTGGCGCTGGCACTGGCGGCCTGTGGCGGCGGTGGCGGTGACAGCCCCGCCACCAGCAGCACCATTGCCGTGGCCAGCAGCGGTGGCGGCAACCTGTCCGACCCCAGCCTCAGCCCCGAAGCCACCGCCACCCAACGCTTGAATGCCGAGCGCGGTGCCTGCGGTTTTGGCACGCTAACACCCAACACCCTGCTGGACCAGGCCGCCCTGAACCACGCCAACTACAACGCCTACCAGGCCTCGCTGGGTGTGTTGGCGGGGCATGTGGAGGTTGTGGGCCAGCCGCTGTTCACCGGCATCACGCTGTTTGACCGGGCACTGGCCGTGGGCTACCCTTACCGCGACCTGTGGGAAAACGTCACCACGCTGTACTGGCGCAACGTCACCGGCACGCTGAACACCGTGCCGCTGGCCACCTATGCCGACGAACGCACCCGCGGCCTGTTGACCTCCGTCTACCACCTCAAGGGCATGCTGGTGGCCACACGCGACGTGGGTGTGGCGGTGCTGCACAAACAGTTTGGCACCACGGTGGTGAGGGACATGGTGGTGGAACTGGGCACCCAGTTGCTCGCCCCTGTGCCACCCGCACAAACCGGTGTGCTCACCTACCCCTGCGAAGGCACACAGGCCGCGCGGGCGGTGTTCACACCGTCGGGCGAAACACCCAACCCGCGGCCCGGGTTTGTGGGCGACATCGGCACACCGATCTACCTGCGCGCACCAGGCAACGACCGCATCAGCATCACCTCTTTTGCAGTGACCGAATGGGCCACCGGCACCGCGGTGCCAGCACAGGCCATGACGCTGGCCAACGACCCGGCGCAATGGCTCAGCCTGAACGACGCTTTCATCCTGCCCAATGCACCGCTGGCGGCCAACGTGCGCTACCGGGTGCGCGTCAGTGGCATGGCAGGGTCGGTGGCGTACAGCAAGGATTTTTCGTTCACGCCGTCGTGAATCCGAAGCACTGAACCCGGTCAGTACAGGGTGTCGCGCTGGCGGGCGGGCAGTTCGCTGTCGTACTGCTGGGCGTCGATGGCGGCATCGGTCAGGGCAGACAGGATGGTGCCCGGGGTTGGCACCTTGGCAGGCCGATCGGACGGCACGGCCTCCCACAACCCGGAACGCTGCAAGGCCCGGGCACACTGGAAATACACCGTCTCGACCGTGACCACCAGCACACAGCGCGGTGGCTGGCCGTTGACCACAAAACGCTGCAGCAAGGCCGGCTCGACCGAAATCACCGCCCGGCCGTTGACGCGCAGGGTTTCGCCCACGCCGGGAATCAGGAACAGCAGCGCCACGCGCGGGTCGGTCACCAGGTTGTGCAGGCTGTCGACCCGGTTGTTGCCGCGCCGCTCGGGCAGCAGCAGCGTGGTGGGGTTCTCCACCACCACAAAACCGGCCGCGTCGCCGCGCGGCGAGGCGTCCAGCCCGCCGGGTCCACTGGTGGCCAGCACCGCGAAGGGGGAGGCTTCGATCATCGCCCGGTAGTGCGGGTGCACATGCGGCACCTCTTTGCGGACGGAGGCCTCGCCCACCGCGCCAAACAGCTGCGCCAATTGCGCGGGTGTGGTGATGTGGTGGGTGTCAGGGCTGGCCATGCGCAGCAGTTTAGCGGTCATGCCGCGGTGACGATCCAGCCTTCCAGCGGGTCCAGGTGGGTGGGCAGGCCATAGTGCGGCGCACCCTGCTGTTGGGCCCACGCGGCCTGCAACAGGCACAGCGTGGCGTCGAGCGCGTCGCCACTGGCGTCGTCGGTCAGCGCGTCGCGCTGCGCATGGCTGAGCTTGAGCCGCAGGCCGAGGCGGGTCTGGCCGTGTTCGAGGGCGGTGATCAGGTCCTTGCGGGCGATCAGCCGCTCCGGCGTCTGCTTGGCCTTGTCGTCGCTTTTGTAGCTGCGGCCGCCCAGCACCTCGCGCGCCAGCAGCCCGGGGTAACCTTCCAGCGCCACGCGGGCCGTGTCACCGGCATGCAAGCCCGGCAGGTGCACACCGGCCGCCAGCAGCGGCGGCACACCCGCGTGCAGCATGAAGGCCACCGGCGGGTTGACCCACTTCATGCTGGGGCTGGACCCGGCGGGGATGTCGGTGGCGCGGTGGGCGAATTTGCCACCCACTGGCCGGGCGTCGCAAAACGCGGCAAAGGTGGCACGGATGTCGTCGCGGCCCAGGCTGGCGTAATGGTGCATGCAGGCCATCCAGTCGGTGGGCCAGCCCAGCTGCTCAACCAGTTCGCGCGGCAGGCCGAAGGGAAAGTCAAATGCGCCCACCCAGGGCTGCGGCACGGCCAGCCACTGCGCAAAGCCGGCCAGCGTGTCGAGGCGTTCCAGCCGCGACAGCACCACGCGCCCGCCCGTCTGGTGCCCCAGCGCCAGCACGATGGGTTTGCGTCGGCTCGGGGCACTGGAGAAGTCGCAGCCGAGCAGCAGGCCCGGTGCGCTGGCACTCACGCCGGCTCGCCCAGCGCCTGGCGCAGCGCCAGGGGCACTGGCCCGCTGCGCAGCGGTGTGCCGGGACCGGCTTCGTATTGGCACCAGACCCGCGTTTCGTGGCCTCGCGCCAGCAGGCGGCCGTCGGCATGCACAAACTCATGCCCCACCACAAAAGAGCTGTGGCCCAAGCGGGTCACGCTGGCACGCACCTCGCACCAGTCGCCATAGGTGGGTGAACTCTTGAAGGCGCACTGCGTGTCCACCGACGGGATGGTCCAGCCCTCGGCGCGGATGCGCGTGGCCGGGTAACCCGCCTGCTCCAGCAGCGCCCAGGTGGCCGCGTCCATCCAGCGGTAGTAGGTCGGGTAGTAAATGATGCCGGCCGGGTCGCAGTCGCCCCAGGCGACCTGGCGTGGCAGGCGGCACACGATAGACACAGACCTAATCCAGCGGGCTACAGCCGCTGCGCCGGGCCGTCCCAAGCAAGGCACGGCCCATGTCCAAGCTAAGCGCAGGACACGCCTTCGCTGAGGGGGCAGCGAACCCCACGCAGTGGGAAGCGTGGGGGCTCATGCTCGGCCGATGATGGACGCGGTGGCCATCAGTTCTTCCAGCAACGCGAGGGAGACCTTTCCCGACACCGAGTACGGGTCCAGCTCGGGCCTCTCGGCGTATTTCAGCAGGATGCTGGTGTTGATCTTGGACATGTTGACCTGCCCCATGGTCCAGCCGCCGAAACGGCGCTCGCTGATTTCTTCGTAGTGCAGCAGCACCACGTCCTTGTGGCGAGTGTCGCGCTGGATATGGCCGTACAGGTCGCTCACCGGCATGCGCCCACCTTCGATGGCTTGCAAGAAGATGCCGCCGCCGTAGCACAGGATGCCGGTGATGCCGGTCAGTGGATTGAACTGGCGCGATTGCGCGAGGATGGCGTCGATGGCGCCGGCACTCGGGTCCACAGCGCGGCTGGCGTAGAGAAGGCGTACCAACATGGTGGTTCTCGATTCAGGCTTTGTTGGGGATCAGCGACAAGAACTCTCGCCGCAGGTTGGGGTCTTTCAGGAACACGCCGCGCATCACCGAGTTGATCATGCGGCTGTCCATGTCTTTCACGCCGCGCCAAGCCATGCAGTAGTGGCTGGCTTCCATCACGATAGCCAGCCCGTCGGGCTGGGTTTTTTCCTGGATCAGATCGGCCAGTTGCACCACCGCTTCTTCCTGGATCTGTGGCCGGCCCATCACCCACTCGGCCAGCCGCGCGTACTTGGACAGGCCAATCACGTTGGTGTGTTCGTTGGGCAGAACACCGATCCAGATCTTGCCGATGACCGGGCAGAAGTGGTGTGAACAGGCGCTGCGCACGGTGATCGGGCCGACGATCATCAGCTCGTTGAGGTGGCCCACATTCGGGAATTCGGTGATGGTGGGGGCCTGCACGTAGCGGCCACGGAACACCTCGTTGACGTACATCTTGGCCACGCGGCGGGCGGTGTCGCCGGTGTTGTGGTCGTTCTCGGTGTCGATCACCAGGCTGTCAAGCACGCCCTGCATCTTGACGGTCACTTCGTCCAGGAGCCTCTCCAGGTCGCCGGGCTGAATGAAGTTGGCGATGTTGTCGTTGGCGTGGAAACGCTTGCGCGAAGCGGCCAGGCGTTCGCGGATCTTCACTGAAACGGGGGTGCCCTCGTCCGGGTCTTCAGGTGTCATGGGAAGTTTGCTCGTCATGTTCGCCCCGAATGGTACCAGTGATTAAATATGAAGGTTTTTAGGCCCACAGCCCTAGTGAAACCTTGCAATTCAGCTATTGATTCAGGAGCAATTCGAGATCTTGCAAGGTGTTGGCTTCGTGCAGCGGCTTGTCGGTGCGGATGCGCAGCATGCGCGGGAAGCGCACCGCCACCCCGCTTTTGTGGCGCGCGCTGCGGTTGATGCCCTCAAAGCCCAGTTCGAACACCATCGACGGCCGCACCGACCGCACCGGTCCAAACTTTTCCAGTGTGGTCTTGCGGATAATTGCATCCACCTGCTTGAACTCTGCGTCGGTCAAGCCCGAATAGGCTTTGGCGAAAGCGACGAGCTGGAGCACGCCGGGTTGGGCGGGTTGTTTGGCGGCGATGGCATCGAGCACCGCATCGGCTTCGGCCTGGCTCTGCGGCGGCCGGTTCCACACCGCGAAGGTGTAATCGGTGTAGACCGAGGCGCGACGGCCGTGGCCGGCCTGGGCGTAGATCAGCACGCAGTCAATAGACATCGGGTCGATCTTCCATTTCCACCACAGGCCATCGGCCTTGCTGCGGCCGGTGCCATAGGCGGCGTCGCGCCGCTTGAGCATGAAGCCTTCCATGCCGCGGGCGCGGGATTCGCTGCGCAGGGCGGCGTAGTCGGCCCAGCTGTCGCACTGCTCAACGGGCGACAACCGCACTGCGGTACCAGCCAGCCGCGCCTCTAGCCGCGCCCGGCGTTCTTGTTGCGGCAGCGCGCGGATGTCATGCCCGCCGTCTTCCAGCAGGTCGTAGGCCATGAAGGTCACTGGCGCGTCGGCCAGCACTTTTTTGGTCAGCGTCTTACGGCCAATGCGTTGCTGCAGCAGCGCAAACGGTGCGGGCCGACCTGGACCTGTTGAAGAAGCTTGCCAGACCAGCACCTCGCCGTCGAGCACCGTGCCGTCGGGCAGGGCCTGCGCCAGCGCCACCACCTCGGGAAAGCGCTCGGTCACCAGCTCTTCGCCGCGCGACCACAGCCAGACCTGCCCGGCCCGCTTGACGATCTGGCCACGGATGCCGTCGTACTTCCACTCCACCTGCCAGTCGGTCACCGGGCCAAGTTTTTGGTCGAGGTCGGGGGCCGTTTCGAGCTGGTGCGCCAGAAAGAACGGGTAGGGCTGTCCCTGGTCTTCAGGCGCCATGGCCAGCGGATCGGCAGCGGGGTCGAAAGCCGCGGTCAGTGCCTCAAACCGTGCGGCGGTGGGCACACGCTTGCCGTCGGTGTAACCCATCATGCGCTGGGCCACACGCTTGGCGTCAATGCCAGCATGGGCGGCCAGCGCACGCTGCACCAGCAGCTTGCTCACGCCCACCCGAAAGCCGCCACCGACCAGTTTGACCAGCAAAAAACGGCCCTGCGCGTCCAGCTCGCGCCAGTAGGCGGTGATGCGTTCGGCCACTTCCGCTTCTGGCATGCCACGCAGCGGCAACAAACGGGTTTCAACCCAATCGGCCAGCCCCAGGTCGGACTCGGTGCTGTCCAGCGGCAACACGTGGGCAATGGTTTCCGCCAAGTCGCCCACCGCTTGGTAACTTTCCTCGAACAACCAGTCTTCGATGCCGGCCACTTGGCAGGCCAGCGCCCGCAGTTGCGCCGTATTGACCACCTGGCGCGGCTTGCCACCCGACAAAAAATACACCGCCCAGGCCGCGTCGACCGCCGGTGCGCTGCCGAAGTAACGCACCAGCGCGTCCACCTTGGCGGTGGTGGCGGTGGTGGTGTCGAGCTCGGTGAACAGTTTAGCGAACGACCTCATGGCGCAGGCTCGGTGGCGGCCACCGATTCTTCTGCGGCGGCGTCGCCGTATGCGGTCTGGAAGGCCTCCGCCTGCAGCCCATGCCCGGTGAGGTAGCGGACCATGACCGGCACGCTGCCGTGGGTAACGATCACGCGCTCGGCCCCGGTGGCGCCGATCGCGCTGAGCAGCCCTGGCCAGTCCGCATGGTCGCTGAGCACAAAGCCGCGGTCGTAGCCACCACGACGCCGCGCGCCGCGCAGTTGCATCCAGCCACTGGCAAAGGCGTCGCTGAAATCACTGAAATTCTTCACCCACGGGCCAGCCATCGCGCCTGGTGGGCACAACACCAGCGCGCGCTTCAGATCGGTCTTGTTACTCACCTCGCTGACGGTGTGGGTCTTCGGCAATACCACGCCAGCCTCACGGTAGGCGCGGTTCAGCGGCTCGACCGCGCTGTGCACGACGATGGGGCCAATCGACGGGTCGATGCCGCTCAGGATGCGCTGCGCCTTGCCAAAGCTGTAGCACAGCAGCACGCTGGCCCGTCCCGCGGCCACGTTGGCCTGCCACCAGGCATTGATGTCGGCAAACACCTCGGCGTCGCTGCGCCAACGGTAGATCGGCAGGCCAAAGGTCGATTCGGTGATGAAGACATCGCAGCGCACTGGCTCGAACGGCGCGCAGGTGGCGTCTGCCGCGACCTTGTAGTCGCCGCTCGCCACCCAGACCTGACCGCCATGCGCCAGCCGTGCCTGTGCAGAGCCGAGCACATGGCCGGCCGGGTGCAGCGACACCGTCACACCATGGTGAATGATGCGTTCGCCATAGGCCAGCGTCTGCAGCGTGATGGGGCCCAGCCGTGCGCGCAGCACCCCTTCGGCAGGCGCAGCGGCAAGGTAGTGTCCATGGCCGGTGCGCGCGTGGTCGGCGTGGGCGTGGGTAATGACGGCACGGTCCACCGCGCGCCAGGGATCAATGTAGAAATCGCCCGCCGGGCAGTACAGCCCTTCCGCGCGTTGCACCACCAGATCGCCTGCTGCCATAGTGGTTTCAGTAGCGCTTGCCCTGCACAAACAGCGCCACGCTCACCACCACCAGCGCCAGCCGTTCCTTGGCGCGCTGCAGCCAGGGCCGGTTGGCGTAGTCGGCGACGTTGACGCGGTGGCCGTCGCAGGCCATGGCCTGCAGCAGGCGGTCGTGCAGCTGGCGGGCAAAGGCTGCGTCTTCGATCAGCAGGTTGGCTTCGCGCGCCAGCAACAGGCTCAGGGGGTCGAGGTTGGACGAGCCCACCGTGGCCCAGGCACGTTCGGTGTGGCCATCGACCACCGCCACCTTGGCGTGCAGGAAGCTCGCCGCGTACTCGTGGATTTCCACCCCCGCCCTCAGCAAGGCGCCATACACCGGGCGCGCCGCGTGGTACTGCATGAAGTACTCGTACTTGCCCTGCAGCAGCAGTTGCACCTTCACGCCTCGGCGGGCCGCCATTTCCAGCGCGCGGCGCAGCTTGCTGCCGGGCAGGAAGTAGGCGTTGGCAATGACGATGTCGCTGTGCGCACTGGCAATCGCTTTGCGGTAGGCGCGTTCGATGCGCGTGCGGTTGCGGAAATTGTCGCGCAACACCAGCGCCGCCCTTGAATTGCCTGGTGATTCAGCTCTGTTTTTTGCAGCACTCTTCGGTTCAACCGACAACTTGGCCGCACGGAAGCTGCGCACCGCACCCTTGAAGTCGCGCTGCCGGATGTTGCGCAGGCCTTGCAACTGGAACCAGAGCTGCTGCATGGTGGCATGCACATCGCTGACCAGCGGGCCGGTGACCTGCACCGCAAAGTCAAACCGCGGCGCGGCCAGTGTGCCGTGGTTGGGGTCGTGGAAGTCGTCCAGCACATTGATGCCGCCACAGAACGCGACCACACCGTCCACCACACAGAGCTTGCGGTGCAGCCGCCGCCACTGCCGTGGCAGCAGCAGGCCCAGCCGCCCCACCGGAGAGAACACCCGCCACTGCACACCGGCGGCGTTAAACCGCGCTTGCCACGCGTCGGGCAGGTGGCCAGTGCCCACACCGTCCACCACCAGCCGGACATGGACGCCGCGCTGCGCGGCACGCGCCAGCGCTTCGGCCACCGCCGTGCCACTGCCAGTGAGGTCGAAGATGTAGGTTTCCAGCCAGACCTCGCGCTGTGCCGCGTCCATCGCTGCAATGAGTGCGGCGAAATAGGGCTGGCTGCCTTCCAGCAGCGCCAGCCGGTGACCGGTGTGCAGTTGCGGGTCAGCTTGTGCCATCGCCCAACTCAAACTCCGCGATCAGCGGCAGGTGGTCCGACATGCGGCCCCAGATCGGCCCGCGCGGCACGGTCACGCCCAGCGGCTGAAGGCCGCGTGCGTACACATAGTCCAGCTGCGCCAGGGGCAAACGGGCCGGGTAGGTGGACTGGCGGTCGCCTTCAAAGTCGAGCAGCTGCATCGCCCGCATGGCCGGGCGCAGCCGGGCACTCCAGTCGTTGAAATCGCCGGCCACCAGCAGTGGCGCGTCACGCGGCACCTCGCGTTCAATGAAGCTGGTGAGTTGCGCAATCTGGCGGCTGCGGCTGGCAGGAATCAGCCCCAGGTGCAGCACGATCACGTGCACGATGCGCGACTCCACATACACCTGCACATGCAGCAGGCCGCGCTGCTCGAAGCGGTGGTCGGACATGTCCTCGTGCGCGTGGGCATGCACCGGCCAGCGCGACAGCAACGCGTTGCCGTGTTCGCCGTGGCGGGTGATGGCGTTGGTCTGGTAAATCGCCTCGTAGCCTTCGGGCGCCAGAAAGTCGGCTTGCGGCAGGTCGGGCCAGCGCGAGAAATAGTCCTGCTCGCGGCGGTGCATCTTGCGCACCTCCTGCAGGCAGACGATGTCGGCATCCAACTGCTCGACCGCGTGGCCCAGGTTGTGGATTTCCAGGCGGCGGTTCGGGCCCAGCCCCTGCACGCCTTTGTGGATGTTGTAGGTGGCCACACGCAATGTCGTCATGCGGCCAACCTTACTTCAAAAAATGCGGGAGCAACAAAATAGCCTCGGCATTGGACGGCGAGAAGCAGCGCTCGGCCGCCTCCCGGTAAGGCAGCCAGCAGGCGGCCGTGTGTTCGCGCGGGCTCAGTACCACCGGCGTGCCTGCGGGCACCTGCAGACCAAACAGGTGCTCGGTGTTGCGCGTCACGCCAGGTGGGTAGCGGTGCTGCCAGCGCGGGTAGATGTCGTACACATTCTCCAGCTGCCAGTCGCACAGGCCTGCGGCCAGTGGGGTGCCGGGGCGGCAGTCGATGCCGGTTTCTTCCCACACCTCGCGTGCGGCGGTGGCGGCGAAGTCTTCGCCCTCATGGTCTTTGCTGCCAGTGACCGACTGCCAGAAGTCGGGCGCGTCGGTGCGCTGGATCAACAGCACGTCGAGTGCCGGCGTGTGGATCACCACCAGCACCGACTGCGGGATCTTGAAACTCAAGGTGTGAAACAGAGGTATTGCCAGACACGCCTGAAGGCTGGCAGGTTGCCTTCCATCGGTGTGAAGAAGTCCACGACGGGCAGGTTGTGAAAGGCCAGCCCGGCGGCGGTGAGCAGGTTGCCGCGCGGCACATTGGTCAGCAGCATGTGACGGCCACTGTAGGGGGCATTGGCGCCGTCCACACGGAGCGCCGCGCCAAAGCTGCCGAGCTGCAATGCGGCCCACTGCTGCAGCACCAGGCTGTTGGGAATGATGCCGTCCTGCTCATGGGCAAAACCATAGAGGCGTTCCGCACCGGTCACGCCAGCGGCTGCGACCCAGGGCGCCACGCTGAGCTGGGCGTCGGTGGTGTCCCCCGGCGCGGCAAAGAAACAGGCCCGGTCCACCGCCGTCTGCTTGCTCAGGTGCACCGCAGTGCCGCCACCCTGGGAGTGCCCGCCGACCCGGATCTGCGACCACTGCAGGTTGCCCCCGGCATCGACAAAGCGGCCCCAGCCTTCCTGTGGCTGCTGCTGTGCCAAGTAGGCCAGCAAGGCCGTCAGCCGGTTGCGGATGGCGTTGGTGGGCGACACACTGACCACAGGCGACACGTTGTTGCCACTCAGTGTTTCCTCGCGGAGCAGCCGGGTGCAGTCGGTGTTGCCGCTGTTGAGGCAGGCACCGGTGACGGTGCTGTCGTTCGGGTAGGCCAGGCCGATGGCGGCGTAACCGTTGTTGGCCGCAGCCTGCACGACCAGCTTGTAGTTGTCGGGCACCGCACCGGTGCCGGGGAAAAACACGAACAGCCCGCGTGGCGACACGCCGGTGTTGGCCGCCACATAGTGGGTGCCAAAACTGTCGCTGATGCCGCTGGCGGTCACCGAAGGCGCCACGCTGGCCGTGCGGGTGGGCGCAGTGGCCACCTCCGACAGCACCTGCACGGCTGCCGCAGCCGATGTGGCCGTGCTGCTGCCGTTGGTCGCACGCACGCTGTACTGCGTGGCGCTGTCGCTGGTCTGCAGTGCGGGCGTGGTGTAACTGGCCGCCGTGGCCCCGGCAAGGTCCACCCCGTTGCGCCGCCACTGGTAGCCGACACCGGTGCTGGTGTTCGTGGCCACACTGAAAATGGCCGACTGGCCTTCCACCACCGTCTGGGCGGCAGGCTGGCTGGTGATGGCAATGGCCGCAGTGCCTGAACCGCCGCTGGACGACGAGCCCCCGCCGCCACATGCGGACAAGGCAAAAACAACCGTTCCAGCAACCAGGCTCCGCAGAGGGCGAAGCGCTGAAAACCGGATCGGCGTCAGAAACAGGAAGTGCAGCATGGGCATCGCCTATGTTCGACGCGCCGGTGAAAGGCACTCACCAGACCGCGCCGAGCGAAAGTCATGCTACTGCAAACGCGCTGCTGCCGCATGACGGCACAGCGGTTGCGCCCCTCAAGTTGCCGCGGGCGTCCGCAGGCGGATGTGCAGTTCGCGCAGCTGCTTTTCGTCCACCGGGCTCGGCGCCTGCGTCAGCAGACACTGGGCACGCTGGGTCTTGGGGAAAGCAATCACGTCGCGGATCGATTCGGCACCGGTCATCAGCGTGACGATGCGGTCCAGGCCAAACGCCAGACCGCCGTGCGGTGGCGCGCCGTACTGCAAGGCATCGAGCAGGAAACCGAACTTGAGCTGGGCTTCTTCAGGCGTGATCTTCAGCGCGTCGAACACCTTCTGCTGCACGTCGGCACGGTGGATACGGACCGAGCCGCCCCCCATTTCCCAGCCGTTCAGCACCATGTCGTAGCCCTTGGAGATGCACTTCTCAGGCGCCGTGACCATCCAGTCCTCGTGGCCGTCCTTGGGCGCAGTGAAGGGGTGGTGGGTGGCGGTGTAGCGCTGGGCTTCTTCGTCGTACTCGAACATCGGGAAATCGACCACCCACAGCGGGCGCCACGATTTCTCGAACAAGCCGTTTTTCTTGCCAAACTCGCTGTGGCCAATCTTGACGCGCAAGGCGCCAATCGCGTCGTTGACGATCTTGGCTCTGTCGGCGCCAAAGAACAGCAGGTCACCGTCCTGCGCACCGGTGCGCGCCAGAATGGACTTGAGCGCGTCGTCGTGGATGTTCTTGACGATGGGGCTCTGCAGGCCATCGCGGCCTTTTGCCAGCTCATTGACCTTGATGTAGGCCAGGCCCTTGGCGCCGTAGATTTTCACGAACTCGGTGTAGGCGTCGATCTCGCTGCGGCTCATCTCGGCCGCCTTGGGCACGCGCAAGGCCACCACGCGGCCACCGGGGGTGGTGGCCGGGCCGGAGAACACCTTGAAGTCCACCGTGGCCATGACGTCGGTGAGTTCGGTGAACTGCATCTTGACGCGCAGGTCGGGCTTGTCCGAGCCGTACTGGTGCATCGCGTCGGCGTAGCTCATCACCGGGAACTCGCCCAGGTCCACACCCAGCGTGTTCTTGAAGACCGTGGTGATCATGCCCTGGAACATGTCACGGATTTCTTCTTCGCCAAGGAAGGAGGTCTCGATATCGATCTGGGTGAACTCGGGCTGGCGGTCGGCACGCAGGTCTTCGTCGCGGAAGCACTTGGTGATCTGGTAGTAACGGTCAAAGCCGGCCACCATCAGCAGCTGCTTGAACAGCTGCGGGCTCTGCGGCAGCGCGAAGAACATGCCGTCGTGCACACGGCTGGGCACCAGGTAGTCGCGCGCGCCTTCGGGCGTGCTCTTAGTGAGCATCGGCGTTTCAATGTCCACGAAGCCGTTCGCATCCAGGAATTTGCGCACTTCCATGGCCACGCGGTAGCGCAGCATCAGGTTGTTCTGCATGTAGGGCCGGCGCAGGTCCAGCACGCGGTGCGTCAGGCGGGTGGTCTCGCTGAGGTTGTCGTCGTCAAGCTGGAACGGTGGCGTCACCGACGGGTTCAGCACCGTCAGCTCGTGGCACAGCACCTCGATCTTGCCGCTCTTGAGCTGGGCGTTGACCGTGCCCTCGGGCCGGGCGCGCACCAGGCCCTTGATCTGCACGCAGAATTCATTGCGCACGTCTTCGGCGGTCTTGAACATGTCGGCGCGGTCGGGGTCGCAGACCACCTGCACATAGCCTTCGCGGTCGCGCAGGTCGATGAAGATCACGCCGCCGTGATCGCGCCGGCGGTTGACCCAGCCGCAGAGGGAAACGGTTTCGCCCATCAGGGCTTCGGTCACCAGACCGCAATAGTGGGAACGCATGGACATAGGGAATACGGCGCCTGCAGACGCCCTCAGTGAACGGGTAAATGAACGGGGGGCAACGGTGCGGGGCGGTCTGGTGTGACCACGCCCATGGAAATGATGTATTTGAGCGCTTCGTCCACGCTCATCTCCAGCTCCACCACCTGCGCGCGGGGCAGCATCAGGAAGAAGCCCGAGGTCGGGTTGGGCGTGGTCGGTACGTAGACGCTGACGTGGTCACCCGGCAGGTAGGCCGCCACCTCGCCACTGGGGGCACCCGTCAGGAAGGCGATGGTCCACGAACCCTCGCGCGGGTACTGCACCAAGAGGGCCTTGCGGAACGCGTTGCCGTTGCTGGAAAACAGCGTGTCCGACACCTGCTTGACGCTGGAATAGATGGATTTGACGATGGGGATGTTGGTCAGCAGCCGGTCGGACTGGCTCAGCGCCCAGCGGCCAAAAATGTTGGCAGCGAACATGCCGGTGAGAAAAATCACCAGCAGCACCAGGGCAATGCCCAGGCCAGGGATGTTGCGGAAGTCGTTGAGCGCGGGGCTCAAGGCGCCGGGCAACACCGCGGTGATGGCAGCCATCACCGAACCGAACACGCCGTCCAGCGCGCCCAGCCCCCAGGTGATCACCCAGATGGTGATGGCCAGTGGCGCCCAGACCAGCAGGCCGGTGAGAAAGTACTTGCGCATCGCCTAGCTGCCCGAGCCGGTGGTGGGCTTGGGTTTGTCTGCCGGCGCGCTGGCAGGCGCTGGTGCTGGCGCTGCGGTGGAGGGGGTGTCTTTGCTGGCCACGGCGGGCACGGATGTGGCTTCGGCGCCCGCCGGCTGGCCGCTGTTGCCCCCACGGAAATCGGTCACATACCAGCCCGAGCCCTTGAGCTGGAAGCCGGCGGCGGTCAACTGCTTCTTGAAGCTGGCGGCCCCACAACTTGGGCAGTCGGTCAGTGGCTGGTCGGACATCTTTTGCAGAACGTCCTTGCTGTGCCCGCAGGATTCGCATTTGTAAGCGTAGATTGGCATGGCTGGTCAGAAGGGTGGAAACGCAAAACCCTCAATTATAGGTGCCGGACCACTTGCCCCGGCACCTCGGCCAGCCGGCCCGTGGCGCGTCAGTCCAGCCCGGCCACCGGCTGGTGCGGGGTGCGGGTGTCGGTCAGCCACTGCGGCAGCAGCGAACCGGCCAGCATGCCCACCAGCGCCGCCAGCACGCCGGCCAGTTGGGCCGGGAACACCTCGCCCATCGGCGTGGCCAGACCGGCCAGCCAGGTCAGGATGCCCAGCCCGATGGACACCAATGCGCCCTGGGTGGTGGCCCGGGACCAGTACAGCCCGAACACCAGCGGGATGAACGCCCCCACCAGGGTGACCTGGTAGGCACCGGAG
Source organism: Burkholderiaceae bacterium (assembly GCA_017848435.1). Lineage (GTDB taxonomy): Bacteria > Pseudomonadota > Gammaproteobacteria > Burkholderiales > Burkholderiaceae_C > PCRC01. Next base: position 88,715 of record JAFEHU010000076.1, on the reverse strand, counting down.
ACCAGTTCGTAGATCGGCGTGCCCTGGCTGGCAATGGCGTACACCAGCACCAGGGCGGCAAACACCAGCACCGTGATGCGCATGGTCTTGAGCTGCTCGCGGTCGTCCACCATGGGTTTGAACTGGCGCCAGATGTTTTCCACAAAGGTCACGCTCGGGGCGAGCAGCGTGGCGGACGCGGCCGACTTGATCGCCGACAGCAAGGCACCAAAAAACAGCACCTGCATCACGAACGGCATTTTCTCCAGCACCAGAATGGGCAGGATTTTCTGCGGGTCGTCTTTCAGCAGCGTGGCGGTCTGCTCCGGCATGATGATCAGCGCACTGATGATGATGAACATCGGCACGAAGGCGAACAGGATGTAGCAGAAGCCCCCGATCACCGGGCCGCGCGTGGCGGCGTTGTGGCTGTTGGCCGACATCACGCGCTGGAACACGTCCTGCTGCGGGATGGAACCGAACATGATGGTGATGGCCGCCGCAATGAAGAAGGCGATGTCGTGAAAGCTGGGCTCGGGCCAGAACTTGAACAGGTCTTTGCTGACGGCCAGCGCCACCACCTGGTCGGCCCCACCGGCCAGGTTGGCGGCGAATACCGCGATGGTGCTCAGCCCCACCACCAGAATGATCATCTGCAAAAAGTCGGTGATCGCCACCGACCACATGCCACCGAACATGGTGTAGGCCAGGATGGACACCACGCCGATCACCATCCCCACCGGCACGCTGATGGTGCCACCCGACAGCACGTTGAACACCAGCCCGAGCGCGGTGACCTGGGCCGACACCCAGCCCAGATAGCTCAGCATGATGATCAGCGAGCAGACAATTTCCACCGTGCGGCCATAACGCTCGCGGTAGTAGTCGCTGATGGTCAGGAGCGTCATGCGGTAGAGCTTGCCGGCGATGAACAGGCCCACCAGGATCAGGCAGCTGCCAGCGCCAAACGGGTCTTCGACCACGCCCTTCAGGCCGTTCTCGATGAACTTGGCCGGGATGCCCAGCACCGTTTCAGAGCCAAACCAGGTGGCAAAGGTGGTGGTGACGATCATCATCAGCGGCAGGTTGCGCCCGGCGATGGCGAAGTCGGCGGTGTTTTTCACACGCCTGGCCGCAACCAGGCCAATCGCAATCGTCACCAGCAGGTAGAGGACAACAAGGGTCAACAGCACAGCACACTCCCGAATGTGGACCGGATTATCAACAAAACGCGGCTGTCAGCCGCGTCAATGCACAGTCATGCGCACCACAAAGACCATGACCACCAGGCCCAATACAAAACCCATGCCACCGTAAACCAGGCTTTGCAGCAGCTTGTTGGTGCGTTTTTGTTCGCGCAGCAGTTCCAGCAGCGCGCGCTGGTCGCCGCCGTGCGTGCGGCTCAGGTAGTCGTGCAGCAGCCGGGGCAATTCAGGCAGCAGCTGGGCGTAGCGCGGTGCTTCGGCCTTGAACTGCTCCAGCAGCCGCTGCGGCCCCACCTGGTCCTGCATCCACTTTTCCAGGAATGGTTTGGCGGTGCGCCACAGGTCCAGTTCGGGGTCCAACTCGCGGCCCAGGCCTTCGATGTTCAGCAAGGTTTTTTGCAGCAACACCAACTGTGGCTGGATTTCAACGTGGAACCGGCGCGAGGTCTGGAACAGGCGCAGCAGCACCATGCCCAGTGAAATCTCCTTCAGCGGCCGGTCAAAGTAGGGCTCACAGACGGTGCGTATGGCGGACTCCAGTTCGTCCACCCGGGTGTTGGTGGGCACCCAGCCGGATTCGATGTGCAGCTGCGCCACGCGCTTGTAGTCGCGCCGGAAAAAGGCAATGAAGTTCTGCGCCAAGTAGTCTTTGTCGACCTCGGTCAGCGTGCCGACGATACCGAAGTCGAGCGAGATGTAGCGGCCAAAGGTGGCCGGGTCCAGGCTCACCTGGATGTTGCCAGGGTGCATGTCGGCATGGAAGAAGCCGTCGCGGAACACCTGGGTGAAAAACAGCGTGACGCCGTCGCGCGCCAGTTTGCGGATGTCCACCCCCGCGTCGCGCAGGCGCTGCACCTGGCTGATGGGCACCCCGCGCATGCGCTCCATCACCATCACATCGGTGTGGCAGTAGTCCCAGAACATCTCGGGGATCAGCACCAGGTCCAGCCCCGCCATGTTGCGGCGCAGCTGGGCGGCACTGGCGGCTTCATGGATCAGATCAAGTTCGTCGTGCAGGTACTTGTCAAACTCGGCAACCACCTCGCGCGGCTTCAGGCGTTTGCCATCGGCGCTCAGCCACTCGACCCAGCCGGCCATCATGCGCATCAGGCTCAAATCCTTGTCGATGGCGGGCAGCATGTTCGGCCGCAGCACCTTGACGGCCACGTCCCGCAGACGCCCCGAGCTGTCGCGCAGGGTGGCGAAATGCACCTGGGCGATGGACGCACTGGCCACCGGCGTGTGCTCGAAGCTGACGAAAATCTCGTTCAGTGGGCGTTTGAACGCCCGCTCGATGGAGGCGATCGCAATCTCTGACGGGAACGGCGGCACACGGTCCTGCAGCCGGGCCAGCTCGTCGGCAATGTCGGCCGGCAACAGGTCGCGCCGGGTGGAGAGCACCTGGCCAAATTTCACGAAGATCGGGCCGAGCTGTTCCAGCGCCTCGCGCAGGCGCTGGCCACGCGGCGCGTCGGTGCGGCGGCCAAAAAACAGCACGCGGGCCAGCAGGTGCAGCGTGGGCCGGTTGAAGCTGGTCAGCACTAGTTCGTCGAGCCCGTGCCGCAGCACGGTCCAGACAATCGCGATGCCGCGGGCCACACGGCCGAGGCTGCCCGTCAGCCAGCCCATCACTCCGTCGACTTTCCGGTGAACTTTCCGTCGGTCACCGGGGAACGGCGGGCGATGAACTCGCGCAGCGCGGCCGCAGCGCGGCGCGCCGTCTGGCCCAGGGTGTGGGCCGGTGCATCGCCGATCAGGCGTGACAGGTCTTCTTCCAGGTCCCAGCGCACGTGGTCCACCAGCCAGCCGACCTCGGCCGCCAACTGCACGTCGCCCTCGATCTTGATCGGCGGCTTGTCGCCGCGCAACGCCGCTTGCGCCAATGCCAGCGGCGAGTTTTCCTGCACGCTGAGGCACAGGTCGGGCACACGTGCGCTGGCACCGGGCAGCACGCGGTCCAGCAAGCCTGCCGGGGTGGCCACCAGCTGCAGCGACAGGTGGCGCCATTCCACGCGCACCGTGCGCCCCTGTTGCCGCACCAGCCGCGCCTGGGCTTCGGGCTCCTGCATCAGCACGTGGTTTAGCAGCAGCACGGCGCGGTGCTGGACCTCGTCAACCAGCCACTCGGGCGGCTTGACGCTGGTGGCGAGGCGGTCCAGCAGGCCGTCCAGAAAAGACAGTGGGGGGGTGGATTGCATGCGCTGATTATCCGGTGGAAACCGGGGGCAGCCGCACAAGAAAAAGCCCACCCGAGTGAGGCACTCGGGTGGGCTTCAGGGACGCTGTGGGTCCGCTGGGTTACTGCAGCGCCTGCACCCCGGCGACCAGCCAGCCGGCCGAGCCGTCTTTGGGCTTGGTCATGTTCCACACCTCGCGGAACGGGCTGGGGCCGGCCGATGGCTGCTCGCGGATCATGCCGGAGAACTCGACGCTGGCCATGTAGGCCTCGCTGAGTTCTTCGATGCCCAGCAGCTGCGCGTTGAGCATGACCACGTCGGTCTGGTTGGTGCTGCCACCGGTGTGGGTCTCGCGGTCGGCCAGCTGCTGGCGGATTTCGCTCAGCATGTCGTCGGTCATCATCGCGCGCAGCGAGGGGATGTCGGAAGCGTCCCAGGCAGCCTGCAGGCGGGTGAAGTTGGCCTTGGCCTGGGTCAGGAAGGATTCGCGGTCAAAGCCGTCTGGCACGCCCCAGGATTGGGTGCCGGTCAGGCCCGAGCCAATCACCACACCGCCACCGTCTGCCGAACCCCCTGCGGGGAAACGCGAACTGTCAAACGACATGCTGTGGCGTTCCCAGGGCCGGGCCGAGGCGTCGTTGCCGACGTTGTTGGGGCTGTACCCGCCGGGCGTCTGGGCCGACGCGGCCGCGCCCTGGAAGGCGAGACGGCCATTGCCAGCCGCGCCGTTCTTGCGCGCGCGCATCACCATGCCCACGACCGCCATGATCGCAAACGCGAGCAGCGCAAACATCAGGATCTGGCCAAAGGCTTCGCCCAGGCCGAGCGAACTGGCCAACCACGCGAGCCCCAGGCCTGCGGCCAGGCCGCCGAGCATCGCGCCCCAAGGGCGCTTGGGCGCAGCAGCCGCTGCGGGAGCGGGTGTGGCCGTGGCGGGCTTGGCGGCAGCGGCCACGCCTGGCTGCGCCGGCGTGGCCGGTGGCGTTGCGTCGCGCTGCGTGACGTTGCTGGACTGGCGGCCCACAGAACTGCCACCGCCCAGCCGCTTGGCTTCTGCATCGAAACCGGTGGCCACCAGCGCGGCCGCCAGCACCATCAAAGCTAAAAATTTCATGTTGTCTCCCGAAAATAACCAGACCTGCTACCTATGCGCCCAAGTTTCCCACAACAGGTCAGCACTTGATACCCACATGCAGAGCCACCACGCCGCCAGCAAGGTTGTGGAAGTCCACATGGCCAAAACCGTTGGCCTGCATCAGACCCTTCAGCGCTTGCTGGTCGGGGTGCATGCGGATGGATTCGGCCAGGTAGCGGTAGCTGGCGTCGTCGCCGGCCACCAGCTTGCCCAGGCGCGGCAAGACACTGAAGGAGTACCAGTCGTAGATTTTTTCCAGGGGTTTGGCGACTTTGGAAAACTCCAGCACCAGCAGCTTGCCGCCAGGTTTCAGCACGCGGGCCATCTCGGTGAGTGCCACATCCTTGTGCGTCATGTTGCGCAGGCCAAAGGCGACGCTGACGAGGTCAAAGCGGCTGCTGGCAAAAGGCAGTTTCTCGGCATCGCACACCAGCGTGGGCAGCGCCAGGCCGGCGTCGAGCAGGCGGTCGCGGCCGGTGCGCAGCATGGCTTCGTTGATGTCGGTGTGCACCACGGTGCCGGTGGGGCCGACCTGCTTGGCAAAGGCCTGCGACAGGTCACCGGTGCCGCCGGCAATGTCGAGCACCTGGTCGCCCTCGCGCAGGTTGGCCACCATCACGGTGTAGGCCTTCCAGGCGCGGTGCAGGCCCATCGACATCAGGTCGTTCATCAGGTCGTACTTGGGCGCGACCGAGTCGAACACGCCGCGCACGCGGCTGGCCTTCTCGCGCTCGTCAACCGACTGAAAACCGAAGTGGGTGTTGCTCATGGCGGAAATGGTAGGGGCGAAAGGCCCTGCACGCGCCAGTGCGCGCCCAGAACCCCGACAAATTGTCAGTATTTTGATGAAATCGGGCTTGAGCCCTAGTGAAACCTACGGGTACAGCTATGAAAAGAGAAGCATCCTGGCACGGCAGTCAATGGCTGCCACAGGCATGGCCACCCTTCTCGGGCATGGGCGCGTCGCGTTCCACGCCAGCGGCTGCGAGCCGGGCGGCATAGTCGGCCCAGAGCTGCTCCTGCTGCGAACCGAGAAAGTACAGGTAGTCCCAGGAAAAGATGCCGCTGTCGTGGCCGTCGGAAAACGTCGGTTGCACCGCGTAGTTGCCCACCGGGGCGAGGCCGGCAATGCCCACCTCGCGCTTGCCGGTCTGCAACACCTCCTGCCCCGGGCCGTGGCCCTGCACCTCGGCCGAGGGCGAGTTGATGCGCATCAGCTCAAAGGGGATGCGAAAGCGCGCACCGTCAGAGAACGAGATTTCCAGCACCCGGGAGGCGCTGTGTACGGTGATGTCTTGGGGCGTTGGCGCCCCGGCTTGCAAGCCGGCCATGGGGTTCATCCTGCGCACGTGGCGCTGTCGACACAAAACTGGATTATCGGTGCGCGGCCAGCGCCGCACGCATGGCGTCGTCCAGGGCTGGCAGGCGCTGGCGCAAGGCGGCGAGTTGCGCTTCGTCCGCTGGGCGGCGGGCAGACGCCCAGACCGGGTCGGGGAAATGCGTGTCGTCGGCAAACCGGGCGACCACATGCCAGTGCAGGTGCGGCACCATGTTGCCGAGTGCGGCAAGATTGATTTTGGTGGGCTGCAACTGCGTGCGAAGCACCTGCTCTACCGTGGCCACAACGGCCATGCACGCCACCCGGTCGCTGGGCGACAGGTCCGAAAACTCGGCCACATGGTCGCTCCAGACCACGCGGTAGAACGCGGGGAAGTGGGCCTCGTCCGCACGGATGACGCGCCACTGCGCGCCCCGGTGAACCAGCGTGCCACCGTCACCGGCGCACAGCGCGCACAGGCTCACACCAGCACCCGCTCGATGCCGCCGTTGTTGGCGGACGCGATGTACGCTGGCATCCATTCCTGGCCGAGGATCTGGTTGGCCATTTCCACGACGATGTAGTCAGCTTCCAGCAGACCGTTGTTCAGGTCGTTGCCGTAGCGCGTCAGGCCCTGCAGGCAGCTCGGGCAGCTGGTGAGGATCTTGATGTTGTCGTTGATGCCGACCGTGCCGGTGGCGCGCAGCGCGGCTTCGTCGCGCTTCAGCTCTTCTTCCTTGCGGAAACGCACCTGGGTTGAGATGTCGGGCCGGGTCACGCCCAGCGTGCCGGACTCGCCGCAGCAGCGCTCGCTTTTCTTCACGTTGTCGCCGACCAGCGCCTTGACCGTTTTCATCGGGTCTTGCAGCTTCATGGGCGTGTGGCAGGGGTCGTGGTACAGGTAACCGCCCTGCCCCGCCGGGAGCGTGATGCCTTTTTCGAGCAGGAACTCGTGGATGTCGATGATGCGGCAGCCCGGGAAGATCTTGTCGAACTCGTAGCCCTGAAGCTGGTCGTAGCAGGTGCCGCAGCTCACCACCACCGTCTTGATGTCCAGGTAATTCAGCGTGTTGGCCACGCGGTGGAACAGCACCCGGTTGTCGGTGATGATTTTCTCGGCCTTGTCGAACTGGCCCGAGCCCTTTTGCGGGTAGCCGCAGCACAAATAGCCCGGTGGCAGCACGGTCTGCACCCCGGCGTGCCACAGCATGGCCTGCGTGGCCAGACCGACCTGGCTGAACAGCCGCTCGGAACCACAGCCCGGGAAATAGAACACCGCTTCCGACTCGGTCGTGGTGGCCTGCGGGTTGCGGATGATGGGCACGTAGTCGGCGTTCTCGATGTCCAGCAGCGCACGCGCGGTTTTCTTCGGCAGGCCGCCCGGCATCTTCTTGTTGATGAAGTGGATCACCTGCTCCTTGATGGGCGCGGTGCCCAGCGTGGCCGGTGGCTTGGCGGTCTGCTTCTTGGCAAACGTGCGCAGCAGGTCGTTGGCGAGGCGCTGGGCCTTGAAGCCCACGTCCACCATGGCCGAGCGCATGAATTTGATGGTCTCGGGGTTGGTCGCGTTCAGGAAGAACATGGCCGCCGCGTTGCCGGGGCGGAAGCTCTTCTGCCCCATCTTGCGCAGCAGGTTGCGCATGTTCATCGAGACGTCGCCGAAGTCGATGTCCACCGGGCAAGGCGTGAGGCACTTGTGGCAGACGGTGCAGTGGTCGGCCACGTCCTCGAACTCTTCCCAGTGCTTGATGCTGATGCCGCGCCGGGTTTGCTCTTCGTACAGAAAGGCCTCGACCAGCAGCGAGGTGGCCAGAATCTTGTTGCGCGGGCTGTACAACAGGTTGGCACGTGGCACGTGGGTGGCACACACCGGCTTGCACTTGCCGCAGCGCAGGCAGTCTTTCACCGAATCGGCAATCGCGCCGATGTCGCTCTGCTGCATGATCAGCGACTCGTGGCCCATCAGCCCGAAGCTGGGGGTGTAGGCGTTGGTCAAGTCGGCATGCAAGGCAGGCCCGGCGCCATTCGGAACACGCAGCAGCTTGCCTTTGTTGAAGCGGCCTTCCGGGTCCACGCGGCGTTTGTAGTCGGTAAAGGGCTGCAGTTCGCCATCGCTCAGAAACTCGAGCTTGGTGATGCCGATGCCGTGCTCGCCGGAGATCACGCCGTCCAGGCTGCGCGCCAGTGCCATGATGCGCTTGACCGCGCCGTGCGCCGTCTGCAGCATTTCGTAATCGTCGCTGTTGACCGGCAGGTTGGTGTGCACGTTGCCGTCACCGGCGTGCATGTGCAACGCGGCCCAGACACGGCCTTTCAGCACCCGCTTGTGGATCGCACTGCACTCGTCCAACAACGGCTTGAAGGCCGCGCCGGTAAAGATCCCCTGCAAGGGTGCGCGCAGCTGGGTTTTCCAGCTGGCACGCAAACCGTGGTCTTGCAGTTGCGGGAACAACGTCTCCACGTTGTCGAGCCAGCCTTGCCACAACGCACGCACCTCGCGCACCAGTGCCAGCGCCTGCGCCACACGGTCTTCCAGCAGTTCGGCGGAAGGCACGTCGCCCGCCTCGTCGGCCTTGCCCAGCGGCAGGTTGCCCTGGGAGAAAAAGGCGTCGAGTTCGTGGCAGAGCTTGATCTTGTTCTGCAGGCTCAGCTCGATGTTGATGCGCTCAATGCCGTCGGTGTACTCGGCCATGCGCGGCAGCGGGATCACCACGTCTTCGTTGATCTTGAAGGCGTTGGTGTGTTTGGAAATCGCCGCAGTCTTCTTGCGGTCGAGCCAGAACTTCTTGCGCGCCTCGGGGCTGATGGCAACAAAGCCTTCGCCGCTGCGCGAGTTGGCGATCCGCACCACCTCGCTGGTGGCACGGGCCACCGCGTCGGCGTCGTCGCCGGCAATGTCACCGAACAACACCATCTTGGGCAGGCTGGACGTGGCACCGGCGGTCATCGCGCGCTTGGACTTGGTGGCATAGCCCACCGCTTTCAGGTAGCGGTCGTCCAAGTGCTCCAGGCCGGCCAGCAGCGTGCCCGAGCGCTTTTGCTCGGCGAACATGAAGTCCTTGATTTCCACGATGCTGGGCACGGCGTCGCGGGCGTTGCCAAAGAACTCCAGGCACACCGTGCGGGTGTGGGCAGGCATGCGGTGCACCACCCAGCGGGCGCTGGTGATGAGGCCATCGGTGCCCTCTTTCTGGATGCCGGGCAGGCCGCTGAGAAATTTGTCGGTGACGTCTTTGCCCAGGCCTTCCTTGCGGAAGGTTTTGCCGGGAATGACCAGCGTTTGCACTGCCTGGCCCTTGCGCAAGGGCGTTTTGCCGTCCGCTTCAAAGTAGCGCAGCTCAAACGTGGCGACCTCGGCGTCGTGGATTTTGCCGAGGTTGTGGTCCATGCGCACCACGTCCAGCCACTTCGCGTCGGGCGTGACCATGCGCCAGCTGGCCAGGTTGTCCAGCGCCGTACCCCACAGCACCGCCTTCTTGCCACCCGCGTTCATGGCGATGTTGCCGCCGATGCACGAGGCTTCGGCCGATGTCGGGTCGACCGCGAACACGTAGCCACCGCGCTCGGCGGCGTCGGCCACGCGCTGGGTCACCACGCCGGCTTCGCTCCAGACCGTGGCCACCGGCTGGGCGTGGCCCGGCAGTGCGACCATCTCGACCTCGGTCATTGCTTCGAGTTTTTCGGTGTTGATGACCGCGCTTTTCCAGGTCAGCGGCACGGCGCCGCCGGTGTAGCCGGTGCCACCGCCCCGCGGGATGATGGTCAGTTCCAGCTCGATGCAGCCTTTCACCAGGCCGGCCATTTCTTCTTCGGTGTCTGGCGTCAGCACCACAAACGGGTACTCGACGCGCCAGTCGGTCGCGTCGGTCACGTGGCTGACGCGGGAAAGGCCGTCGAACTTGATGTTGTCCTTGGCGGTGTACTTGCCCAGGGCGCGCTGCGTCTGGCGGCGCAGGTTGGCCGCCTCGGTGAACATCGCGTCGAACGCGGCCACGGCCTGGCGGGCGGCGGTGAGCAATTGGCCCACGGCGGCATCGCGCCCCTGGTCGGCCTCGGGGGTGCGGCGTTTTTCCACCTCGCCCAGGCGGTGCTGCAGGGCTTCCACCAATTGGCGCCGGCGTTTGGGGTTGTCGAGCAGGTCGTCCTGCAGGTAGGGGTTGCGCTGCACCACCCAAATGTCGCCCAGCACCTCGTACAGCATGCGGGCCGAACGGCCGGTGCGGCGCTCCTCGCGCAGCTGGTTCAACACGTCCCAGGCGGCCTCGCCCAGCAGCCGGATCACGATCTCACGGTCGGAGAACGAGGTGTAGTTGTAGGGGATTTCGCGCAGGCGCGGCTGCTCGGCCGTGGCGGCCAGCAGTTGGGTCAGGGGTGTGGGGGCGTTCATTTTGAAATAAAAGCCAGCAACAACCGCATGGCGTTACCGGGCACCGATTTTACCGCGCTGCAGCAAATCCACGCTGGCCCCGGCACCGCCCGGTCTAGCGCGACGCCCGGCGGCCGCCCAACAGCCACTGCGTGGTGCCACAGCCCAGCACCAGCAGCGCGTAGCTGGCCAGTTTGCCGTCCACCCCAAAAAACCACAGCCCGGCCAGCAAACCCAGGCTGCCCGCAGCGGCCACCAGCCCCAGTTGCACCAGGGTGGCGCGCCAGGCCAGACGCCGCTTGCGGTTGAAACGCGACAGCAAGGACAACACCACGGCGACAAAAAGCGCCGGGGCGATGAAGTTGACAATGTGGTTGAAGGCGCTGAGGGTGTCCATGGCGGGACGGGGCCATCGGCTTGCCGATAACCACCGCCGTCCTGAAGAGGGGGCACTGATTTTATAATCCCGCCATGACAGTCTGGGCCTTGGGCATCAACCACACGACTGCGCCACTGGACCTGCGCGGACGTTTTGCCTTTGCCGTTGAGCAACTCAACCCCACTTTGCGTGCGCTGCAGGCGTCCTGGACGGACCGGAACGCCCCCCAATCGGAAGCGGCCATCCTGTCCACCTGCAACCGCACCGAAATCTATGGTGCGGGCAACCAGCCCCACATTGAGCACACCATCGCCTGGCTGGCGCAGAGCGGCGGTGTGGCAGCCGACGTGCTGCGCTCGCACACCTACACGCTGCAGGGCGGGCTGGCCGCACGCCACGCCTTCCGTGTTGCCAGTGGGCTGGATTCGATGGTGCTGGGCGAACCGCAAATCCTGGGCCAGATGAAAGACGCGGTGCGCGTGGCCGACGAAGCCGGCGCATTGGGCACCACGCTGAACCAGTTGTTCCAGCGCTCGTTTGCGGTGGCCAAAGAGGTGCGCAGCTCGACCGAAATTGGCGCGCACTCCATCAGCATGGCAGCGGCGGCGGTGCGCCTGGCAAGCCAGTTGTTTGAAGACCTGGGCAAGATCCGGGTGCTGTTTGTGGGTGCGGGCGAGATGATCGAGCTGGCCGCCACCCACTTTGCGGCCAAATCGCCCAAATCCATCGCCATCGCCAACCGCACGCTGGAGCGGGGAGAGAAACTGGCGGGCCGCTTTGGCGGCGAAGTCATGCGCCTGGGTGACCTGCCCGACCGGCTGCACGAGTTCGACGCGGTGGTGAGCTGCACCGCCAGCACCTTGCCCATCATTGGCCTGGGTGCGGTGGAGCGCGCGGTGAAGCGGCGCAAACACCGCCCGATGTTCATGGTCGACCTCGCTGTGCCGCGCGACATCGAGCCCGAAGTCAAATCGCTGGAAGACGTCTACCTGTACACCGTGGACGACCTCGCCCATGTGGTGCAGTCGGGCAAGGATAACCGGCAGGCGGCGGTGGCGCAGGCCGAAGTCATCATCGACGCCGGGGTGCAAAGCTTCATGCACTGGCTGGACCAGCGCGACCCGGTCCACGGCACCGTGCCCCTGATCCAGCAGCTCAATGCCCAGACCGACGCCTGGCGCGAGACCGAACTCGCCCGTGCCCGCAAACTGCTGGCCCGCGGCGACGATGTGGGCGCGGTGCTCGAGGCCCTGTCCCGCGGCCTGACGCAAAAAATGCTGCACGGCGCCCTGGCCGAACTGCACGCGGCCGACAACGCCTCCCGCGAGCACACCGCGCAGACCATTGCGCGCCTCTTCCTCCGCAAAGACCGTTAGCGCCGCCCGCTGGGCATGGCCCACGCCAGCTGGCCACACCAGGCCAGGCTTTCACCGCTTCAACCGTCTTTTTCCGTATGAAACCCTTTCTTCGCCAACAGCTGGAACGCACACTGACCCGTTTGTCGGAGCTGGACTTTTTGCTCTCGCGCGAAGACATCATGGGCGACATGGCGCAGTACCGCACCCTTGCCCGGGAGCACGCCGACGTGACCGCGCTGGCCAGCCGCTACACCCGCTGGCAGCAGTGTGAACGCGACCTGGCAGACGCACAAGCTTTGCTGGCCGACGCCGACATGGCCGAGTTGGCGCAGGAAGAAATTGCCACCGCCGAGGCCGACAGGGCACGGCTGGAGGCCGAACTGCAGCGCCTGCTGCTGCCCAAAGACCCGGACGACGCCCGCCCGGCCTTCATTGAAATCCGCGCCGGCACCGGTGGCGACGAGTCGGCGCTGTTCGCCGGTGACCTGCTGCGCATGTACACCCGCCACGCGGAACAACAGGGCTGGCAAAAAGAAATCATCAGCGAGTCGCCCAGCGAACTGGGGGGTTACAAGGAAGTGGTGCTGCGGCTGGCTGGAGAGAATGTGTACGGCGCGGTGCGTTTCGAGTCCGGTGGCCACCGGGTGCAGCGGGTGCCCGCTACCGAGACGCAAGGCCGCATCCACACCAGCGCCTGCACCGTGGCGGTGATGCCCGAGCCCGACGAGGCCGAAGCCGTCAAGCTCAACCCGGCCGACCTGCGCATCGACACCTTCCGCGCCAGCGGTGCGGGCGGCCAGCACATCAACAAAACCGACTCCGCCGTGCGCGTGGTGCATTTGCCCACCGGCATCGTCGCCGAATGCCAGGACGGCCGCAGCCAGCACAGCAACAAAGCCAAAGCGCTGCAGGTGCTGCAGGCCCGCATCCAGGAAAAGGAGCGCAGCGAGCGCGCCGCCAAGGAGGCCGCGCTGCGCAAGGGCCTGATCGGCAGCGGCGACCGCAGCGACCGCATCCGCACCTACAACTTCCCCCAGGGTCGCTTGACCGACCACCGCATCAACCTGACGCTGTACAAGTTACTGGCCATCATGGAAGGTGACCTCGGCGACGTGCTGACCGCGCTGCAAAGCGCACGCGCCGCAGAGCAGCTGGCAGCCCTGGAATCGGGTGCGGAGGGCTGATGCAGGCATTTTTCAAGCCAAATTGGCCTCAAGCCTTAGTGAAACCTTGCGACTTAGCTATGGAAAATATAGCGAAATGAGGCTGCTTGACGCTTGGCAACAGGGCACCACGGCCGGCCTGTCCCGGCTGGACGCGCAGTGGCTGCTGCTCCATGTGCTGGCCCGCCCCTTGCACGACCGCGCCTGGCTGCTGGCGCACGACCACGCCACGCTGACACCCGAGCAAGAACACCAGTTCACCGCGCTGCTGGCCCGCGCCGCCGAGGGCGAGCCCCTGGGCTACCTGCTGGGCAGCCAGGCATTTTTTGGCCTGGAATTGCAGGTAGACGCCCGCGTGTTGCTGCCCCGCCCCGACACCGAAACCCTGGTCCACTGGGCGCTGGACGTGCTGGCCGGGCAAACCGCCCCCAGCGTGCTGGACCTTGGCACCGGCAGCGGCGCGGTGGCATTGGCCATCCAGCACCAGCGGCCCGACGCCCACGTGACCGCCACCGACGCCAGTGCCGACGCACTGGCCGTGGCCCGCGCCAACGCCGCCCGGCTGCAACTGCCGTTGCAGTTCCTGTCAGGCCACTGGTTTGAACCCATCTCAGGCCAATTCGACCTGATCGTCTCCAACCCGCCCTACATTGAAGACAACGACCCCCACCTCGCCGGCCTCACCCACGAGCCGCTCAGCGCGCTGACCGCCGGGCCAGACGGCCTGGCCGACCTGCGTACCATCGTCCGCGACGCACCGGCCCACCTGCGGCCAGGTGGCTGGCTGCTGCTGGAACACGGCCACAACCAAAGCACCGCGGTGCAGGCGCTACTGCGCGAGGCCGGCTTTCAACAAGTGGGCAGCCGCAACGACCTGGCGGGCATACCACGCTGTTCCGGCGGGCAAATCGGCCCACACGCTGCGCCGCCCGGCCAGCAGTGAAATAATCACCCCATTCAACACCGAACCATCAGGAGTAGCGCCATGAGCGACGTGAACCAACGCATTGACGATCTGGTCAAGGGCAATGACCTTGTGCTTTTCATGAAAGGCAGCGCCAGCTTCCCCATGTGCGGCTTTTCCGGCCGTGCGATCCAGATCTTGAAAGCCTGCGGCGTGGACCCGAAAACGGTGAAAACCGTCAACGTGCTGGACGACGACGAAATCCGCCAGGGCATCAAGGGCTACAGCAACTGGCCCACCATCCCGCAGCTGTACGTGAAGGGCGAGTTCGTTGGCGGCTCCGACATCATGATGGAGATGTACGAATCCGGTGAACTGGTGCAGGTGCTCGGCACCACGCCGAACTGAGCGACACACCCGCCCATCCAGCAGCCGGGCATGACCCGGCTTTTTTGCGCCTGCGCGCTGGCAGCCGTACCCCGTGAGTGCCAGCAAGTACGCCCTTGAAAACCAGTTTGTTTCCTCTTTCATCCGGGCACGGCTCGTGCTTGAATGAAAGCGTTGTTTCAAGGAGTGGCGCATGACATCCACCAGTCTGGTTCCCCATACCTCCCACTTGCACCTGCCCATCGCGCAGGTGCGCAGCGTCTTCCAGCGGGACGACGTGGCCCGCAGACTGGCCAAGCTGCAGGGCAGCGGCGACCAGCGGGAACACGAAAGCCTGCGCCACACCTACGAACGCATGCTGGAACGCGGCCCTGAGCGCTTCCAGGTCAAGCCTTCCGGCGTGCCCGACATGGCCAGGCTGTACGACACACTGCCCAACTTCACCGAGGTCCTCGACGACGTGAAACGCCACGTGGCGCTGGCGCAAGACAGCCCCGACGGGATTGAGATCACCCCCATGCTGCTGCTCGGTGCGCCCGGTATTGGCAAGACCCATTTCGCCCGCAAGCTGGCCGAACTGCTGGGCACCGGCATGAACCTGGTGCCCATGAGTTCCATGACGGCCGGCTGGCTGTTGTCAGGCTCGTCCTCGCAGTGGAAAGGCGCCAAGCCCGGCAAGGTGTTCGAGGCGCTGATCGACGGCCAGTACGCCAACCCGGTGATCGTGGTGGACGAGATCGACAAAGCCAGTGCCGACGCCCAGTACGACCCCCTGGGTGCGCTTTACGGTCTGCTGGAGCACGACACCGCGCAGCACTTCACCGACGAGTTTGCCGAGGTCGCCATCGATGCCAGCCAGGTCATCTGGATCACCACCGCCAACGACGCGCGTGGCATCCCCGAACCCATTTTGAACCGCATGAACGTGTTCGAGATCGAACCGCCCTCCCCCGAGGCCGCGCGCCAGATTGCCCGCCACCTGTACCAGGGCATCCGCCACGAACACGGCTGGGGCCCACGCTTTGCCGCCGAACCCGCCAGCGACGTGGTGGACGCGCTGGCCGACATGCCACCGCGCGAAATGCGCCGTGCGCTGATGACCGGTTTTGGCAACGCCCGGCTGGACCGGCGCGACGAGGTGAAGGTGGACGACCTGCCCAAGCCCGGTTCTGCAAAAAACCGCATCGGCTTTTTGCAGTGATGGCCAGGCCGGTTCAGCCCGGCTGAACCGGCGGCTGGAATTCCCACTGCCGCTTGGCGGCAAACACCGCGTCCGGGTACTGCGCTTGGCCCCGGCTGCCGTTGTAGCGGCCCAGGCCCATGAACAGGTCACCGCGCTCGCGTTCGATGTAGTGGCGCAGGATCACGCAGCCAAAGCGCAGGTTGGTCTGCATGTGGAACAAACGCGTTGGGTCGCCGTCGCCAATCACCCGGGTCCAGAACGGCATCACCTGCATGTAGCCCCGCGCGCCCGCAACGCTGATGGCGAATTTGCGGAAGCCGCTTTCCACCTGGATCAGCCCCAGCACCAAAGCCACGTCCAGCCCGGCGCGGCGGCTTTCGTACCAAACAGTTTGCAAAAATTCCATGCGTTCCTGCAGGTCGGCCTTGCGGCGCAGCAGCCGGCCACTCTGGGTGCCCAGCCAACGCAGGTAGAACAGGCGATCTTCGGTGTTGGCGAATTCAGGCACCGGCGGCGCCCGGTTGGCAATCGCCGAACTGAGCGCACCGCGCACCGAATCGATCAAAGGTTCTTCTACCTGTGCACCAGCATGGCACAGCGCCGACAGGCCCGCCAGCGGCCCGACCGCAAACGCCCCCACCAGCTGCCGCCGGCTCAGCCCAGCACACGGCGCTGGCCTGCCCTGCGGCTTCACCGGCCCAGCCGCTCCCGGAGGAAACTGGCAATGTCGGCCGCCGGCACCTTGGTCGCCGCCGCATCGCGCCGGTGCTGGTACTCCACCACGCCGTCTTTCAGGCCGCGGTCGCCCATCACCACCCGGTGCGGCACGCCAATCAGCTCCCAGTCGGCAAACATCGCGCCGGGACGCTCGCCCCGGTCGTCCAGCAGCACGTCCACGCCGTCGGCCAGCAACTGCTGGTACAGCGTTTCCACCGCCAGCTTGACCTCGGGGCTGCCGTCCAGCCCCTTGCCACTGACGATGGGGCACAACACCACGGTGAACGGCGCCAGCGCGTCGGGCCAGATGATGCCGCGCTCGTCGTGGTTCTGCTCAATGGCGGCGGCCGGCAAACGGGTGATGCCAATGCCATAGCAGCCCATTTCCAGGAACTGCGGCTTGCCGTTCACGTCGAGGAAGGTGGCGTTCATCGCCTGGCTGTACTTGGTGCCAAGGTAGAACACATGGCCGACCTCGATGCCGCGCTCAATCGCCAGCGTGCCCAGGCCGTCGGGTGATGCGTCTCCGGCAACCACGTTGCGGATGTCGGCCACCAGATCGGGCTCGGGCAGGTCGCGGCCCCAGTTGGCGCCGGTGGTGTGAAAGTCGGGCTGGTTGGCGCCACACACCCAGTCGGCCAGCACGGCCACTTCACGGTCAGCCACCACTTTGACGGGATTTTGCAGGCCAATGGGGCCAAGATAGCCCGGTTTGCAACCAAAATGGTCTTCAATCTCGGCAAGTGTGGCAAAACGGAAGCCCGCATTCAGCCCCGGCACCTTGCCGACCTTGACCTCGTTCATCTCGTGGTCGCCACGCAGCAGCAGCAGCCAGACCTGGCTTTTCACCACCGCGCCGGCCTCGTTGGTCTCGTCGGTGGCCAGCACCAGCGACTTGACCGTGGTGGCCAGTGGCACGCCCAACAGCGTGGCCACGTCCTCGCAGGTACTTTTGCCCGGCGTAGGCACCTGGGTCAAGGCCTGGCGGGCCGCAGGGCGTGGGCTCGCGGGCGCCAACGCCTCGGCCTTCTCCATGTTCGCAGCGTAGTCGCTGGTGGGGCAGTAGACGATGGCGTCTTCGCCGGTGGCGGCGATCACCTGGAACTCTTCGCTCAGGTCGCCGCCGATGGCGCCGCTGTCGGCGGCCACCGCGCGGTAGGTCAGGCCGAAGCGGTCAAAGATGCGGCGGTAGGCCTGCGCCATCACCTGGTAGCTGGCCTTGGCGCTCGCCATGTCGCGGTCAAAGCTGTAGGCGTCTTTCATCGTGAACTCTCGGCCCCGCATCAGGCCAAAACGCGGGCGGCGTTCGTCACGGAACTTGGTCTGGATCTGGTAGAAGTTCTTGGGCAGCTGTTTGTAGCTGCGCAGCTCCTGCCGGGCGATGTCGGTAATCACCTCTTCGCTGGTCGGCTGCACCACGTAGTCGCGGTCGTGCCGGTCCTTGATGCGCAGCAGCTCGGGGCCCATCTTGCCAAAACGCCCGGTTTCCTGCCACAGCTCGGCAGGCTGGACCACCGGCATCGTCAGTTCCACCGCGCCGGCACGGTTCATCTCTTCACGGACGATGGCCTCCACCTTGCGGATCACCCGCAGGCCCATCGGCATGTAGTTGTAGATGCCCGCGCCGAGCTTCTTGATCAGACCGGCACGCGTCATGAGTTTGTGGCTGACCACCTCGGCGTCGGCAGGCGCTTCCTTGAGCGTGGAAATGAAAAATTGGGAGGCTTTCATTGGCGGTATGGGGGCGGCAAAAAGGGGGGTATAGGCAGCTGCAAACCCTTGCCGGACGCGGGGCGCCGTGCATAATAGTTACAGTTTAAAAATTGGGGTTTGATTATGCTTGACCGGGACGGCTTTAGGCCGAACGTCGGCATCATCCTGCTCAACCAGAAGAACCAGGTGTTTTGGGGCAAGCGCATCCGCACCCATTCCTGGCAGTTTCCGCAAGGTGGCATTGACCGGGGTGAAAATCCCGAGCAGGCCATGTTCCGTGAATTGCAGGAGGAAGTGGGGCTGTTGCCGGAGCATGTTCGGATTGTTGCCCGCACCCGGGACT
Organism: Burkholderiaceae bacterium; assembly: GCA_017848435.1. Lineage (GTDB taxonomy): Bacteria > Pseudomonadota > Gammaproteobacteria > Burkholderiales > Burkholderiaceae_C > PCRC01. Next base: position 70,388 of record JAFEHU010000076.1, on the reverse strand, counting down.
GGTTGCGCTACGAGGTGCCAGACCGGTACATCCGCCGCGACGCGCGCGGACATTACAAGGGCCAGAAGCAAATCTGGTTCCTGCTGCAACTGGTCGGTCACGACTGGGATTTGAACCTGCGCGCCACCAACCACCCCGAGTTCGACGCCTGGCGCTGGAACGACTACTGGGTCCCGCTGGACGTGGTGGTGGATTTCAAGCGCGGCGTGTACGAACTGGCACTGACAGAACTCTCCCGCTTTCTGCCACGGCAAGAGCACCGCAACCGCTACCTCCGCAGTGGCCTGCGGCAGCGTGGTCAGGAATTGGGTGACCACGACCCCATGCCCGGCGCAGGGTTTGAGCTGCCGCCCGGGGCCACCTTCGAGCCCGACCCCCACACCAACCTTGAATCTGAAACAGTAGAAGCCAAGAATGCAAGCCTCTGATCTGGGCCGCGCCCGCCGTTGTGGCCAGTGGCCCGCTGTCCTGGCACTGCTGGCTTTGGCCAGCAGTGCGTCGGCACAGCTGCTGTTTGGCGACGCCGACTGGCAAGAAGGCACAGCGCCGCCCCCACCCACGTTCAACCAGTCTGCCCTGGTGCCGTTCGATGGCCCGGTCAATTCCCCGCTGACTTTTGGCGTCGACCCGGCCACGCTGCAGATTGGCAAAGACGGTGTGGTGCGCTACGTGGTGGTGGCGACCAGCCCGAGCGGCACGGTGAATGCGATGTACGAAGGCATCCGCTGCGCGTCGGCACAGGTCAAGACCTATGCCCGGCACAACCCGTCGAGCGGCTGGAATGCGGTGCAAACGCCGGAGTGGCGGTCCTTGTACGGCAGCGCGCCGTCAAACCACTCGCTGCGACTGGCCACCCAGGGCGTGTGCACCGGTGCGGCGCCTGCGTCGTCGGTGACCAACATCGTGCGCGCCCTGCGCAGCCACGGACAGAACATCGTCAACTGAGCAGCGCCCCAGCAGGCGCGCTCAACCCCGGGTCAGCACCAGGTTGGTCCGGTGGACCATCTCCGGCTCGGCCGTGTAACCCAGCAGGCGCTCGAATTCGGTGGACGGTTTGCGGCAAATCAGCCGCGCTTCCGAACTGGCGTAGTTGGCCAGCCCGCGGGCGATTTCGGCGCCGGATGTGTCGCGTATGGCGATCACATCCCCCCGGGAGAACTCGCCTTCCACGGCCGTCATGCCAATGGGCAGCAGGCTTTTGCCGCCACCACACAGTTGGCTGGCCGCGCCCTCGTCCACCAAGACCGCGCCACGCAGCTGCAGGTGGTCGGCAATCCACTGTTTGCGGGCCTGGTTCTTCTGCGTCTGGGCCACCAGCAAGGTGCCAATGGCTTCGCCCGCCCCGAGACGGATCAGCACGTCGGGCTCGCGCCCCCAGGCGATCACGGTGGAGGCACCAGAACCAGCGGCCCGCTTCGCGGCCAGGATTTTGGTGATCATGCCGCCCTTGCCCAGGCTGGAGCCCGCGCCACCGGCCATTGCTTCCAGCGCGAGGTCACCGGCCTTGGCCACGTGCACAAACTGGGCGGCCGGGTCTTTGCGTGGGTCGGCGGTGTAGAGGCCCTTCTGGTCGGTCAGGATCACCAGCGCGTCGGCCTCGATCAGGTTGGCGACCAGTGCACCCAGCGTGTCGTTGTCGCCGAACTTGATCTCGTCGTTGACCACCGTGTCGTTCTCGTTGATGACCGGCACCACGCCGAGGCGCAGCAAGGTCAACAAGGTGGAACGGGCATTGAGGTAGCGTTCGCGGTCGGCCAGGTCGGCATGGGTCAGCAGCACCTGCGCGCTGCCCAGGCCGTTCTCGCGCAGCTTGGTCTCGTACATCTGGGCCAGGCCCATCTGGCCGACGGCTGCGGCCGCCTGCAGTTCGTTCAGCTCGTGTGGCCGCGTGGCCCAGCCCAGGCGTTTCATGCCCTCGGCAATCGCGCCACTGGACACCATCACCACCTCGCGCTGGCCTTTGACCAGCGCTGCCAGCTGGCGGCTCCATTCGCCAATCGCGGTCTCGTCCAGCCCACGGCCTTCGTTGGTCACCAGGCTGGAACCCACCTTGACCACGATGCGTTTGGCATTGCGCAGCACGTCAGCGCCTGTTTTTTCAGTCATATGCGGTCTCAGCCCAGGTACTTCCTGTCACTTTAGCTATATATTTTGTAGCAAACCGAGGCGGTTCAAACCGGGTCACCGGTGAAGCGCGGGTCCACCTCAATGTGTGGCTGTTCGGCCACCTGGACCGATTTCACGTGCCGGTAGATTTCCTTGACCAGCGGCTCACAGCCTTCACGGGTCAAGGCAGAAATTTCGAAGACCGGCCCCTTGAACTTGAAGCGCTTCACAAAGTCTTTGACCCGGGCGGCACGCTCGTCGGCCGGCACCATGTCCAATTTGTTGAGCACCAGCCAGCGGGGTTTGTCGAACAGGGCCGGGTCGTATTTCTTCAGTTCACCCACAATGCCCTTGGCCTGCGCCACCGGGTCAATGCTGTCGTCAAACGGCGCCATGTCCACCACGTGCAACAACAGCCGGGTGCGCTGCAAGTGGCGCAGGAACAAATGGCCCAGACCCGCACCTTCTGACGCGCCCTCGATCAGGCCCGGCAAGTCGGCCACGACAAAGCTTTGTTCCGGTCCCACGCGTACCACCCCCAGGTTAGGGTGCAAAGTGGTGAACGGGTAATCGGCAATGCGCGGGCGCGCGTTGGACACCGCCGTGATGAAAGTGGATTTGCCGGCATTCGGCAGGCCCAGCAGGCCCACGTCGGCCAACACCTTCAGTTCCAGCTTGAGGCTTTTCTTTTCCCCTGGCCAACCCGGTGTTTTCTGGCGCGGCGCCCGGTTGATGGCGCTCTTGAAGCGCATGTTGCCGAAGCCACCGTCACCGCCCTTGGCAATGGTGATGACTTCGCCAGGCACCAGCATCTCATACAGCACCTCGCCGGTCTCGGCATCGGTGATGATGGTGCCCACCGGCATCTTGAGGGTGATGTCGTCCCCGGCGGCGCCAAACATGTCGGAACCCATGCCGTGCTGCCCGCGCTTGGCGTCGTGCCGGCGCGAAAAACGGAAGTCCACCAGCGTGTTGAGATTGGGGTCAGCGACCGCGAAGACGTGACCACCACGGCCCCCGTCGCCGCCGTTCGGGCCACCAAATTCCTTGTACTTTTCGTGCCGGAACGAGACGCAGCCCGCCCCACCATCCCCTGCCGAGATGTCAATGTAGGCTTCGTCAACGAATTTCATAGAGGGCCAAAAGTGCAAGACACCCCGCGTAGGCGGGATGGTTTATAAACGAAAAAGCCCCGACAAGCGGGGCCTTTGACCTGAACAAAACAGCGGGAGAATCAGCAGATTCAGGCCGGCGTGATGTTCACCATGTGCTTGTTCAGCGCGCCCTTGACAGCGAACGACACGTGGCCGTCCACCAAGGCAAACAGGGTGTGGTCTTTGCCCACGCCGACGTTCACGCCGGGATGGAACTTGGTGCCGCGCTGGCGCACGATGATGGCGCCGGCCGTGATCAACTCACCGCCAAAAGCCTTCACACCGAGCATTTTGGGCTTGGAATCGCGCCCGTTTCGCGTAGAGCCGCCGCCTTTTTTCTGTGCCATGACCTGTGCTCCTGAGCCGGATTAACCAGCGATGGCGCCGATTTGCAGTTCGGTGAACTGCTGGCGATGCCCTTGCCGTTTTTGATAGTGCTTGCGACGGCGCATTTTGAAAATGCGCACTTTGTCGTGCTTGCCATGCGAAATGACAGTGACTGTCACCGTTGCGCCGGACACCAGGGGCGTGCCAACCTTGATTTCAGCGCCGTTACCGACAGCCAGAACCTGGTCAAGCACAATCTCCTGGCCTACATCCGCAGCAATCTGTTCTACTTTAATTTTTTCGCCAGTGGCAACACGATACTGTTTGCCACCGGTTTTTATGACCGCGTACATAATGACCTCTGAGAGAAGCTCTGAAAACCTATTTTTCCAGAGCCTTGGATTATAGCACGCACTTCACGCGCGACCAGCCCCTGCAAGGCACCCTGACACAAGGGTGGCCACCCTCCCTATAATCTGGGCACTGTTCCCGGACCCACATCTTGACCGCCTCACCCCCCGAGATTTCTGCCCGAACGGCCCTGGTGGCCGCTGACATGCTTGAGGTCGACCGGGTGATTGCGCAACGGCTCGACTCAGGCGTTCCCTTGGTCGGCGAGGTGGCACGTTACATCATCTCTGCCGGCGGCAAACGGCTGCGCCCGGCATTGCTGCTGATGGTCTGTGGCGCACTCGGCTACCAAAACCCGCGGCGCTTTGAACTGGCCGCCGTGGTGGAATTCATCCACACCGCCACCTTGCTGCACGACGATGTGGTGGACGACTCCAGCCTGCGCCGTGGCCGGCCAACCGCCAACGAGGTGTTTGGCAACCCGGCCAGCGTGCTGGTGGGCGACTTTCTGTACTCCCGTGCGTTCCAGATGATGGTGGCGGGAGGCGAAATGCGCATCATGCAAATCCTGGCCGACACCACCAACGTGATCGCCGAGGGGGAGGTGCTGCAGCTGATGAACATGCACGACGCCAGCCTGACCGAAGCCAACTACCTGAAGGTGATCCGCTCGAAAACCGCCAAGCTGTTCGAGGCCAGCGCGCAACTCGGTGCGGTCTTGGCCGGGAATACCGCACTGGAAGCCCATTGCGCCGAATACGGCCAGGCACTCGGCACCGCATTCCAGGTGATCGACGACGTGCTGGACTACGCCGGAGACGCTTCCGAGATGGGTAAAAACCTGGGCGACGACCTGCGCGAAGGCAAAACCACACTGCCGCTCATCATTGCGATGCAGCGCGGCACACCCGACCAAAGCCAGTTGATCCGCGAAGCGATTGAAACCGGTGCCGCCGACAAGCTGGAGGCCATCGCCACAGCCGTGCGGGAGACTGGCGCCATCGACAGCGCACGCGACGCCGCGGCCGCCGAAGCCCGGCGCGCGATGGCCGCGATTGAACACCTGCCAGCCAACCCCTGGCGGGATGCCTTGCTAGAATTACCCGCAGATTTGCTGCGTCGGCGCGCCTGAGCGGTGCGCCCGGCAACGGGGTGTAGCTTAGCCTGGTAGAGCGCTACGTTCGGGACGTAGAGGCCGGAGGTTCGAATCCTCTCACCCCGACCACATCGCCTACAACATCGCGAAAAAACCACAAGCGTGCTATTGGTGCGCTTCCCCAGTGGTCACGAGGGCATCGCCCACCTCCGCTGGTGGTAAATTGCAAAGATGTCTGTTGTTGACCCGACTGTGAGTAGCCTTGCCAAATCGGCCTTGCCGGGACTGGCGCGTGCGTTGGTGGAGGCAGGGAAACTCTCCCAACCCACGGCCGAGGCGCTCTACCAGAAAGCCATTGCCGGCAAAACCAATTTCATTGCCGAGTTGACCGGCTCCGGCGCCGTGTCCGCCTTTGACCTGGCACACACCATGTCGGCTGCATTCGCAGCGCCATTGCTCGACCTGGACGCCATTGACGTACAACGGTTGCCCCAAGGCCTGATCGACACCAAGATCAGCGTCGCCTACCGGCTGGTGGTGTTGAGCAAACGCGGCAACCGCCTGGTGGTGGCCACCGCCGATCCGGCCGATCTGGAAGCGGCCGAAAAAATCAAGTTCTCGACCCGGCTTGGTGTCGACTGGGTGATTGCCGAGTACGACAAGCTGTCGCGCATGGTGGACGCCAACGCCACCTCGGCCGCAGAAGCCATCAACAACCTGATTGGCGAAGACTTCCAGTTCGACGATATTCAGGCCGAAGCTGCCGCCCCCGACCTCAGCCAGTTGCCCAACAACGAGGTGGACGACGCGCCAGTGGTGCGCTTTCTGCACAAGATGCTGATGGACGCTTTCAACATGCGTGCGTCCGACCTGCACTTCGAGCCCTACGAACACAACTACCGGATTCGGTTCCGGGTTGACGGTGAACTGCGCGAGATCGCCGCGCCACCGGTGGCCATCAAGGACAAGCTGGCGTCGCGCATCAAGGTGATTTCTCGGCTCGACATTTCGGAAAAGCGCCTGCCACAAGATGGGCGTATGAAGCTCAAGGTCGGAGCCGACCGGGTGATTGACTTCCGTGTCAGCACACTGCCCACGCTGTTCGGCGAAAAGCTGGTGATCCGGATTCTGGACCCAAGCAGTGCCCAGGTGGGCATTGACGCACTGGGCTACGAGGCCGACGAAAAAGCCCGTCTGCTGGATGCCATTGCACGCCCGTACGGCATGGTGCTGGTCACCGGACCCACCGGCTCGGGCAAGACGGTGTCGCTCTACACCTGTTTGAACCTGTTGAACAAGCCGGGCGTGAACATCTGTACCGCAGAAGACCCGTCCGAAATCAACCTCCCCGGCGTCAACCAGGTCAACGTCAATGAAAAGGCCGGGCTGACGTTTGCGGCCGCGCTGCGGTCGTTCCTGCGCCAGGACCCGGATGTCATCATGGTGGGCGAAATCCGGGACCTGGAGACGGCCGACATCTCCATCAAGGCCGCGCAGACCGGCCACATGGTGATGTCCACGCTGCACACCAACGACGCACCGTCCACCCTGACCCGGCTGCGCAACATGGGCATTGCGCCGTTCAACATCGCGTCCAGCGTGCTGCTGATCACGGCACAGCGTCTGGCACGCCGGCTGTGCGTCAACTGCAAGCTGCCGGCCGACATTCCCGAAAGCGCGCTGGTGGAGGCCGGCTTCCAGCCGGAAGAGCTCGACGGCTCCTGGACGCCCTACAAACCCGTTGGCTGCAGCATGTGCAACAACGGGTACAAGGGCCGTCTGGGCATCTACCAGGTGATGCCCGTCACCGAAGAGATCCAGAAGATCATCCTGCGGGATGGCAGCGCCATCGACATCGCCCAGCAGGCGCAGCGCGAGGGCGTACGCACCCTGCGACAGTCCGGTCTGCTGAAGGTCCGGTTGGGCCTGACATCACTCGAAGAAGTGATCAACTGCACCAACGTTTAAACAGACAAGCCCGACCGAGACCACGATGGCCACTGCAGCATCCAAGAACATCAAGGAATACATCTTCGAATGGGAAGGCAAGGACCGCAACGGCAAGGTGGTGCGCGGCGAAATACGTGCGGGCGGTGAAAACCAGGTCCAGGCCACGCTGCGGCGCCAGGGTGTCTTCCCGGGCAAGATCAAGAAACGGCGCATGCGCAGCGGCAAGCGCATCAAACCGAAAGACCTGGCCATCTTCACGCGGCAACTCGCCACGATGATGAAGGCCGGTGTGCCACTGCTGCAGGCCTTTGACATCGTCGGGCGCGGCAACCCCAACCCGAATGTCACCCGGTTGCTGAACGACATCCGCACCGACGTGGAAACCGGCACCTCGCTGAGTGCCGCGTTCCGCAAGTTCCCGATTTATTTCGACAGCCTGTACTGCAACCTGATCGAAGCCGGTGAAGCCGCCGGTATCCTGGACGCGCTGCTGGACCGGCTGGCGCTGTACATGGAGAAGACCGAGGCACTGAAGTCCAAGATCAAGTCGGCACTGATGTACCCGATCGCGGTGCTGGTGGTGGCCTTTGTGGTGGTGGCGGTGATCATGATCTTCGTGATCCCGGCCTTCAAGGAGGTCTTCACCTCGTTCGGCGCCGACCTGCCCGCGCCGACGCTGGCGGTGATTGCGATGAGCGAGTTTTTCGTCAAGTACTGGTGGTTGATCTTCGGCGTGCTGTTTGGTGGCACCTACTTTTTCCTGCAGGCCTGGAAGCGCAACGTCAAGGTGCAGATCTTCATGGACCGGTTGATGCTGAAACTGCCGGTGTTTGGCCAGCTGGTCGACAAGTCGTGCATCGCACGCTGGACCCGCACACTCTCCACCATGTTTGCGGCGGGTGTACCCCTGGTGGAGGCGCTCGACTCGGTGGGTGGCGCCTCCGGCAACCATGTCTACGCCTCGGCCACGTCCAAGATCCAGCAGGAAGTGTCCACCGGCACCAGCCTGACAGCCGCCATGACCAACGCGAACATCTTCCCGTCCATGGTGTTGCAGATGAGCGCGATTGGTGAGGAGTCTGGCTCGCTGGACCACATGCTCGGCAAGGCCGCTGACTTTTACGAGGCCGAGGTGGACGACATGGTGGCCGGCCTGTCCAGCCTGATGGAGCCCATCATCATCGTGATCCTGGGCACCGTCATCGGTGGCATCGTGATTTCCATGTACCTGCCGATCTTCAAACTGGGCCAAGTCGTCTGATGGGCACGCTGGTCTGGCTGGACACCGCGCTGGCGGCGGTGCTGGGTCTGCTGGTGGGCAGCTTCTTGAATGTGGTGATTTACCGGCTGCCCAAGATGCTGGAGCGGCAATGGGCGCAGGAGTACAGCGGCCTGGCCGTGACCCCGCCCGCTGACACGGCACGGTTCAATCTGATGGTGCCACGCTCGCGCTGTTCACAGTGCGGCCACACCCTGCGCTGGTACGAGAACATCCCTCTGGTGAGCTATGCCGTACTGCGCGGCCGTTGTTCGGCCTGCGGCACCCCCATTGGCCTGCGCTACCCGTTGGTAGAAGCCATGACCGGTGCGCTGTTTGCATTCTGCATCCACACCTGGGGGCCCACCGCCACTGGCCTGGCCTGGTGTGGTTTCTCGGCCGCGCTGGTGGCACTGGCCTTCATCGACTGGGACACGACACTGCTGCCCGACGACATCACCCTGCCCCTGCTGTGGGCCGGTCTGATCGCCTCCGCCCTGCAATGGACCCCTGTGCCTTTGCCGGCCGCGCTGTGGGGTGCGGTGGCCGGCTACCTGTCGCTCTGGGGCATTTACTGGCTGTTCAAACTGGTCACCGGCAAAGAAGGCATGGGCTACGGTGACTTCAAGCTGTTTGCCGCGCTCGGGGCCTGGTTTGGCTGGACCGGGCTGCTGCCCATCATCCTGATGTCGTCGGTGATTGGTGCGCTGGTGGGTGTGGCGCTCAAGTTCAGCAGCGGCTTGCGCGAAGGTGGCTATGTGCCATTCGGGCCCTTTTTGGTCGGCGCGGCCTTCACCGCCATGCTCTTTGGCCCGCAGGCCATCCTGAGGGTGGTGGGCCTGTAACCACCATGCCCACCGCCTTTCGACTCGGCCTGACCGGTGGCATTGGCAGCGGCAAAAGCACCGTGGCCCGTCTGCTGGTGGCCCACGGTGCCACGCTGGTGGATGCCGACGCCATCGCCCGCGCGGCCACGGCACCCGGCGGGGCGGCGATGCCGGCGATTGCCGAGTGTTTCGGCCCCACATTGGTCACCCGCGACGGCGCGCTGGACCGTGACGCGATGCGCACGCTGGCGTTCAACGACCCCGCCGTACGCCACCGGCTGGAGGCCATCGTCCACCCGCTGGTGGGCGCTGAAGCGCTGCGCCAGGCCGAGGCCGCACAGACACCCTGCGTGGTGTTCGACATCCCGTTGCTGGCCGAGTCGCGCTACTGGCGGCAGCGCTTGCACCGCATCCTGGTGGTGGACTGCACCCCGGACACCCAGATCCGGCGGGTCATGGCCCGCAACGGCCTGGCACGCGAGGTGGTGGAAAAAATCATCCAGGCACAGGCCAGCCGCCTGACCCGACTGGCCTGTGCCGACGCCGTGCTTTGGAACGACGCCGACACGCCACAACCGCTTCAGACCGAAGTGGCTGGGTTGGCGACAAGCTTCGGGCTATCATTGCTGCCAGAATGAGCCGCGTGATCCAGTACGAATACCCTTTCAACGAGCGCATCCGCACCTATTTGCGGCTGGAGCACCTGTTCCGCCGCCTCACCTTGCTGGTGCCACGCGACCACCCACTCGACCACCACCACGCGTTGCTGACCATCTTTGAAGTGATGGACGTGGCCGCCCGCGCCGACCTGAAAAGCGATGTGCTCAAGGACATTGAGAAGCAAAAAGGCGCACTCAACCAGTACCGTGGCAACCCGGCCATTTCCGAAGCCGCGCTGGACGAAATCATTGCCCAACTCGACAACGGCTTCGCTGGCCTGAACGAGGTCGCTGGCAAGGCCGGCCACTCGTTGACCGAAAACGACTGGCTGATGAGCATCCGCAGCCGGGTGGGCATTCCCGGCGGCACTTGCGAGTTTGATTTGCCGGCCTATTACGCCTGGCAGCACCTGGACGCTGACACCCGCCGTGCGGATGTCGAGAAATGGGCGTCCACACTGGCACCACTGGCCGAGTCGGTCCACCTGCTGCTCAAGCTGCTGCGCGACTCGGGCGCGCCGCAAAAAGTGCTCGCCACCAACGGCCAGTTTGTGCAAACCCTGCCCCAGGGCCGCACCTTCCAGCTGATGCGCCTGCGGATCGACCCCGGGTTGGGGCTGGTGCCTGAAATCAGCGGCAACCGGTTGATGGTGTCGGTGCGCCTGATGCGCCATGGCGACGACGACCGCCTGCACGCCACCACCGACGAGGCCGCGTTTGAAATGACGCTCTGCGCCTGAAACACGGGCCACGTTGCATGAGCACACCTGCGCCCTCTCCCGCCCTCGCCGCACGCACCGTCACCTGCCCCGCCTGTGGCGGCGACAGCCTGTACGCCCCCAGCAACCGCTTTCGCCCCTTCTGCAGCGACCGTTGCAAAAACAACGACCTCGGTGCCTGGGCCAGCGAGAGCTTCCGGGTGCCAGAAGACGCCCCACCGGACGAACCGCAGTTCGGCGACGCCAAATTCCGTTGAATTTGAACCAAATCGGCCTTGCGCCTTAGTAGAACCTCGCGGTTAAGCTACTGAATGTGTAGCACCCGAGAAACCTTGTTCGGTGGCAAACCATGCCAGCACCGGCACGGTACCGGGCAATACCGGTGTCACCTGCACTGGCAAATGCTGCCAGGCAAACGACTGGTTCTCGCGCATCTGCAACTCGCCCTGCCAGTCGAACACCTTGCAGAAATTGAGCCGCACCAGTGCGTGCGGGTAGTCCACCAGCTCCACCTGCCAAGGGTACACCACCCCCACGGTGATGCCGATTTCTTCCTGCAGTTCGCGCCGCAGCGCGTCGGCCACCGTTTCGCCGGCCTCCAGCTTGCCGCCCGGGAACTCCCAGTAACCGGCGTAGACTTTTCCCGCCGGTCGTGAAGTGAGCAGAAAGGCCCCGTCGGGCCGCACCAGCACGCCCACCGCCACATCGACCACGGCGCGGTCTTCACCACCTTCGCGCGGACGTTCGCCGTCAGCCACCAAAGGACTGCCCACCATCATTTCATCTGGCCAGCGTTGTGCTGCCCGGCATAGTCGCGCGCGAACTGGTAAGCCACTCGGCCACTGCGCGAGCCGCGCTCGAGTGCCCACACCAGCGACGCGGGCCGGGCTTCGGCAATCGCTTCGGCGCTGATGCCAAAGGCCGACAGCCACTGCGCCACGATGGCCAGGTACTCGTCCTGGTTGAACGGGTAGAAGCTGATCCACAGCCCAAAGCGCTCGGACAGCGATATCTTTTCCTCCACCACCTCGCCGGGGTGTACCTCGCCGTCCTCGGTGTGCTGGTAACTGAGGTTTTCCTTCATGTACTCGGGCAACAGGTGGCGGCGGTTGCTGGTGGCGTAAATCAGCACGTTGGGCGTGGCGGCGGCCACCGAGCCGTCAAGGATGGATTTGAGCGCCTTGTAGCCGGGCTCACCTTCGTCGAAGCTCAGGTCGTCGCAAAACACAATGAATTTCTCGGGCCGCTCCGAGACCACGTCCACAATGTCAGGCAGGTCGACCAGGTCGGCCTTGTCCACCTCGATCAGGCGCAAGCCCTGCGGCGCGAACTCGTTCAAGCACGCCTTGATCAGCGACGATTTGCCGGTGCCGCGCGCACCGGTCAGCAGCACGTTGTTGGCCGGCTGGCCCGCCACCAATTGGCGCGTGTTGCGGGCGATTTTTTCTTTCTGAACGTCAATCTCTTTCAGGTCGTCCAACCGCAGCGGCGCGATGTGCCGCACCGGCTCCAGCGTGCCGTGGCCCGAGGCGCGCTTGCGGTAGCGCCAGGCCATGGCGGCTTGCCAGTTGGGGGCGGAGAGCGGCTGTGGCAATACAGCTTCGATGCGCGACAGCACGGTCTCCGCGCGCTGCATCAGGTGCAACAACGCCTCGTTCATGACCGGTAGTCCGCGTTGATGGTCACGTAGTCGTGGCTGAAGTCGCAGGTCCACACCGTGTCCGCCGCGTTGCCGCGGCCCAGCAGCACACGCACAGTGATCTCGGTTTGCTTCATCACACGCTGACCGTCTTCTTCGCGGTAGGCCGGGTTGCGTCCGCCTTTCACCGCCACGTGCACGTCGTCGAGGTACAGGTCAATGCCCGTTTGGTCAAGGTCGGCAATGCCGGCGTAACCCACTGCAGCGAGAATGCGGCCAAGGTTGGGGTCGCTGGCAAAGAAGGCCGTTTTCACCAATGGCGAGTGCGCAATCGCATAGGCCACCTGGCGGCACTCTTCACCCGTTTTGCCGCCTTCCACCTTGACGGTGATGAACTTGGTCGCACCTTCGCCATCGCGCACGATGGCCTGCGCCAGCTGCTGCGCCACCGCCAGCATCGCGGCTTTCAGCGTACGACCATCGGCGCTGTCGAGCGAGGTGATGGGAGCGTGACTGGCCTTGTTGGTGGCGATCACCACAAAGGAGTCGTTGGTGGAGGTGTCGCCGTCGACCGTGACGCGGTTGAACGAGCCGTCGGCCAGTTCGGTGGCCAGCTTCTGCATCAGTTCAGGGGCCACGCAGGCGTCGGTGGCCAGAAAGCCCAGCATCGTGGCCATGTTCGGCCGGATCATGCCAGCGCCCTTGCTGATGCCGGTGATGCTGACCGTAGCACCACCCAGTTGCACCTGCTGGCTGAAAGCCTTGGGCTGGGTGTCGGTGGTCATGATGCCTTCGGCTGCGCGCAGCCAGTTGGCTTCTTTGGCGTCGTCCAGCGCCGCAGGCAGGCCGGCAATGATGCGGTCGTGCGGCAGCGACTCCATGATCACGCCGGTGGAGAACGGCAGCACCTGCTCGGGTGCCAGTTCCAGCTGGCGCGCCAGCGCAATGCACACCGTGCGGGCACGCACCAGGCCATCTTCGCCGGTACCGGCGTTGGCGTTGCCGGTGTTGATGACCATCGCGCGGATGCCGTACTGGCTGGCCAGGTGCTCGCGGCAGACCTGCACCGGCGCAGCACAAAAACGGTTCTGCGTGAAGACACCGTGCACCGACGCGCCTTCGTCGATCAGCACCACGGTCAGGTCTTTTTTGTGGGCCTTGCGAACACCGGCCTCGGCGACGCCGATGCGCACGCCGGGCACTGGGTGCAAATCGACAGGGTTGGGGAAAGGCAGGTTCACGGGCATGGCAGGACTTTCAAAAACTGCAGTGATTATCTGAAAAACGGGTGACGCAAAAACAAAACGGGCCGAAGCCCGTTGTGGTTGTGGTGGCGCGGCGGCTCAGGCCAGCTTGCCGTGGCACTGCTTGAACTTCTTGCCGCTGCCGCAGGGGCACGGGTCGTTGCGGCCCACGCGGGCGTAGCGTTGGGCGTCCTGCACGGTGGTTTCGTCCACCGTGGTCTCCACCTCACCGGTTTCGGTCGGTGCGGTGTAGGTCACGTTGGCAATGTTCTCAGCCCGGTTTTCCAGGTCTTCGGCAGCTTGTTCGAGCTGTGCACCCGACTGCACCTTGACCGTCATCAGCACCTTGGTCACATCGTTCTTCACCGCGTCCAGCAACTGGCGGAACAGCTCGAACGCCTCGCGCTTGTACTCTTGCTTGGGCTGCTTCTGTGCGTAGCCACGCAGGTGAATGCCCTGGCGCAGGTAGTCGAGCGCGCTCAGGTGTTCGCGCCAGTGGGTGTCGATGCTTTGCAGCAGCACCACCCGCTCGAACTGGGTGAAATTGGCAGCACCGACCTCGGCCACCTTGGTGGTGTAAGCCGTGTTGGCGGCGGCCAGGACCTTCTCGACAATGTCCTCGCCCGTGATGGCTTCGGCGGACTGCACCTCTTGTTGTAGCGGCAGCGTGATTTGCCACTCTTCGGCAAGTGCCGCCTCCAGGCGTGGCAGGTCCCACTGCTCTTCGACCGACTCCTCCGGCACATGCTCGTGCACCAGGTCGGTGAAGCAGCCTTCGCGCAGTGCGGTGATCTGGGCGGTCAGGTCCTGCGCGTCGAGGATGTCGTTGCGCTGCTGGTAAATCACCTTGCGCTGGTCGTTGGACACATCGTCGTATTCCAGCAGCTGCTTGCGCACGTCAAAGTTGCGCGCCTCAACCTTGCGCTGGGCGCTTTCGATGCTGCGGGTGACAATACCGGCTTCAATGGCTTCGCCATCGGGCATCTTCAGGCGGTCCATGATCGCCTTGACCCGGTCGCCGGCAAAAATGCGCATCAGCGAATCGTCCAGGCTCAAATAGAAGCGCGACGAACCGGGGTCGCCCTGGCGGCCGGAGCGGCCACGCAGCTGGTTGTCGATGCGGCGTGACTCATGCCGTTCTGTGGCAATGATGCGCAGGCCACCGAGCGATTTCACGAATTCGTGGTCTTTGGCCCACTCAGCGCGCAAACGGGCGACTTCGGCCTGTTTGGCGGCGTCGTCCAGCGACTCGTTGGCCATCACGGCCTCGATCAGCTTCTCGACGCTGCCACCCAACACAATGTCGGTACCCCGACCCGCCATGTTGGTGGCAATCGTGATCACTTTGGGGCGTCCGGCCTGGGCCACGATGTCGGCCTCACGGGCGTGCTGCTTGGCGTTCAGCACCTGGTGCGGCAGCTTCTCGCGCTCCAGCAGGTTGGCAATGATTTCGGAATTTTCGATCGAGGTGGTGCCCACCAGCACCGGCTGGCCACGCTCGTAGCATTCCCGGATGTCCTTGATCGCGGCCTCGTACTTCTCGCGCGTGGTCTTGTAAACCCGGTCCAGCTGGTCCACCCGCTGGCTTTTCCGGTTCGGCGGCATCACGATGGTCTCCAGGCCGTAGATCTCCTGGAACTCAAACGCCTCGGTGTCCGCCGTGCCGGTCATGCCCGCCAGCTTGCCGTAGAGCCGGAAGTAGTTCTGGAACGTGATCGACGCCATCGTCTGGTTTTCAGGCTGGATGGCCACGCCTTCCTTGGCCTCCACCGCCTGGTGCAAGCCATCGCTCCAACGGCGACCCGACATCAGGCGGCCAGTGAATTCGTCCACGATGACAATCTCGCCCTCTTGCACCACATAGTGTTGGTCGCGGTGGTACAGGTTGTTGGCGCGCAGCGCAGCGTACAGGTGGTGTACCAGCGTGATGTTGGCCGGGTCGTAGAGCGAAGCGCCTTCGGGGATCAGGCCCAACTCCGCCAACAGCCGCTCGGCGTTTTCGTGGCCTTGCTCGGTCAGGAACACCTGGTGGCTTTTCTCGTCCAGCGTGAAATCGCCCGGCTTGGTGATGCCTTCGCCGGTGCGCGGGTCGGCCTCGCCCTCCTGCTGGGTGAGCATCGGCGCCAGCTTGTTGATGGCGAGGTACAGGCTGGTGTGGTCTTCTGCCTGGCCACTGATGATCAGCGGTGTGCGGGCTTCGTCGATCAGGATCGAGTCCACCTCGTCCACGATGGCATAGTTCAGGCCACGCTGTACCCGGTCGGCCACCTCGTAGACCATGTTGTCACGCAGGTAGTCGAAACCGAACTCGTTGTTGGTACCGTAGGTGATGTCGGCCTGGTAGGCGGCCTGCTTTTCAGGCCGCGCCATGTTGGGCAGGTTGACGCCAACGCTCAGGCCCAGGAAGTTGTACAACCGGCCCATCCACTGCGCATCGCGGTTGGCCAGGTAATCGTTGACCGTGACCACGTGCACGCCCTTGCCGCTCAGGGCATTCAGGTACACCGGCAGCGTGGCGGTGAGGGTTTTGCCTTCACCGGTGCCCATTTCGGAAATCTTGCCGTTGTGCAACGACATGCCACCCAGCATCTGCACGTCGAAATGGCGCATTTTCATGATGCGCTTGGAGCCCTCGCGCACCACAGCGTAGGCTTCGGCCAACATCGCGTCCAGCGTCTCGCCTGCGGCATAGCGGGCCTTGAACTGCTCGGTCTTGCCGCGCAACTCGTCGTCGCTCAGTTGTTCAAACTGGGATTCCAGCGCATTGATGCGCTCGACCGTTTTACGGTACTGCTTGAGGAGACGGTCGTTGCGACTGCCGAAAATGCTGGTGAGGAAATTGGTGGCCATGAATGCGGGGCCGCTTTGTGTGCTTCATGACAGAAGCCCGCAAGGCAACCGAAATCCCTGTAGAAAAATGAGATGAGGTCGGTGCAGCTGAAAAACAAGGGCTGACAATGCCAGCCCTGTGCGTGCAAACAGCGCGGATTTTACCTTTGCATGCGCCGTGCACCCGATGGCCCGGCATCAGCGCCGGTTTTTGACCTGCGGCTTGGCTGGCAACTCGGCCTTGGCCACGACGGCCTCCGGAATCTTTTCCCCCGCCGCCAGGAATTTCTGCGGATTCTGCGGCACACCGTCCACCAGCACCTCAAAGTGCAAGTGCGGTCCGGTCGAGCGACCGGTGGTGCCCACCTCACCCAACTTCTGGCCACGTTTGATCAAATCGCCTTTTTTCACGACCACTTTGGACGCATGGGCGTAGCGGGTGACCAGGTCATTGCCATGGTCGATCTCCACCATGTTGCCGTAGGCCGGGTGGTATTCCTGCGCGACCACCACGCCGCCGGCAGCCGACAGGATGGGGGTGCCGGTGTCGGCCTGGAAGTCAATGCCGGTGTGCAGTGCGGTGCGCCCGGTGAACGGGTCAATGCGCCAGCCGAACGCCGAGCCCATGAAGGCTTCGTGCACCGGCGCCTGGGTCGGCACCATGGATTTCTTGATTTTCTGTTCGAACAGCCGGGACTCAATCACCGTCAGCAGGTCACCACGCTGGTCGGTCAACTGGTCGAGCTCAGACAGGGTGGTCTGCAGTTCTTCAAGACTCAGTGGCCGCCCCGACACCAGAACGCCACCACGACCCGGAGCGGTCTTGATGTCGTTCGGGTTGATGCCCGCCAGACCCGAAACACGTTCGCCCAGCGCCTCCATCTGCAGCACCTTGGCCTGCATTTCACCCAGCTTGCGGGCCATGGCATCGAGGTTTTCACGCATGTAGCGGTCGCGTTGCGCCACTTCGTCCTGCACCACGAGGCGCACCAGTGAGCCGATCACCGGCCAGCCTTCGCGCGCACCCTTGAGAAAGACCAGGTGGTACAGGCCAGCAACCATGGCGGTCAATGCGAACGACGCCACCAAACCCGCCGCCAACAGCTTGCTACCGCTCAAATGAATGGCCCGACTTTTCGCCAGCCATGCATCCGTGATAATCAATTGCATCGCGTATCCCTAATTTTCTGGCCCATGACACTCCCACGCCCGCCCATGAGACTGGACGAAGCGGCGCGTCATTCACCCACATTTGCGCGGCTTGCAGAACAAGTCGCAGACTCTACACAACGGCTACGAGCGATTGAAAACCTGATTCCCGAAACACTGAGGCCAGCCATCAAGGCCGGCCCTGTGGACGACTCGGCATGGTGCCTGATCGTTGACAACAGTGCGGTAGCCGCCAAGGTGAGGCAACTGCTGCCCCTGTTCCAGACCCGTTTGGGCAGTCTGGGCTGGCAGGTTACCTCAATCCGGCTGAAAGTCCAAACGGGCCGGAGGTGAAAAAAATGGTGCCGATTGTCGGAATCGAACTGACGACCTACCGCTTACAAGGCGGTTGCTCTACCAACTGAGCTAAATCGGCGAAAAACGGGATTCTACAGAAAGAAAACCGGCTACTTGACCCGCTTCAGCGCAGGCCGAGGTCCCGCAGGCGGTTTGGGTGGGTCACCATCGCTGTCTGGCGACACCACGCCCGCCCCGATGGGCACCACATTGCCGTCACCCCGGTCGTCCAGTTTACCGACGGGTGAGGCCATGGCAGTCATGCCGGTCAGCGGTGCAGGGCCAGCACTGACCACCGGGGTGGGCCCGGGGAACGCCATGCCTTGGCCGTTTTCGCGGGCATAGATGGCAATGACATGGTCAATCGGAACGACAATTTCGCGGGCTGTACCACTGAAGCGGGCGCGAAATTCAATGAACTCGTTGCCCAGCTTGAGAGCACTTGTGGCGTCAAAACTGATGTTGAGCACGATTTCGTTGTTCTTGACATGCTCACGCGGTACCTGAACGGTATGGTCTACCTGCACAGCCACATAAGGCGTGAAGCCATTGTCAGTGCACCAGTCGTACAGCGCCCGTATCAGGTACGGGCGTGTGGACGGCAAATCGGTCGGACCCATGTGCCCTTCTGCCTTACTTGCGCATCACCTTTTCGGACGGCGTCAACGCCTCGATGTAGGCGGGGCGCGAGAAGATGCGTTCGGCGTACTTGAGCAGCGGCGCAGCGTTCTTGCTGAGGTCAATGCCGTAGTAGTCCAGGCGCCACAACAGTGGTGCAATGGCGACGTCGAGCATCGAGAAGTTGTCACCCAGCATGTACTTGTTCTTCAAGAAGACCGGTGCCAGTTGGGTCAGGCGATCACGGATGTGGGCGCGGGCTTTTTCAAGGGCTTTCTCATTGCTCTTGGAAGCGCGCGACTCCAGCAGGCCCACGTGCACAAACAGCTCTTTCTCGAAATTCAGCAGAAACAGCCGAACGCGGGCGCGGTCCACCGGGTCACCGGGCATCAGCTGGGGATGCGGAAAACGCTCGTCGATGTACTCGTTGATGATGTTCGACTCGTACAGAATCAGATCACGTTCAACCAGGATGGGCACCTGGCCGTAGGGATTCATCACGCTGATGTCTTCGGGCTTGTTGTAAAGGTCGACATCCCGGATTTCAAAATCCATGCCCTTTTCAAACAACACAAAGCGGCAGCGGTGGGAAAAGGGGCAGGTCGTCCCTGAGTAAAGCACCATCATGGCGGAGGCTCCTAAAAATCAAAAAGAGTGACTGCGCAGAACGCAGCCACTCTGGGAGGCTGGACGGTGAACCAGTCCAGACCAGGCGGTTTTACTTGATGTCTTTCCAGTAAGCCGCATTCAAACGCCACGCGATGATGGTGAACACCATGAGGAACAGCAGTACCCAGACGCCCAGCTGCACCCGGGTCTTCTGAACCGGTTCGCTCATCCAGGCCAAGTAGTTAACCAGGTCACCCATGGCTTCGTCGAAGCGAACCGGCGTCATCGTGCCGGGCTTGACCTGCTCCCAGCCCTTGAAGACCTTGGTGGTGTGGCCGTGCTCGACCACGGTGTCAAACACCGGGCGGCGCTCGCCTTGCAGCTCCCACATCACATGGGGCATGCCCACGCTTGGGAAGGCAAGGTTGTTCCAGCCGGTTTCCTTGCTGTCGTCACGGTAGTAGGTGCGCAGGTAGGTGTAGAGGTAGTCGGTACCGGTGCCCTTGCTGACATCGGAGCGTGAACGCGCGACCAGGGTCAGGTCAGGAGGGACACCACCAAACCAGTCTTTGGCGTTCTTGGGGTCAATCGTCGCCTTCATGGTTTCACCGACCTTGTCGGTGGTGAACAGCAGGTTTTCCTTGATCTGCGCCTCGGTCAGGCCAATGTCTTTCAGACGGTTGAAGCGCATGAAGGCTGCCGAATGGCAGTTCAGGCAGTAATTGGTAAACAGCTTGGCGCCGTTTTGCAGGGCGACCAGGTCGTTCAGTTTGTTGGGCGCCTTGTCCCAGGCAATGCCGTCGCTTGCGGCAGAAACGGACGTCACAACGCCCAGCATCAGGGCAAGCGTGCAGAGGAATTTTTTCATTTTTTTAACTCCGACCCATCAGTGCGCGGCAAAGGTGACACGGTCTGGCACCGTTTTGAACTCGCCCAGGCGGCTCCACCATGGCATCAGCAGAAAGAAGCCAAAGTAAAACAGCGTGCCCACCTGCGAAACCCGCTCGCCAATCGCCGACGGCGCTTGTACACCCAGGTAACCGAGCACGAAAAAGTTGATCACGAAAATGCCGTACAGGTACTTGTGCCAGTCGGGGCGGTAGCGGATCGACTTGACCGGGCTGTTGTCCAGCCAGGGCAGGAAGAACAGGATGACCACGGCGCCGCCCATGCCGACCACGCCCCAAAATTTCGCGTCAATGGCCAACATGCACAGCACGAGGCCGACCGCAGCGGCCACGATGGCCCCCTTGAACAAACCCGACAGTTTGGTTTTCAGCACGCCCAGGGCAGCTCCGGCCACCACACAGGCGATCAAGGCGTACATCATCTCGGTGGTGATGGCACGCAGCACCGAGTAGTACGGTGTGAAATACCAGACCGGCGCAATGTGTGCAGGCGTCTTCAACGGGTCGGCCGGAATGAAGTTGTTGAACTCCAGGAAGTAGCCGCCAAGAGTTGGCGCAAAGAAGATCACGGCGCTGAAAGCCATCAGGAACACACTGACGCCGAGGATGTCGTGCACCGTGTAGTACGGGTGGAACGGGATGCCGTCGAGCGGGTGGCCGTTGGCGTCTTTGGGGGCTTTGGGGCCCTTGATTTCAACACCGTCCGGGTTGTTGGAGCCGACTTCGTGCAACGCGATGATGTGCGCAGCCACCAGACCCAGCAGCACCAGTGGCACGGCAATGACGTGGAAGCTGAAGAAGCGGTTCAGGGTGGCGTCACCAACCACGTAATCGCCGCGGATCAGCAACGCGAGGTCAGGACCAACGAATGGAATGGCAGAGAACAGGTTGACGATCACCTGGGCACCCCAGTAGCTCATTTGGCCCCAAGGCAGGAGGTAGCCCATGAAGGCTTCGGCCATCAGGCACAGGAAAATCGCGCAGCCGAACACCCAAACCAGTTCACGTGGCTTGCGGTAGCTACCGTAGAGCAGCCCACGGAACATGTGCAGGTAGACCACCACAAAGAAAGCCGAGGCGCCGGTGGAGTGCATGTAACGCACCAGCCAGCCCCAGGGCACGTCGCGCATGATGTACTCAACGGAGGCAAACGCGGTGGCCGCATCTGGCTTGTAGTGCATGACCAGGAAGATGCCGGTGACGATCTGGATCACCAGCACCAGCAGGGCCAGCGAGCCAAAGAAATACCAGAAATTGAAGTTCTTGGGTGCGTAGTACTCGGACAGGTGTTCCTTGTACAGCTTGCTGGCGGGGAAACGGTTGTCCACCCAGTTCAGCAGTTTTTCGCCAGCGCTGGCGTTCGGGGAGATGGTTTTGAATTCAGCCATGGTGTGCTCTAAGGTGAACGGTGTCAGGCTTGCTTGTCTTCGCCAATCAGCAGGCGGTTGTCAGACAAATACATGTGGGGTGGCACTTCCAGGTTGTCGGGCGCTGGCTTGTTCTTGAAAACACGGCCGGCCATGTCGAAGGTGGAGCCATGGCAGGGGCACAGGAAACCACCTTGCCAGTCGTCGGGCAAGGAGGCCTGGGCGCCGGGCTGGAATTTGTCGGACGGCGAGCAGCCGAGGTGCGAGCAGATGCCCACGCCCACAAACACGTCCGGCT
This sequence comes from Burkholderiaceae bacterium, assembly GCA_017848435.1. Lineage (GTDB taxonomy): Bacteria > Pseudomonadota > Gammaproteobacteria > Burkholderiales > Burkholderiaceae_C > PCRC01. Next base: position 48,923 of record JAFEHU010000076.1, on the reverse strand, counting down.
TGATCGAACGGTGCTGATTTTTGGCGTAGGCAGGCGTTGGGTAGGTCTTGCGGTCGGAATTTGGATCGGCCAGCTGGGCCTCGGTCTTGGCCAGCGACCCCAGCTGCTCGGGTGTGCGCTTCATGATCCACACCGGCTTGCCGCGCCACTCGACCGTGAGCTTTTCACCCGGTTTCAAAGCGGAAATATCCACTTCAACCGCCGCACCAGCGGCTTTTGCACGTTCGGACGGCTGGAAAGTGCTGACGAAGGGTACGGCCACCGCCAGACCGCCGGCCGCGCCGGCGCACGTGGAAGCAATCAACCATGTCCGTTTGCTGTTATCAACTGGGGTGCTGCTCATGGGATTCTCTATGCTCGAATTTGAATAAGGGTCAACCCGAGATTCTAGCTGAGCGCGTGGGGGCAATTCAAATACCACTTGCCCCTTGACACAGTGAGCCAGTTGGGAATACTGGCGCCTCCAAAACACACCGGGGAGCAGACAATGAGCATGCTGGACGAGTTCAAGGCATTTGCAATCAAGGGCAACGTGGTGGACCTGGCGGTGGGCGTCATCATCGGCGCTGCATTCGGCAAGATTGTGGACTCGGTGGTGAGCGACCTGATTTTGCCGCTGGTGGGCAGCGTGATTGGCAAGCTGGATTTTTCCAACCTGTTTGTGGTGCTCGGAGCCGTGCCCACCGGCACGGCCATGACACTCGACGCGCTGAAGAAGGCCGGTGTACCGGTGTTTGCCTATGGCAATTTCATCACCGTGGCGGTGAACTTCCTGATTCTGGCCTTCATCATTTTCCTGATGGTCAAGCAGATCAACCGGCTGAAGCGCGAGGCCCCGGCAGAAGCGCCAGCGCCTGCCGCGACCCCGGAAGACATCTTGCTGCTGCGCGAAATCCGCGACAACCTGAAAAAATAAGCCGACGCCCCCGTCAGGCGCACATCGCACGGGCCATCTGCACGGCAGCCACCAGGCTGGCGGCGTCGGCGGTACCGGTGCCAGCGATGTCAAACGCGGTGCCGTGGTCCGGGCTGGTGCGCACCAGCGGCAACCCAAGCGTGACATTCACACCCTGCTCCACCCCCAGGTACTTGACCGGGATCAAGCCCTGGTCGTGGTACATCGCCACCACCACGTCGAACTCGCCTTGCCGGGCGCGCATGAACACGGTGTCAGGGGCATAGGGGCCGCTGACCTGCAGACCCGCCGCCTGCGCATCGGCCACCGCCGGGGCGATGGCGTCGCGCTCTTCCGATCCGAACAAACCATCCTCGCCTGCATGGGGGTTCAGCCCGGCCACCGCGATCCTCGGTGCGCGGCGCAACACGGCGCTCAGCGCGGCGTGGGTGATGTGCAGCGTCTGCAGCACGTTGGTGCGCGTCACCGCGTCAATCGCCTGGCGCAGCGACACATGGATGCTCACCAGCACGGTACGCAGCTCGGGGTTGGCCAACATCATGCGCACCGGCATCTCGCTCACTGGCCGCCCCGCAAATGCGGCGGCCTCGGCCTGCAGCAGCTCGGTGTGCCCCGGGAAAGTCTCGCCAGCAGCGGCCAATGCGGCCTTGTGCAGGGGTGCGGTCACCATGGCGGCCACGTCGCCACGCAGCGTGGCATTGGCGGCCCAGCGCACGGTGGCGGCGGCATGCGCTCCTGCAGCCGATTGCACCCGGCTGAAAGCCGGCAACTGGTCTGGCATCAAGGCAGGCACCACCTGCAGCACCGGCACGCAGCGCGGAGGGGCGCGCCATGCCTCTGCCGGCGACATGATCTGGCAAACGGGCAATGACACCCGGCCTGCACCGGCGGTGCAGGCGGCACCGCGGCGCATCACCGCGACGTCGCCCGCCACAAAACAGCCACGCAGGAGGTCTGGCGCGTCGCGAAAGGCTTTGGCGACGATTTCGGGGCCAATGCCAGCGGGGTCGCCCGGCGTGATGGCGATCATGCCTGCACTCATCGACGCAGACCAGCAGCAAGCAACGTGGAGGTCATGTCCTATGCGGGGTTGTCGATGTCGATGAACTGGTGCGACAGGCCCAGCTGCGCCGCCACATGGCCAGCCACCGCAGGGGCGCCGTAGCGCTCGGTCGCGTGGTGGCCGCAGGCCAGGTAGGCGACGCCCATTTCGCGGGCGTAATGGGCCTGGGGTTCAGAGATTTCACCGGTGATGAAGGCGTCGGCCCCGGCGGCAATGGCGGCCTCGAAATAGCTTTGCGCACCACCGGTGCACCAGGCCACCCGGCGGATGGCACCGGGACCGGCCCCCACGCAGGTGACCTGCCGGCACAGCGCGGCGGCGGTGTGCTCGGCGAGGGCCTCGGCATTGGCGAACGCGCCGCAGGCGGGTACGCCCAGGCACCCCAGCTCCTGCTCGCCAAACCGGGTGTCTGGTGTGAGCCCGAGCACGCGCCCCAACTGGGCGTTGTTGCCGAATTCGGCGTGCGCGTCCAGCGGCAGGTGGTAAGCGAACAGGTTGATGTCGTGCGCCAGCAGCAGGGCCAGGCGCTGCTTCATCCAGCCGGTGACGCGGCCGTCGTGGCCGCGCCAGAACAGGCCGTGGTGGACAAAGATGGCGTCCGCCTGTGCGGCAATGGCGGCCTCGATCAGCGCGCGGCTGGCGGTCACCCCCGAGACGATGTGGCGCACCTCGGCCTGGCCCTCGACCTGCAGGCCGTTGGGGCCGTAGTCGCGGAAGCGGGCGGGTTCGAGCAGGGCGTCAAAGGCCTGCAGCAGGTGGTGGCGGTCGGTCATGGGTGTTTGAAAGAACTCCAGTGCGCATTGTCTGTGAAATGGCCGCGTCACCCCCTTGCATGGGGCAAGCACCGCCTACAATTTCGCTTCACGCGCTGCGCCACACCGATGTGGCGGGCGCGCCAACCCGAAAGTCGGCATGAAACGATTCTGGTCGCTGTTCTCGCAAACCGTCACGGTCGCGCTGGCCGGCTATTTTGTGGTGGCCACGCTCAAGCCCGAATGGCTGGCCCAGCGGCCCAGTGTGTCGTCTGCGGTGGCTTTGCTGCAGGCCCCGGTGGCTGCGCCGGGCACGTTGGCGCCCGGCAGCCTGGCGCAGGCGGCCCGCACCGCCGCGCCAGCGGTGGTGAGCATCAACACCAGCAAGGCGGTTGAGAAAAACCCGCAGAGCAACGACCCGTGGTTCCGCTTTTTCTTTGGTGACCGGGGCAACGAGCCCCAGGGTGGCTTGGGCAGCGGCGTGATCGTCAGCCCCACCGGCTACATCCTGACCAACAACCACGTGGTCGAGGGGGCGGACGCGATTGAAGTCATCCTCAACGACAGCCGGCGCACCCGTGCCAAGGTGATTGGCACCGACCCGGACACCGACCTCGCCATTTTGAAGATCGACCTCGACCGCCTGCCCGTGATTGTGCTGGGCAACTCCGACGGCCTGCAGGTGGGCGACCAGGTGCTGGCGATTGGCAACCCGTTCGGTGTGGGCCAGACAGTGACCAGCGGCATCGTGAGTGCGCTGGGCCGCAACCAGCTCGGCATCAACACCTTTGAGAACTTCATCCAGACCGACGCCGCCATCAACCCCGGCAACTCGGGTGGCGCGCTGGTGGACACCGCCGGCAACCTGCTGGGCATCAACACCGCCATCTATTCGCGCTCGGGTGGCAGCATGGGCATTGGTTTTGCCATTCCCGTGTCCACCGCCAAACTGGTGCTGGAAGGCATTGTGAAAGACGGCCAGATCACCCGCGGCTGGATTGGCGTTGAGCCACAGGACCTGACGCCGGAGCTGGCCGAGACTTTTGGCATCAAGGCCAGCGAGGGCGTGATGATCACCGGCGTGCTGCAGCGCGGCCCGGCAGCACAGGCGGGCATTCGCCCCGGTGATGTGGTGAAGAAAGTGGCGGGCAATGACGTGCGCAACGTCAGCGCACTGCTGACCGCCGTGGCGGCCCTGCCACCGGGCAAACCAGCGCAGTTTGTGCTGCTGCGCAAGGACGAACAACTGGCGCTGGACGTGTCCCCTGGCGTGCGGCCCAAGCCACCAACACAGGCCCGCTGAACGGAGAGTTGCCGCTGCAACCCCACGTCCTGTTGCTCACTTTTTAATAGCTAAACCGCCAGATTCCACTAGGGCTCAAGCCATATTGGGCTTGAAAAAACCAGGAAATCAGGGTTTGGGGGCGTCGGCAGCCTCGCCAGGGGCCTGGGTGTGCTTGATGAAGATCTGTGCAGCCCAGATGCCCACCTCGTACAGGATACACATCGGGATTGCCAGCGCCAGTTGGGACACCACGTCCGGCGGCGTGATGATGGCGGCAATGATGAAGGCCAGCACCACGAAGTAGCTGCGGAAATCCTTCAGTTTCTGGATCGGCACGATGTTCATGCGCGCCAGCACGATCACCACAATCGGCACCTCGAACGCCATGCCAAAGGCCAGGAACATGGTCAGCACGAAGCTGAGGTAGGCCTCGATGTCTGGCGCGGCGGTGATGCTCTTGGGCGCAAAGCTCTGGATGAACTTGAACACCTGCCCGAAGACGAAGTAGTAGCAAAACGCCACACCAATGAAGAACAGCAGTGTGCTGGACACCACCAGCGGCAACACCAGCTTTTTCTCGTGCGAGTACAGACCCGGCGCCACAAAGGCCCAGAGCTGGTACAGCACCACCGGCAACGCAGCCAGAAACGCCGTCATCAGCAAGATCTTGAGTGGCACCACAAACGGCGAGATGACCGAGGTGGCGATCAGCGTCGCGCCTTGAGGCAGCGTCGCGGTCAGCGGCGCGGCCAGGATGTCGTACAGCGCGGCCGGGCCGGGGTAGATGCCAAACACGGCCGCCATGACGGCAATCGCCAGCATGGCCCGCACCAGGCGGTCACGCAGCTCAAACAGGTGCTGGACAAAAGGCTGTTCAGAACCAGCGAGTTCGTCTTTGGGTTCGTTAGGGTCGGCCATGTGGGCAATCGTAGGCAACGGCGCCGTGGGGCGGCCTCAGGCGCATGGCGCGGTCAAAGTGGCTTGGGGCGGTAGCGGGCCACCCGGGCAGCGCCCGAGAGTGCGCGGGTGCGCACACCGTTGCGGGCCTTGTACCACTGCGGCGTGGCGCCCAGCTTGGTCCGCCATTTCTTGTTCGGGTGCTTGTACGCAATGGCGTTGATTTCGTCTTTGTAGTACAGCTCGGTCTGTAATTCGGGCTCCACGATGGTGCTCTTCCAGACACCGTCTTCACCCATTTCACCACCGATGGCGTCGAGCTGCTGCTTCAGGTCCTGGGTACCGGCCTGCACGGACGACTCAACGTCGCGCGCTGCACCTTCCATGGTTTCCTTCATCTTTTTCAGCTCGTCCAGCTCGATCGAGCGGCCGACCTCGGCCTTGACATCGGCAATGTAGCGCTGCGCCTTGCCCATCAGGGTGCCGAGGGTGCGCGCCACACGTGGCAGCTTTTCCGGCCCGATGACAATCAATGCCACCGCGCCGATCAGCGCCATCTTGGAAATGCCGAGGTCAATCACAGGCAATTACCCGTTCAGGACTTGGTCTTGGACTCGACGTCGATGGTGTTGTTCGCGGCGGTGGCGTTGGTGGTCACCTTGGCTGGCGATTCGGCCGCCTTGTCGTCGGCGCCGGCCGAGCCGTCTTTCATGCCGTCCTTGAAGCCCTTGACAGCACCACCCAGGTCGCTGCCCATGTTCTTCAGCTTCTTCGTTCCGAAGATCAGCACGATGATGACCAGTACGATGAGCCAGTGCCAGATCGAAAATGAACCCATTTGTCTCTCCTAAGAATTATTGGATTTTAGAGGGCAGAAAGTCGGCCGCATGAAAACTGCGCGAGATTAACCCCAACAAAGCGGCAAAACAGCCGTACCGGCCCTCAGCCGCGCAGCCAGGGGCGGGGGCCACCCATCACGTGGATGTGCAGGTGGTGCACTTCCTGACCGCCTTCGGCACCGGTGTTGGTGACGATGCGAAAACCGCCTTCCGGGTAAGGCCGGCAGCCTTCCTGCGCCGCCAGCTTCGGTGCCAGCGCCATCATGCGGCCCAGCAGGCCAGCGTGTTCCGGCCCGACATGGGCCATGGACGGGATGTGCGCCTTGGGCACCATCAGAAAGTGCACCGGCGCCCACGGGTTGACGTCGTGAAAGGCCAAAATTTCGTCGTCTTCATAGACTTTGCGCGACGGGATTTTTCCTTCGACGATCTTGCAGAAAATACAGTTGTCGCTCACGGGGGTTCCTTCAGACGGGCATGGGTTTGCGGTCGTTCCAGTTCAGCAGGCCGCGGACGATGCGGTAGATGGACCAGATGCCGACCGCGATGAACACAATGAAGCCCACGCCCACGATCAGCGTGATGAAGGCCAGCACCGACCAGCCCAGCGACCACCAGAAGGTGCGGATCTGCCAGCTGAAGTGGCTGCGGTACAACGTGCCTTCGGTGTCGTCCCGCTTCACGTAGTTGATGATGATCGCCACGATGGAGGTGAAGCCACCGGTGGCCCAACCGGCCGCGCTCAGGATGTAGATGATGAGCGTGAGCTGGCGCAGGCTGTCCAGTTCTTGGGCGGTTTTGCCGGGGGTTGCGTCAACCACGTCGGTGTGGGTCATGGAGACTCCTTGGAACGGTTGTCGTCTTGTGCCCGGGCCTCGGCCTTGCGCAGGGCCTTTTCTTCAATGCCGCTGGTGCCTTCGCGGCGCACCAGTTCGGCCACCACATCGGCAGGCGTCAGGCCATAGTGGGCCAGCGCGATCATCGAATGGAACCACAGGTCGGCCACCTCGTAAACCAGCTTGGATTTGTCGGCCCCTGCGTCCACGTCCTTGGCGGCCATCACGGTTTCGGTCGCTTCCTCGCCGATTTTTTTCAGAAAGGCATCTGGGCCTTTGGCCAACAGGCGGGCCACATAGCTCGTGCCCGCATCGCCCCCGTTGGCAGGTTTGCGGCTTTCAATGGTGGCGGCCAGGCGGGCCAGGGCGTCGGTGGAATGCATCGTTTTATTTGTAGATCGATTCGGGGTCTTTCAAGACCGGGTCTGTCGCGTGCCAGGCACCGTCTTTGTAGACACTGAAAAAACAGCTGTGGCGGCCAGTGTGGCAGGCAATGCCGGGCTCGTGGCCGAGTTGGGTGACCTTCAGCAGCACCACGTCGTTGTCGCAGTCGAGGCGGATCTCGTGCACCGTTTGCACGTGGCCCGATTCTTCGCCCTTGAACCACAGCTTGTTGCGCGAGCGGCTGAAGTACACCGCACGGCCCAGCTCGGCGGTCTTTTGCAGCGCTTCGCGGTTCATCCAGGCGAACATCAACACGTCGTTGCTGCCCTGCTCTTGCGCAATGGCGGGCACCAGGCCCTGCGCGTCCCAACTGATTTGATCAAGCCAATCCATGTGCGGATTGTCGGTGAAATTCAGCGCCTCAGAGCCGGACCGGGATGCCGCGCTCGGCCATGCGGGCCTTGGCCTGGCCCACGGTGTACTCGCCGTAGTGGAAGATGCTGGCGGCCAGCACCGCGTCGGCATGGCCCTGCTGCACACCATCGGCCAGGTGGTCGAGGTTGCCGACACCGCCAGAGGCGATCACCGGCACACCAACCGCGTCACTCACCGCGCGGGTCAGCGCCAGGTCGAAACCGGACTTGGTGCCGTCGCGGTCCATGCTGGTCAGCAGGATTTCGCCGGCGCCCAAACGCGCCATTTCGGTTGCCCAGGCCACCGCGTCCAGCCCGGTGTTCTTGCGCCCACCGTGGCTGTAGACGTCCCAGCCGGCGCCGCGAACGGCGGCTTCTTCGGCGCTGCGGCGCTTGGCGTCAATCGCCACCACGATGCACTGCGCGCCGTACTTGGCCGAGGCATCGGCAATCACCTGCGGGTTGGCAATGGCCGCGGAATTGAAGCTGGTCTTGTCGGCCCCGGCATTGAGCAGCCGGCGCACGTCTTCCACCGTGCGCACGCCGCCGCCCACTGTCAGCGGAATGAACACCTGCGAGGCCACCGCTTCGATGATGTGCAGGATCAAATCCCGGCCGTCGGACGTGGCGGTGATGTCGAGGAAGGTCAGTTCGTCGGCGCCCTGGTCGTTGTAGCGGGCGGCAATTTCCACCGGGTCGCCAGCGTCGCGCAGTTCAACGAAATTGACGCCTTTGACAACGCGCCCCCCGGTCACATCCAGGCAGGGGATGATGCGCTTAGCGAGCATTGAATTCGTCGGCGCGCGTTTGCGCTGCGGCGAAATCGAGGTCGCCGGTGTAGATGGCGCGGCCGCAGATCACGCCCTCAACGCCTTCCCACTCGACCTCGCAGAGTTTGTCGATGTCGGCCATGTTGGACAGCCCGCCGGAAGCGATGACCGGGATGGTCAGCGCCTGGGCCAGCGTGACGGTGGCTTCGATGTTGATGCCGCTCAACATGCCGTCGCGGCCGATGTCGGTGTAGATGATGGATTCGACACCGTAGTCTTCAAACTTCTTGGCCAGGTCCACCACCTCGTGGCCGGTGAGTTTGCTCCAGCCGTCGGTGGCAACCTTGCCGTCTTTGGCGTCCAGCCCCACGATGATGTGGCCGCCAAACGCGGTACAGGCGTCTTGCAAAAAGCCGGGGTTCTTCACCGCGGCGGTGCCGATGATGACGTAACGCAGGCCGGCGTCCAGGTAACGCTCAATGGTGTCAAGGTCGCGGATGCCGCCGCCGAGTTGCACGTCGATCTCGCCGCCCACCGCTTTCAGGATTTTCTTGATCGCCAGCTCGTTCTTGGGCTTGCCGGCAAAGGCGCCATTCAGGTCCACCAGGTGCAGGCGGCGCGCGCCCTTGTCAACCCAGCTCCGCGCCATCACGGCGGGGTCGTCGGCAAAGATGGTGGATTGGTCCATGTCGCCCTGTTTGAGGCGGACACATTGACCATCTTTCAGGTCGATCGCGGGAATGAGAAGCATGGTGCCAGAGAGAGCTGAATGCGGTGCAAGTTGGGCAAAAAATGGAACTCAGGGGGCTAGGGGTTCCAGTGAAGGAAGTTGCGGTACAGCGCCAAGCCCTGATCGGCGCTTTTCTCGGGGTGGAACTGGGTCGCAAAAATATTATCGCTTGCAACCGCTGCCGTAAAGTGCCCGCCGTAGTCTGCGGTTCCCGCAGTGTGGCGCGCATCTGACGGGCAGGCGTAGTAGCTGTGCACAAAATAAAAGTGGCTGCCATCGGGAATGTCGCCCCACACCGGGTGGCTCACGCCCCCATGCGCTGCGTGGAAAACCCGGTTCCAGCCCATTTGGGGCACTTTGTAACGGCTGCCGTCGGGCTGTGTTTTGCCGGCCAGGTCGAACTTGACGACCTCGCCCGCAATCAGCCCCAGGCCCGGCGTGCCGGTGCCGACAGGGCCTTCTGCACTGCGGTCCAGCAGCATCTGCATGCCCACACACACGCCGAACAGCGGCTTGTGGGCGGCGGCATCAAGCACAGGGGCCAGCAGGCCGGAATCGCGCAGTTCGCGCATGCAGTCGGGCATGGCTCCCTGCCCCGGCAACACCACCCGGCCGGCGGCCAGCACCAGCGCCGGGTCGGCGGTGATCACCACCTCAAAACCGGTGCCGGCGGCGGCCGCCTGCACCGCCTGCGACACGGAGCGCAAATTGCCCATGCCGTAGTCGACCACTGCAACGGTCTTTGCTCCACTTTTCATAGCTGATTAAGAAGACTGCACTAAGGCTGAAGGCTGATTTGGCTTAGAAAACACTCAGAGCGAGCCTTTGGTGGACGGAATCACGCCCACCGAGCGCGGATCGAGCTCCAGCGCGGCGCGCAGCGCGCGGGCAAAGGCCTTGAACACGGTCTCGGCCTGGTGGTGGGCGTTGTCACCGCGCAGGTTGTCGATGTGCAGCGTGACGAAGGCGTGGTTCACAAAGCCCTGGAAGAATTCGTAGGTGAGCTGGGTGTCGAACGCGCCGATCATGCCGCTCTTGAACGGCACGTGCATCTCCAGGCCTGGGCGGCCAGAAAAGTCCACCACCACGCGGCTCAACGCTTCGTCGAGCGGCACATAGGCGTGGCCGTAGCGGCGGATGCCCTTTTTGTCGCCCACGGCCTTGGCAAAAGCCTGGCCCAGCGTGATGCCCACGTCTTCCACCGTGTGGTGGCCGTCGATGTGCAGGTCGCCGACCGCCTGGATGTCGAGGTCGATCAGGCCGTGGCGGGCAATCTGGTCCAGCATGTGGTCAAAAAAACCAATGCCGGTGCTCAGCTTGGCCTGGCCAGTGCCGTCGAGGTTGACCTTGACGGTGATTTGGGTCTCGGCCGTGTTTCTGGTGACTTCGGCGGTGCGTGGAGTGGTCATAGCGATTCTTTGAAAGCGGCCAGCATCAGCGCGTTTTCCTCCGTGGTGCCCACGGTCAGGCGCAGGCAATTGGCCAGCAATGGGTGCATTTTAGAAACGTTCTTGACCAGCACGCCGCGGGCCTTCATGCCGTCAAAGGTTTTCTGGGCATCGGCCACCCGCACCAGCACCATATTGGCCTCGCTGGGCCAGACGGTCACGCCGGGCATGGCTGCCAGCGTTTGCAGCATCAACGTGCGCTGCGCGACCAAATCCACCGCCTGCGCGGCAAACACCTCGGCGTGTTCCAGCGCAAACAGCGCGCACTCGCAGTTGAGCACGCTGACGTTGTAGGGTGGGCGCACTTTGTCCAGCTCGTCGATCAGCGCTGCCGGCCCGATCATATAACCCAGGCGCACACCGGCGAGGCCGAACTTGCTGAGCGTGCGCATCAACAGCACGTGCGGGTGGCGGGTCAGGTGATCGAGGTAGCTTTTGCTGGCGAACGGCTGGTAAGCCTCGTCCATCGCCACCAGCCCGCCCTGCGCGCCCACAGCGGCGACGATGCGCTCGATCACCGCGTCGTCCCACAGGTTGGCAGTGGGGTTGTTGGGGTAGGCCAGGTGCACCACCGCAGGCCGGTGTTCGGCAACTGCGGCCAGCATCGCGGCCTCGTCCAGCTCAAAGTCGGCGGTCAGCGGCACACCGACAAAGCGCAGCCCCTGCAGCTGCGCGCTCATCGCGTACATCACAAAACCGGGCACCGGGGCCAGCACCACCGCGCCGGGCTGGTCGCAGGCCAGCGTCAGCAGTGAAATGAGTTCATCGGAGCCGTTGCCCAGCATCAGGCCGTAGCCCTCGGGCAGTTGCACGTGGGCAGCCAGCGCCTGTTTGAGGTCATTGACGCGTTCACCGGGGTAGCGATTCAGCGCCACCGCGCCCAGCCGCTGGCCGAGTGCGGCCTGCAGCGTGGGCGAGAGGCGGTGTGGGTTCTCCATCGCATCGAGCTTGACCATGCCGGTGGCGTCCTGCACCGCGTAGGCGTGCATGGCCCGGATGTCGGGGCGGATGCGGTCGAGCGGGTTGGGGACGGTCATGGGTTGCCCCGCATCGGTGGCACCGGCGTCAGGCGCATCTCGGCGGCGCGGGCGTGCGCCTGCAGGCCTTCGCCGTAGGCCAGCTCGGCGGCCACGGTGCCGAGTGCCTGTGCCCCGGCGGCACTGACCTCGATGATGCTGCTGCGCTTCTGGAAGTCGTACACGCCCAGCGGCGAGCTGAAACGTGCGGTGCCGCTGGTGGGCAGCACGTGGTTGGGGCCGGCACAGTAGTCGCCCAGGCTTTCGCTGGTGTAGGCACCGAGGAAGATGGCACCGGCATGCACCAGCAGCGGCTCCCAGCGGTGCGGCTCGCTGCTCGACACCTCCAGGTGCTCAGGCGCGATGCGGTTGCTGATGGCGCAGGCCTCTTCCATGCTGCGGGTTTGGATGAGCGCGCCACGGCCATTGAGGCTTTTGGCGATGATCTCGGCGCGCGGCATGGTGGGCAGCAGGCGGTCAATCGCGGCCTGCACCGCGTCGATGTAGGCCGCGTCGGGGCACAGCAGAATGCTCTGGGCCAGCTCGTCGTGTTCGGCCTGGCTGAACAGGTCCATGGCCACCCAGTCGGCCGGCGTACTGCCGTCGGCCAGCACCAGGATCTCGCTCGGGCCGGCGATCATGTCGATGCCTACGGTGCCGAACACACGGCGCTTGGCGGCGGCCACATAGGCGTTGCCGGGGCCGGTGATCTTGTCGACCTTGGGCACGCTGGACGTGCCATAGGCCAGTGCGGCCACGGCCTGCGCACCGCCAATGGTGAAGGCCCGGCTGACACCCGCCACATAGGCCGCAGCCAGCACCAGCGGGTTTTTCTCGCCCTTGGGCGTGGGCACCACCATGATGATTTCAGCTACGCCGGCCACATGGGCGGGGATGGCGTTCATCAGCACGCTGGACGGGTAGGCGGCCTTGCCACCGGGCACGTAGATGCCCACGCGGTCCAGCGGCGTGACCTTCTGGCCCAGCAAGGTGCCATCTTCGTCGAGGTAGCTCCAGCTCTCGCCGTTGGCTTTCTTTTGCGCCTCGTGGTAGCTGCGCACGCGGCGCGCGGCCGCCTGCAAGGCCTCGCGCTGGGCCGCCGGCAAACCGTCAAAGGCCACCTTCAGCTCGGCCTGCGTCAACTCCAGCGCCTGCATGGTGTCAACGGCCAGGCCATCAAAGCGCTGGGTGTAGTCCAGCACCGCGACATCGCCGCGCTGCAGCACATCGGCCAGGATGTCGGCCACCCGCTGCTCGATGGCGGCGTCGGTGTCGGCCGACCAGTGCAGTCGGGCCTTGAAATCGGCCTCGAAAGTGGCTGCAGCTGTGGTCAGTCGGGCGGGTTTCGCTGTCAATGTCATGGTGAATCAGGCGGCTTTCTGCGGCACGGCGGCCGCGAAGGCGTCGATGATGCGGCGCAGCGGCGCCTGCTTGAGCTTGAGCGCGGCCTGGTTCACCACCAGACGGGCGCTGATGTCCATGATGCGCTCGACTTCGATCAGGTGGTTGGCCTTGAGCGTGCTGCCGGTGGACACCAGGTCCACAATCGCGTCGGCCAGCCCGGTCAAAGGCGCCAGTTCCATGCTGCCGTAGAGCTTGATCAGATCGACGTGCACGCCCTTGGTGGCAAAAAATTCGCGGGCAATGCCCACGTACTTGGTCGCGACCTTCAGCCGCGAGCCCTGCTTCACAGCGCTGGCGTAGTCGAAATCGGCGCGCACCGCCACGCTCACGCGGCACTTGGCAATTTGCAGGTCCAGCGGCTGGTACAGGCCGGCCGCGCCCCACTCCATGCCGTGTTCGATCAGCGTGTCCTTGCCAGTCACACCGAGGTCGGCACCACCGTACTGCACATAGGTGGGCACGTCGCTGGCGCGCACCAGCACCACCTGCACATCGGGCCGGTTGGTCGGCAGGATCAGCTTGCGGGATTTTTCCGGGTCTTCCAGCACCTCGATCCCTGCAGCGCGCAGCAGCGGCAGGGTTTCGTCAAAGATGCGGCCTTTGGACAGGGCTAAGGTAATCATTTCAATCGCTCGATGTCGGCGCCCAGGGCGCGGAGTTTGGTTTCCATGCGGTCATAACCCCGGTCCAGGTGGTAGATGCGTTCGATCAGTGTTTCACCATCGGCCACCAGACCGGCAATCACCAGGCTGGCCGAGGCACGCAAATCGGTCGCCATCACGTGGGCACCCGAGAGCTTGTCCACCCCCTCGATCACCGCCACCTTGCCGTCGATCTGGATCGCCGCGCCCAGGCGCACCATCTCGTTGACGTGCATGAAGCGGTTCTCAAAAATCGTCTCGGTCACCACACTGGCGCCTTGCGACACCACGTTCAGCGCCATGAACTGGGCTTGCATGTCGGTCGGGAAGCCAGGGTACTCGGTGGTGCGAAAGCTCTGCGCCTTCAGCCGGCCGCTGGCGCGGATGTGGATACCGCGGTCGGTGGGTTCCACCTGCGCACCCGCCTCGCGCAGCTTGTCGATCACCGCGTCAAGGTGGTCGGCGCGCCCCTGCTTGAGCAGCACGTCACCGCCCGTGGCGGCCACGGCACACAGGAAGGTGCCCGCCTCGATGCGGTCAGGCACCACCTCGTGGGTGCAGCCATGCAGGCGCTCGACACCCTGAATGCGGATGCGGCGGGTGCCATGCCCTTCGATGCGGGCCCCCATCTTGATCAGCATCTCGGCCAGGTCAACAATCTCTGGCTCTTGCGCGGCGTTTTCCAGCACCGTCTCACCGTCGGCCAGCGTTGCGGCCATCATGAAATTCTCAGTCCCGGTCACCGTCACCATGTCGGTGGTGATGTGCGCGCCCTTGAGCCGCTGCCAGCCGACTGGCAGTTTGGCCAGCATGTAACCGTGTTCGACCACGATCTCGGCGCCCATGGCCTGCAGGCCCTTGATGTGCTGGTCCACCGGGCGCGAACCAATCGCGCAGCCACCGGGCAAGGACACGGTGGCCTCGCCAAAACGGGCCAGCAAAGGCCCCAGCGCCAGCACCGAGGCGCGCATGGTTTTCACCAGTTCGTACGGCGCTTCAGGGCTGTTGAGTCCGCTGGCATCGATCTGCACGCGGTTGTCACCCTGTTGCACCTGCACACCCATGTTGGCAATCAACTTGAGCATGGTGGTCACGTCCTGCAGACGCGGTGTGTTCACCAGGGTCACCGGGTCGGCCGTCAACAGCGCAGCGCACAGCTCCGGCAGTGCCGCGTTTTTGGCGCCCGAAATCTGCACCTCACCGTGCAGGGGCTTGCCACCGCGAATCAAAAGCTTGTCCATACGTCCCGTGTGTCAAAAATCAGTGGCCAATGTGGCCTGTGTGTGCGCTGTCCACAACGGGAGAACCCATCGGCAAGCGTCAGCCCGGTGTGCGCACGGCCCATTCGGCCGGTGTGAAGGTTTTCATCGACAACGCATGCACCTCGTTGGTGTCTATTTTCGCACCCAGCGTGGCGTACACCCGCTGGTGCCGTTTCACCAGGCGCTGGCCCTCGAATTCGGTGGAGACGATGGTGGCATACCAGTGGCGGCCATCCCCCTCCAGCGCAAGGTGTTCACAGTGCAGGCCTGTGGCAATGATGGATGTGAGTTCTTCGGCGGTCATGGTGGTGTGGGGATTCAACCCCGGATTTTGTAGCCAATGCGCAGCAGGTGAACGGCCACCGCGCTGGTGGCCAACAGCGCACCGCTGACAATGCCCAAGCTGAGCCACGGCGACACGTCACTGACGCCAAAAAAGCCGTAACGGAAACCGTCGATCATGTAGAAGAACGGGTTCAGGTGGCTGACTGTTTGCCACACTGGGGGCAACGAGTGGATGGAATAGAACACCCCGCTCAGGAACGTCATGGGCAGGATGACAAAGTTCTGAAACGCCGCCATCTGGTCAAACTTCTCAGACCAGAGGCCGGCAATCACGCCCAGCGTGCCCAGCAGAGCCGCGCCGAGCACGGCGAATGTCACGATCCAGAACGGCGCCACAAAACTGATTTTGGTGAACAGCACGGTCACGACGAACACACCGGAGCCCACCGCCAGCCCGCGCACAATGGACGAACCCACATAGGCAAAAAACCAGCTCCAGTGGCCCAGTGGCGCCAGCAGCACAAACACCAGGCTGCCCATGATCTTGCTCTGGATCAGCGACGATGAACTGTTGGCAAACGCGTTTTGCAACACGCTCATCATCACCAGGCCTGGCACCAGAAAGGCGGTGTAACTGACCTGGTCGTAGACCTTCACATGGTCTTCCAGCACATGGCCAAAAATCAGCAGGTAAAGGACGGCTGTCAGCACCGGCGCACCCACGGTCTGGAAGCCCACCTTCCAGAAACGCATCACTTCCTTGTAGAACAAGGTTTGCCAGCCGGTCATGAGCGCACCTCGGCCATCACGTCCAGAAAGACATCTTCCAGGTCGGCCTTGCGGATTTCAACGTCTTCGGTGTGCACGCCGGCTTCGCGCAGCAAGGCCAGGTACTGCTCAATTTCCAATGCGTTGTGGGCGGGCAACTGCACAATACGGCCGGTGATGCGGGCCTTGTCGGCCAGTACCGGCGGCAAGACATCGCCGTTGACCTTGAAACGCAGCACGTTGCTGGAGGCGGCCTTGAGCAAGGCACTGGTGCTGTCCAGGGCCACCACCCGCCCCTGCTTGAGCATGGCAATGCGGCCACAAAGCGCTTCGGCTTCTTCCAGATAATGGGTGGTCAGCAGCACCGTGTGGCCTTGCCGGTTGAGTTTGGCGATGAACTGCCACAGGGTTTGGCGCAATTCCACGTCAACACCGGCGGTGGGCTCGTCCAACACGATCACTGGTGGTTTATGCACCAGTGCCTGCGCCACCATCACCCGGCGCTTCATGCCACCGGAGAGTTGCCGCATGTTGGCATTGGCCTTGTCGGTCAGGCCCAGGCTGTGGAGCAGTTCGTCAATCCAGGCATCGTTGCGCTTGATGCCGAAGTACCCCGACTGGATTTTGAGCGTTTCGCGGACGTTGAAGAACGGGTCAAACACCAGTTCCTGTGGCACCACCCCCAGTTGGCTGCGCGCGGCCGCAAAGTCGGTGTGCACTTCTTTGCCCATGACCTCAATCCGGCCAGCGCTGGCATGGGCCAGGCCTGCGAGGATGCTGATGAGGGTGGTCTTGCCGGCGCCATTGGGTCCCAGCAATCCGAAGAACTCGCCTGCCTCGATGTCAAAACTGACGTCACTGAGCGCCGAGACCCGTCCCTTGGGCGATGCAAAAGTCTTGGAGACGGACTGGAACGAAATGGCGCGCATAGAAAACACAGGATTTTACCTGTGCGGTACGCCAACGTTTCTGCGAGGGGTTTGGGACTGCCGCTTGTGCAACGCCCGGGCGGCAACTCAGTGCGCTGTGTCAGCCGCAGGCAGCAACTCGACCACGCCGTACAGCGTGGCCAAGGTGCGCAGCCGTTCGGGCAGGCCGACCACAGAAAACGCCTTGCCGCGCTTCAGCACCTCGCGCCGGCACGCCAGCAACACGGCCAACGTGGACGAGTCGAACTGCTGTAGCGCACTGGCGTCGGCACACACCACCGCGTCCGTGGTGGTGTCAAGGCTGGCCTGAAAGCCAGCCAGGCAAGCCGTGGCCTCAGACTGCGTCAACACGGCAGGCAGTGTCAGCACACTCAGCCCTTTTTCACATTCGACTTGTTGCGCGCAGCCAGGGAGTCGATCAGACCATCGATGCCCTTGGCATTGATTTCCTGGCCAAACTGGCTGCGGTAGGTCTCAATCAGCCAGACACCCAGCACGTTGATGTCATAGATTTTCCAGCCAGCACCCTGGCCTGCGGTCTTCTCAAGACGGTAATCCAATTGGATCGGGTTGCCACGACCGCGGATTTCAGTGCGGACAATGACTTCCTTGTCCTCGGCGCCACCGCGGAAAGGCTTGAGGCTGATGGTTTGGTCACTCACCTGGGCCAGTGCGCCGGAATAGGTGCGTACCAGCAAGGTCTTGAATTCGTCCTGCAGGCGCTTTTGCTGCTCGGGCGTGGCTTCACGCCAGCCCCGGCCAACGGCCGATGCCGTCATGCGCTGGAAATTCATGTTGGGCAGGACCTTGCTGTCCACCAGTGCAATGATTTGCGCGGTGTCACCGCTCTTGATCGATTTGTCGGCCTTGACAGCGTCCAGCACTTCGCTGGAAACGCGCATGATGAGTGCATCAGGCGTTTCTTCGGCGGCATGGGCAACGCCCACCAGGCCGAAAGCCACCATGCTGGTGCACATCAGCGCAAAAATACGTCGTTTCATGGTCATTCCTTCGTGGCGCGAACTGCGCGTAACTTCAACGCCTCAAACCTTAACACCGCCGACCAAGTCACGCTTTGTAACCGGCAGTGGCCGAGACTTTACGCGGTCAATCCAAACCGCCGTTATTTTTTGGGATCGTCTGCGGCAGGGTTGTCTTGTTCTGGCGATGACTCGCCACCGGTGATCAGGCTGCGGCGGCGCTGCAGGTAGATGTCCCGGGTGAAGGAGTACTTGTCGAGGGCCGCCTCTTCCAGCACATTGCCTGCCTGGAGGTAAGTGGCCCGGGTGTCCACCGCGTTCAGGACATACAGGCCGCTGCGCAGGGGTTCGGAGTCGATGCGGCGCAGCATGTTGCCGTTGGTTTCGATGCCAAAGGCGACAGAGTCCCGCAGGGTGGAGGGACCGAGCAGTGGCAAAACCACATAAGGTCCGGTACCGACGCCCCAGCGCCCCAGCGTCAGACCAAAGTCTTCCTTGTGCTTGGGCATGCCCGCTTCTGACGCAATGTCCAACAGTCCACCCAAACCAAACAGGGTGTTGATGCTGAAGCGGACCGCCGTTTCACCAGCTTGCTGAGGTTTGAGCTGCAACACACTGTTGACGAAAGTCCAGGCATCTCCGAGATTGCTGAAGAAGTTATTGACACCCGTTCGCACCAGTTCAGGCACGGCCTGAACGTAACCGGTGGCAATTGGCTTCAGCACAATGCGGTCTGCTTCATCGTTGAATTTGGCGATGCTGCGGTTGAAAGGCTCAATCGGATCGCGCGGGTCAGCGCCGGGACGGGTGGCGCAGCCTGCCGACAGCAGCAGGGCTGCGGTCAGCAAGGTGCCCATGGCGAACCGCATGGGAAAGAGGGGGGTGTTCAGTGTGGTCATTTTTTTGGACTGCCTTCCGGGGTGTCCGCACTGTCAGCGGCCTTGCTGTACAAAAACTGGCTGATCAAGTTCTCCAGCACCACGGCCGATTGGGTCTGGGTGATGGTGTCGCCTGCGGCGAGGTTTTTCTCTTCCGCGCCCGCTTCTACACCAATGTACTGCTCTCCGAGCAAACCTGCTGTGAGAATTTTCAGTGAGCTGTCTTTGGGGAAGTTGTAGCGGCTCTGCATTTCGAGGGTGACCTTGGCCTGGTAGCTCTTGTCGTCAAAAGTAATGGACGCCACCCGGCCCACCACCACACCGGCACCCTTGACGGCTGCACGGGGCTTGAGGCCACCGATGTTGTCGAACTTGGCGACCACTTTGTAGGTCGAGTCAAAGTTCAGGCTGAGCAGGTTGGCGCTTTGCAGCGCCAGAAACAGCAATGCCGCCGCACCGAGCAGCACAAACAAACCCACCCACACGTCGTTTTTGGACTGTTCCATCGCCTGACCCCTTAAATGCTGAACATCAGTGCCGTGAGCACGAAGTCCAGACCCAACACCGCCAATGACGCAACCACCACGGTTCGGGTGGTCGCGTGCGACACCCCCTCGGGCGTGGCCTGTGCCCGGAACCCCTGCAGCAGCGCCACAAAGGTGACGGTTACGCCAAACACAAAACTTTTTAACACACCGTTGCCAACATCGCGCAGCACATCCACCCCACCCTGCATCTGGCTCCAGAAGGCACCGGCATCCACACCGATCATGACCACGCCCACGACCCAACCGCCCACAATGCCCACCGCACTGAATACCGCCGCCAACAGTGGCATGGTGATCACACCGGCCCAAAAGCGGGGCGCGAGGATGCGGGTGACCGGGTCCACGGCCATCATTTCCATCGCACTGAGTTGCTCGCCTGCTTTCATCAAGCCGATTTCGGCCGTCAGCGAGGTGCCGGCACGGCCAGCAAACAGCAGGGCGGTGACCACCGGGCCGAGTTCACGCACCAGGCTGAGGGCCACCAGCAGGCCAAGCGCCTCTGTGGCGCCATAGCGTTGCAGCGTGTAGAACCCCTGCAAGCCCAACACAAAACCCACGAACAAACCAGACACCGCAATGATCGCCAGCGAGTAGTTGCCCAGGAAATGGATCTGGTCACGCACCAGGCCAAAACGCCCCATGCTGGCGGGCAGCGACGCCAGCAAGCGTGCGAACAGGCGCGCGGCGAACCCCAGGTTGGCCATGGTGGCACGGACAGCGTGGCCCACCCGGGCAGGGTGCCAGAAATTCATGGCTGTGGCCCACCAAAGTCCTGCGCCACCGTGGCCGCAGGGTAATGAAACGCCACCGGGCCATCGGGCAAGGCGTTGACAAACTGCCGCACCAGCGGGTCGTCGCTGTGGCGTACCTCATCGGGCGTGCCCTGGGCAGCAATGCCTCCGTTGGCGAGGATGATGACCTTGTCTGCGATGTGGAAGGTCTCTTCCAGATCGTGTGAGACAACGATGCTGGTGATGCCCAGCGCGTCGTTGAGCTGGCGGATCAGGCGTGCGGCGGTGCCGAGCGAGATCGGGTCCAGGCCAGCGAACGGCTCGTCGTACATGATCAGGTCCGGGTCCAGCGCAATGGCGCGGGCCAGAGCCACGCGGCGTGCCATGCCACCCGAGATTTCGCTCGGCATCAGGTCGCGCGCGCCGCGCAGGCCCACCGCGTTCAATTTCATCAGCACCACGTCCCGGACCAGCGCTTCCGGCAAATCGGTGTGCTCGCGCAACGGAAAAGCCACGTTGTCGAACACGCTCAGGTCGGTGAACAGCGCACCAAACTGGAACAACATGCCCATGCGGCGGCGCGCGGTGTACAGGCCTTTCGCATCAAGCCGGCCCACGTCTTGTCCATCAAACAGCACTTCGCCCTGTTGTGCGCGCTGCTGGCCGCCGATCAGGCGCAGCACGGTGGTCTTGCCCCCGCCAGACGCGCCCATCAAGGCCGTGACCTTGCCACGCGGGATGCTGAGCGACACGTTGTTCAGGATCGTGCGCTGACCATACCCGAAAGTCAGGTGGCGCAGTTCAACGAGCGGAGTGGACGGGATGGGGTTCATGAATGACAAAAGCCGATCAGGATCGGCCTTTGCATGATACGGGATAAGCCGAAAGTGCTCAGTAGGGCCAGTCGCTGCGCTGGCGGGCAAGCCAGCGCCTCTTTGTTGCCCACGGGGGCGGTGGCTTGCCGCGTGTTCAACGCGGCAAGTCGCTAAACCCCATCAGGAACTCGTCCACCGCGCGGGCGGCCTGACGGCCTTCGCGGATGGCCCAGACCACCAGGCTCTGGCCCCGGCGGATGTCGCCAGCGGCAAACACCTTGGGTACGTTGGTGGCGTAGCCGCCGGTGAACTCCGTGCTGGCCTTGGCGTTGCCACGGGCGTCTTTGTCGATACCGAAGGACTCCAGGATGGAAGCGACTGGCGAGATAAATCCCATCGCCAGCAGCACCAGATCGGCCTTGAGCAACTGCTCGGAACCGGCCACCTCGACCATCTTGCCGTCTTTCCATTCGACGCGCACCGTCTTCAAGCCAGTGACTTTGCCTTTTTCACCAATGAGCTCCTTGGTGGAGATGGCGAACTCGCGTTCGCAGCCTTCTTCGTGGCTGGAACTGGTGCGCAGCTTGATCGGCCAGTAGGGCCAGGTCATGGGGCGGTTTTCTTCCACCGGCGGTTGCGGCAGCAACTCGAACTGGGTCACGCTGAGCGCGCCATGGCGGTTGCTGGTGCCCACGCAGTCGGAGCCGGTGTCGCCGCCACCAATGACGATGACGTGTTTGCCGTCGGCGCGCAACTGGCCCTTGAGCTTGTCGCCGGCATTGACCTTGTTTTGCTGCGGCAGGAATTCCATCGCGAAATGCACGCCATCGAGTTCGCGGCCGGGCACGGGCAGGTCGCGCGACTGTTCGGCGCCGCCGGTCAAGACCACGGCGTCAAAGTCTTTTTGCAGTTGTTCGGGCGTGACCGTTTCCTTGGCCCAGTTGGTGACCTTGCTGCCTTTGGGCAGCGCGCCGACCATGACACCGGTGCGGAAGGTTACGCCTTCTTTTTGCATTTGTTCGACGCGGCGGTCGATGTGTGACTTCTCCATCTTGAAGTCGGGGATGCCGTAGCGCAGCAGGCCGCCCACGCGGTCGTTCTTCTCGAACAGCGTCACGTCGTGGCCGGCACGCGCCAGTTGCTGTGCAGCCGCCATGCCGGCCGGGCCGGAGCCAACAACCGCCACTTTTTTACCCGTCTTGTGCTTGGGCAACTGTGGCGTGACCCAGCCTTCCGCCCAGGCGCGGTCGATGATGGCGTGCTCGATGCTCTTGATGCCCACCGCGTCATCGTTCACGTTCAGCGTGCAGGCCGCCTCGCAGGGCGCGGGGCAGATGCGGCCGGTGAACTCGGGGAAGTTGTTGGTGCTGTGCAGCACCGTGATCGCGTTCTTCCAGTCGCCGGTGTAGACCAGGTCGTTGAAGTCCGGAATGATGTTGTTGACCGGGCAGCCGCTGTTGCAGAACGGCGTGCCGCAGTCCATGCAGCGCGCAGCCTGCACCTTGGCCTGCTTGTCGTCCAGGCCAATGACGAATTCCTTGTAGTGCTTGACGCGCTCTTCGACGGGCTTGTAGCCCTCTTGCAGACGCTCAAACTCCATGAAGCCGGTGACTTTTCCCATTTTTCAGTCCTGTTCTTGCTGTGTGTGCCAACTCAAACCGCTACTTTTTTGGTAGCTGAATCGCTAGGTTTCACCTTGGCTTGCACCTTATTTCGTGCAGAAATCTCGCCCAGAGCACGTTTGTACTCGGTCGGGAAGACCTTGACGAACTTCTGGCGTGCGTCGGCCCAGTTGTCTAGCAATTCACGGGCGCGCTTGCTGCCGGTCCAGCGGTTGTGGTCTTCCAGCAGTTTCTTCAGTTGCGTCTCGTCGGCCTGGTCGCGGTGCCAGACAGCGCGGTCGACCGCGGCTTCCTGCTCCTTCACCGTCAGCACTTTTTCCAGCGTGACCATGGCGGTGTTGCAGCGCTTGGCGAACTGGCCGTCTTCGTCGTAGACGTAGGCAATGCCGCCGCTCATGCCGGCGGCAAAGTTGCGGCCGGTCTTGCCGAGCACGGCCACGGTACCGCCAGTCATGTATTCACAACCGTGGTCGCCCGTGCCCTCCACCACCGCAGTGGCGCCCGACAGACGCACCGCAAAACGCTCGCCGCCCACACCGCTGAAGAAGGCTTCACCGGTGGTGGCGCCATACAGCGCGGTGTTGCCGATGATGGTGTTGCTGGTGGCGACGCCGCGGAAGTCGATGCTGGGGCGCACCACCACGCGGCCGCCGCTCAGGCCCTTGCCGGTGTAGTCGTTGGCATCGCCAATCAGGTACAGCGTGATGCCCTTGGCCAGGAAAGCGCCGAACGACTGGCCGCCGGTGCCTTCGAGCTGGATACGGATGGTGTCGTCG
This sequence comes from Burkholderiaceae bacterium, assembly GCA_017848435.1. Taxonomy (GTDB): domain Bacteria; phylum Pseudomonadota; class Gammaproteobacteria; order Burkholderiales; family Burkholderiaceae_C; genus PCRC01. The sequence goes on along the minus strand of JAFEHU010000076.1, from coordinate 25,935 downwards.
GGCAACCCTTCGGGGTGCACCTTGGTCAGCGCACCGGACAGCATGGCGCCGACCGAACGGTTGACGTTGCGCGCCACTTCGATGAACTGGACCTTTTCGCCCTTGTCGATGGCGGCACGCGATTTGGCGATCAGCACGTTGTCCAGGCTCTTGGCCAAGCCGTGGTCTTGTGTGTCGGTGTGGTAGCGCGGTACGTCCGCTGGCACCTGGGGCTGGGCAAACAGGCGGCTGAAGTCCAGGCCCTGCGCCTTCCAGTGCGCAATGCCCTTCTTGATGTCGAGCAGGTCGGCGCGGCCGATCATGTCGTCGAACTTGCGGATGCCCAGCTGCGCCATGATCTGGCGCACTTCTTCGGCAATGAAGAAGAAGTAGTTGACGACGTGCTCGGGCTTGCCGGAGAACTTCTGGCGCAGCACCGGGTCTTGTGTGGCCACGCCCACCGGGCAGGTGTTCAGGTGGCACTTGCGCATCATGATGCAGCCCTCGACCACCAGCGGTGCGGTGGCGAAGCCGAACTCGTCGGCGCCCAGCAGCGCGCCAATGGCGACGTCGCGGCCGGTCTTCATCTGGCCGTCGGCCTGCACACGGACACGCCCGCGCAGGCGGTTCAGCACCAGCGTCTGCTGGGTTTCGGCCAGGCCGATTTCCCACGGCCCGCCCGCGTGCTTGATCGACGACCAGGGCGATGCACCGGTACCACCATCGTGGCCGGCGATCACCAGGTGGTCGCTCTTGCACTTGGTCACGCCGGCAGCGATGGTGCCCACGCCCACTTCCGACACCAGCTTGGTGCTGATGCTGGCGTGGGGTGCGACGTTTTTCAGGTCATGGATGAGTTGCGCCAGGTCTTCGATGGAGTAGATGTCGTGGTGCGGCGGCGGCGAGATCAGGCCCACGCCGGGCACCGAGAAGCGCAGCTTGCCGATGTAGTCGGACACCTTGCCGCCGGGCAGCTGGCCGCCCTCGCCCGGCTTGGCGCCCTGGGCCATCTTGATCTGGATCTGGTCGGCGCTGCTCAGGTATTCGGCGGTCACACCGAAACGGCCGGAAGCCACTTGCTTGATCTTGGAGCGCAGCGAATCGCCCGCCTGCAGCGGGTAGTCGGCCTCGACCACATCCTTGCCAACGATACTGGCCAGCGTGGCGCCCTGCTGGATGGGAATGCCCTTGAGTTCGTTGCGGTAGCGCACCGGGTCTTCACCGCCTTCACCGGTGTTGCTCTTGCCACCGATGCGGTTCATGGCGACGGCCAGCGTGGCGTGGGCTTCGGTGGAGATGGAGCCGAGCGACATGGCGCCGGTGGCAAAACGCTTGACGATCTCGCTGGCGGGCTCCACCTCGTCCACCGGAATGGCCTTGGCCGGGTCGATCTTGAACTCGAACAGGCCACGCAGCGTCATGTGGCGCTTGCTCTGGTCGTTGATGATCTGGGCGTATTCCTTGTAGGTGCTCCAGTTGTTGGCGCGCGTGCTGTGCTGCAGCTTGGCAATCGCGTCGGGCGTCCACATGTGCTCTTCGCCACGTGCACGCCAGGCGTATTCGCCACCGGCGTCGAGCATGCTTTCCAGCACAGGATCGTCGCTGAAAGCGGCCTTGTGCATGCGGATGGCTTCTTCGGCAATTTTGAAGACGCCAATGCCTTCCACCCGGCTGGCGGTGCCGGTGAAATACTTCTTGACGGTGTCGGTGTTCAGGCCAATCGCCTCGAACAGCTGGGCACCGCAGTAGCTCATGTAAGTGCTCACGCCCATCTTGGACATGATCTTGGACAGGCCCTTGCCAATCGCCTTGACGTAGTTGTAGATCGCCTTGTCGGCGCTCAAATCGCCAGGCAGGTTGGCATGGATGGACGCCAACGTTTCCATGGCCAGATAGGGGTGGACGGCTTCTGCACCGTAGCCCGCCAGCACGCCGAAGTGGTGCACTTCGCGGGCCGAACCCGTTTCAACCACCAAACCTGCGCTGGTGCGCAGCCCCGCACCCACCAGGTGCTGGTGGATGGCCGACAGCGCCAGCAATGCGGGAATCGCCACCTGCGTGGGCGACACGGCGCGGTCACTGACGATGAGGATGTTGTGGCCGCTCTTGATGGCGTCCACTGCTTCGGCGCACAGCGATGCGAGCTTGGCCTCCACGCCTTCATGGCCCCAGGTCAATGGGTAGGTGATGTCCAGCGTGGCACTGCGGAACTTGCCCTGCGTGTGCTTTTCAATGTCGCGCAACTTGGCCATGTCGGCAAAGTTGAGGATGGGCTGGCTCACTTCCAGCCGCATCGGCGGGTTCACCTGGTTGATGTCCAGCAGGTTGGGCTTGGGGCCGATGAAAGACACCAGCGACATCACAATGGCTTCGCGGATCGGGTCGATCGGCGGGTTGGTCACCTGCGCAAACAACTGCTTGAAGTAGTTGTACAGCGGCTTGTCCTTGCTGGAGAGCACGGCCAGCGGGCTGTCGTTGCCCATGGAGCCAATGGCTTCTTCACCGGCTGCGGCCATGGGCGACATCAGGAACTTGAGGTCTTCCTGGGTGTAGCCAAAGGCCTGCTGGCGGTCCAGCAGCGTGACGCTGCTTTCGTTCGCCGTGGCGGGCTCACCGCCGCCGGCCACATCGTCGAGCTTGATGCGCAGGTTCTCGATCCACTGCTTGTAGGGCTTGCTGTTGGCGAGGTTGGCCTTGAGCTCCTCGTCGTCGATCATGCGGCCCTGCTCCAGGTCAATCAGGAACATCTTGCCGGGCTGCAGGCGCCACTTGCGGACGATCTTGTTTTCGGGCACCGGCAGCACGCCGGACTCGGAACCCATGATGACCAAGTCGTCGTCGGTGATGCAGTAGCGCGAGGGGCGCAGGCCGTTGCGGTCCAGCGTGGCGCCGATCTGGCGGCCGTCGGTGAAGACGATGGACGCGGGGCCGTCCCACGGCTCCATCATCGCGGCGTGGTATTCGTAGAACGCGCGGCGGCGCTCGTCCATGGTGGTGTGTTGTTCCCATGGCTCGGGGATCATCATCATCACCGCCTGGCTGATGGGGTAGCCGGCCATGGTCAACAGCTCAAGGCAGTTGTCGAAGGTGGCGGTGTCGGACTGGTCGGCAAAGCTGATGGGGTAGAGCTTTTGCAGGTCGGCCGCGAGCACGGGCGAGGACATCACGCCTTCGCGGGCCTTCATCCAGTTGTAGTTGCCCTTGACGGTGTTGATCTCGCCGTTGTGCGCCACATAGCGGTACGGGTGGGCCAGCGGCCACTCGGGGAAGGTGTTGGTCGAGAAGCGCTGGTGCACCAGGCCCAGTGCCGAAACGCAGCGCTGGTCTTGCAGATCCAGGTAGTAGGTGCCGACCTGGTCGGCCAGCAACAGGCCCTTGTAGACCACCGTGCGGCTGGACATGCTGGGCACGTAGTACTCTTTGCTGTGCGTCAGCTTCAGGCGCTGGATGTTGGCGCTTGCGGTCTTGCGGATGACGTAGAGCTTGCGCTCCAGCGCGTCCTGCACGATGACGTCGTTGCCGCGGCCGATGAAGACCTGGCGCAGCACGGGCTCTTTTTCGCGCACCGTGGGCGACATCGGCATGTCGAGGTTGACCGGCACATCGCGCCAGCCCAGCAGTACCTGGCCTTCGGCCTTGATGGCGCGCTCCATTTCCTGCTCGCAAGCCAAGCGGGAAGCGTGTTCTTTCGGCAGGAAAATCATGCCCACGCCGTACTCGCCCTGTGGCGGCAGGGCAACACCCTGCTTGGCCATTTCTTCGCGGTACAGCGCATCGGGCAACTGGATCAGGATGCCGGCGCCGTCGCCCATCAGCTTGTCAGCCCCCACCGCACCCCGGTGGTCGAGGTTTTCAAGGATCTTCAAGCCCTGCTGCACGATGGCGTGGGTTTTCTCCCCACGAATGTGCGCCACAAAGCCCACGCCACAGGCGTCGTGCTCGTTGTTGGCCGAATACAGGCCGTGTTCTTGAAGATGTGCGATTTCAGCAGCCGTGGTCATGGCGCTCTCCTGTTTCAGTGGGACATCAAGCATAGTGCAATGCAACATCAATGCCAAGCAGATTAATTGGGGTCAGATTCCAATTAATCTGTCCACATTATTTATGACTTTAATTGGGGACAGATTAAAGTCGGTTGGACTGCAGCCCTGTTCAGCACTTACCTTCAGTCGGCGGGAGGTGCAGATGGCCTACCGGCCGACGTCTTGTGCACCCGCCGAGGCGTCTGCTTCTGAAGATCAGCCATGTACGGCGCCCCACCCAATGGCCAGCCCGACAGCGCCGATGCCGTCAAGGCGGCTTGTATGTCAGGCGCCACACCGGCCCGCACCAATTCGGCATAGGCCACCTCGCGTGCAAAAGGCGTGTTGCCGAGCGACCAGTACAGCGCGTGCGGCGTGACCAATTTGTCGGAGTGCAGCCCAATATAGTGCCCGTGGCTGGACCACGGGTGCTCGCGTGCGTCGGCCACCATGCCGGCGCGCACCGGGTTCAGGTCGATGTAGGCCATGCAGGCCATCAGGTAGCGCTCCGTTTCGATCAACGTGGAGCGGTAACGCCCTTCCCAGAGGGTGCCAGTGCGCCCCTGGCGGTCATTGAAATAGCGGACGTAGCGCCGGCCCACCGCCTGCATCATTTGTGGCAAAGAGGTGTCGGCTTCGGGCGTGGCAAGCAGGTGGAAATGGTTGTTCATCAGCACATAGGCATGGATTTGCACACCGAATTTGCCCGCATTTTCTGCCAGCAGCGCAAGCATGAAACGGCAGTCGTCAGCCGTCGTAAAAATCGGCTGGCGGTTGTTGCCCCGTTGGATCACGTGGTGGGGGTAACCGGGCACCGTGAGTCTGGCGAGCCGTGCCATGGGGTCTCCTGGGTCCAATCAATTGGAATCTGACCCCAATTATGCCGCCAAGCCGAGTGCCGCCCAACCGGCAGGGCCGAGCTTTTGCAGCGTGGCGATGTTGCGTTCGTAGATGGATTCGGCCTCGGGGAACGCGGCCACGGCGCGGGTGACGCTGGCTTCACGCAGCAAATGGAGGATGGGGTAAGGCGCCCGATTGGTGCAATTGGCCATGTCGTCGGGCGCGGCATCGGCAAACTGGTAGGCGGGGTGAAAGCTGGCGATTTGCACCACGCCGTCAAGCTTGAGCTTGGCCAGGGTGCGGTCTGCCACGCCAAGGAAGTCGTTGAAGTCCAGAAAATCGGGCAAAGCGTCGGGCAGGATCAGCAGCGTGGTGTCGCGCACCGCCGCGTCGTGTGCCAGCAGACCGTGCAACTCGGCCACAAGGTCCTCGCGGATGTCGGCATGGCCAACCGCGCGCGAGACAGCGTAATGGATTTGCTGCTTGACGTGCACCGCTTTGGCGAAGGGGCACAAATTGAGGCCAATCACCGCCCGCTCCAGCCAGCGCTGGGTGTTGGTGATAACGGGGTCTGTGTGCATGGCCCGCCCCATCAGCCCAGCAGACGCAAGCCGGTCAGGCGCTCGTGTTCGCGGGCGGCAAAACGGTCGGTCATGCCGGCGATGTAGTCGGCCACAGCGCGTGGCTGATTGGTCTGGCTGGCAAACGCCGGCTTCATCTCGGCAGGGGTGGCACGGTAAGCTGCAAACAGGTCGTGCACGATGCGCTGGGCCTGCACCGTGGTTTGCGTGACCTGCGCGTGGCGGTACAGGTTCTGCAGCAGGAAGCGCTTGAGCTGCTGCGATTGCGTCCGCATGGGGGCCGAGAACTGCACCAGGGCCGCTTGCCCACGCACGGCCGCCACATCGGCAGGTTGCGCCACGTCGAGCGCCTGGCGCGTGGCAGCAATCACGTCGTACACCTGCGCGCTGAGCATGCGGCGGATGGTTTCGAACAACAGCCGGCGGCCTTGCAACAACGGGTGGTCGGCCAGCGTCTGGCGGCGGAAGTCGTCGAACAGCGGCACGTCTTCCAACTGCGTGAGTGTGATCAGGCCGGAGCGCACGCCATCGTCAATGTCGTGCGCGTTGTAGGCAATTTCGTCGGCCAAATTGACAAGCTGGGCTTCCAGCCCTGGCTGCAGCACGTGGCTGGCAGCCGCCTCGTTGCGGGCCAGAAAACGCTGTGCCACACCACCCGGCTCACGCGCCTCCAGGCGGCGGGCGTTGCGTGGCGCGCAGTGTTTGAGAATGCCCTCACGGGTCTCGAAACTCAGGTTCAGCCCGTTGTAGAGCGGGTAACGTTCCTCCAGCGAGTCCACCACACGCAGGCTTTGCAGGTTGTGCTCAAAACCACCGTGGTCGGCCATGCAGGCATTGAGCGCGTCTTGCCCGGCATGGCCAAAAGGGGTGTGGCCGAGGTCGTGCGCCAGTGCGATGGCTTCCACCAGGTCTTCGTTCAGGCGCAGCGCGCGGGCAATCGAACGGCCCAGCTGGGCCACTTCCAGCGAATGCGTCAACCGGGTGCGGAACAGGTCACCTTCGTGGTTCAGGAAGACCTGCGTTTTGTAGACCAACCGGCGGAAAGCGGTGGAATGGACGATGCGGTCGCGGTCGCGCTGGAACTCGGTGCGGGTCGGCGCCGCAGGCTCTGGGTGCCGCCGCCCCCTGGAATGGGTTGGATGGCAGGCGTAGGGGGCCAGATTCATTGAATTTTGAATGAAATCGCGCTTTAGCCCAATGAAATCTAGCGATTCAGCTTCACTATTGATAGCAAAAAGCAGTTCAGGCGCAGCAGGTGTCGATCACCTCGGCGACCACAGCGTCCGGCGCGCCACGCATGGCGGCGCGGCCGGGGCTGTCGATCACGACGAAGCGGATGTCACCCCCCTCGGCTTTTTTGTCGACCCGCATCAGCTCCAGATAGCGTTCGGCGTTGTTGGTGGCCAGCCGCGGCCCGCGCACGGGCAGGCCGGCGCGCGCCACCAGCGTGGTCAGGCGCTGCACCAGCGCAGCGTCCATCAACCCCAAGCGCTGTGACAGGTGCGCGGCCATCACCATGCCGCAACCCACCGCCTCGCCATGCAGCCATTCGCCATAGCCCAAACCCGCCTCGATCGCATGGCCAAAGGTGTGGCCGAAGTTCAGGATTGCCCGCAGCCCGGCCTCGCGCTCGTCTTGGCCCACCACCCAGGCCTTGATCTCGCAGCTGCGCCGCACGGCATGCGTAAGCGCGACGGGGTCGCGCGCCACCAGCGCGTCGATGTTGGCTTCGATCCAGTCCAGAAACGCCATGTCGGCAATCGGCCCGTACTTGATGATTTCGGCCAGCCCGGCACTGACCTCACGCGGCGGCAAGGTGTCCAGCGTGGCGAGGTCGCACACCACGCGGTGCGGCTGGTAAAACGCACCCACCATGTTCTTGCCCAGCGGGTGGTTGATGCCGGTCTTGCCGCCGACCGACGAATCCACCTGCGCCAGCAACGTCGTTGGCACCTGCACAAACGGCACACCGCGCATGTAGCTGGCAGCGGCAAAACCGGTCATGTCGCCAACCACCCCCCCGCCCAGCGCGAACAGCGTGGTTTTGCGGTCGCACTGGTGGCCGAGCAGCGCGTCAAAGATCAGGTTCAGGGTCTGCCAGTTCTTGTGCTGTTCGCCATCGGGCAACACCACGGTGTGGACCACCTTGTAGCGCCGTTGCAAGGCCTGGCGAAGCGGTTCGGCATACAGCGGCGCGACCGTGCTGTTGGTCACAATCACAGCGGCATTGCCAGGCCGCAGGTCTTGCCAGACGGCCTCCTGGCCCAGCAGGCCATGGCCAATCAGAATGGAGTAACTGCGCTCGCCCAGCGCGATGGGCACCTCGGCCACTTGGGAAATCTGCTGCATCCGCCTAGTTTAAGGCGTCGGACCATGGACCTCGGCCCCTCAAGGCTTCTGTGCGGGTGCCGATGTGGCGGGCGGTTCGGCGGCGGACGTGCCCGACAGTTCCAGCTGCATCACGATCATGTTGACCAGTGTCGCCACCGAAGGACGGCCGGTGTCGATGGTGAAGTGTGCGGTCTCGCGGTACAGCGGGTCCCGTTGGGCGTACAGCTCACGCAGCCGCTTCAGCGGGTCTTGCACCTGTAACAGCGGCCGGGCCGTGTCGTGCCTGACGCGCCGAAACACCTCCTCTGGCGTGGACCGCAGGTACACCACCTTGCCCCGCTCCCGCAAGCGCTGGCGGTTGATGGGACGCAGCACACTGCCCCCTCCGGTCGAGAGCACACAGGGCGGCAGCAGCGTCAACTCGTCCAGCACCGCCTCTTCGATGTCACGAAAAGCCGACTCGCCCTCACGCTCAAAGAAGCTGGCAATTGAACAGCCCAAACGCTGCTCAATCACATGGTCTGAATCCACAAACTCCAACTGCAAGCGCCGGGCGAGCTGCCGCCCGACGGTGGATTTACCGGAACCGGGGAGGCCGATGAGAATCAAGGCAAAGCGATGTCGCGGTTGGTTGCAACGCCGGATGGCGAAGTCACCGTCACACGCAAAGTACACGCGTCGGTTGCAGCGGAAAAACTCACAACAGCATTGACCGGACTGATGGTATTTGACACCGTGGTGGGCGACACTGTCGCACCGGTACAACCCGACACGGCAATCGAACTGCCAACCGGCATGCTGTTTCCTCGGTTGTCCGCAATACGAACGGTCACACTGCCATTGAACTGCGCTGCCACTGGAGGTGTGGCTGCAGGCATCGCAGGGCGAGTGACCACGATGCTGCGGCTCAGTTCCGAAATCACTGCATCAGAACTGGCCCAGGCAATTCGGGACACATCACTGATCCGGGTCACACCACTCCAGGTGCCATCACATGTGTTCATCACCGTGCTGGACGTACCAGCACAGGATGCATTCCCCGGCAAAAAGCCAGTGATCAGTTGGTCAACCCCTGCTTCGTAATTGCCACTTGAATTACGGTCAAGAAACAGCTGTCCTCTGTCCACAAAAGGCTCGCCAGAGTCCCAAACGTTATTGCCGTTCAAGTCAGTAAATGACTCTTCGCCGTCCAGGAATGACAAGATGGTCACCAAACCGTTATCGGGCCTTGGACCTTGTGTATTGAAAGATACCGAACAGGCGGAGTTGGCGTCTGTGATGCAACTCCCAGTCACCAACCCGTGTGAGGCGACAAAAGACACCACAGTACCCATCGGCACCGGGTTGGCCAAGCGGTCAGCAATGCGGATTGTGAGCATCGTTGTGACACCGTCGGTCGTTCCGTTGCCTTGGGCCGCTTCAATGGAAAGCTTCGTGGCACTCAGAGAGATACGACCCTGGCTTGCGCGGCCGTTCGTCACGGCCAGCCCAGACGACGATGCTCTGACGTTCGGATTACTGGCAAGAGATGCCGTTACCACCACAGGCGTGGGTACAGAGCCCGAGCCAATGACCACCTGCACAAAGCCGGCGCCATCTGAAACCAGCGTCTGCGGCGTGGTGCTGGGATTGCCATTGACAGAGAAAGTGACGCCCGCAGCAAGAGATTGGGCATCAAGGGCGAGCAACAAGTTTTGTCCACCGATGCCAGCATTGAGTTCATTCACGGCCTGGAACCGCACTGTGGAGGATTTGACGCCGTTAGGTGCACTGGACACCACCAGCAGCGACTGACTGACAGAAGTAAAAAGGATATTGGCAGGGACTGAAGCCGCCACATTGACTGTGGCGGTCGCAGTCGATGCACCAGGTGCATTCGCATTCAAAGTCACAGGGCCAGCGCAACTTGGATTGGGCGTGTACGTAGAACGCGCTGTGCCACCAGCCAAGGAAAGTGATGTCACCGGAGAAAAGGTGCCGCAGGATGCGCTGAAGCTGACGCTCACTTCAGACGCCTTAGCGGGCACCCCCCCCACCTGCACCTGAACTGACACGTCTGTTGACTGAAGGTTCGACACGGTCGATTGCATGGCTGAAAGACCACTGAGCGAAACGCTCACGGGGGAGGTCTGGAAAGCAATCATGGCCGTTGCCGCTACACCACCCACTGTGGCGTTGGCTGTGAGCGACGCCGCGCCTGCAGTAACAGGCACGATTGGCACCCGCGCGACACCCGATGCATCGGTCAGTGCCGAAGACTGAGGCAACGTCGCCACGGCAGCGTCCGTGGTGAAAGTAACCAACTGGTTGGGCAAAGGCGCATTACTGCTGCTGCGAACCAATGCGCGGACAAAGAAGGTTGCACCACCGCTGATGGCATTGGTCGTCAGAACATTGCCCGACGCATCTGTGATTGCGAGAGAAATGGTCGGCCCCGCAGTGCCGCCAGCTGCAGTTCCGGAACTGCCTCCACCGCCGCCGCAAGCGGATATGAAAAACGTTGCCAGCAACGCCAGCCAGAAAGTTAGGGGTCGCATCGTCGGATCCTGAAACGAATGAATAAAAGTTTGAATTCTGATTGTCTAAATTCAGCCGTGTCTGCCATCAACGCACCGAGCTGCGGTCAGAGATCATTTTCGGTGTGATGAAAACCAGCAGCTCCTGCTTGTTGGAGGTGCGGTTACGGGTCTTGAACAAGTTGCCCAACACGGGGATGTCGCCCAACAAAGGAACACGCGACTCGTCTTCGTTCTCGGTCAGCTCGAAAATACCACCGATGACTACCGTGCCGCCGTTCTCGACCAGCACCTGGGTCTGAACGTGCTTGGTGTTGATGGCAATGCCCTGCGCGGTGGTTTCACCCCGGGTGTCCTTGGTGACATCCAGGTCAAGAATGATGTTGCCTTCAGGGGTGATCTGGGGCGTGACCTCGAGCTTGAGGTTGGCTTTGCGGAACGCCACCGCCGTGGCGCCACTGGCGGTGGCGATCTGGAACGGGAATTCGGTGCCCTGCTCAATCAACGCTTTCGTCTGGTCGGCCGTGACCACGCGGGGGCTGGACACCACCTTGCCTTTGCCATCGGCTTCCAGCGCAGACAGCTCAAGGTTCAGGAACCGGTTGGCTGCGGAATTGAAGATGGAAATGGCAAACGCAGCAGCAGGAAAACCGCCAGCACCGGCACTGGGCAAGTTCACGTAATTGCTGTTGACGGAGTCCACCACACCCCCAGCCCCTGACGTGGCCACCACGTTGGCGTAGCTGGTGCCAAATGCGACGCGGCTGTTGCTGTTGCCCACCTGGAAGCCCCCGTCGCCTCCGCGCTGTGCGCGCAAATCCGAACCGCCCAGGCGCACACCCAACGAACGGCCAAAGGTGTCGGAAGCCTCGACAATGCGCGCTTCGATCAGCACCTGCCGGATGGGGATGTCGAGCTTGGAGATCAGGTCCTGCACCTGCTGCAGCACCGACGCGTTGTCGGTCACGAAAATCTGGTTGGTGCGCGTCTCAGAAATCACACTGCCACGGGGCGACAGGATGCGCGAAGTGGTGCCACCGGCACTGCCCGATGAAGAGCCCAGCTGGGCGGCGATCGCGGCTGCCTTGGTGTAGTTCAGTTGAAATCCCTGGGTGCGCAATGGCTCGACGTTTTGCAACGCGTTGCGCTCCTCGAATTCGCGCTTGTCTTTGGCGTTCAGTTCGTCCTTGGGCGCGACCAGCAACACGTTGCCTGTCTTGCGCATGCCCAACCCCTTGGCCTGCAGGATGATGTCCAGCGCCTGGTCCCAGGGAACGTCTTTCAGGCGGAGGGTCACGGCACCGGTCACGGAATCGGACGTGATGATGTTGAAATTGGTGAAGTCGGCAATCACCTGCAACAGCGAACGCACTTCGATGTTCTGGAAATTCAGCGACAGCTTTTCACCTGTGTAGCTGGGGCCCTTGGTCAGCTTGGACGGGTCCACCTTCTGCGGCCGAACTTCCACCACAAACTGGTTGTCGCTCTGGTAGGCGCTGTGTTCCCACAGGCCACGCGGCTCAATCACCATGCGCACCCGGTCACCCGACTGGGTCGTGGTCACGGTTTGCACCGGTGTGCCGAAGTCGGTCACATCCAGGCGACGGCGCAGGCCCTCGGGCAAGGAGGTTTTGAGAAACTCCACGACCAGTGTCTGGCCCTGCTGCCGGATGTCCACACCCACCTGGTTGTTGGCAAGGTCCACGACCACGCGACCGGTGTTGTCAACGCCACGGCGAAAGTCGAGATCGCGCAAGGGCAGCACATCGCGGTTGCGGTTTTCTGCAAAGTGCTGTGCCCCCGGCGCTGGCGCCGCCGCATTGGCGGCTGGCTCCAGCAGCACCAGCAGGGTTTTGCCACGGATTTGCGTGGTGTATGCAGCGGCCTGCTTCAGGTTCAGCACCACACGTGTCCTGTCACCCGCCTGGACAACGTTGACAGAACGCAGGTTGCCTTGGTTGACCTCCACCGCAGAGCGGCCCATGGCATTGCTCACCCCGGGAAAGTCCAGCGCGATGCGGGCGGGCGACTGGATCGCAAATCCTTTGGGCGATGCGGCCAGGGGTTCCGACAATTCGATGCGAACCAGTTCAGCGCCCCCCTGTACCGAACCCGTGACGGACTCGATCCGCGGCTCGGCCTGCGCTGCCACAGACGCACACCAGACCACCGCCAGCAAGCCCACGCGCCACAGGCCGTGCCACGAAAGACGCTCAACTTTTGTCATTTTGATTTCTCCTGGAGCTGCAAGGTGGCCAGCCGCTCAATCCATTCACCGGCTGCATCCTGCACGATTTCGCGCAACGTGAGCTCCGTCTCCGATACCCGGGTAATCCGGCCATAGTTCTGGCCGAGGTAGTTGCCTGCACGGACCTGGTACAGCAGGTTGTCCACCCGCACCAAGGCAACCGGCTGGCCTTTGTTCAACAGGCTGCCCACCATCGTGACGGCGTCCAGTGGAAAGGCTTCCAGCGCTTCTTTGCGACGGCGCAACTCCGGGTCCACCAGGCCCGTATTGCCGCTGTAGCCCGCCTCCCGGCGCAACGCCTGGGTCAGCTTCTGGCTGTTGAACGGCTCGACAATGCGCTCCTGGGTGTACGCCTGTGGCACGTATTTCTTGGGCTCAGACACGGTCCCGATCTTGGGTTGCGCCTGGTTGCGCTGCTGCGTCATCCACTGCTGCAGTTCTTCGCTCTCGGAACTGCCACACCCCAGCAGGGTGAGGCTGCCGCCGAGGACCAACAGCAACGCCGCTCGATGACCGGTACCACTCATTTTCTCGCTCCAGCAGGGCCCTTGGCGGCGATCTCATCGGCATCCAGATAACGAAAGGTGTTGGCTGTGCCGTCCATGGCCAGGGTCCCGTCTTTCGCCGGCACGATGGTCAAATTGCTGAGGGTCACGATGCGCGACATGTTGGCCACGTCGGCCACAAAAGCGCCGATGTCGTGGTAACGGCCCACCACACGCACACTGATCGGCAGCTCGGCGTAATACTCTTTCACCGCCACCTGGCCAGGGCGAAACAGGTCAAACTGCAGGTTGCGGCCAATCCCCGCCTGGTTGATGTCCGACAGCAAGGCGTCCATTTCCGCCTTGCTGGGCAGCTGCTTTTCGAGTTGGGTCACGTACTGCAGCACCTGTTCGCGTTGCTTCTTCAGCGCGTCCAGATTCACCACCTGGGCGACCTTTTTCTTGTACTCCTCGCGCAGCACCAGTTCCTTGGCCCGCTCCGCTTCAAGTGCCACGTCGGAGTCACTGAGCCACAGAAACCAGGAAGCCCCCACCACGAAAGCGACCACCGTGGCGCAGAGCAGGTAACGGGGAATGTCCGGCCAAACCGACGGGTCCTTCGGGTCCAGATTGCGGAACTGCGCCAACAACGGCTCGGCACGTTGCGCCAGGCTGAGCTTGGGTAGGGGTTTCTTGGTCGCCATGGGTGTTACCGTGGTGCCGACGCTGCAGCCGCCGCTTTTTCAACATCTTCGCTCGTGCGAAGCGCCATGCGCATCGTGAAATTTCCGACGCGCCGGGTGTCCCGGGCGTTCAAAGCGAGGTTGGCCGCCACAATTTCCACCAGTTCAGGACGTGTCATCCAACTGCTGTCGCCGGCGATGTTCCGCAACAACTCGGACACACGCTCATTGGACTGCGCCACACCGGTCACCGTGATCAGGTTGTTGCTCTGCCGCATTGAATTGATGTAGACCCCGTCAGGCAACAGGCGTGCAAGCTCGTTCAGCAGGTGCACCGGTGCATTGCGGTTGGCCTGCAAGTCTTCCACCGCTTTTTGCCGGGCCTTCAGCGCTGCAATCTCGTTCTGCAGGTTGGCCACTTCCTTGATGATCACATCCATGCGTTTGTTTTCGGCGATCAACAGGCCGTTTTTGCCCTGCTGGTTGGCAATTTGGGCTTCATACCACAGGTACACCACACCAGAAATCAGCAGCCCCGCCAAGGCCGACACCCCCAGGGCCACGTTGAACAGGTCGCGCCGGCGCTTGCGGGCCGCCTCACGGTGCGGCAACAGGTTGATCAGGATCACTGGACAAACCTCCGCATGGCCAGGCCGCAGGCGGTGAGGTAGGAAGGCGCTTCACGCCGCATTTTTTTCTCTCTGACCCGGCCGCCAATGCTCATGCCCTCAAATGGGTTGGCGGGTTTGCAAATGAACGACGTCTGCTGCGTGACCGCTTCCGTCAGGCCGGGCAGTGCCGAAGACCCGCCTGCGAGCAGGATCTGGTCCACCTGGTTGTAGGGCGTGCTGGTGAAGAAGAACTGCAGGGCCCGGGCGATCTCCTGGGCCAACACATCCACGAATGGGCGCAAAACGCTGGCAGCGTAGTCGTCAGGCAACTCACCACTGCGTTTGCGACTTTCGGCTTCTTCCGGCGACATGCCAAACTGGCGCACGATCAACTGGGTGAGCTGCGCACCACCAAAGGCCTGATCGCGTTCGTACAGCAGTTCGTCATTGCGCAGCACCTGCATGCTGGTGGTGAAGGCCCCGACCTCAAACAGCGCGGTCAAGGTGTTGGCGCCATGGTTTGGGAGGTCGTGTATCAGCCGGCCAACCGCCAGGCGCGATGCGTAGGGCTCGATGTCCACGATCACAGGCTTGAGACCTGCCGCCTCGGCCAGGCCTTGCAGGTCCTGAACCTTTTCCTTGCGCGATGCGGCAATCAGCACATCCACGTCGGTGCCATTGCCGGCACTCGGGCCAATCACGCAGAAATCGAGGCTGACTTCGTCCAGCGAGAACGGGATGTACTGGTTGGCCTCGGATTCCACCTGCACCTCCAGCTCAGGATCGGACAAGCCGCTGGGCAGGACGATTTTTTTGGTGATCACCGCCGATGCCGGCAACGCCATGGCCACATTTTTGACCTTGGTGCCGCTTTTCTTGACCACGCGCCGCACGGCTTCGGCGACCTCGTCAAACTTTTCAATGTTGCCGTCGGTGATCCAGCCACGTTCCAGCAGCTCCATGGCGCAGCGCTCCAGCACCCACTGGCCAGAATTCATTTGACCCAACTCAACCAGCTTCACACTGGAAGAGCTGATGTCCAAGCCCAGCAGTGGCGGGGCTTCCTTTTTGAACAAATCATTCAGTGAGATCAAAACAGCGCCTGCATTTGTGTGAACTGAATGGCTTACAACTCATGTGTATTTGTACTGCGGACAGATGTTAGCAGCAGCGTCTCTGGTAGCGCGGTGGTTTCGCGCGCTGGGGCTGACCGCGTTGCGTAAAGCACACGCCACCCCCCGGCCGTTTCTATAATCATTTTTGCTTGCGCTCGACCACCTATGCCCAAAGACACGCCCGACACCCCTTCTTCATCGGCTCGCCAAGCCAAAAATGGAGGGTATCCGGATTGGCTGGCACTGGCACTGCGCATCGCCTTGTGGCTTGGCGGCCTGTTGGTGGCGGGCGCTTTGTGCCTGCTGATGGTGATTGCGACCGCGCTGGCGGTGGCCTACCCCAACCTGCCGGACATCACCGACCTGTCGGACTACCGGCCGAAGCTGCCGATGCGGATTTACTCAACCGAAGGCACGCTGATCGGTGAATTTGGCGAAGAGCGTCGTCGCCTGACACCGATAGGCGACATTCCCAAAGTCATGAAGGAGGCGGTGCTCGCCATTGAGGACGCGCGTTTCTATGCCCACGGCGGGGTGGATTACATCGGCGTCATCCGTGCCGGTCTGGCAAATGTGGGCCGCGCCAAAAGCCAGGGCGCGTCGACCATCACGATGCAGGTGGCACGCAACGTCTACCTGTCGGCCGAGAAAAGCTACATCCGCAAGATCTACGAAATCCTGCTGACCTTCAAGCTTGAACACCTGCTCAGCAAGGACCAGATTCTGGAAATCTACATGAACCAGATCTACCTGGGCCAGCGCGCCTATGGTTTTGCCGCCGCTTCGGAGATTTACTTCGGCAAACCGCTGAAAGACGTCAACATTGCCGAGGCGGCCATGCTCGCGGGCCTGCCCAAGGCGCCATCGGCCTACAACCCGGTCAGCAACCCGAACCGGGCGCGCGTGCGGCAGCTCTACATCATTGAGCGGATGGAGGAAAACGGTTTCATCACCAAGGAACAGGCACTGATTGCGCGCGACACGCCGCTGACCATCCGCAGCCGCACCAACAACTACCAGGGCCTGCACGCCGAACACGTGGCAGAAACCGTGCGCCAGATGATGTTCACACAGTACGGTGACGAGACCTACACACGGGGGCTCAACGTCTACACCACGGTCCGTGCCGAAGACCAGTCCGCCGCTTACAAGGCCCTGCGCCGCGGTGTCATGGACTTCGAGCGCCGCCAAATCTACCGCGGGCCTGAAAAGTTCATCGACCTGCCCACCGACGCCAAAGCGGCTGAAGAAATGGTCGACGACGCGTTGGTCGACTTCCCGGACAGCGACGACCTGATGACCGCCATCGTGCTCAGTGCATCGCCCCAGAAAGTGGTGGCCGAGCGGCAGAATGGCGAGCGCATCGAGATCACCGGCGAGGGCCTGAAGCCGGCACAGTCCGGCCTGTCGGCCAAGGCACCGCCCAACATCCGCATCCGGCGCGGTGCCATCATCCGCGTCGCGCAGGTCGGCAAAAAAACCTGGGAAATCACACAAATGCCAGAAGTGGAAGGGGCGTTTGTCGCCCTTGACCCGCGCGACGGCAGCGTGCGCGCCCTGGTGGGTGGCTTTGACTACGAACGCAACAAGTTCAACCACGTCACCCAGGCCTGGCGCCAGCCCGGTTCCAGCTTCAAGCCGTTCATTTATTCCGCCGCGCTGGAAAAAGGCTTCACGCCCGCCACCGTGGTCAACGACGCGCCGCTGTTCTTTGACGCTGGCGTGACCGGTGGCCAGCCCTGGGAGCCCAAAAACTACGACGGCACCTTCGATGGCCCAATGAGCCTGCGCCGGGGCCTGGCCCGCTCCAAAAACATGGTGTCGATCCGTGTGCTGCAGTCGGTCGGCCCCAAGACGGCCCAGGAATGGGCCACCCATTTCGGTTTTGACGCAGAGAAGCACCCCGCCTACCTGACGCTGGCACTGGGCGCTGGCTCTGTCACCCCCATGCAGATGGCCACCGCCTACGCGGTGTTTGCCAACGGCGGCTACCGCATCAACCCCTACCTGATCACCCGCGTGACCGACTACAAAGGCCGTGTCCTGGTTGACTCCCAGCCGCCGGCACTGGACGAATCGGCGCGGGCCATTCCTGAGCGCAACGCCTTCGTCATGACCAGCCTGCTGCAGGAGGTCACCCGTTCAGGCACCGCCGCACGTGCCCAGGCCACGTTGAAGCGGCCCGACGTTTACGGCAAAACTGGCACCACCAACGACTCGATCGATGCGTGGTTCGCCGGCTACCAGAAAACCGTGGTGGCGGTGGCGTGGATGGGCTATGACACGCCGCGCAAACTCGGCGACCGTGAAACCGGTGGTGGCCTCAGCCTGCCGGTGTGGATCAGCTACATGACGCAAGCCCTCAAGGGTGTGCCGGTGTCAGAACCTGCCGCGCCGCAAGGTGTGGTCAATGTGGGTGGTGAATGGCTGTACACCGAATACGCCAACAACAGCGGCGTCACCAGCGTCGGGCTGGACGACCCGGGCGCGACCATGCCAGGCACGCGGCCACCGGGTGCACCCGCCGCACAGGTGCCGCCAAGCGCCGAAGAGCGACGCAGCATCCTGGATTTTTTCCGCAACTGACGGGCAGTTGCGGCAGCGGCGGCACCTTCAGGCGGTAAAGCCCAGCGCTTCGCCGGCCTGGGCACTGGCGTTGGCGGTCAGGTCGGCAAAGAATTCCTGGCCGGTTTTCGTGTCACGCCAGTGTGTGCCGTCAAACTTGTAGTGGAAGCCACCGGCACGCGCGGCCAGCCAGATTTCATGCAGTGGCTTTTGCAGGTTCACAATGATTTGTGACCGGTTGGCAAAGGTCAGCGTGACCATGCCACCCACCCGCTGGTTGTCGATGTCGGCATCGGTGTTGTCGTTGATGCGGTCGCAGCAACGCTCCACCGCCCGCAACACGGCCTCGGCCTGGTTCATGAACTCGGGGTCGGTCATACAATTTACCATGTTGAAAATTCGTCAAATTCTAGTCATTGGCCTGCTGCCAGCCTGGGTGGTGGCCCATTCGGGCTGCGGCCAGCGCGGTGACCTCGTGCTTCCCAAACCGCCAGCCGGTACCGAGCGGGCCAGCTTGCCACAACTGCTCAAACCCGGGACGCCCGAGCCTGCCGCTTCCACCCCGGCCAAACCATGACCACACCCATGCTCCCCGGCCACCCCCACACTGCCTACCGGGGCGGTGAACTCTGCATCGCCACACAACCGCTGGCGGCCTTGGCACGCCAGCATGGCACACCTTTGTTCGTTTACAGCAAGGCCGCCATGTTGGACGCATTGGCCGCCTACCAGCGCGGCTTCGCCGGCCGCAACGCGCAGATTTGTTATGCGATGAAGGCCAACTCGTCGCTCGGCGTGCTGCAGGTCTTTGCCGAAGCCGGCTGCGGCTTCGACATCGTTTCCGGCGGTGAACTCGACCGTGTGCTGGCCGCAGGCGGCGACGCCCGCAAAATCATTTTTTCTGGCGTTGGCAAAACACGCAGCGAGATGGGCCGGGCACTGCAGGCGGGCATTGGCTGCTTCAACGTCGAGAGCGAAGCCGAACTGGAGGTGCTGAGCGAGGTCGCGCTGTCGCTGGGCCAACGCGCACCGGTCAGCATCCGCGTGAACCCGAATGTGGACCCGAAAACCCACCCCTACATTTCCACCGGCCTCAAGGGCAACAAGTTCGGCGTGGCCCACGAGCGCACGCTGCAGACCTACCAGCGCGCAGCGGCCCTGCCGGGGCTGAAGGTGGTCGGCATCGACTGCCACATCGGCTCGCAGATCACCGACACCACCCCCTACCTCGACGCGATGGACCGCGTGCTCGATTTGGTGGCCACGGTGGAAGCCGCCGGCATTCCCCTCCACCACATCGACTTCGGCGGCGGCCTGGGCATTGACTACAACGGTGACACGCCACCTGCGGCCGATGCGCTGTGGGCCCAGCTGCTTGCCAAGCTGGACGCGCGCGGCTACGGCCAACGCCAACTGATGATCGAGCCCGGCCGCTCGCTGGTCGGCAACGCGGGCGTCTGCCTGACCGAGGTGCTGTACCTGAAACCGGGCGAACAGAAGAACTTCTGCATCATCGACGCCGCGATGAACGAACTGCCCCGCCCTGCCATGTACGAGGCTTTTCACCAGATCGTGCCGCTCGCCCCGCGCGACACCGCCACCACCGTGTACGACGTGGTCGGCCCGGTGTGCGAAAGCGGGGACTGGCTGGGGCGTGACCGGGCGCTGGCAGTGCAACCGGGCGACTTGCTGGCGGTGCTGTCGGCAGGCGCCTACTGCATGAGCATGGCCAGCAACTACAACACCCGCGGCCGACCGGCCGAGGTGCTGGTCGATGGCGACCAGGCCACCGTCATCCGCGAACGGGAAACAGCGCAGGACCAGATGCGCCACGAGCGGCTGGTGAACACCCGTTGAATGCTATTGATTCAATAGCTGAATCACCAGATTTGACTAAGGCTGAGCGCGTTTTTTGCTTAAAAACTGCCAAAAACGCCAGCCCAGCAGTGCCGCGAGGATGCCGGCGTAGACAAAGACCTCTGCAAAGTTGTTCTTGCCGGCGCGCATCCAGAAAAAGTGCAGCACCGCCAGGCCCGCAACCGCGTACACCAGCTTGTGCAACCACTGCCAGCGCTTCGCGCCCAGGGTCTTGATGGCGCGGTTGAACGAGGTGAGCGCCAGCGGTGTGAGCAGCAGCCAGGCCGAGAAGCCCACCAGAATAAACGGCCGCTTGACGATGTCGGCCACGATCTCGGGGACGTCAAACCCCATGTCAAACCCGCTGTAGCTCAGCAGGTGGACCACCGCATAGAAATACACAAACAGCCCCAGCATGCGCCGGAAACGTGCCAGCGCGGGCGTGCCCGACATCACGCGCAGCGGCGTCACCGCCAAGACGATGCACAAAAAACGCAGGGTCCAGTCGCCGGTGGCGCGGATCAGCGCTTCCTGCGGGTTGGCACCCAACCCGTTGGTGGCAGCCCCGTAGAACAGCCAGGCCAACGGCAGCAGGCACAGCACCAACAGCAACGGCTTGGTCACAGGGTGCAGCAGCAGCTTGTTGACCGTACTGCCCTGCGAACGCGGCGCCACGCCAGCACGGGCGGCAGAGGTGGCCATGCTCAGAAGAACTTCTTCAGGTCCATGCCGGCATACATCTGCGCCACCTGCGCCTCGTAGCCGTTGAACATCGGCGTCTTGCGCTTCTTGGAGAACAGGCCGTCTTCGCCGATGCGGCGCTCGGTCGCCTGGCTCCAGCGCGGGTGGCTGACGTTGGGGTTCACGTTGGAATAGAAGCCGTACTCCTGTGCGGCGGCCTTGTTCCAGGCGGTGGCCGGTTGCTTCTCGGTGAAGCGGATCTTGACCAGGCTCTTGGCGCTCTTGAAGCCGTATTTCCAGGGCACCACCAGCCGCACCGGCGCACCGTTCTGGTTGGGCAAGACCTCACCGTACATGCCAAAGGCCAGCAGCGTCAGCGGGTTCATCACTTCGTCCAGCCGCAGGCCTTCCACGTAAGGCCACTCCAGCACACGGGAGCCCACAAACGGCATGGTCTTCGGGTCGGCCAGCGTCACGAACTCGACGTACTTGGCACTGCCCAGTGGCTCCACCTTCTTGATGAGTTCACTCAGCGAATAACCGACCCACGGAATGACCATGGACCAGCCTTCCACGCAGCGCAGGCGGTAGATGCGCTCTTCCTGCGCACTGAGCTTCAGCAGGTCTTCCAGGCCGAATTTGCCGGGCTTCTTCACCAGGCCTTCCACCTCCACCGTCCAGGGCGAGGTTTTCAGCGTGTGGGCGTTGCGGGCCGGGTCCGACTTGTCGGTGCCGAACTCGTAGAAGTTGTTGTAGGTGGACGCGTCTTCGTAGGGCGTGGTTTTTTCCAGCGTCACGGCACCGGCCACTGCCGATTTGGCACCGGGCAGTGCGGCCAGCTTGCCTGGCCGTGCGGTGGCCTGTGCAAAGGCGTCGCGCTGGGCCCAGGAGGCCAGTGCCAGGCCAGCGGCACCGCCGGCCATCAGTTTGAGCATCTGGCGGCGGTTGTCGTACACGCCTTGCGGGGTGATCTCGCTGCTGTACGGGTGAATGAAGCCGGTCTGGCCAGTCTTGATCTGCATGGTGTGTCCTGTCAGGGTTTCCTGTCAGTCGTAGGACACGCCGCGCTCTTACAACGTTCCGTAGCTGTGCAGCCCGCTCAGAAACATGTTGACACCAATGAAAGCGAACGTGGTCACACCCAGACCGACCAGCGCCCACCAGGCCGACACGGTGCCGCGCAGGCCCTTCATCAAGCGCATGTGCAGCCAGGCCGCGTAGTTGAGCCAGACAATCAGCGCCCAGGTTTCCTTCGGGTCCCAGCTCCAGTAACCGCCCCAGGCCTCGGCCGCCCACAGCGCACCCAGCACGGTGGCGATGGTGAAGAAGGCAAAGCCCACCGCGATGGACTTGTACATCACGTCGTCCAGCACCTCGAAGCTGGGCAACCGGGCCGCGATCTGCTTGCGGCCAAACAGGATGCCGGCCACGATCAGCGCGGACACGCCGAAGTACACCATCCAGTAGCTGCTGGCGTTGTCCACCGCCGAGCGGCGGAACACCACCGGCTCAAAACACAGCACGATGCCCAGCAGCCACAGCGGCGCCAGCTTGTACCAGCGGGTTTCCGTGGCCTGCTGCTTGATGAGGTAGGCAAACGCCACCATCGCAGCCAGCGCAAAGGTGCCATAGCCAATGAAGTTGGCCGGCACGTGCAGCTTCATCCACCAGCTTTTCAGGGCCGGCACCAGCGGCTGGATTTCATGCGCCTCGCGCACCACGGTGTACCAGAGCAAAAAGCCCACCGCCGCGCTCACCACAAGCATCACAAACGCACCCAGGGAACGGGTCTTGTACTGGGCTTCAAAGTACAGGTAGAACAACGCGGTGAGCCAGCAGAACAGCACGAACACCTCGTACAGGTTGCTGACCGGGATGTGGCCAATGTCAGCACCGATCAGGTAGCTCTCGTACCAGCGCACCATGGTGCCAATCAGCGCCATGCCCACTGCCACCCAGGTCAGGCGCGAACCGAGCGACTCCATGGCGTCGCCCTGCCCCTTGACGAACATGCCCAGCCAGTAGAACGCGGTGGCCATGAAAAACAGCATGCTGGCCCACAAAATGGCCGACTGGCTGGACAGGAAATACTTGAGCCAGAACACCGAATCGGCACGCGCCAGGTCGCTCTGGTACGCCGTGATGGCCAGCAGAGACACCGCCGCCACCCCCACCATCAGGCGTTGCAGCGGGCGCCAGAACCAGCCCAGCCAGATGGCCGCGGGCACGGTGCCCACCAGGATGGCTTTCTCGTAGCCGTCCATGAACTGGGCGTAGCGCGACAGCGCAAACAGCCCGCCGGCCAGCACCAGCACGGCAAAGACCCAGTCTTGCCAGTTGCGGCGTGCCATGAAACTTTCATTGAGCGAGATGGTGGCGGTGTTCATCGGGCGTCTCCGGGTCGTGTCGGTGTGTCGGTCAAAGTGCGTGGCATGGCGGTGTCAGTCTGTGGCGTTGATCAGCTTGCGCTTGAGATGGTCGAACTCTTTGTCAACGTCCATGGTCTTGCGGTTGGTTGACAGGGCCAGTGTGGCCTGTGCGCTGTCGCTGCCCTGTGGTGTCAGCCAGACCCAGAGGCGGCGTTCGCGCACGTAGAGCATGGAAAATATCCCCACAATCAGAAACAGGCAACCCAGGTAAACGATGTTTTTACCCGGCGCACGGGCCACCTGGAACACGCTGGCCTGCACCTGCTTGAAGTCTTGCAGCTGGAACGCCATGGGTGCGGGGTACAGCACCGCGTCGCTCAGGCTCAGCACCGACTGCACCATGAAGGCTTGCGTGGTCTCGCCCGGCTGCAGCGGTTTCAGCCCGGCGGTCTCGCGGGTCATTTGCGCCAGTTCGAACAACACGCCATTGATGATGCGCACCAGCACCTCGCCAGCGCGGGCGCGCTCGGCCTCGGGCACGTTGGCCTCCATGAAATCGGAAATCGCCTGCAGGCCGCTCACCGCTGCCGGGCCGGCGCTGTTGCCACTGCCGGCAAACAACGCCAGTGCGCGGCTGGCCGACGCGGTCAACTGGGCCGCGAGTTCAGGTTTCAGCGGGTCGGTGGACTTGGCCACGTAGCGCTGCACCGCCCGCTCGCGCAGGGCGGTGTCGGCCAGGGCATCGCGCAGGGCGAGGAAGCCGTTGAGGCTGTCCTGGTCGTCGGCCGGGACGCGCAGGTAGCGGAAGCGCTCGGCGGGCGTGTCGCGTGTGCCCATCAGGAACACGCGGCCTGCGCCGTCGCCCATGTCCACCGGCAGCATGTAGTTGTTGTATTCGCGGGCCTGACCGGCCGCGTCGCGCAGCTTGTAGGTGATGCTGGGGCCGATGTTGCGCAGCTCTTTTTTGGTGACGGTCTTGTTGGCGGCACCGAGCCGGCTGTCGATGGCGGCACGCAGGTCCACCTTGCGCACGTCGGTGCCCGATTCGCCCGCACCGCCAAAATTCTCGACGTTGATGACACGCAGGGCGATGAACTCCAGCGTCATTTTGTCGCTGCCGGCCGCGTCACCGCGGGTGAGTTCGGCGCTGCTGCCGATCGTGCCGTCGATCTCGAAGGGTTTGGTGGCCGAACCCATCGGGTAGGCCTTGAGCTTGACGCTGGAACCGCCGTCGTCAAAGCTCGACTGGTAGATTTGCACACCCTTGTAGCTGGCCGGGTGGTTGACCTCCACCCGCGCCGGCGTCTCGACGCCGGTCTCCAGGTCGCGGATGACGATGTCGCTGGCAAACAGCTTGGGCATGCCGGTGGAGTAGTAGTCCACCACAAACTTCTTCAGCTCGACCGAGAACGGCAGTTCCTGCAGCAGGATGCCCTTGGGCTGGGTCAGGATCGCGGTGCTGGCGGTACCGCCCTCGGGCACCATCAGGTTGCCACGGAACGTGGGGTTGCTGTCGCTCAGGCGGTGCTGGGGCGCCACGTCGGCCAGCAACCCACCGCCCACGTAGGGCACCTTGCCGTTGAACCAGGTCTGCGCCCGCACCACCAGGTCACCGTCCAGCAGGCCGCCGATGCACACCAGCACGATGGCACTGTGTGCCGCGATGTAGCCCAGCTTGTTGGCGGCACCGGCCTTGGCCGCCACCATCCAGCCGGTCTCACGCTGCTGCAGTTTGACGCGCCAGCCGCCGCTGACCAGCGTCTTGCCGATCCGCTGGGCGGCGGCTTCTGCCGCTTCGGGCAGCAGCGACTCGGCCTTGTGGCTGAAGGCCTTCAGGCTTTGCTCGCGGATGCCTTCCTTGTAGACCTTGAAGTCGGCCAGGATCTTGGGCGTGTTGCGGCCCACACACAGCGAGGTGCTGATGACCAGGAACGCCAGGATCAGCAGAAACCACCAGGCGCTGTAGACCGAATACAGGTCAATCACCCGGAACAGTTCGGCCCAGAACGGCCCAAACTGGTTCACGTAGTTGTTCAGCGGCTCCTGCTGCTTGAGCACCGTGCCAATGATGGACGCGATGCAGATGACGGTCAGCAGCGAGATGGCAAACCGCATCGACGACAGCAACTCGATCGCCTCCCGCGCCACGTGCGAGCGGGTTTTCAGTCGGAGGCCATGGGTCGATACAGACATGTGGGGATTTTCAGTAACTTCAATTAACTGCGGCTGAACCATGAAAAAGGGCGAGCCCTCTTGCGAATGGCCCGCCCTGATTCAGGGTGTGTTGCCGGCGAATGGTTCAACCATTCGCACTGGCACGGCGCGGTTTCAGCGCAGACCGGCGATGTAATCCGACACCGCGCGGATCTCGCGGTCGTTCAGCTTGGCCGCCACCTGGGTCATTTGCAGGTTGTTCTTGCGGGCGCCGTCGCGGAACGCGGTCAGCTGGGTGGTGGTGTAGTCGGCATGCTGGCCGGCCAGACGCGGGTACTGGGCCGGGATGCCGGCACCGTTCGGGCTGTGGCAGCCGGCGCAGGCGGCGATCTGGCGGTCGGCAATGCCACCGCGGTAGATGCGCTCGCCCAGGGCGACCAGCTCCTTGTCTTTCGCAAAGCCGGGCTTGCCGGGCTTGGAAGCCACCCAGTAGGCGATGTTTTTCATGTCCTCTTCCGACAGGCCGGCCGCAAAGCCGGACATGACGGCGTTGGCACGTTTGCCGGACTTGAATTCTTTGAGCTGCTTGACCAGGTATTCCGGGTGCTGCTGCGCCAGCTTGGGGTTGGCCGGGATGGCCGAGTTGCCGTCGGCCGCGTGGCAGGCCACGCAGGTGGCGAAGCTGGCCTCGCCCTTGGCCAGATCTGGCTTGAACTTGGCCGCTGCCGGGGCCGGCGCGTCAGATGCGTTACTGGGAACAACCGTGACAGCGCACAGGGCTGCCATCAAAAATGGAACGAACGACTTCATGGCGTGGAGGTATAAGGTTGGGCGCAAAACTAGGCGATTCTACAATGCGGTGTTGCACGTCCCCGGGTTTGTACCCGGAGGTTCCCGT
>JAFEHU010000031.1 GCA_017848435.1 Burkholderiaceae bacterium | reverse complement strand
CCCGTGGCTATTTTTGCTCCTGAATCAGGAGCTGTACCGCAAGGATTCACTAAGGCTTGAGGCCGATTTGGCATTAAATCTGCCCCGCAACACTGCCACCAGGCCTCTGGCAGCACCCAAAAGGCCTGCCTGCGGCACCGCACAATAGGCCATGACCCAGCCAGACGCCCCCCGCCCCCACGCCTTTGACAGCCTCACGCCCGACCGTGTGCTGGACGCGCTGGCCAGCGTGGGCTTGTTTGGCGACGGGCGACTGATGGCGCTCAGCTCCTACGAAAACCGCGTCTACCTTGCCCACCTGGAAGACGGCGAGGCGGTGGTCGCCAAGTTCTACCGCCCCCAGCGCTGGAGCGCGGCGCAAATTCTGGAAGAACATGCCTTTGCCGCCGAGCTGATGGCCGCCGAAATACCCGCCGTCGGCCCGCTGGTGCTGCAAGGCCAGACGCTGCACGACTTTGAGGGCTTTGCCTTCAGCGTCAGCCCGCGCCGTGGCGGCCGGCCGCCCGAACTGGACGACGGCGAGGTGCTGGAATGGATTGGCCGCTTTCTCGCCCGCATCCACAGCGTGGGCGCGCAACGCCCGTTTGCCAGCCGCCCCGCGCTCGACCTGCACAGCTTTGGCACCGAACAACGCGACTGGCTGCTGGCCAACGAGAAAGTGCCGCTGGACGTGCAAACCGCCTGGGGCGCCGCCTGCACCCAGGCGCTCGATGCCATTGCCCAAACACCGCTTGCCAGCGTGGCCAGCCGTGGCGACGGCATCCGCGCGCTGCGCCTGCACGGCGACTGCCACCCCGGCAACATCCTCTGGACACCGACCGACCGCCCCGGCGGCGGCCCGCATTTTGTGGACCTGGACGACGCCCGCACCGGCCCGGCGGTGCAAGACCTGTGGATGCTGCTCAGCGGCGACCGCCAGCAACAGCAGCGCCAGCTCGGCATGCTGATTGACGGCTACGAACAGTTCCGCGAATTCGACCGCCGCGAGCTGGCGCTGATCGAGCCGCTGCGCACCTTGCGCCTGGTCCACTACAGCGCCTGGCTCGCCCGCCGCTGGGACGACCCCAGCTTCCCGATCAATTTCCCGTGGTTTGGCAGCAGCGACTACTGGCAGGGCCAGGTGCAGATGCTGGAAGAGCAGATGGAAGCGATGGCGGAGGCGCCGCTGGTGGCGTGAGCCGTTGACACCCGCGCGGCGCGGTCAGGCCGGTGGTGTGAGCGCCCGCGCCAAACGGGTCAACGCATCGAGCACCGCCTGCACCGACTGGGCCGTCCGCGCGTCTTTCAACAGGCCGGCGTCGTCAAACGCCTCGTGCGCCCGGCCCAGCGCAAACTGCTGCGGCACCACCAGCATCGCAAACCCCATCTGCAGGTACTGGCGCAGGTAGTTCATCGCCCGCAAACCGCCCCCTGGCCCGGGCGATGCCGACAGCAGCGCGACCGGCTTGTTGGCTGTCGCGGCCACGCCCGCCGGATGCGCTGTGCTGGCCTGGATGCGCGACAGCCAGTCAAAGGCGTTGATGACCAGCGGCGTCGGAAAACCGTTGTACTCCGGCATGACCACCAGAACGCCGTCGCACCCCAGAAAGGCCTGCTGGAGCGCGAAAGCCCCCGCCGGGATGCCCGACGCCACTTCCAGGTCACCGTCGTAGAGAGGCAGCTCAAGGCTGCGCAAGTCCAGCTCGTGCACGGCCAACCCCGCTGCGCGCGCCGTGGTCGCGGCGAAAGCGGCCAGCTGGCGGTTGAGCGAGCCGGCGCGTGCGCTGCCGGGGATGATGAGGATGCGGGGTTGCGTCATGAAGTCCTTTTGGGAAATTGCCCTACCGGCTGCAGCAGTGGGGTGCGCGCTGTTCACGCTGACGCCGCTCGTTCGGGTCGTACAGCACCGTCCCGGTGCCCACCCCCACGCCGGCATTCACGCCGCTGTTGCCGATTTCGGTCCCAACGCCCACCCCAACGCCACCAGTCACCTGGCCTTGCTGGTTGATACCGACGCCCACACCCACCGGGCCGGAGCCCGCGGTCACGCCGGCGTTGACGCCGCCGCTGCCCACCCCCACGCCAATGGAGACGCCGGGCAGCACCGGCACACTGAAACCCACGCCGGCGCCCACCGAGCCACAACCGCCCAAAACGAGGGCGGCAGTGGCGGCCACAAAAGCCAGGGGCCAGACAGCAACAGGGGTGCGCATGGCACCCACTGTACGCCGACGCCGGGCCGGCGTCACACCAGCAGCGCGTTGACCCTTTTCACATACGCGGCGGGGTCGGTGGGCATGCCGCCTTCGG
This sequence comes from Burkholderiaceae bacterium, assembly GCA_017848435.1. Taxonomy (GTDB): domain Bacteria; phylum Pseudomonadota; class Gammaproteobacteria; order Burkholderiales; family Burkholderiaceae_C; genus PCRC01. Next base: position 2,924 of record JAFEHU010000031.1, on the reverse strand, counting down.
CCAGCAGGGCCTGGTCGAACAGGATGTGGGCGAGGTCGTGGAAATTGACCGAACCGTCGAGCTTTTTCACCAGCGCGTGTTCGGCGTTCACTTCCAGCGTGGGCTTGACTTCGGGCGCCTGCTGGCCAGCCTGCTTGAGCATGCGGGCGAGCTGGGTGCTGATGCCGCCGTCCTGCACCACCAGGCAGGCGGGGGAGTCCACCAGGCGGGTGGTGACGCGCACGTCTTGCGCCTTGTCTTTCAGCGCTTCCTTCAACTTGGCCAGCACCGGCTTGAAGGCTTCGGCAGCGTCTTCGGCGGCTTTCTTTTCGGCCTCGTCCTGCAGCTCGCCGAGGTCAACCGCGCCTTTGGCCACGCTTTGCAGTGGCGTGCCGTCGAACTCGTTCAGGTAGTTCAGCGCCCACTCGTCCACCCGGTCGGTCATCAGCAGCACCTCGATGCCCTTTTTGCGGAACACCTCGAGCTGCGGGCTGTTCTTGGCGGCGGCCAGGTTGTCGGCGGTGATGTAGTAGATCGCGGTCTGGCCGGCCTTCATGCGGGCCTTGTAGTCGGCCAGCGAAACGCTCACGGTGTCGCTGGTGGTGGAGGCGTAGCGCAGCAACTTGGCGAGGCGGTCGCGGTTGGCAAAGTCTTCGGTCAGGCCTTCTTTCAGCACCGCGCCAAACTCGGCGTAGAACTTGCCGTACTGGCCGGCCTTGGCCTTGTCTTCGTCGCTGGGCACGTCGGTCACACCGTCGGCATCGACAGCGGGTGCGTCGTGTTTGGCCAGGTCTTCCAGCATGCCCAGCACGCGCTTGGTGCAGCCTTCACGGATGGCCTTCACGTCGCGGCTTTCCTGCAGCAGTTCGCGGCTGACGTTGAGCGGCAGGTCGGCCGAGTCCACCACGCCCTTCACGAATCGCAGGTAACCGGGCATCAGCGCTTCGGCATCGTCCATGATGAAGACGCGCTTCACGTACAGCTTGACGCCGGCGACCTTGTCGCGCTGGTAGAGGTCGTGCGGGGCCTTGCCCGGGATGTAGAGCAGCTGGGTGTATTCGGTGCTGCCTTCCACCCGGTTGTGGCTCCAGGCGAGCGGGTTTTCGTGGTCGAGCGCGATCTGTTTGTAGAAGTCCTGGTACTGCTCGGCGGTGATGTCTTTTTTGGGCCGCGACCACAGCGCGTTGGCCTGGTTGACGGTTTCCCATTCGCCGGTTTTCACCATCTCGCCGGGCTGGTCGTTTTCGCCAGCTTTCCATTCCTGCTTTTCCATCAGGATGGGCAGCGAGATGTGGTCGGAGTACTTGCCGATCACACCCTTGACGGTCCAGGCGTCCAGGTAGTCGCTGGCGTCGTCGCGCAGGTGCAGGATGACGCTGGTGCCGCGCTGGGCCCGCTCGATGGCCTCCACCTCGAAGTCGCCGGTGCCGCCGCTGACCCAGCGCACGCCGTCGCTGTGTGGCGCACCGGCACGGCGCGACTCCACGGTGATTTTGTCGGCCACGATGAAGCCGGAGTAGAAGCCCACGCCAAACTGGCCGATCAGCTGCGCGTCGGCCTTTTGTTCGCCGCTCAGCTTGCCCATGAACTCGCGCGTGCCGCTCTTGGCAATCGTGCCGAGGTTGTCAATCGCCTCTTGCTGGGAAAGGCCGATGCCGTTGTCGGTGATGGTCAGGGTGCGGGCGGCTTTGTCGAGGGTGACGCGGACGTCGAGTGCTGGCGCGTCTTCGTACAAGGCCGCGTTATTGAGCGCCTCAAAGCGCAGCTTGTCGCAGGCGTCGGACGCGTTGGAGACCAGTTCGCGCAAGAAGATTTCGCGGTTGGAGTACAGCGAGTGGGTGACGAGGTGCAGCAGCTGGGCGACTTCGGCCTGGAAGGAAAGGGTTTGCTTGGTCATGGTGTGTCTGGTTTTGGGGGGTAACGGATCGCCAAAAGCAAAAGGCTAGGCGGATGTGTGGGCGCAGGGGGCCATTTCAAGGCCCGCCCTGCCGCGTCAAAAGCAGCGGCTAAAACCGCTCGTTCGGGCCGAGGTAGCGCCACTGCCCCACCGGCAGGTTGCCCAGCACCACCCGGCCGATGCGGATGCGCTTGAGGCCCACCACCTTCAGGCCCACCAGTTCGCACATGCGGCGGATCTGGCGTTTCTTGCCTTCGGTCAGCACAAAGCGCAGCTGCTCGGGGTTTTGCCAGTCCACCTGCGCGGGCTTGAGCGGCTGGCCGTCCAGGCTCAGGCCATGGCGCAGCCGGGCCAGCTGCGCGGGCGGGAAGGCGGCTTGCACGTTCAACGCCAGCGGCCCATGGGCCGAGCCATCGGGCGTGTAGGTCACCCGCACCAGGTACTCTTTTTCCATGCCGGAGTCTTCGCCAATCAGCTGGCGGGCGATGCGGCCGTCCTGCGTCAGCACCAGGAGGCCGGTGGAGTCGATGTCGAGCCGGCCGGCCGGGGCCAGGCCGCGCAGTTGCGGCGGCGTGAAGCGCAGGCCACACAGGTCTTCGCGCCAGTGGCTGCGCGGGTTCACCAGCGCCACCGCCGGTTCGTGCCCGTCTTCGGCCTGGCCGCTGACGTAGCCAATCGGTTTGTGCAGCAGCATGGTGACGCGGCTGTCTTGCTGGCCCTGGGCGGCGCGGTCGATCTCAATCTCGGCGTCGGGCGCGACCTGCAGGCCCATCACCGCCACCGCGCCGTTGACACGCACCCAGCCGCGGGCAATCCAGTCGTCGGCCTCGCGGCGGGAACACAGGCCCAGCTCGGCCATGCGCTTGTTGAGCCGGCTGGTGGCCGAGGTGCCGGCGGGCGCCAGCGGCCCGCGTGCAGCGGGGCGCGCTGCGCCAGGCCCGGGAACCCGCTTGGCAGGGCTGAGCGCCGGGGCCGGCAAGCGGCCCTCGGGCAACGGGGGGCGGCGGAAACCGGAAGGGGGCGGGGAAGATCGGGTCATGGGCAAGGG
>JAFEHU010000053.1 GCA_017848435.1 Burkholderiaceae bacterium | reverse complement strand
CCCATGACCACCACCCCACCCGCCGCCCCCATCCGTGTGCTCGGCTTCAAGCTCTCGGGCCACAGCCACCGTGTGGAGCTGATGCTCTCGCTGCTTGGCCTGCCGTACACGTTTGAAGCGGTGAACCTGATGGCCAAGGCCCACAAGGCCCCGGAGTTTCTGGCCAAAAACGCGTTCGGCCAGGTGCCGGTGATCGAAGACGGCGACGTGACGCTGGCCGACTCCAACGCCATCCTGGTCTACCTCGCCAGCCGCTACGGCGCGCCCCACTGGCTGCCCACCGAGCCGGTGGCAGCCGCCGAGGTGCAGCGCTGGCTGTCGGTGGCGGCCGGTCCGCTGGCCTTTGGCCCGGCGGCGGCGCGCATCGTGGTGCTGTTCAAGTCACCGCAAAACCCGGACGAGCTGATCGCCCGCGCCCATGGCCTGCTGAAGGTGATGGACGGCGTGCTCGCTGCCAGCCCCTTCCTCACCGGTGCGCAGCCCAGCATTGCCGACGTGGCCAACTACAGCTACGTGGCCACCGCGCCCGAGGGCAATGTGTCGCTGGCCGATTACCCGGCCGTGCGCGCCTGGCTGGCCCGGGTGGCCGCGTTGCCCGGTTTTGTGGCCATGCCAAGCTCGCCGGTGGGTCTGCTGGCCGCTGCGTGAGGCGGCGCCATGAGCGATTTCATCCCCAGCGCCGAAACGCATTTCCACGCCGGCGAATGCGAAGTGCAGGCCCGTGCCATGGGCGGGCCCGCCGCCCGCGCCCGCATGACCGCGATCGGCCGCATGGCCATCCGCGACGCGATGCCCGAGCAACACCGTACCTTTTTTGCACAGTTGCCCTTTGTGGTGCTCGGTTCGGTCGACAACACCGGCCAGCCCTGGGCTTCGGTGCTGGCCGGGCCACCCGGTTTTGTGCGGTCGCCCGACGCGACCCGCTTGCAGGTGGCCGCGCTGCCGTCGCCCACCGATCCGCTGCAGGGCACGCTGCGGCCCGGCGCGGCGCTGGGCCTGCTCGGCATCGAACCCCCGACGCGGCGGCGCAACCGGGCCAATGGCGTGGTGGGCGCGGTCACAGACGCGGGCTTTTCGCTGCAGGTACGCCAGAGCTTTGGCAACTGCCCCAAGTACATCCAGGCGCGGGTGCCTGACCACCGTGCGGACATGCCGCAGGCGGCGACCGTGGCCCACGAAGGCGCCCGGCTCGACGCCGCCGGGCAGGCCATGGTGGCGGCCGCCGACACCTTCTTCATTGCCACCGCCCACCCGCAGAGCACCCAGCGTGCGGCCGGCGAGGCGATGCACGGCGTGGACGTGTCGCACCGCGGTGGCAAGCCGGGCTTTGTGCGGCTGGACCGCCTGGCCAGCCACGACGAACTGACCGTGCCCGACTTCGCCGGCAACCAGTACTTCAACACGCTGGGCAACATCGCGGTGCACCCGCGCGCCGGCCTGCTGTTCGTCGACTTTGCCAACGGCAGCCTGCTTTACCTGGCAGTGGCGGCCCGCACCGTGTGGGACGGCCCAGAACTTGCATCGTTCGAGGGCGCGTTGCGGCTGCTGAAGTGCGAAGTGTTGTGGGGGCGGCGGGTGGCACACGCGCTGCCGTTGCGCTGGGGCGCGGTGCAAGCGTCGCCGGTGCTGGTGGAAACGGGGGCCTGGAACGCAGCGGCATCGTGATGCGGGTGGCCTGCCGGTGGCCGGTTGACGGAAAATAGCGCGTTGACACGGTGGACCGCCACCGAAATGCACAGAAAGACAAGAAAATGGTTGAGGCAACCACACTGAGGGAAGAGGTTCACCCCGGCGCAATCCTGCTGGAAGAGTTCATGAAGCCGAAGCACATCACGGCGCGGCAACTGGCGGCCGACATGGATGTGCCGCCCAGCCGCATCAGCGACATCGTGAACGGCATCCGCCCCATCACCGCCGACACCGCGCTGCGGCTGGGCCTGTTTTTTGGCATGGAAGCGCGCTATTGGGTCAACCTGCAAGCGGCGTACGACCTGCGGGTGGCGCAGCGGAACACACTGGCCCAGATTGCCTCCAGGGTCCGGGTGTTTCGGCCCACATCGGTTTGAAGCCCGTGGGGGCTGGTTTCGGCCTGTTGCCAGGCAGTTTTCAAGCCAAATCAGCCGCAAGCCTCAGTCAAATCTGACGATTCAGCTCCTAAAACAAGAGCAAATCAGGTGCCACGCCGGGGCATGTCGTGCACCACCACGCCGTCCATCGGGTCCACCGGCGCCAACCAGGGTGCGCGTTGCAGCATCGCCAGCGTGTCGGCATAACCGGCGGCACGGCGGGCCGCAATGCCCGCAGCAGAAAAGTCGATGTCTTTGGCGCTGCCTTCGCCGTCCAGCGGCGGGGCCAGCAGGCGCGCAACGTGCATTGTGGTGCCGCAGCCCCAGGCGGTGAGCTCGCGCACCTGCGGGTCGTCCTGCAGCTTGGCGGGCAGCTGCTGTTTCAGCTCGCGGATGACGTGGCGCAGCCGGTGGATTTGCTGCTGCCGCGCGATGTGGCTGTCGTCGCGGCTGGCGTACTGGATGTCTTTTTGCCGCGCCACCACGGCGTTGATGGACTCGGGTTCCGGCGCCGCGTGTTGCCAGACGTTGACCGCAAAAATCAGCGAACTGCGGCGCGGGTGGTCGTCCAGCACCGCCTCGATCGGGGTGTTGGAGTAGAGCCCGCCGTCCCAATAGGCCTCACCGTCGATGCGCACTGCGGCAAAGGCCGGCGGCAGCGCGCCCGAGGCCATGATGTGTTCAATGCCGAGCGCTGTGTCACGGCTGTCGAAGTAGCGCATCTGGCCGCTCGCGACGTGCACCGCGCCCACCGTCAGGCGGGTGTTGCTGCGGTGCAGCTGCGCCAAATCCACCAGTTCGCCCAGCGTTTCGCGCAGCGGCTCGGTGCTGTAGTACGAGGCTTGGTCCACGCCCACGCGGGCCTGCGCACCCTGCCAGGCGTTGGGGCGTGGCGCAAAGAAGCCGGCAATGCCGTGCGCCACGGTGGCGGCGTTGGCCAGCAGCGGGCCCACACCCAGCCAGTCGAGCGCCGGTGGCACCGGGCTGGGTTGCGTCATGCGGTCCCAGAACGTCGCCAGCCGCGCCAGTCGCTGGCCCGGCGCGTTGCCCACGATCAGCGCGGCGTTGATGGCGCCAATCGAGGTGCCGATCACCCAGTCGGGCTCGATGCCAGCCTCGTGCAGCGCCTGGTACACGCCCACCTGGTAGGCCCCCAAAGCGCCGCCGCCCTGCAGCACCAGCACCACCTGGCCGGGTGGGGTGGGGGTGGCTTTCGGTGGTTGGCGTGGCATGGGCGGTGTCCTGTGGCTGTGCTGGGCTGATGGCCATCATCGCCGCAACGGCCAAGACCTGTGGGTTGTGTGGCGAAATGAAGTCGGCGCCAAGACTTTTCACATTCCCGCAACATCTGGCGGTGACCATCGCGGGCATGAAAGTCACGATTGTTGGAACCGGCTACGTCGGCCTCGTCACCGGCGCCTGCCTGGCGGAAATGGGCAACCATGTCATTTGCCTGGACATCGACGCCGCCAAGATCGACCTGCTCAACGCCGGTGGCCTGCCCATCCACGAACCCGGCCTGCTGGAGGTGGTGCAGCGCAACGTGGCCGGTGGCCGCCTGCAGTTCACCACCGACCGCGCGCTGGCCGTGGGCCACGGCACGCTGCAGTTCATTGCGGTCGGCACCCCGCCCGACGAAGACGGTTCGGCCGACCTGCAGTACGTGCTGGCCGCCGCGCGCGACATTGGCCAGGGCATGACCGACTACAAGGTCGTCATCAACAAGAGCACCGTGCCGGTGGGCACCGGCGACAAGGTGCGTGCCGTCATTGCAGCCGAGCATGCCAAACGTGGCGTGGCCATGGACTTTGCGGTCGTCTCCAACCCCGAGTTCCTGAAAGAAGGTGCGGCCATGGCCGACTTCATGCGGCCAGACCGCGTGGTGTTGGGCGTGGAGGAAGAGCGCGCCATGCTGCTGATGAAGGCGCTGTACTCGCCCTTTGTGCGCAACCGCGACCGCACCTTTGTGATGGACATCAAAAGTGCCGAGTTCACCAAGTACGCCGCCAACGCGATGTTGGCCACCCGCATCAGCTTCATGAACGAGCTGTCGCGCCTGTCCGAGCACCTGGGCGCCGACATCGAGCTGGTGCGCCAGGGCCTCGGGGCCGACCCGCGCATCGGCCCGCAGTTTTTGTACGCGGGCACCGGCTACGGTGGCTCGTGTTTCCCCAAGGACATCCAGGCGCTGGCCCACATGGGCGAGGCTGCTGGGTTGCCGCTGCGCATCATCGCAGCGGTGCAGGCGGTGAACAACGCGCAGAAACAGGTGCTGGTGGAGAAGGTCGTGCGCCGCTACGGCGAGTCGCTCAGTGGCCTGACCTTTGCGCTCTGGGGCCTGGCCTTCAAGCCCGGCACCGACGACATGCGCGAAGCGCCCAGCCTGGTCATCGTGCAGGAACTGCTGCGCCGTGGCGCCACGGTGCAGGCCTACGACCCGGTGGCCGGCAAAGAAGCTTTGCGGCTGCTGGGTGGGCTCAACGGCTTCAGCCTCAGCGCCTCGGCCACGCAGGCCACCACCGGCGCCAACGCGTTGTTGATCGCCACCGAATGGCGCGAATTCCGCACACCCGACTTTGACGCGCTGGCCAGCAGCCTGCACGACAAGGTGGTGTTTGACGGCCGCAACCTGTACGACCCACCGCTGGTGCGCGCCTCTGGCCTGGAATACCACTCCGTCGGCCGGCCGTAAGCGTGTTGCTCCCACGCTCCACCGCTGCGCGGGTCGCTGCCCCCCGAGGGGGCGCATTTCCCCTTGGGACGGCCCAGCGGGGAAACCGGCGCCCACGCTGATGCCCAGTGGCTTTCACCGGCTGATCGCCGCCCAGTTTTTCTCCGCCCTGGCCGACAATGCGCTGCTGATCCTGGCGATTGCGCTGTTGCACGCGCAGGGCCAGCCGCTGTGGTGGGCGCCGCTGCTCAAGTTCTGCTTCACGTTGGCCTATGTGCTTTTGGCGCCGTTCGCCGGCCCGCTGGCCGACGCCATGCCCAAGGCCCGGCTGATGGCCTGGATGAACGGCCTCAAGGCCATCGGCCTGCTGGCGTTGCTCGCGGGCCTGCACCCGTTGGCCGCCTTCGCGGTGGTGGGCACCGGCGCGGCGTTGTACGCCCCCGCCAAGTACGGGCTGGTGACCGAAGTGGTCGGCCCCGACCGGCTGGTGGCGGCCAACGGCTGGATCGAGGTGGCGGCGGTGGTGGCGGTGCTGCTGGGCACGCTGGTGGGTGGCCTGCTGGTCAGCGACAGCGCGGAGGCCCTGTTCATGGCCTGGGCTGTGACCGAGCCGCTGGACGCGGCCATGGCCGTGGTGTTGGGCCTGTACGGCGTGGCCGCGCTGCTCAACACCGGCCTGCCCGACAGCGGCGCACGTTACCCGCAGGGCAGCACCCAGCCGCAGGTGCTGGTGCGCGACTTTGCCCACGCCAACCGCCGCCTCTGGGCCGACCCGCTGGGCGGCCTGTCGCTGGCAGTGACCACGCTGTTCTGGGGCGTTGGCGCGATGATGCAGTTCGCCGTGCTGCGCTGGGCCGACGCGGCTTTGGGTTTCGATTTGTCCGAGGCCAGCTACTTGCAGGCGGTGGTGGCTGTGGGCGTGGTTGCCGGTGCCGCGCTGGTGGGCCGCTGGGTCGGGCTGCACAAGGCGGTGGTGGTGCTGCCGGCCGGTGTGGCGCTGGGCCTGATGTTGCCCGCGCTGGCCAGCACCCAGTCGCTGGGGCTGGCGGTGCCGCTCTTGGTGCTGACCGGCGTGGTGGGTGGCGTGCTGGTGGTGCCCATGAACGCGCTGCTGCAGCACCGGGGCCATGTGCTGCTCACCGCAGGCCGGTCGATCGCGGTGCAGAACTTCAACGAGAACCTGAGCATTCTGGTGATGCTCGGTGGCTACGCCGCCCTGCTGGCGCTGGACTTGTCTATCGTGGCGGTGATGTGGCTGGCCGGGCTGGCCATTGCCACGCTGGTGGGGCTGCTAATTGTGCGCGAACGCCGCTTGGCGCGCAGCAACGCGCTGGCGGTGTTGCCCGCGGAATAAGGCGTTACCAGCTCTCGACGTTGCCTTCGATCAACGCCGACGACCGCGGCTGGGCCCCGTTGCGCAGCTCGGCCAGCATGGCCTGCTCCACCTGCGCCACGATGCGTTCCCAGCCTAGGCCCAGCGCGGTCTGGCGTGCCTGTGTACCCAGTGCCTGCACCTGCGCCGCATTGGCGGCGAGTGTGCTGGCCTGGGCCACAAAGTCGGCGGTGTGGTTGAACGCGGCCAGCAGGCCGTTGTCGCCATGGCGGATGTACTCGGCTGCGGCCGCGTAGTCGTAGGCCAGCACCGCCAACCCGCTGGCCATGGCCTCGGTGGTGACGTTGCCAAAGGTCTCGGTGGTGCTCGGGAACAGGAACACGTCGCTCGACGCGTAGTGCGCGGCCAGCGCCTCGCCCAGCTGCGTGCCGGCAAATACCGCGTCGGGGCAGCGCGCTTGCAGCGCCTTGCGCTCCGGGCCGTCGCCCACGACCACCAGGCGGCTGTCGGGCGTGGTCTGCTGCAGCGCCTCGTAGGCGGCCACCACGGTGGCGAGGTTCTTCTCAGCCGCCAGGCGGCCTACCGACAGCACCACGCGGGTCGCATCGGTGGCACCCCACTGGCGGCGCAAGTCGGTGCTGCGTTTGGCCGGGCTGAACAGGGTGGTGTCCACGCCGCGCGCCGCCACCTTCAGGTTCTCAAAACCGTGCGCCAGCAGGTTTTGCCGCAGGCCTTCTGTGGGCACAAAGGTGCACAGCGTCTGGTTGTGCAGCTTGCGCAAATAGGCCACGATGGGCCGGTGCAGCCAGCCCACGCCGTAGTGCTGGCTGTAGGCATGGAAGTTGGTGCGGAAGTCGGAGGTCACCGGCAGCTTCAGCCGCTTGGCCGCCTGCAGCGCCGACCAGCCCAGCGGCCCTTCGGTGACGATGTGCACCAGGTCGGGCCGGCGCAGCGACCACAGCTCGATCAGCGCTTTCTTGGACGGCACACCCATCTTCAGGTGCGGGTAACGCGGGATCGGCAGGCCCCGCATCAGCACTTCGTGGAAGCCGGTGTCGCTGTCGACGGCGCCGGTGGTTTCGGTCTTGTCCTGGCGCGGGCGCACCAGCTGGATGCTGTGGTTGCGGGCCCGCAGGCCTTCCACCAGCCGGGCAATCGTCATGGCCACGCCATTGACTTCGGGTGGGTAGGTTTCGGTGACCACCGCCAGCCGCAGCGAGCGTTGGGCAGGGTGGCGAACTTCAACATTCAGCATGGTGTGGCCCCGTCGTTGGTGTCGCCATGGTGGCCTGCCCGTGTGTCGCTGGCGTGGCAAATGCGTGGCAGTTGTGCGTCAGGCGGGGCCGTCATCGAAATGACACGCGGCACCGGCACCATCCACTCGTTTCAACGCCATTGCCGGCCGGCGTGGCGCATGTGTGCACCCAGAGGAGATGACGTGAATTCGTTCCTGCAAGCCCTTCAGACCCAGCGCTGGGATGACCACCGCTACTACCACCACAGCACCATCAACCAGGCGCTGCATTTGCTCAGCGCGTCGAGCTTTGTGCTGGCCTATCTGCTGCTGTTCACCGACCCGGTGGCCGCAGCGATGCTGGCCTGGCTGGTGGGCATGACGAGCCGCCAGGCCGGCCATTTCTTCTTCGAGCCCAAGGGCTACGACCATGTCAATCAGGCCACGCACGAACACAAGGAAGCCATCAAGGTGGGCTACAACCTGCGCCGCAAGGTGGTGCTGATGGCGCTGTGGGCGGCGTCACCGCTGGTGCTGTGGCTGCAGCCCGACCTGTTCGGTTTGGTCGAGCCCGCCACCAGCACCGAAGGCTTCGTGCACCAGATGGGCATGGGCTGGTTGCTGCTGGGTTTTGGTGGCCTGCTGTTCCGCACCGTGCACCTGTTCTTTTTGCAGGACGTGATGACGGGTCTGGTCTGGGCGACCAAGATCTTTACCGACCCGTTCCACGACATCAAGCTCTACTGCAAGGCGCCGTTCCATTTGCTGCGCGGCCAGCTGCTGGACCCGGCCACGCAACAGTACCGCCGCTGAACGTCAGAAGCGGTGGCCCAGCATTTCCTTGAGCACGCTGCGGCGGATGCCGCGGTTGCTCAGGCCGGGCGCCGCATGCCACCAGCCGTCCTGGTGCATCGCCTGGGCGGCCGCCACAAAACGGTCGGCCACGCCCTGGAAGTCGGCCTCGGTGTAGTTGAGGCTGAAGACCATGCGGCCACTGCCCACCCAGCTCAGTGCCAGCCCTGCCAGCTTCAGGTAGTACTGCAGCATCCAGTTGTAGCGCGAAGGTTCGGTGTACAGCACCGTCCACACGGTGGCCATGTGGGCCACGCGCAGCGGCAGGTTGGCTTCCGCCAGTCGGGCGTTCAGCCGCTCGGCGCGGCCGTTCCAGGTGGCGTCCATGCCGGCATACATCGCCTGGCAGTCTTCGCCTTCCAGCCGCTCCAGAAACACCTGCATCGCACCCATCACATACGGGTGTGCGTTGAAGGTGCCGCGGGCAAAACAGATGTCGGCCGGCCGGTCGTCGCGGAAGCGGCGCATCAGGTCTTTGCGGCCGCAGACCACCCCCACCGGCAGGCCACCGCCCAGCGTTTTTCCGTAGGTGACCATGTCGGCCTGCACGCCGAAATAGGCTTGCGCGCCACCGGGCGCGAGCCGGAAGCCCAGAAACACCTCGTCGAAGATCAGCACGATGCCGCGTTCGGTGCAGACCGCGCGCAGCTGTTGCAGCCAGGCGGTGTAGGCGGCGCGGTCAAAGTGGGCGCTGCGGCCGCTGTCCACCAGCGTGGAGTCGCCGGGTGCGCCGCGGTTGGGGTGCATGGCCTGCAACGGGTTCACCAGCACGCAGGCAATGTCGCGCCGGCTGCGCAGCACCTTCAGCGTGCGTTCGTGCATGTCGCGCAATGTGTAGGTTTCGTGCGGCGAGACCGGGTTGCCGGGGCCCGGCTGCACATCGCCCCACCAGCCGTGGTAAGCGCCGCAAAAGCGCACCAGGTGCGTGCGTCGCGTGTGGTAACGCGCCAGCCGCACCGCCTGCATCACCGCCTCTGTGCCCGACATGTGGAACGACACCTCGTCCAGCCCCGAGATGCGCTGCAACCGGCGCACGTTGTCGGCCACGCAGGGGTGGTAGCTGCCGAGCAGCGGGCCGAGGTCTTGCACGCGTGCCGCGCCCTCGGCGATGCAGGTTTTGTAGAAGTCGTTGCCGAACAGGTTGACGCCGTAGGAGCCGGTCAGGTCGTAGAGCACATTGCCGTCGAGGTCGGTCACCGTCACGCCGGCGCTGGACTGCACGAAGCTGCCGGTCTTCAGGTACTGGCGCAGCGTGGGGCTGTACTGGTAGGGCACGCGGTAGGCGCTGGTGAACTGCAGGTCCGACAGGCCGTCTTGCACGTCTTGCGTGGCCTGAACCGAGCGGGCGTATTTCTGTGCGAACTGGGCCGACAGCCGCTGCATCGCCTGGCGGCGCTGGGCCACCACCTCGGGAGGTGCGCCGTCGGACGCGAAGAACGCGTCATCGCCGTAGGCGTAGCCGGGGATCTGCGCCACCACCCGCTTGGCCATGCGCGAGTGGCCGGCAAGGCCGGGGTGTTTGGCGCGCGAGAGCGCCAGGCGGCGCGCCAGCCGGGGCGAGGCGACGGCCAATGTGGCGAGGCTGGCCGCAGCGATGGCCGAGAGTGCAAAGGCGTAGTCCATGGAATGTGTGCCTGTGGTGAAACCGTGACCCTTCTTTTAACTGTGTGAATTGACAACCGTATGAATCTGCGCCGCCTTCGAGACGCTTTGCTGCTGCAGGAAGACCTGAACTTTCTGCTCACCAACCGCATTCCCCGCACCACGCTGACCCGTTTCATGGGCTGGTTCAGCCAAATTCGCCACCCCTGGGTGGTGCGCGCGTCCATCGCCGTTTGGCGGCTGTTTGCTGACCTGGATTTGAGCGACGCGAAGCAGCAGCACTTCCACAGCCTGCACGACTGCTTCACGCGGGAACTGAAGCCCGGCGCCCGCCCGGTGGACATGGCCGCCGATGTATTGACCAGCCCGTGCGACGCCATCGTGGGCGCCTGCGGCCCGGTGGCGGGCACCACCGTGTTCCAGGCTAAGGGCTTCCCGTACACGCTGCAAGACCTGGCGGGTGACGACTCGCTGGCGCAGCACTACCGCGATGGTTGCTACATCACGCTGCGGCTGACTTCCAGCATGTACCACCGCTTCCACGCACCGGCCAACATGCGGGTGCAGCAGGTGACCTACATCAGTGGCGACACGTGGAACGTGAACCCGGTGGCGCTCAAGCGGGTGGAGAAGCTGTTTTGCAAAAACGAGCGTGCGCTGGTGGAAGGCACGCTGCCCTCAGGCCACCCGATTGCGCTGGTGCCCGTGGCCGCCGTGCTGGTGGCCAGCATGCGGCTGCACTGGCTCAACGTGCGGCTGCACCTGCGCTACCGTGGGCCGAACCACCTGCCGTGCGACGCGCTGTTCACCAAAGGGCAGGAAATGGGCTGGTTCGAGCACGGCTCCACCATCCTGCTGTTTGTGCCCGCCGGCTTCGCGCTGTGCGAGGGCATTGCGCCGGGCAGCCGCATCCGCATGGGGCAGCGGCTGGTGCAAGTGCCTGTGTGAGGCTTGCCAGTGGCCTGTGGAGGCTTTTGGAGGCGGTTTTTGAGTAAAAACGGCCTCAAGCCCTAGTAAAAACTGGTGGTTCAGCTATTGAATCAATAGCAATCCATCAGCGCTGCGGGCCAAAGTTGCGGCCAGGGCGGCCGTTGTTGTCATCGTCGTTGTTCCGGCCGGGGCGTGGCACGTCGCGTGTCGGACGGGCTGTTTGCTGCTGTTGTTGCTGCTGGCGCTGAGCTTGAGCTTGAGCTTGAGCTTGAGCTTGAGCTTGAGCTTGAGCGCGGGCCTGTGCAGCCGCCTGGGCTTGTGCCTGTGCGTCGGCCTGCGAACGGGCGGTGGCCTGGCGCTGCTGCTGCAGGAACTGTTCGGCCTGGTCGCGTTGGGCTTGGTCCCGGCGCGGTTCGGGTGGTGCGTCGTTACGCTGGCCGTAGCGGGGGTCACGGCTCGGTTCGTAACGTGGCTGGCCATAGCGCGGGTCGTTGCGGGTGTCGTCGCGCACGTTGGGTCGGCCCTGGTTGGGGATGAAGTTGGGTGGCGCCTGGAACTGCGGTGCCGCGTTCGTCACCTGGGGCGGGACGTGGGTGCGTTCGGGCTGCTGCGGTGCGGGCACGTTGAAGCGGTTGCGGTCGTCGCGCCACTGCCGGGTGGCGTTGTCGTTGTTGTCCCTGTCGCGGCCTGGCGAGCGGTCTTCGGCGCGGCGGTCGTCGTTGAAGCGGTTGCGGTCATGGGCGGCGCGGTCGGTCAACACCTCCCGCTGGGTCACGGTGCCTGGGGGTGTCGCGCCGGGTGTCAAAGGGCGGCCCGGGTTGCGGTACTGGTTGTCGCGCCCAATGCCAAAGCTGGGGGCGGCCCCGAGCTCGGCGCGGGTGATCTGCTCTTGCGGCGGCCGCACCCGGTTCTGCCACACCGGTCGGCTCTGGCGGAAGGTGTCGGCGTTCACCACCGTCACCGCCTGCGGTGCGCGTTGGTAGCGGTAGCTGCCCGCACTGGCCTGGTAGCTGCCATAGCGGTTGATGTTGTTCACGTAGCGCGGGCTGGCACGGTAGTACGGGCGCCAGGCTTCGCCGGGGCCGAGCGGGAACCAGCCCACGCCCGGCTGGCTGCTGCCAATCTGGAAGCCAAAACTCACGCCGGCGTTGCTGCCAACAAAACCAACCAGCGCCGGCGCGTACACCGGCCGCTGCACCACCGGGCCAGGCACCCAGCCCCAGCGGCTGCCCACGTAGGCCCAGCGGCCGTAGTGGAAAGGTGCAAAGCCCCAGGGCGCGTCGTCGATCCAGGTCCAGCCCCAGGGCGCGATGTTGGCCCAGTGGCCGTAGCGGTAGGGTGCCCAGTCGGCCACCACCGCGCGCGGGTACCAGACCGCGCCATAGGCCGCGTCGTTGCCCCAGTCGCCGTGCTGGTCCAGCTGCTGGTAGCCAATGGTCTCGCGCGACACGTAGCGGGCGCTGACGGCCACGTCTTCCTGCCGGTCGCGTTCGGCGACCCAGGCCTCGAAGCTGTCGCGCAGCCCCACGCTCGCCACCGCAATGGGCGACAGGTTGGTGCTGGCAAACGTCACCTGCTGCGCCAGCGCCAGCGGGTAGGACATGCCGTTTTCGCCATAAGCGGCGCCCGAGCCGGCCAGCACCGACACGCGGGTGGTGTTGCGCACCGGGTCCACGTCGATGCGGTACTCGCCCGGCTGGGCCACGCTGAAGGCGAGGTTGGGCGTGTCCACCTGCAGGCGTTCGCCATCGAACAGGTTGCGCACCCGCAGGCTGAGCGTGCCTTGGGTGAGCTGGAGCTGGGCCACGTCGTCGTCCAGCGTCAGCACGTTGACGCTGGTGGCGCTGTTCAGCCGCACCGCGGTG
Source organism: Burkholderiaceae bacterium (assembly GCA_017848435.1). GTDB lineage: Bacteria > Pseudomonadota > Gammaproteobacteria > Burkholderiales > Burkholderiaceae_C > PCRC01. The sequence continues at coordinate 40,510 of JAFEHU010000053.1, read as the reverse complement.
GAGCCGATGTGCAGCTCGCTGCGGGCGCGTTCAGCGACCCACAGCCGGTCGCCCCGGGTCAGCGGCCGGTTCAGCGACGCGTTGGCCCAGTTGTCACCACCCGCCTCGGCGGTGCTGACGGCGCCCTCGACCAGGCCGATCCGCGCCACCCGCCCGGGGGGGTCTTGTGCCGCGTCGGTGCTGACGTCAGTTTGCGACCAGGCGGCGCCGGCCAGCAGCCCAGCCACGAGCAAGCCGGCCAAATGCCTTGGGTTCAGAAAATAGGTCATGGCAGCGTCCAGGAAAAAGTACCCACGCGGGAGTGAAGATAATCCATCATGACCTTATGAACGCGGCAGGCGCGGCGAAGTCCACGAAGTCACGGTAAACCCCCGCAATATCCGTCGGATTATTGCAAGCAGATGTAAAACGATGCCTGATTTTTGGCCTGCCAGCGGCTTCCAGCACCTCGAACGCAATCCGCGTGGCTGGCTGGTGCCCACACCCGGCTACTGGCGGCTGTTCCTGGCCCGGCCCGAGCTGGCCCCGGTGGACGAATCCTGCCCGGCCGAGCGCGCGCTGCACGCCAGCCTGCTGGTGTCACCCACCCGCGTGGTGGCCGATGCCGAACTCGCGCGCCTGAGCGATGCCGACGCCCGTGCCAACTACCGGCTGTTTTTGGGCTTTCGCGACGCGGTGCAGGCCGCTGGCACGCTGGAGACCTGGTACTTGGGCCTGTTCCGGCAACCCGCGGTGACCCTGCCGCCGCTGTTCATCGACCTGGTGGCCCAGGCCATCACCCGCCACCTGCTGGACGGCACCGAAGACGCCTACCAAGTGCGTGCGGCCGAGCTGCTGTTCCGCACCCAGCGCATCACCGTGCAGGACGGCCAGGTGCTGGCCGCCGACCGCGACACGGTGGACCTGCTGCAGGACACCGGCGGCCTGGGCGCCGTGGGCCGGCTGCTGGTGCAGGGCGGCGCGCCCATGGCCACGGTGCAGATGCAGGTGCTGGCCGACACCAACGCCGCCCAGTACTGGCAGGCCGGTGAACGCTTCAACTTCCTGCTGGACCTGACGCACGAGGTGACACAAGACCTGAGCCACGGCCTGGTGTTCCACATGACACGCGCCCGCTCCGGCCTGAAGGCGCTGGCGCAGGTGCTGGACCGCTGGGTGCGGCATTTCCTGGGCGTGGACGTGGCCATTCGCCCGGTGCAGAACGTGGACGACCCCAACTGGCGCTGGCATGTGGGCCTGGACGTGGCCGCCACCGCGCTGCTCAACGACCTGTACGAAGACCGCCCGGTCGAACCCGAGCGCATGCAGCGGCTGGTGAGCCTGTTCCGCCTGGACTTTGCCAACCCGCAGGACATGCGGGCCGACGTGGCCGGCAAACCGGTTTACCTGGGGCTGGCGCTGGACGGCCACAACGTGCTGAAGCTCAAGCCCCAGAACCTGCTGCTGAACCTGCCGCTTGCCAAGGCGGTTTAGCTGGTCAGGTCTTCTTCAAAAAACTCCAGCGCGCCCTTGGTACCCGCCGCGCGCTGCGCCGCTTCCCCCTTGCGCAAATCAACCCGGCGGATCTTGCCCGAGATGGTCTTCGGCAGTTCGGCAAACTCGATGCGGCGGATGCGTTTGTAGGGCGCCAGCTTGTCACGGCAGAACGCGAGGATCTCGCGCGCCAGTTCCGGGCCGGCCGTGTGGCCAGCCGTCAACACCACAAAAGCCTTGGGCACGGCCAGCCGCAGCGGGTCGGGGCTGGGCACCACGGCGGCCTCGGCCACGGCGGGGTGTTCGATCAGCACCGACTCCAGTTCGAAGGGGCTGATGCGGTAGTCGGACGCCTTGAACACGTCGTCGGCGCGGCCGACATAGGTGATGTAGCCGTCGGCACTGCGTTGCGCCACGTCGCCGGTGTGGTAGTGGCCGTCGCGCATGACTTCGGCGGTTTTTTCCTCGTCGCCCGAGTAAGCCAGCATCAGGCCCAGCGGACGCGCTGCCAGGTCAAGACACACCTCGCCTTCGTCCGCCGGTTTGTCGTCGGCGTCGAGCAGCACCACCTTGTAGCCGGGCAGCGGACGGCCCATGCTGCCGGCAATGACTTTCTGGCCGGGGCTGTTGCCGATCTGGCAGGTGGTTTCGGTTTGGCCAAAGCCGTCGCGGATGGTGATGCCCCAGGCGGCGTGCACCTGGTCGATCACTTCCGGGTTCAGCGGTTCGCCGGCACCGATGAGTTCGCGCAGTTGCACTTTCCAGGGCTTGAGGTCGGCCTGAATGAGCAAACGCCAGACGGTGGGCGGTGCGCACATCACGGTCACGCCATACTTCTCCAGCGTGGACAGCAGCGTCTCGGCCTTGAAGCGGGCGTAGTTGAAAATGAAGATGCAGGCACCCGCGTTCCAGGGCGCAAAAAAGCAGCTCCACGCGTGTTTGGCCCAGCCGGGTGACGAGATGTTGAGGTGAATGTCGCCCGGCTGCAGGCCGATCCAGTACATGGTGGAGAGGTGGCCCACCGGGTAGCTCTGGTGGCTGTGCAGCACCAGCTTGGGTTTGGAGGTGGTGCCGGAGGTGAAGTACAGCAGCAGCGGGTCGGTGGCTTTAGTGACGCCATCTGGCGTGAAGTCGGTGCTGGCCTGGTAGGCGGCATCGAAAGACTGCCAGCCCGCTACCGCTGCACCCACGGCCACTTTGGTGTAGCTGCCGCTGATCGCGGCAAACTTGGCGACATGTTCGGCACCGGCCACCACATGCTTGACGCCGCCTCGCTCGAAACGGTCCAGCAGGTCGTCGTGCACCAGCAGCGTGGTGGCGGGAATCACCACCGCCCCGAGCTTGAACGCGGCCAGCATGGTTTCCCACAGCGGGCGTTCGTTGCCCAGCATCAGCAGCACCCGGTCGCCGCGCTGCACGCCCAGGCTGCGCAGCCAGTTGGCGACCTGGTTGGAGCGCGCCGACATCTGCGCGAAGCTCAGTTTTTCTTCGCGGCCGTCTTCTTCAACAAGCCACAGCGCCGGTGCGTCGTTACCGCGCGCCATGTTGTCGAAATAGTCCAGCGCCCAGTTGAAGTTGTCGAGCTGCGGCCACGCGAACCCGGCATAGGCCGCGTCGTAGTCGGTGCGGTGGTCGAGGAGGAATTGTTTGGCCTGCGTGAAGGCCTGGAGCGAGGCGCTGGAAGTGGTGGTAGAGGTCATTTCACATGTTACGGCGGTACTGGCCGCCGACTTCAAACAGGGCGTTGGTGATCTGGCCGAGCGAGCAGACACGTACCGCGTCCATCAGCACCTCGAACACGTTGCCGTTGTCGATCACGGCCTGCTGCAGGCGCTGCAGCATGGCCGGGGACTTGTCGGCGTGCAGCGCGTGGAACTCGTGCAGGCGGGTCAGCTGGCTCTGCTTTTCCTCGTCGGTCGAGCGGGCCAGTTCCAGCTTGTCCTGCACCTGGTCGCCGTGCGGGTTGCGGAAAGTGTTGACGCCGATGATGGGCAGCTCACCGGTGTGCTTGAGCATTTCGTAGTGCATCGACTCGTCCTGGATGCGGCCACGCTGGTAGCCGGTCTCCATCGCGCCCAGCACGCCACCGCGCTCGGCAATGCGCTCGAACTCGCTCAGCACCGCTTCTTCGAGCAGCTCGGTCAGCTCCTCGATGATGAAGGCGCCCTGGCTCGGGTTCTCGTTCTTGGCCAGGCCCCATTCGCGGTTGATGATGAGCTGGATGGCCATCGCGCGGCGCACGCTTTCTTCGGTGGGCGTGGTGATGGCTTCGTCAAACGCGTTGGTGTGCAGCGAGTTGCAGTTGTCGTAGATCGCAATCAGCGCTTGCAGCGTGGTGCGGATGTCGTTGAACTGGATTTCCTGCGCGTGCAGGCTGCGGCCCGACGTCTGGATGTGGTATTTCAACTTCTGGCTACGCTCGTTGGCGCCGTATTTCTCTTTCATGGCCACGGCCCAGATGCGGCGCGCCACACGGCCCATCACGGTGTATTCCGGGTCCATGCCGTTGGAGAAGAAGAAGCTCAGGTTGGGCGCGAAATCGTCAATGTGCATGCCACGCGCGAGATAGGCTTCAACAAAGGTGAAGCCGTTGGACAGCGTGAACGCGAGCTGCGAAATCGGATTCGCGCCAGCCTCGGCAATGTGGTAACCGGAGATCGACACCGAGTAGAAGTTGCGCACGTTGTTGTGCACAAAGTACTGGGCAATGTCGCCCATCACCTTGAGCGAAAACTCGGTCGAGAAGATGCAGGTGTTCTGGCCCTGGTCTTCCTTCAGGATGTCGGCCTGCACCGTGCCGCGCACATTGGCCTGGGCCCATTCGCGGATCTTGGCTGTCTCGGTGTCGGTGGGCTCGCGGCCGTTGTCGGTGCGGAATTTCTCCATTTGCTGGTCGATGGCGGTGTTCATGAACATCGCCAGGATGCTGGGCGCCGGGCCGTTGATGGTCATCGAGACCGAGGTGCTGGGGTTGCACAAATCAAAGCCGCCGTACAGCACCTTCATGTCGTCCAGCGTGGCAATGCTCACGCCGGAGTTGCCGACCTTGCCGTAGATGTCGGGTCGCGGGTCGGGATCGTTGCCGTACAGCGTGACCGAGTCAAACGCGGTCGAGAGCCGGTGCGCTGGCATGCCTTCGGACACCAGCTTGAAGCGGCGGTTGGTGCGGAAGGCGTCGCCTTCGCCGGCGAACATGCGGGTCGGGTCTTCGCCCTCGCGCTTGAAGGCAAAGGTGCCAGCGGTGTAGGGGTAGCTGCCGGGCACGTTGTCCAGCATCAGCCACTTCAGGATTTCGCCATGGTCTTCGTACTGCGGCAGTGCCACCTTGCGGATGGTGGTGCCAGATAGCGACTTGGTTGTGATGGACGTGCGGATTTCCTTGTCGCGGATTTTCACCACGTACTCGTCACCGGCGTAGGCCTTTTGCATGTCGGGCCACTGGCCCAGCAGCTTGGCGGCGGCCTTGTCCTGCAACTCTGTGCGCTGGGTGGCCAGGTCGTTGGCGGCTTCGGAAGCGCGGGGCTTGCCGGGCTTGCCTTCGGCCAGCATCGCAGACGCTGCACGCAGCTGCTGGATTTCGCGGGCCAGTTTGGCCTGGGCCAGTGCGCGCTTTTTGTAGCCACGCACGGTGTCGCTGATCTCTGCGAGATACCGGGTGCGGGCTGCTGGCACCACCGGTGTCTGGTTGGTGCTGTGGCGCACAGATACCTGCGGCAGGCGGCCTTCGGTCAGCGGCAGGCCCAGCGCGGCCAGACGGCCCTTGAGGCCCTGGTACAGCGCGGTCACGCCGTCGTCGTTGAAGCGCGCGGCCATGGTGCCAAACACCGGCATCTTGTCGGCTGGCGTGGTCCAGGCTTCCTTGTTGCGCTGCACCTGCTTGCTCACATCGCGCAGGGCGTCGAGCGCGCCCTTGCGGTCGAACTTGTTGATGGCAATGAACTCGGCAAAGTCCAGCATGTCGATCTTTTCGAGCTGGCTGGCGGCGCCGAACTCGGGCGTCATCACGTACATCGGCACGTCCACGTGCGGCACGATGGCCGCGTCCCCTTGGCCAATGCCGGAGGTCTCGACCACGATCAGATCGAACCCGGCGACCTTGCAGGCGGCAATCACGTCTGGCAGCGCGGCCGAAATCTCGGAGCCAAAGTCGCGTGTGGCGAGCGATCGCATGAAGACGCGTTGGCCCTGGCTCCAGGGGTTGATCGCGTTCATGCGGATGCGGTCGCCCAGCAACGCGCCACCACTCTTGCGGCGGCTCGGGTCGATGGAAATTACTGCGACCCGCAGGCTGTCGTTCTGGTCCAGACGGAAGCGGCGGATCAGCTCATCGGTCAGGCTGGACTTACCAGCGCCGCCTGTGCCGGTGATGCCCAGCACAGGCACTTTGGTGCCGGCCGCGGCCTTGCGGATGGCGGCGGTGAGCTTGGCGTCGGCCTTCTCGTTTTCCAGCGCAGTGATGAGCTGGGCCAGCGCGCGCCAGTTCATCTCGCCGTGACCCTGAATCGCTTCCAGCGTCTTGGGTGCGTAGCCGGTGAGGTCCTTGTCGCAGCGCATCACCATCTCGCCGATCATGCCGGCCAGGCCCATGCGCTGGCCGTCTTCAGGGCTGAAGATACGGGTCACGCCATAGGCATGCAGCTCACGGATTTCCGGTGGCACGATCACACCACCGCCGCCGCCATACACCTGGATGTGCTCGCCGCCGCGGCTCTTGAGCAAATCGACCATGTACTTGAAGTACTCCACATGCCCGCCCTGGTAGGAGCTGATGGCAATGCCCTGGGCGTCTTCCTGCAAGGCGGTGGTCACGACCTCGTCCACACTGCGGTTGTGGCCCAGGTGGATCACTTCGGCGCCCATGCCCTGCAGGATGCGGCGCATGATGTTGATGGCCGCGTCGTGGCCGTCAAACAGGCTGGCGGCGGTGACAAAACGCACCTTGTGGCTCGGGCGGTAGTTGGCCAAGGCCTTGTAATCGGCGGACAAATCGGTCATGGGGAGGTCTCCGTGAGGTCAGGCTGCGGACGTGGGGTCGCCCGGTCAGCGCTTCTTGGGGTACTTTACGCCCACTTGGGCGGCAGGGCGATAGCCAAAGCGACCCAACTGTGTGGCGGTTTTTGCCACTTTGGGACTGGTTTTGTCTGTTTGGGCTGGTTTATCGGCCGGTGCTGCCCCGCCAGCCGATAAACTCAAAACACGCACCCCACCCATGGAAAAAGACACCGTCGCCATGTACTTTGTCAACGCCGCAGTCGCCCGACTGCCCGGTTCGGCAAAAGCGCGGGCGCTGCAGGCGGCGGGTATCCAGACCGAGCTGCTGGCGCTGGCCACCGCGCGGGTACCGGCCGAATCGTTTTCGCGGCTCTGGCTGGCCGTGGCGCGCGAGATCGACGACGAATTTTTTGGCCTGGACAGCCGGCGCATGAAGGTCGGCAGTTTTGCGCTGCTGTGCCAGGCGGTGCTGGGCAGCGAAACCTTGGGGCGTGCGGTCAAGCGCTGCCTGCGCGGTTTTGCGCTGTTTTTGGACGACGTGGCGGGCGAACTGGTGGTCGAGGACGACACCGCCGTTATCAAGGTCCACAACCGCATTGCCAGTGGCCCGTCACGGCGGTTTGCCGACGAAACCTTCCTGGTGATGGTGCATGGGCTGATGTGCTGGCTGACTGGCCAGCGCATCGCCTTGCAGCAAGTCGCCTTTGCCCATACCCGGCCGCCCCATGCTGGCGAATACGCGGTGATGTATTCGCAGCACCTCGCGTTTGATACCGACTGCACCGCCATCCACTTTGAGGCCCGGCTGCTGGACGCGCCGGTGGTGCAGAACGCCCAGACCATCAAGCCCTTTCTGCGCAACGCGCCGCAGTCGGTGTTTCTGAAATACAAGAACCAGGACAGCTGGACCGCCCGGTTGCGGCGTCAGTTGCGCGGTGCGGTGGGTGCCGAGTGGCCGGTGTTGGACGACATGGCGCGCAGCTTCCACGTGGCGCCCACCACGTTGCGCCGGCGGCTGGAATCCGAAGGCACCAGCTACCAGGGCATCAAGGACCAGCTGCGGCGCGATGCGGCCATCCACCACCTGTGCACCAGCACGCTGGGCATTGCCGAAATTTCTGGCCTGCTGGGTTTTCAGGAGCCCAGCGCCTTTCACCGCGCCTTCAAGAAATGGACCGGCGCCCAGCCCGGCGAATACCGCATGCGCCAGCTGGGCGTTAAAGCCAGCCCGCGCGCTTGAAGCGCCAAAAGACCACGGCACAGGTGACTGCGATGGTGCCCAGCGCCATGGCATAACCGTACTGCCATTTCAGCTCGGGCATGTGCTCGAAGTTCATGCCCCAGATGCCGGCAAATGCGGTGCACACCGCAAAAATACTGGCCCAGGCCGCCAGCCGCTTGGTGACTTCGCTTTCCTCAATCGTGGCCAGCGCCAGATTGACCTGGATGGCGGTGCCGATGGTGTCGCGGATGTTCTCGATCTCGGCATTGATGCGGGTCAGGTGGTCGACCACGTCGCGGAAATAGTCTTGTACGCCGGCGCAGATCTGCGGCACCCGGCCGCCGTGCAGTTTGCTGGCGCCTTCGAGCAGCGGCGTGACCGCATGCTTGAGCACCATCACCCGGCCCTTGAGCTCGTAGAGCCGTTCGATGTTGGAGCGGGCCGTGCCTTTGGTGAAAATTTCCTGCTCGATGGTTTCCAGCTCGGTTTCCAGCGAATCCAGAATGGGAAAGTAGCGGTCCACCACCGCGTCCATCAGCGCGTACAGCACAAAACCCGAACCATGGCGCAGCAGTTCGGGCTCGCTCTCGCAGCGCGCGCGCACCCCCAGAAAACCGCGGTGGCTGCGGTTGCGCACCGAAACCACGTAGTTGCGCCCGGTGAACACGTCGACCTCGCCCACGTGCAGGGTGCTGGGATTGTCGGGCAGTGTTTCCACCAGGTGCAGCACCGAAAAAAGCGAGGCACCGTATTCCTCTATTTTGGGGCGCTGGTGGCCGTGCCGGGCGTCTTCCACCGCGAGTTCGTGCAGGCCAAATTCCTGCCGCATTTCTTCCAGCTCTTCGGGGGTGGCGTCTTCCAAAGCGACCCAGACAAAAGTGTTGGGCCGGGTGATGTAGTCGCTGACCTCGCGCACGGGAATGTCGGCGAGCTTGGCACCGTTCTGGTAGGCAACGCAGTTGATCAGCATGGGGGTGTCGCGGCAAGTGGTCGGTGGAGCGATTCTGGCACCGGCATGTGACCTGTGGAAAGCACTTCAGGCGATCTTCAGGCCCTTGAGCGCCGGGTCGGCCGGCGGGTAGCGCAGCTTGAGCTGCTTGAGCGTGTCGCGCACCACTGTGGCGATCATCAGGTTGCGGTGGGTCTTGGAGTTGGCCGGTACCACTGTCCATGGCGCCCAGGCGGTGCTTGTGGCACCCAGCAGCGCGCTGCTGGCGGTCTGGTAGGCCTCCCACTGCTTGCGCACCTCCACGTCGCCGGTGCTGAACTTCCAGTTCTTGGTGGGGTCGTCAATGCGCTCCTGCAGCCGCTCGCGCTGCTCGTCGGCGCTGATGTGCAGCAAGAACTTCAGCACCACGGTGCCGGTCTCGGTCAGCAGGCGCTCGAAGTCATTGATGTGCTGGTAGCGCTGTTGCGTCTGCTCGGGTGTGATCCAGCCGTTGACCACCGGCACCAGCACGTCTTCGTAGTGGCTGCGGTTGAACACCACCATTTCGCCAGCGCCGGGACATTTTTGGTGAATGCGCCACAAATAGTCGTGTGCCCGCTCTTCCTCGGTGGGAGCCTTCCAACCCACGGTGTGCACGCCCAGCGGGCTGGTGCGCCCAAACACACCGCGAACAGTGCCATCTTTGCCCGAGGTGTCGGTGCCCTGCAGCACCACCAGCAGTTTGAAGCGTTTGTCGGCAAAGAAGATGTCCTGCAGCCCGTCCAGTTCCATCGCCAGTGCCTCAACACGGGCCTTGTCCTGGAGCTTGTCGCCCGAGGAAAAAGGCTTGGCCGAGGGGTCACAGGCCGCCAGCGGGAAAGGTTTGCCGGCCTTACCGCGCGGTTGCCATGCGCTCAGGGGGGCATCAGCTTGTTTCTCGGGCATCTTTTCTGTTGTCTGCAGGTTGCGTCAATTACCACCGCCGTAGAGGTACTGCGGCAGCCACAGTGTCAGGCCGGGCCAGATGTACATGAACACCATGCAAACGATCACGATGAGCATGTAAGGCATCATGCCCGCAAAGATCTGGTTCAACGTGACGTGTGGCGGTGACACCCCCTTCAGGTAAAACGCCGACATGGCCACCGGTGGCGACAGGAAAGCCGCCTGCAGGTTGACGAACACCAGCACGCCCCAGAGGATGGGGTCGATCTGGAAATGCTGCAGCAGCGGCAGGAAGATCGGCACGAAGATGACGATGATCTCGGTCCACTCCAGTGGCCAGCCGAGCACAAAGATGATGGCCTGCGACAGCAGCAGGAACTGTAACGGTGACAGGTTCATCGACAGCACCCATTCCTCCACCACCCGTTGCCCGCCCAACAGTGCAAACACGGCCGAGAACAGCGCCGAGCCCACAAACAGCCAGCACACCATGGAGGTGGTTTTGGCGGTCAGGAACACGGCTTCCTTGATGCGCTGGAAATTCAGCGTGCCAGCATGCCAGGCCATCAGGAACGCGCCCGCTGCGCCCACGGCCGCCGACTCGGTGGCCGTGGTGATGCCGAACAGGATCACCGCGAGCACGATCAGGGTGAGCAGGGCCAGCGGCATCACGGAAGACACCAGCATGCGCAGGATTTCGAACTGTTCCGCGTCAAAGCGCCAGTAGTACCAGCCGAGCAACAGCAGCACCACGGCGACCGCGATGGCAAAGCCGGTGTAGAACGCTTCGGGCACGGCGGCCACCTTGGGTCCTTCTGCGGAGGGGTCCCCAAACTGTTGCATGGCTTCGGGGGCATCGGGCGCGGGTTGGGTGCCCCCTGGCGCCGACAGCTCCTGCAGTTCGCCCGCACCTGGGGGTTCCTGGACACCGTTGCCCGATGGGGGTTCCTGCAAACCATCTGCGGACGCGGGTTCCTGCAGCCCGGACTTCTCGGCAACCGAGGCACTGAGTTGTTGCACCGCTGCGGGCGCAGCCACATTGTCTGCCTGCGAGTAGATCACCACGTACCACCAAGTGGCACCCAGCAGGACAGCCGTCAGCATCACGGGGACCAGCGACAAGCCCAGGCTTTTCGCCAGGAAGCCGCGCCCGATGGGCTTGCCGTCCGGGCCCTCGCCCGTCGCCTTGGCTGGGGACATAAAGGCGCTGAACAGCGCCGACAACGTGCGGCGTGAATAGCCCTGGCTCAGGCGCGACAGCCAGGGTGGGATGGGAACCTGATTTTGCTCGGGCGGTAATTTCGGTGCGATCTTGGGGTTGAGCAGCACCCAGCCGATGATGTAGACGAGGTACAGGAAAGCCAGGAAGAAACCTGGGAACATGGCGGCGGCATACAGCTTGACCACCGACTGACCCGCCACTGCAGCGTAGACGATGATCATCACCGACGGCGGAATCAGGATGCCCAGTGTGCCACCGGCGGTGATCACGCCCGCGGCCAGACGGGTGTCGTAGCCGGCGTTGAGCATGGGTCGCATCGCGATCACGCCCATCAGTACCACCACCGCGCCCACCAGCCCGCTGGCAATGCCCCAGAAGGTGCAGATGATCAGGGTGGTGACCGCCAGCGAACCTGGCACGCTGCGGAAGGCGAGCTGCACGCTGTGGAACATTTTGTCCACCAGCGCACCCCGTTCCATGATGTAGCCCATCAGCACAAACAGCGGAATGGAGAGCAGGGTTTCGTTGGTCATTGCGCCAAACGCGCGCTGCACCATCAGGTCAAAAATCCGGTTGTCCAGCCAGGGGGCTGCGGGGTCGTAGAAAGCGATGAAGCCGAACCCCATGCCCAGACCCATCAGGGTGAACGCCGTCGGGAAGCCCATCAGAATGGCCGCCACGATCAGGCAGAGCATGGTCATGCCGAGTGCTGCGTTGCTCATGGTTAGCCCTTCATGCCTTTGGATTGCTCAATCGCCAGTTGTTTGGCTTCCTCGTCCACGAACTCGCTGCTCGCGAGCTGTTGGGCCACCACGTCGGATTCCTCCGCGTCCTTCAGGCGCGATGTCCACACGCCGGTGCGGATGCACACCGCACAGCGCAGCATTTCGGCAAGGCCCTGCATCAGCACAATTCCACCCGCCAGCGGTATCACGAACTTGAATGGGTAGAGCGGGATCGGGACCGCGTTGAACGTCTGTTCGTTGATGCCCAGCGAGTCATTGAAATAGGTCCAGCCTGCCCACGTCAGGGCGGCGATGCCCGGCAAAAAGAACACGGTGTACAACACCAGGTCCAGCGTGGCCTGGGTTCGCGGTCGCATGCGGCCGTAAAAGAAATCCCCACGCACATGGCCATCGTGGGCCAGCGTGTAGGCACCGCCCAGCATGAACAGCGTGCCATAAAGCATGTTGTTCACATCAAAAATCCAGGAGGTGGGGGCGTTCAAGGCATAGCGCTTGAACACCTCGGTGCACACCACCAGCATCAGGGCCACGATCAGCCAGGCCGAAGCCTTGCCGACCCAGGTGCTGATGTGGTCAGCGGTGTGCAGGATGCGTTGGACATTCATGGCGGTCACACAGATGGGCAAGTCAAAATGAAACCAGCCATCCGGAGGGGGCCGGATGGCTGGCAGGCTTCCGGCGGAGGTCAGGCCTTCTTGGCGCCGAAGTAGTGGTTGTACGCCATTTTGAAATCAACCGAGTAGTCGTTTTGCCACTGACCGGCACGCTGGGCAAATTCTTTCTGCGAATCCAGCACCTTCTGGAACAGTGGGTTCTCGCCGGCCTTCTTGGCAATCGTTTTGTCCCAGGCGGCCAACTGTGCGCGCAGCACAGCGTCTGGTGTTTTGTAGAACTTGATGCCTTGCTTTTTCATCGCAGCGTAGTCGGTGGAGTTGCGCTCAATCGCCTTCCAGCTCATGTCGGCACTGGAGGCCTGCACCGCGTAGTCGATGATGGAGCGCAGCTCCTGCGGCAGCGCGTTGTACTTGGTCTTGTTGAACAAAATCTCAAACTGCTCGCCACTCTGGTGAAAGCTCTGCAGCATGCAGTTTTTGGCCACATCGGGAAAGCCCAGGATGCGGTCGCTGGAGGCGTTGTTGAATTCGGCCGCGTCGATCAGGCCACGGTCCAGCGCTGGCACGATCTCGCCACCAGGCAGCGGGTTCACCGAGGTGCCCATCTCGGTGAACACGTCCACCGCCAGGCCCACTGTGCGGAACTTCAGGCCCTTCATGTCGTCGACCTTGGCGATGGGCTTCTTGAACCAGCCCAGCGGCTGGGTGGGCATCGGACCGTACAGATAGGTCACCACGTCCATGTTCAGCGACTTGTAGATTTCTTCCACCAGCGCCTTGCCACCGCCGTAGTTGTGCCAGGCCAGCACCATGTTGGCGTCCATGCCAAAGCCGGGACCAGAACCCCACAGCGCCAGCGCCGAGTTCTTGCCGTAGTGGTAGGCGATCACGCCATGGCCACCGTCCAGCGTGCCCTTGCTGACCGCCTCGAGCAGCTGGAAAGCAGGCACCACCGAACCGGCGGGCAGCACCTCGATCTTCAACCGGCCACCGGCCATGTCGTTGACCTTTTTGGCGAAGTCCTGGGCGTACTCGTGGAAGATGTCCTTGGCGGGCCAGGTGCTCTGGAAGCGGAAGCTGACGGGCGCGGTTTGTGCGGTGGCCAGCATGGGGGCAGACATCGCGCCTGCGGCCACGGCAGCCCCTTTGAGCAGCTGGCGGCGGCGTGGCGTTTTCATATCGGTCATGGCTTGTCTCCTGTTGAAATAATGGGTATCGCTGTCGCATCTTTTGTCAGGATGGTGTCGTGCGAAAGAGGGTAATTACGTACGGACCGTCTGCTGCGCGACAGCGCAGCGCAAAAAATCAGCGCGCCGGCTGCTGCCCCGAATCACCGCATAATTTGCACAAATCTCTTAACCCCACAACCGACACCATGAACCAACCCGTCCACCCTGTGACTGCCGCGCTGTTGCAGCCGATTCCTGCCGCAGGCTATGCCGGTGATGTGTCACCGCTGCTGGCGTGGCAATGGGTCCAAGCGGGTGACGCGGTGCTGGTGGATGTGCGCACCGACGCGGAGCGCGAATGGGTGGGTGGTGTGCCGGGGGCCGCGGCCGTGGCCTGGAAGCAGTGGCCCGGCATGGTCCCGAACGCGGCGTTTGACGAGCAGGTCTGTGCGGCGGCCAATGGCAAGAAAGTGCTGTTGCTGTGCCGCAGCGGTGTGCGCTCCATTGCCGCAGCCCGGCGTGCCACTGAACTGGGCTTGCAGGCCTACAACATCCTCGAAGGTTTTGAGGGCGATCCGGACGACCAGGCGCACCGCGGCGTGCGCGGTGGCTGGCAGGTGGCTGGCCTGCCATGGCGACAGAACTGACGCCATGAGTTTTTTGGCTCTGGACGTTGGCAACACCCGCCTGAAGTGGGCGCATTACGACGCGCCGCATGCCGGCGCCAGGCTGCTGGCGCAAGGCGCCGAGTTTCTGGAAAACATCGACAAGCTGGCCGACGGCGCCTGGAAGGCCTTGCCCGTGCCCGAGCGCATGCTGGGCTGCATTGTGGCGGGCGACGCGATCAAGCGCCGGGTGCAGGAGCAGATGGAGTTGTGGGACGTGGTGCCGCAGTGGGTGGTCTCCAGCAACGCGGAAGCCGGTTTGAGCAATGGCTACGACCACCCCTCGCGCCTCGGCTCCGACCGCTGGGTGGCCATGATCGGTGCCTGGCACCGCATGCGCGCCCAGGGGCCGGCACGGCCATTGGTGGTGGTGATGGTGGGCACGGCGGTGACGGTGGAGGCGATTGACGCCAACGGCCGCTTTCTGGGCGGTTTGATCTTGCCGGGCCACGGCATCATGCTGCGTGCGCTGGAGTCGGGCACGGCGGGCCTGCACGTGCCCACCGGCGAGGTGCGCGACTTCCCCACCAACACCAGCGACGCCCTCACCAGCGGCGGTACCTACGCCATTGCTGGCGCGGTGGCACGCATGACCCAGCACCTGCAACAGCATTGCCAGGCCGAGCCCATGTGCATCATGACCGGTGGCGCGGGCTGGAAGATGGCGCCGCACATGTCGGTGCCGGTGGACCTGGTGGACAACCTGCTGTTCGACGGCCTGTTGGAGATTGCCGCGCGGCGTTTTGCCGCCGCACCGGTCTGGGCCTGAGGCTGCGCTTCAGTCGCCCCAGGGCAGCATCAGCGTCACCATCGCTATCTTGGCGAACTCCGGCTCGAAGGCGTCGATGATGCGTTGTGGGTCCGGGCACAGTGTGCTGTCTGTGATCACGCCGAACTGCACGCCACCACCGTAGCTGAGGATGGACACGCCTAGCCCCACGTCGCCCGACTGTGGCACCCAGAACATGGTTTGCTCCAGCGTGGCGCCGCAGAATTTGAGCTTGTCGCGCGGGCCGGGCACGTTGGTCATCACTGCCGTGGTCTTTTTCGCAAACAGGTTCAGCATCGCGTCCTGCGCTGGTTTGATCAGCAGGCCAGCCACCGCGAGCAGGCCAAACGCCATCAGCGGCTGGGTGCTGCCCTTGAGCTGGTTCATGCGGCGGCGCACTTCGTAGACCCGCTCGACAGGGTTGTCGATGCCGATTGGTAACACCAGCGGCACCAGGCCAAAGCGGTTGCCGAGTTTCCAGGCCTCGGCCAGCGGCCGCAGGTTGACCGGGATCATGGCGCGGATTTCCTGGCCGGTCACGTCGTCACCGTGGTCGCGCAGATAGGTGCCAATGGCGCCGGCCACGCAGCTCAGCAACACATCGTTGATGGAGCAGTTCAGCGCCTTGCCCACCGCGCGCACTTCTTCCAGCGGCAGCGGCTGGCACCAGGCCACGCGCTTGGCGGTGCCGGGTTTGCCCTTCAGCCGGGTGGGGGAGTCGTCGGGCATCAACGCCAGTGCGGCGCCGTCGCTCACCACCTGGTAGGCCAGTTTGGCGAGGTCGAGCGACTGGCCCAGCCCCTTGTGCGGGTCGCGCAGCAGCGCCAGCGACTTGGCAACGTTGTTGCCGGTGGCGTCCAGCGCCTTGACCGTCAGGCCAGCCAGCGGTTTGATGAGGCTGTCGGCAATCCAGTCTTCGGTGCTGGCGGCGCCGGTCTTCTTGCGTTTGCTGGGTGGGGCACTGCCGCCGTCGACCATGGTCATCATCACAGAAATGAGAGCGATGCCGTCGGCAATGCAGTGGTGGATGCGGGCGATCAGTGCCGAGCCGCCGTCGTAATTCTCCACCAAATGAAACTGCCACAGCGGGCGGCGTGGGTCCAGCGGCTGCATGGCCAGCGCGGCCACGCGATCTTGCAGCGCGGTTTGCTCGTCCAACCCTTTCGTTACTGGCAGTTTTTCCAGCACCACATGGTGGGCGATGTCGAAGCGTTTGTCGTCCACCCAGCTGGCGCCGGCGGCGTCTTCCACCACCCGCTGACGGAAGCGGTTGTACTGCAGCAGGCGTTCTTCGACGCGGGCGCACACGGTGGCGTATTGGATGCCGGGCTTGAGCACCCACACGCCAACGATCATCATCAGGTTGGAGGCGGTGTCCATCCGCAGCCAGGCGGTGTCCACCTTACTCATGCGTTCGCCGTGCAGGCCGAGCGTGCCGCTCACGGCCCGGCTCACCTGTTGTTGAACGCCGCCCTTTTTGGCGCCACGCTTCGCGGCTGGGGCGGCAGCTTGTGCCGGGGCGGTTGAGGGGCTGCCTGTTGCAGACCGAACGCGGGTCACCATGGTGTTGTCTCCAGCTCGTTTTTGCTTTTGAGGGGCACCCCTATTCTGACGGGTGCGCTGCCCGTAAGATACAGCGCAGTTACCCGAACGCGTAGACGTTTGGTTCTATTTCACACCCAGCAGGAGACCCCCATGGCCGATCTGAAAGCCGCTTTTGAAGCCGCAGTTGCCAATTCCAAAAACCTGACCGAGCGTCCCGACAACGCCACGCTGCTGCAGTTGTACGCGCTCTACAAGCAAGGTGCCACTGGCGACAACACCGAGAAGAAGCCCGGCTTCACAGACATGGTGGCCCGTGCCAAGTGGGACGCTTGGAACAAGCTCAAGGGCACCTCCAGCGATGACGCGATGCAGCAGTACATTGATCTGATTGCCTCACTGAGCTGATTTTTAAGTCAAATCGACGGCAAGCCCTAGTCGAATCTTGCGATTCAGCTACTGAATGAATAGCTGACAGTCCCCGGGCGTTCAGGCCACCACGCCGCGCTGCCGCAGCGCGGCAATTTGTTCGGGCGTCAAACCCACTTCGCGCAGCACCGCATCGGTGTCCTGCCCGAGCGAGGGTGCTGCCCGGTGCTGGCCACCGGGCGTGCGGGACAGCTTGGGCACGATGCCGGGCACGGTGAGTGTGCTGCCGTCGGCCAGCGTGACGGGCATCAGCATGCCGCGTGCGGCGTAGTGCGGGTCGGCGGCCATGTCGGCCACGGTGTAGGCCTTGCCGGAAGGCACGTCGGCTGCGGCCAGCACCTGCAGCACGGTGTCTACCGGGTGCTGGGCGGCCCAGTCGCCAATCGCGGCGTCAATCTCTGCCACCCGGGCTACGCGGCCGGCGTTGGTGCCCAAGGCCGTGTCCTGCCCCAGGTCGTCGCGCCCAATGGCCGCCATCAGGCGTTTGAAAATGCTGTCGCCGTTGCCGGCGATCAGGGCCCAGCTGCCGCAGGCGCAGCGGTAGGCGTTGCTGGGCGCGATTCCGGGCAAGGCACTGCCTGCCGGTTGCCGCACCGCACCAAACGCGCTGTACTCCGGGAGCAGGCTTTCCATGCAGTTGAACACCGCTTCGTACAAGGCCACGTCCACCACCTGGCCCTGGCCGCTCTTGTGCCGTTCGTGCAGCGCCATCAGGATGCCGATGACGCCGTGCAGGCTGGCCAGCGTGTCGCCAATGCTGACGCCGGTGCGCACAGGTGCGCGGCCGGGTTCGCCGGTGAGGTGGCGCAGGCCCCCCATGCCCTCGGCCACCAGCGCAAAACCAGGCCGGTCGCGGTAAGGGCCGGTCTGGCCGTAGCCACTGATGCGCAGCACCACCAGGCGCGGGTTCAGCGCCAGCAGGGCGTCGGGGCCAAGGCCCCAGCCTTCCATGGCGCCGGGGCGGAAGTTCTCGACCAGCACGTCGGCTTCGGTCGCCAGCGCACGCACCACCGCCTGCGCCTCGGGCTGCTTCAGGTCCAGCGCGATGGAGCGTTTGTTGCGCGACTGCACCTGCCACCAGACCGAGGTGCCGTCTTTCACCAGGCGCCACTGGCGCAGCGGGTCGCCGGTCCTGGGGGGTTCGACCTTCACCACGTCGGCGCCAAAGTCGGCCAGGGTCTTGGCGGCAAACGGGCCCGCAATCAGCTGGCCCAGCTCCACCACCTTCAGCCCAGCGAGGGGCCCCGTGGGGGAATGGGGGAGGGTCATGCTTTCTTTTTGGCGGCGGGCTTGGCTGCCGTCTTCTTGGCCAGCATCGTGTCGAGGTTCTTCACGATCTCGCCTTCAATCTTGTCTTTGAAGGCGCCCAACAGGAAGCCGAGTTTGGCGTCGAGTTCGAGCTGGTCCTTGGTGACCTTGAGGGTGCCGTTCACCCCGCTGCGTGTGAAGCTCACCAGGTCGCTGGTGTCGCCTTCTTCGTAGGTGCATGCCATGTCGAATTTCTCTTCGGCCTGCTCGGCCCACTGAAAAGCCAGCTTGCGGGCGGCGGGCAGGCCCAGGGCGTGGGCGCGCAAGATGTGGATGTCGGGCATGGTGTGTCTCCAGTGCGGGGTCAGTGGTGGGGTGTCAGGGCTTGTTTCAGTGCCGCGTGCCGGGCTTCTTTGTCCATTGCGGCCAGTTGTCTGACGGCATCATAAAACCGGGGCCAGTCGCGCCCCTCGTGGTCGAACAGCGCCTCAAACGCAGGTACCAGGTCGTCGTAGGCGGCTTGTGCGCCGAACGCGGCGTTGTTGGCGCGGGCCACCCAGGCGTCGTAGCCGGGGTAACCGTCCCAACTGGCCTTGAGCGCCGCGTACCGCTGGCGGAAAGTCAGCATTACTTCATTTTTCATAGCAAGAGCGCTAGATTTTCCTAAGGCTGAGAGCGTATTTTGCTTTGAGTTGGGGTAAATGGCGGCCAATTGTTGCCGTGTGGCCAGCGTCAGGGCGCGGAACGCCTGGCGGCGGTCGTTGAAGGCGGTGTACTCGGCCAGCGCGGCAGCGCTGGCCTGGGTGCCCAGCCAGCGCGCGCCACCCAGCCGCTCCACGGCGGTGGCAAAGGATTCGTTGAACACCGTGTCGCCTGGCGCAAACACCACCTGGTGGGACAGCTCGTGAAAAATCAGCCGCGCCAGTTCGCCTTCCGGGTAGTGGATGAAGGTGTTGAGCAGCGGGTCGCCTCCGGCCCAGTTGAGCCACCCCAGTGTGGAATAGGCGGGCACGCCGTAGACGCTCACCTCCAGTCCGGTGGCTTGTAGCTGCGCGGCTTCGGCGCGGGCATCGGCTTCTGTGAAATAGCCGCGGTAGCCGACGCAACCCGTCACCGGAAAACACCAGGTGGTGAGTGTCAGCGACAGCTCGGGTGCGGCCACCACGTTCCACACCACGGCCGTGCGTTTCAGGTCGGCGTAGCGGCGGTAGCTGGCGTTGTCGGGCAGGTGCAGTTCAGAGACGGCAAACTGCCGGATGCGTTGCGACAGTTCCAGCCTGGCCTTCAGCGCTGCGCTGGTGGTGTCGTCGGCCAGCCAGTCGTCCACCGGGCGCGCGGCCTGCATCAACCGCACGTGGCCGCTGACGGATTGCCAGTAGTAGCCGACGCTGTCTGCGAGACTGGCGCAGCCAGCCAGCGGCAGCACTGACAAGGCCAGCAGACACAAGCGGAGGCAAAAAGGGCGCATTACTGGGAATTATGGGGCGCATCGCCAGCCGCGGCACGGCTTTCGCTACCATGGCAGCCACAGGAGCCTGATCATGAAAGTCATCGATTCCATCGCCACCGAAGCGGCCGGCATCGCCGCCTTGCGGCGGGACATCCATGCCCACCCCGAACTGTGTTTTGAAGAGCTGCGCACCGCCAACCTGGTGGCCCGGCAACTGGAAGCCTGGGGCATCGAGGTGCACTGCGGGCTGGGCAAAACCGGTGTGGTGGGCATCATCCGCAACGGCACCTCCAAGCGCGCCATTGGCCTGCGCGCCGACATGGACGCCCTGCCGATCCAGGAATTCAACACCTTCGCCCACGCCAGCACCCACCCCGGCAAGATGCACGCCTGCGGCCACGACGGCCACGTGGCCATGCTGCTTGGTGCGGCCCAGCACCTGGCGAAGCACCGCGACTTTGACGGCTCGGTGGTGCTGATTTTCCAGCCGGCGGAAGAGGGCGGTGGCGGCGCGCGAGAGATGGTGCGTGACGGCCTGTTCGAGCGTTTCCCGGTGGACGCGGTGTTTGGTGTGCACAACTGGCCCGGGCTGGCGGTGGGCCAGTTCGCACTGAGCGCCGGGCCGGTGATGGCGTCGAGCAACGAATTCAAGATCACCATCCGCGGCAAGGGCAGCCATGCAGCGTTGCCGCACAACGGCATTGACCCGGTGCCGGTCGCCTGCCAGATGGTGTTGGCCTTCCAGACCATCATCACCCGCAACAAGAAGCCTGTGGACGCGGGCGTGATTTCGGTGACGATGGTTCACGCTGGCGAAGCCACCAACGTGGTGCCTGACAGCTGCGAACTGCAGGGCACGGTGCGCACCTTCACGCTGGAGGTGCTCGATTTGATCGAGCAGCGCATGCAGGCGATTGCCGAGCACACCTGCGCGGCGTTTGGCGCGCAGTGCGACTTTGAGTTCGTGCGCAATTACCCACCCACCGTCAACCACGCCAACGAAACCGCTTTTTTGCAGCAGGTGATGGCCGACGTGGTCGGCGCGGCCAACGTGGTGGCGCAAGAGCCCACCATGGGCGCGGAAGACTTTGCCTACATGCTGCTGGAGAAGCCGGGGTGTTATGCCTTCATCGGCAACGGCGATGGCATGCACAGAGAAATGGGCCACGGTGGTGGGCCTTGCATGCTGCACAACCCCAGCTACGACTTCAACGACGACTTGTTGCCGCTCGGCGCCACGGTTTGGGTGAGGCTGGTACAGAGCTGGCTTAGTTGTCCAGGGTGATCATCCCTTACGACGTCGGAGGTGAATGTGCAAAGCGCTGGATGGACTGGACAACTTGCTAAATAGACCCATCCGTCGCCATCATTCTTTCTCGGGCACTCACTGAAAAAGCGCGCGCGCTTCAAGCCAGAAAACTGGCGCAAGCAACAAGCCGGTGGCCGCTCAGTTTTTGCAGCGGTCCGCAGGCAATCCGCCCTCCAAAAAACAACTGGATTTGCAGCAGTTTTTTGGCCGAATCAAGCAGGGGCATGCCGGAATCCAGCCCCAGAAGCGCTAGCTTCTTCGAATTTGCAGAGCTTTGCGCTTCAAGCCCTGGGCTCACTCGTCAAAGCGAAAAATTAACCTCAAAGTATTCCTTTTGAGGTGGTTTTGCACGCCTCGAGCCAACTCGGGCGCGATCATGGGCCGCGACCAAGCAAAAGAAGCTCCGTAAAACGCGAAATAGCGAGCGAATTTCAGAAAAATGACCCAGAGCTCATGGCGACGAAATTACCGCAGCCATCGACCAATAGCGGGCGCACACCGAGATAGTGCCAGTGCGGCCTGGATAACATAACATTCACGATAATTTCGGCTGTACTGCGTAAATAGCACCAAAATAAAATTGCACTTTGAGTGTTTTGTCTCTACGCTTCGAGCATCTAAACAAAGTAACAGCAATACACTTTGCTCGGGTATGTATACACTTTCAACCAATTAGGACCAAGGATTGGGCATGAACAACGGCGAAATTGGCTTTAACGGGCCCGAAGACGATGGCGACGACCCCTTTTTCAGGATGGACTTGAGGGTCTACAGGAGCGAGGCGCCCCTGCTTTTTGAGATCTTGTCCCAATTGAGGGCGCCAAGGTCCAGGGCGAAAAAGGTGAAGTCTTTGGCCGAAGCGAGCTTGATGCGGACATCGGTGATTGGCTCCCTGGAGATGAGCCTCAGATCACCGAGTGGACTTGGAGGTGGATCGGCAAGCTCAACCCAGGCACCTCCGGTCCAGAATTTTCAGCCGACGACGAACACACAAGAGCCCGAAGGAAGGCCGCGAACGGGTCGCCCACTTGTCCCGCCGAGCCCCGCCCGGGTGAATCAAATCCAAAACGGACTGCTCGCAAAGGTGGCTGGAGTGTCGTCGAGCTCACGCATCAGCGGCTCTCCAATCGTCCCGTTCGCCAGAAAACAGAGCACTCAGACGCCTCAAGAAGGAGAGTCCTCAATAGGCCCTGAAAGGCAGTCAGGCTGAGGCCTTATTTCAATAACATCTGTTATAAATTCTGCCAGCTTGCCGAAAGTGTATAGATAAAATGCGCCGAAAAAACGCCATTTTGTTGTGTTATCGCATTTATTGTTAAGTGTTAACAGTTGGGGATAGTGTTTGGATATAAGTGTAACACTACATACAGCAGTCGGACAATCGGCAAAATTCAAACGGAAAAAATGCCAAAAATTAACCGGAAAAATCGAGCCTCAAAAAAATCGGGCCAAATTAAGTATACGACTCAGGACGCACATGACTGAAAACGACCTAAGCCTAGAGCACCTACAGCAGCTCCCAAGCCACGTGATCGAGGGCATCATGACCCAGGCAGAAGAGGTGACCAACTCAGTCTCCGAGGACACCGTCCATCAGTACAAGACCCGCATCCAGTCCATTGCCCGGGCCCTCGGACAAGACCTCGAACACCCGCCATACCTGTCGCCGATCAAACACCGCGACCCATCCGACCCCGCCCCCAACCACCTGAGTCCGATCGAATTCGTGAACGCCATGGTCCAACTCAATGAAGATCGGGACTGGGCAGTCGGCACCTGGCGACTCACCCGATCGGCACTCGCCTACATCTTCGCCTACAAAATCGCGAACGGAAGTGACGACGAAAAACTCGCATACGTCCACGGATTCTTCCACCTCCGGAACATCCAGCATCAACAAGAAAACGCGCCGCGAACACGACGGAAAGAGAGTCGCAACGTACAACAGCACATCACGCCAACTGAAATCGGACTCATCCTAGACCGACTCAACGATTCACGCAGAAATTCGTTCTGGCCAACAAACACGGCCCTCTTCATGATGGCCGGACTCGTCACCGGGCTGCGCCCGGTCGAGTGGGAAACAGCCGTCTGGAACGACGAAAGCCGAACCGAGCTGCAGGTCAAAACAGCCAAGAGCAAACTGGACAAAACCAGGCTTCAAAAAGCCCTGGCCGACTACCACCAAAGACGCGGAACAATCCAGCCAACTTACACGCAAGAAAACTCCCCATTTCCACCGCAAAGAAGCGACGAAGATCCGGAAAAAAATCCGTACGAAAACGCGTACGACATCGTCTTCGAGGATGAAGAAAACGTGTACCGACTCGTGCCCGTTGAGGCAGAAGAAGCACGCTGGGTCGACGCCCACCTGAACAGTCTTCAGCACTACCTGGACGCCGGCGGAAAATTCAAGAATTACTACGACGCCTGTCGCATCCGACTCTGGCAAGCGTGCCAAGAACTCTTCGGGACAAAGCGAAAAATTTCCCTGTACACCATGCGGCACCAATTTGCCGCAAACAGCAGGGTCATTCGCGGCCACGACGAGACGGCAAAAGTCATGGGAAACAGCCGCAGATCGCTGCAAAGTTACTCGGGCGGGCGCGTCGCGCACGTCTCGGTTCGGCGCCGAATTAAAGGCGAAGCAGTGGCGTCGCCGGCGGAAAAAGCTGCAGAAGAATTTTTCCGGCAGAGAAATGGCGACGACAGTTTAACAACATCGCCGTAAGCAGCCTTTCTGAATGTGTCCATCGCATTGCTGTCAATCGCTGCAGCGCCGACAGTTGTTCAAGGACTCGATCAGGCTAATTCTGTTGAAAAACGCCGCTTGAATCTTGAAACTGGCGCGTGATTTGCATGACATTTGCTATCGACGGAGGTGCAAATCATGATGGGTCAAACGGCGTGACCCTGTCCCAGCTTTTCGTACTGTTCAGTTACAGAGAGGACCGGCATGATGAACGCCCCGAGTGGGCAGGAGCATGTCGTGAAGAAGAGCAAGTTCACCGAGGAGCAAATCGCCTTTGCCCTCAAGCAAGCCGAGCTGGGAACGCGAATCGAGGAGGTCTGTCGCAAGATGGGCATCAGCGAGGCGACTTTTTATGTGTGGAAGAAGCGCTACGGCGGCGTTGGCCCGTCCGAGCTGCGCCGGCTGCGCCAGCTTGAGGAAGAAAACCGCAAGCTCAAACAGATCGTGGCCGATCTGAGCCTGGACAAAGCCATGCTGCAGGCGGTGGTCGCAAAAAAGCTTTGAGGCCCTTCCAGCGACGCGAGTTGGTGCCCGAATTGATGCGGCGTTTTGGGTGCAGCCAGCGCAACGCTTTGCGCGTGGTGAAGATGTCGGCCTCGACCTACTTGTACCAAGAGGTCAAGAAAGACGAGTCGGCGCTGAAGATGCGCATCAAGGAGATCACCGACACGCGAGTGCACTACGGCTACCGCCGGGTGCATGTGATGCTTCGCCGGGAGGGCCACATGGACAACGTCAAACGCGTGTACCGGCTCTACCGCGAGGAGGGCCTCTCGCTGCGCCTGAAGCGCCCCCGGCGCAACAAGGCGGCCAAACTTCGCCAGCCCAAGCAGCTCGCGCACGCAATCAATCAGATCTGGAGCATGGATTTTGTGGCCGATGCGCTGTTCGATGGGCGCAAACTGCGCATGCTCACAGTGGTCGATCTGTACACGCGCGAATGCCTGGCCATTGATGTCAGGCAAAGCCTCAAGGGCGAAGACGTTGCGCGCGTGCTGACGTCCATCACCGAGACCAGAGGACTGCCCAGGACCATCAAGTCCGACAACGGGAGTGAATTCATCTCCAAGGTCATGGACAAATGGGCTTACGAGCGCGGCGTCGAACTCGACTTCAGCCGACCGGGCAAGCCAACCGATAACGCCAACGTGGAAAGCTTCAACGGACGGCTGCGTCAGGAGTGCCTGAACGCCACCTGGTTCATGTCATTGGACGACGCACGAGGCAAAATCGAAGCATGGCGGACGTACTACAACGAGAGCCGTCCCCACTCTGCGCTAGACTGGGCTACACCCGCCGAATTCGCCCGCCGTTGCTGGCTGCAGCCAGCAACGGCGATGTCAAAGGAGCCGGAAAACTCTACTTCCGAACGGTACTAGATCGGGTACAGGGTCATTGATGGACTCCTTGGAAAAATAAACGGTACGGTTTATAGGGGGCAGGTCAGTGAAGCGGTGGTGCCAGCCTCGGAGTTGGCGGCGGCTCGCGCCGAGATTGCCAAGCTGCAGCGCGTCCTAGGCAAGAAGACCTTGGAGAACGAGATCCTCAAGGAAGCCGTGGAGTACGCTGCCGAAAAAAAGTGGATTGCGCGCTCACCCTTGTTGCCCGGGGACGACCAATGAAGACGGTCTGCCGGGTGCTCGGGTGTGCGCGCTCGCACGTTCACGCGTTGGATCAACGCGGTGACGACTGGCACGATGGGCGCACCTGTCGCACCCCGCGCGGGGATACACAGTTGCTCTCCGAGATTCGCGAGCAGATCGCTGACTTGCCAAGCTACGGATACCGGCGTGCCTGCGCCCAGGTCAATCGCCAGCGGGCCGCGCAGGACGGCGCCCGGGTGAACCCCAAGCGGGCGTACCGGGTGATGGCCGAAGCCGGCTTGCTACTGCCCAAAGCACCCCGGCGGCGCCAGTCGAGCCGCGTTCATGAGGGACACCTGTGGGGGTGGCGGGATGCGGTTGACGCTCAAGGCGCGTTTGATGGCCTTCTCGACCACCGCTGAGCCATCAGTGTCATCGCCGTCTTCCAAGGCCTGCCGCAAGCTTGTGTGTGGGTTGTGTTCTTGTTGATGGTCACCCTGCTCCGTCGTCCAAGACCCGCTCGACACAAGCCACTGACTGAAGTCGCCGCTGGCCTCCATCGCCGTGGTTTCCTCCTGGACCCACCGGGCAGCCAGCTGCTGCACATCGCGGGCACCGAGCAAGCTCACCCCGCCGGACTGCGCACGGGCCAACGCGAACACCTCGTCAGAGTCAGCCCATGCCTTGACGAACAATGACTTCGCCTCTGACGGGTTGTGGGTCTTCAGCGACCGCTTGAACTCCCGCCCCAAGGTGGGCCGCAGCTCGTCCGGAACGCGCCTGCGCAAGTAGTAGATGCCGGTGGTGGGGTGCTTGTAGGGTTGGGCCATGAATGAGCGTCTGCGGCGTCCACGCGCTGCGCCCACTGTACGTGCCGACGCCGGCGCGGCATCGCCCGATGTGTACCTGTTTTGTGTACTAGAACCAGCAATTAGCCCACATTCAGCCATGAAAAAAGCCCCTGACTCCAATGGAATCAAGGGCTTAAACGACTGGTGGCCTGGGGCGGCTTCCAAAAAGCCCGCGCAGGCCGCGCCAGTTCTCGTTCTTCCACCAATCTCGCATTTGCGGGTACACCGAGGGTACCGCAAACCGCAAGAATGAGTGGCTATTGTACGTCGTTTGGCGCTGAATCGTACTCAAAAGGCCCGCAACGTACCGCAGCGCATCCGGTCGCCTCCTTCTGAAACTTCGACGACCTCAAACCGCCGATTCAGCATGTGTCCATGTTGGCATCTTGCCATTTGGCGTTCCAAGGTCCGACAACGCGGTCTTTGCCGACCAGCAAGCTATTTCGCCAGCTTTCGGCGCCTCGACTTGGCGCGCGTGTCCTTTGTCAGGGCGAAAACAACCACGGCCACCGTGTTGCGGCCCATCGAGCGCTTACTGAGTGCGTCGGAGCGCGTCCGAAGCACCTCGCGCAGCTGCTGCACACCAAGACGCCGCCCCTTGTGCAGGAACTGCTTATTGGGGTTCCTCACCATCACGACGAAGAGCCCGAAGTTGGAACGGACGTCACCCATGTAATCATTGAGCAGCTGATGCTCCAGATCATCCAGGAGCTCGCTGACCTTGCGTTCGTCCGCAACCTTCAGTTCCAGAGTGATTTGTTTGCCGGCCGCGTCGGCGACGAGATCCGGCATCGTGCGGTTGGCGAGCTCGTTTTCGCGCGTCACGCCGTAAGAGCCCCGCGCATGCAGTTCGAGCTCCCGGGCCATCCAGAGCTGCATGTCGCGTTCCCGGCCGCGGCCGAGCATGTGTCCGACATGATGCCGTCCGTGCTGGACATTGCGGGCAATAGCGCCGATGTCGCGCGTCACCCGTTTCCAGAGGGCCTGTTCGGACGACACGGGAAGCTGCGCCACATCGTTTGCAAAGGTGACAAACTCGCTGGTCGACCACTTCGCCGGCAAAGCCGCCGCTTCCGCAACTTTGGTGGCGAAGGTCACAAACACCTTCACGTCCTCCCGGTCCGCCCGGAACCGATGGGCAAGCCGGGTGAACGCAGCGTAAGCCGCATACCCGCCCACTTTTTCGATCATGCTGAGCAGGGCCGAGCGCAACTGCGCCGCGTTGTCACGCGGAGACGGGGAATACACCCCCACCCGATAGACATCACCTTCCGGCGGCGCGGCCGTCGAAATCAACACATAAAGCTGCTCCAGGTACTGCGCCAGCCCGACGACGTCCGAGTGCCCCTCGAGCGGGAACTCGTCATGCAGCGACCAATGGTTGGCCAGCGTGATCAAGTCTTCATGGCGCTCCGAATCCTTGGCTTCGGCGGCCAGGAACGGGATCGCTGTCGCCGGCTGGACACGCGTCCACGCGGTCACAAGGGGCACCCAGCCCTCCAGCCGGGCATGCCAAGCCAGCTGCGTGCAACCAGGCAGCTCAGTGGCCAACGCGGGATCCCCGGCGTTCCGGCACAGTATGTCCAGCAGGCGTTCCAAGCCAGGTTGGCCCTCCCAGTCGCCGGAGCGCAGGAAGGCCCACGCCGCAGCGCGGGCCTGCAGCCCGTCCTTGGCGAGGCGTGGCGGCATCCAGGCGATGGTGTCGCGCGCATGCCGCAAGGCGGCCGGCGAGGCATCCCAGGCGGCGATGGTCGCGCCGTAGAACGCATCGCACAGCGCGAACCGGTTCTCGATGAGATCGTTGACCCACTTGGAAAAGGAGTTGGCGTTGAACAAGCTGTATTCGAGCGCGCGAGCCGCCTCGGCGTCGGACAGCTGCTCCACCACCACACGGTCGGACAGTTCTTCGTTCAAACCGAGAAGACCAGCCACGGTGCGCGCGAACACGTCGTTCGGACGATCCGCCTGCTCCAGCGGAGGGTACGTTCGCCACAATTGCCGCAGGCCTTGCTGTACCGCTTCGCGCACTTCCGGGCCGAAGGTTTCCTCAAGCTCGCGCCAGCGCCGCCTGAGCTTCTGTTCATCGTCCGGAAAAACGCCCTGCATCAGTTCCAGCAACGAGTTGATGTTCGCGCACGTTCGCAGCGTCTCCACGCTCCCCTTGACTTTGGCGATGGCTTCAGCAGACGCCTGCAGTTCCTTCCGGCGCCGGACCGGTGGCGATGGCGCTGCGGCAGGCCTCGGTTCGATGCGCTCGATCAGCCGTTCCAACGCGTGGCGGCGGTCCTCGGGTTCAACATCCCGTAGTACGCCGCGAATCAGCGGGATGTCGTCCTCAGTTGGAACCGCATAGACGGCGTCCTTGTAGTACGCCAATAGGGGCAGATCGGAAGTGCGGACGACGGCCAAAAGCCGCCGGAGGGCGAGCTCGCGCAGGGCAGCGTGCTCCGCCACGAGCGGGACGATGTCCTCGAACAGATCGTGATCCCGGCCCGAGCGCAGTCTTCGCAGGTGCTCCAGCCACTCGACCAGTTGGCCGAAATCCGCTTCATCCAGGTCGTGCCGCGCAAGTAAGGCACGCAGGCCGGACGCCAGGACTCTGAACGGCATGCGCCTGTTCCCCGCATCGTCATCGATGTCGTCCTCGTCATCAGCAGACTCACCATCAACCGACACTTCGCACGTGACACTCGCGGCCAACAAGCGCTCGAACACCGCGAACGCCGCGCGCTTGTCCGGCTCGTCCAGAATGCGGTCGTCGGCAAAGAGTGAAGCCGCGATCTCGTCGAGCCCGCCCGTGTCGATCACTCGGCGCAAGTGATTGACGCTGGTCGAGCGCTGTAGCAAGGACTCGAAGGCGCGGGTTACCACCCGCTTGGACATCCGGCCGGTCCTGAACAAGTCGTCGACCGCCCACTCGATATCCTCTCCTTGTCCGCATTCGCCCAAGGCATCCACGAGTCGGGGGAGGTTGTGTTCCGATACGTCCGGCTTGGCCAGAAGCTTGCGTAGCGCCGGCACCGCCTCGGGCACACCCCGGCTGGTCACCAGGCGGATCAGCAGGTCGAGTGCATCGAGGTTCCCCTCCGCTTCGTCGAACGCGGCGACCACTGCCTTGGTGAGTTCCGGCCGCATTGCCTGGTGGAAATCGTCGGGCGTCGTCCGCACGGTGCGAAAGAACAGCGCCTGACCGTCCAGCAGCGCCTTCTTCGTGGCCGCGAACGCGCCGCATGCGATTTCAAGGGGCAGCTTGCCGAGATCCCCGTACAGAAAGGCGGCATGGGGCGCTACCGAGATCAGCCGGCGGGCAAAGTTCGCGTCCATGGATGCCAGCCACCCGGCCGTGACTTCAAGTTGCGACGGCACGATCTCGCCGGTGAACGTCGATTGCAGGAACAACTGCTCGAACACCTCATCGGAGGACAGCTCTGATCGCGCGATGCGCTTGGCAAGCCAACGTGCCGCGAGGAATGGCAGCAATTCGTCCGGGGACCACTTGATCCGCTGCAGGCCGGCGTCGATGAAAAAAGGCGAGGAATGGACGAACCCTTCGTAGACGACCTCGCGGTGAGCGAGCAGTTCGCGCAATGACATGGCGCCGTCCGGGTCTTTGGCCTCGTGCAGCGCGAACATGTAGGTGTGCCCGAAGTGCGCGGCCGCGCAAAGCCGCTCGAGGTCGCACACGAACTCGTCGACCGACACGCGAACGGTGTGCGCCCGTCCGCGAAAGGCAGCATGCGCCTGCTCGCGGACAGCTGCTTCCAAGCCTTCCCGGCGTCCCGCCGGTCCGTCGCCGATCGCGGAGACCGCGCGCGTCAACCAATCGAGCGACCCGGGCGATTTCAAGGCGAACCTCAGGCCAAGTTGCCACGCGCGTTGACGCAAGGACACCGGATCGCTTGCACCATGGACTTGCCGCAGCAACCGGTCGAGTTGAGGCGGCTTGAGGTAAGGCAACGATGCGACGCAGAGCGCGTCCGGCGCGATCTTCTCCGCGGCTTCGTCGTCCAGAACGAACGACCCATCGTCGGTCGGCCGGATGCTGCGCGCGGGCGCGGCAAGTTGCACGCGGATTTCCTTCAGAACCTCATGGGTCGACCAGGCACCCGGCCGGCTGGAGATCACGAATCGGCACCGATCGACGCCGCGGGCAGACAGCTTCCTGGAGACCCTCAGCAGGCAAACTGTCAGCGCCTTCTCGTCGCAGAGCTCGGCCTCGTCCAAGGCGTCCAGCAGGATGACCGCCTCTGCGTCTTCCGCCATCCATGCCTCAAAGGCGTCTGCTTCGAGGCCCAGGGCGTCTTCGACCGACTGGCGCACGACAACAGCCATGTCCAGAAAGAAGCATGCCCGGTTTGCTTCTCTCAGCCGCTTCCGCAAAAGTTTGAGTTCCGAGGTCTTGCCCGTGTGGGCGGGGCCGACCAGCAGAATGACCCGGCGCTCGTCAAGCAGCTTCTCCCACCTGACTTCACCGAAGTCACCTTCCGCCAAAAGGTCGAACATAGCTGCCGCGTCAACCGGGTCGTCGCCCTCCACCGGCGAGACAATCGGTCGTCGGTTGAGGTCGATCAGGTCATCATCAGCCAGAGTGAGCATTGCTTACCGATTATGCAAGTCGAGCGGGGACGTCGTCCGTGTCAGCTGGCAGCGTGAGAGCGAGGTGCGCATCCTGGTCGTCCCCACGGGACGCTTGGAATCATGGGGGCCAAGTCACCGTGCCGGGCCCAAAGCGCTCAACGGTAGCCATACGCTCATCCGGCGCGACGCGCGCGGCAAACAGGCCGCGCCGAGGCCCCGTCACGGTGGTCTTGAACTTGGCCACCCGACGGTAGTCCGGGGTGGTAAGCCAGGCCTCGTCGCCCGGATCGTCGAACTCGACGCGGTAGACGCCGGCCGGCGGTGGCTTTGCGGTCGTGCGGATTGCCAAGGCCCGATCCCGGCTGCGCGCGCGCCACTTCTCCTGGGCGGCGCCCAGCATGTCCTCGCGGAAACGCTGCCACAGCATGGCGGATTCGGGTGACGGGAAATCGCCGGCCTCGGTCAGGGCCGCGATCTTCTCGCTCGCCAGCCAGGCGCGCATGTCGGACACGCTGAAGAACCCAGGGGTTGTGGCGCGGATCGCCGCCATCGCTGCGCGCCGCGATGGCAGCCCGGCCCGGATCAGCATGGACATCATGAACTGGGGCACGCCGGTTTCCAGCGAGGAGGCCGCGCCTCCGGAGACGATGTCTCCCGACCAGCCCATCGTGACACGGCGAGTACGCAGCGCTTCCAACGCCCACATCAGCCGGTACGCGAACGCGTCCTCAATGACGCGCATGTTCTCGGGGCCTATGACTTCAACCTCCGTGCCGGACACCCAGTGCTTGAGGAGCACCTCCCAATCGGCGGGCAGCGCATTCTTCTTGTCGGGAACGAAAGGACGGATGATCAGCAGCCGAGCCGCCAGTTGCGCCAGCGCCTCCGCCAGTGCCGCTCCGTCGTCCCCCAACGAAGCCTCGTCGGCCTGGTCCAGCAATTTATCGAGGACATCGGCCATGCCGTCGATGGCCAGTCCCGTTTCCAATCCCACGCCCATGGCGTAGTGGCCCTTGCGCGCGCCGACTGTGGTGTTGGCCCAGATCAATCGGGCGCGCGCCTCCAGGAGCTCCTTGTGGGCCTCCCGCACGGTGGCGTCCTCACGGTCGATCTGGCGCGCCCACAGCGATCCCTGCAAGGCCTCGTCCAGCAGGCGCGGCAGATCGTCACTATCCGAATCCAACGCCTCGACCAGCCCCAACACCGTCGCGTCCAGCTTCTCGACCAGGTGCGACATGGGCTCCTCGTCGATCGCTTCCTCTTCCGCATCGTCAGCGCCTGAGGTCGGCGTGCCGGTCCCCAGCAATACTGCCTGCTCCGCCTTGGACCGCCATGCCTCCCGCGAGTTCGACAGGTATTCGATCGCGTCAGCGCGATCCAGCACGCCTTCGCGCGACAGCCGCTCGATGATCTCGGCGATGATCTGGTACAGGCCGCTTTGCAGCGTGCGTGCCTTGGCCGACTGGACCAGGCCACGCCACTGCTGCAGGCGAAAGGCGGGCTTGTCAGGGATGACGTGGACGACCAGCCCTTCCACGTCGACGAACGCTCTGCCGGCGCGGCCGGCCACGTTGGCGAATTCTTCCCCCGAGATGAGCTTGCCGGCCCGCACCAGGTAGGGGACGAGCAGAACCGCGGCGTTCAGGTTGAGGCCCTGCGATAGCGTGGGCGACGCGACGATGACCTTGAGCACGCCACGCGCGAGCAGCGCTTCCAGCTCGCGCAGGAAGGGGCTCGGCAGGCGCCCATGATGAACGGCCACGCCGAGCTTGAGGCAGGCCACTGCGGGGTGCGCGGCGCCAAGCCATTCTTCGCCCACCTTCAACGCCCGTTGGATCTCAGCCTCGTCGTCGAGCAGGGTCGGCAGGTAGCCCACCTTGTGCAGACGCACGGCGGTCTTCCCGTAACCCTCCACCCAATTGGCCTGCGTCGAGAAAATCAGGGTCCGTTTGCCCTGCTCGGCGAACTTCCAGGCGGCGAACAGCGTGAGGTCCTTGGTCTCCCGGGGATAGTCGCTCTTGTCGGGTTTGCGCGCGGGAATGCGCTCCACGAAGCGGGCCAGGAATGGCCCCTGGTCCTCGAGGTCGTAGTTGAGTGTGGCCGACTCCCCTTTCCAGACCAGACTGCCGAAGCGCTGGCGCGTCGGCCGCCAGGACGACCGGACCGGCTCGCCCAGGACGTCGTTCCTGATCCAGGCCGTCAGGTCCTCCAGCTGCTGGCCATCAGGCAGGATGGCCGACAGACAGACAATGCGCCGCGTGGCGGCATCGGCGCGGCGAAGCAGCTTCTGCACGAGGATCTCGTAGCGAATCTCCCGCTCCGTGGGGCCGATGAGGTGGCCCTCGTCGAGTACGACCAGTCCGATGTCGTTAATCAGCGACGCGTCATTGCGCAAAGCGAAGTCGAGTTTCTCGGGCGTAGCGATGATGATGTCCATCGACTTCAGGGCATCCTCGTCACTCGCCGACAACCCGCTGGCGCCGTAGAGCGAGGACACCGAGAACCCCAGCGGACCGAAGGTCTGACGGAAAGACCGCTCGGTCTGCGCCGACAGAGCGCGCAACGGCGTCACGATCAGCACGCGCTTGTCTCCGGCCAGGCACATCAGCGCAGCGATTTCGGCGATGCGCGTTTTCCCCGCGCTGGTGGGCAAGGCCACTACCAGATCGTCAGACACGTCGGTCGAGCGCTTGGCGGCCTCGCGCTGCGAGGGCCACAGCTCCAGTTCCGCACTCCTGCGCGCGTACAACGACGCGATGAACAGCCGGCGCAGTTCCGGATAGCGTTCCTCGCCGCCCTGGGGTGGGTTCAGCGGAAGCGTTTCGTGCAGCGAGTGGTCCCACAGGTCGTCGACCATGCTGCCGCACAGTCTGACGATCCACCACAGCGGCACCGCAGCAGCTGTGTCCGCAAGTTCCGTCGCGTCGGCCAGGAGTTCCCGGGTCGTCTCCAGCAGCGATTCCTCGCCTGTTTGTAAAGCGAAGTCGAAGAAGGCCAGGGCGCGGCAGACGGTGGTGTTGAGGATGATCGCGATCGCCTCGTCGGGCTCGATCTCGCCGCGCTCCAGCAGGGCGGCCACCCGGGCATCGCTGTGCTCTTCATCGAGCAGTTGTTCTCGCACATAGGCCTTGAGCCGCTGTAGGTCGCGCAGGATCAGCAGGATCAGCGCGGCCTCGGCGGCATTGGCATTGAGGCCGGACACCTGCTGTTCACCGAACAAGGAGTAGGCAATAGCAGAAAAGCCCGCGAGGTGATACGCGGCGCCCGCGATCGTGCGAAGGAAGCCGCGCGCCTCGTCATTCGGATCGCCGTTGCGCACCAGCGATTCGAAGGCGTTTCCTGCGCGCTCGAACGCGAGCAGGCACAGCGGCGAATTGCCGTCGCGCTCGCGCAACGCCAGCGCCGCGCGCAGCAGCGAGAACCCGTGTTCGGCCAAGTCGACTTCGATGGTGTCGCCCAGCGGCGGTGCGTCGTCGGGCAGAACACCCGCCCGCCGCATGATGGACCAGGCCGCGCCGCGGTCCTGCAGCCGCCCCCAGACACCCTGCTGCGTTGCATTCTCTAGGAAGGCTCTCAGCTCGTCACTTGTCTCCAAGATTCATAGCCTCCTCGTAGACCGCGGCGATGAAGTTCTGGTGGTCCTCGATTCGCAGGTTAGCGACGTGCTGGTTGCGATCAGTGGCCGCGTTCTCCAAATCTTCCTCAAGCTGCGCGCCAGCTTCGTTCCCGGAGAGCGTGAACAGCATGTGGTCGATGCGACCGGGCCGAAGCGCGCTCAGGCCTACTTCATCGCGGATGATGCGGCCCAGTTCCTGTTCATCCGCGTCAGCGCTATCGAGCAGCCGGTTGGCGATGAACAGCAGGGAGTTCGGCGTGCAGCGACCATCGTGCCGTGTCAAGGCTTCGCGCGCCTCGGCAACCGTCGTCTTGCCGAGAATCTCGCGGCTTTTTGACTCACCCTTGAGCAGCCAGAGCTTGTCCTCGCTATCGCGGCCCACGCCAATGAAGTCATCACCCCGCATGGCAACTTCGCGTCCATCCTTGAATCGCATCCGCCGTACGGGAACGCTGAAGTTCGTCTCCTCCTCGACCAGCTCAGACGCAAGGATTTCGCCGAGATCGCCCGAGCGCGCCCGAGGTGACTGCGGCAACAACGCGCGCAGGATCTCGGCGGCTGCCTTGTAGCCCAGGCGGGCGACATCGTCCGCGATGTGGTCGGTGTGGTCGTAGTGAGCCTTGACGGTTTGCGCGAGCGTCGAGAGAACCTTCGCGCGCCCGCCCTTCTTCTCGATATAGGTGCGGAGCGACTTCCTCTTGTTCTTTTCCTCGGTGCCGATGCACCAGTTCTTGTAAAGGCCCATGCGCGAAATCTCCCTTCTCACTTTTCCGGCTTGGCCTGTAGGTCGATGCCGTAGGCTTGGCCGATCCGGCCAACCAGTTCGGCAACGGTGACTGCGCCGAGCTGCAGCGTCTTCGGGTCGATGCTCGTGTCGGCGGCGATCGCTGTGAGAAACCGCGCCAGGTCCTCGGCGATCTTCTGGTCGAGTGCGATGCGGGTGGTGGACGCCAGCAGCTGCGACAAGCGCAGCACGTCGTTGAGGTGCTTGCGCACGTCCTTGGCGTCCACCTTCTCGCCTTTCTCCCTGCGGGCGCTGAGCTCCAGCCAAGCGACGGCCTTGAGCGGAATCAAGCGGTCCTCGCCGACCCATGGCAGGCCGTCGGTTTCCCGGCGTCCCGCCATGATGAAGGCGTAGTAGGCCTCGTCCAGCAGAATCGCGGAAAGGCTTGCGACGGCTTCGTCGAGCGGGATCGGGGTCAGATGGCTGCCTTCGGCCGGCTTCAATCCATCGGGCGCGCGGGCGAAGAGTTCGACCATCGCCGGGAAGCGTTCGTCGCCCGGCTTGTTGAAGCGGTAGAAGTTGGGCTTGCCGGTCTCGCTGGCCTGGCGGATCTCGTACTTGCCGGCGTCGACGAATTTCCAGAAAGCCTCGCCGAAAGCCGGCGTCAGCGCCTCCACATGCAGGACGATGTCCAGGTCCTTGGTGGCGCGGAATTCGAGCCCGGCGTCCTCCATGGTCAGGGTGGCGGCCGTCCCGCCGATCAGGACGTACTGGTCAGCATAAGCGGCGAACCACTCGCGGAAGATGTCGAGCCCCCTCACCATGGAATTTTCCCCTGCAGTTCGTCCAGCGCGATCTGAACCCGATCATCGGCGTTGTCTTGGAGACTGAGAGTCAGGGAGAGCGGATCCACTGTGGGCTCGCCCGGGACGAGCGCCGGCGTGTAACTCCAAACCTGCCATTCCTGCGCTCCAGCCACAGGCTCGGGCAATTCCCGGACGCCTGCTTCCGTGGCAGCCTTCCAATCGGCAGTGCTGATCGCATAGACCGGCCACCGGGGCTCGGCCAGCATGGAGTGACGCGCGAGGGCGCTCATGCCGGCTAAGCGGCGCGGGTAGTTCGCCAAGGCGGTGTAGTCAGCAACCCAAAATGTGTTGCGAATCGGCGTTCGTAGGGCGGGCTTCGCGCGCTCCCAGATCGCCTGCGGTGGGCCAGCCATGCGCAGCCACCGGGAGCGGCCCTCGACGTGCAGGCTCGCGATTCCCGCCCCAGTCAATTCCTTGATCACACGCGACAGCGTCATGGGCGTGTAACCCAGCTCGGCGGCGGTCTTGGCAGGTCGCCACTCCTCTTCCCAGACATGGCGAAGCAGCGCGGTGATCAGCATGGCCTGGGCCGAGGGACTTAGGGCTTCAACGGCCGCGGCACGCTGGCGAAAATATTCGCGCAAATCAAGCCCCAGGTCGGGGACGTAGAGCTGGTTGCCCGGGACAATGAATGGCACTTTGAGCTCGATCAGGCGCCGACGTTCGTAGGAGGCCAAGGCTTCGGTAACGTAGATCACCGGTCCGCCAGCCAATTCTCGGACCCGATTCAGCCAAGTCCGCACGTCGCTAAGGGTGCGCTTGGTTTCGGGGCGGCCCACTGCCAAGACAATCGGTTGCCCCAACAGTTCGATCTCGCTGAACAGGAATGCGTCCTTGAGGAAGTACGGCAGGTTCTTTTCATGCGCCCAAGGCTTCGCTTCGGGTACGGCAATGCCGAGAACCTCGTGGATGTAGCGCCTGACGGCGTTCACCAGCGCCGCCACAACCGATTTCTGATCTAACATGATTTCCGCACGATAACACTTATGCTGTTATCGTGCAAATCTATGTTATTAAACAGCAGCTCGCCCCTTCGCCGGTCTCCAAATACTGTACGAAATTACAGCATTCGGGGGCCGGCGACCTGCACTCAGGAATGACTGGCTAAGGTCTAAAAGACCTCAGGGCGTGCTCACCGCGCGAAATGGCGTCGGTGACGAAGTCCCCATCCCGCCTCTCACGCGGCGAATCGGCTGACGCCGCGGCGATGACGAACAACGCGTCCATTCGCGCTGAGATGGCCTTTGCGTCGGCCGCAGGCCACCATCGCGCCATGTCACGCTGAAGAATGTCGGGTCTAAATCCGTCGCCGCCATATTTAAACAGGCCTGCGGCGAGCAGCTGTAGCGACTTGTCCATAGTGGCGAAGAGGTAGCGGACCGATTTGCCCTCCGCCTCGTTCACACGCCGAACGAAGTCGCTGAGGTAGGTGATGTCCCATGCAACGTTGCGAGCGCCGACCAGCGCGCCTTCTCGGTCTGCAGATTTCAACTGCTTGAGCAGCCCTTTGCGCGGGGGCGAGTGCGGGGCGAAGTACAGACACGCCATCAGGGCAGCCGGTCCTGCGACGATGAACTCGCGCTCCATCCAGTCGAGGAGGCCGAGCATGCGCTGCAGAGGCGACAGGCCATCGAGCTCTAACTGGCCGATCTTCAGCGCCACGGCGTAGTTGCGGCGCCAGCGGCGTAGCGGATAGGCCAAGTCATGATTCGTCAGTGCGTGCGGGCGCAGCACAGATGGCAGCGTAGCGATGCGCCCCAGCGCGTAGTCCAGCCACTGGCGAGGGATACCGTTGTCGGCGGCCCGGAACCAGGCGATCTCATCGTTGGCGGAATCGTTGCTTTGCCCGGAGGCGAGTTCGTGGAATGCGACTGAAGGTTCGACCTTGATTTCGAGGCACTGCGCAAAGGCCAGGACGCCTGCGGCGAGGCGCGAGGCATCGTCTGCAGGCGCGCCCTTGGCGACACGGGCCCAGCGTGAGACGATGTTGCGATCGGGCAGCAGAACGGTCTCGCGGTGCTCCACGCTCTGCTCGTAGAGAAAACCCTCGGGGTGGCATAAGCCGATGGGCGGCGGGACATAGCCGGGCGTCAACACCCCGGCATCCTCTAGGACAGGCCCGAGGATCAGAAGGTCTTCGTGCGGGAAGTCACCAGGCAGTATCACCGAGACGGTCATCTCCTCCGGACCGACACCGGCAAACTGGAAAACAAGGCGGTCATCGGACTTCCTCGCCCTGGTGGATTTCGGCACGCCAGTCATGGACGTCGCCGCTTCCAAGGCTTGTCCTGGCGGCGGGACCGAATACGTCGGACCATGGGCGCCTCGCCCGGGAAGCCGCCATGTGCCATCGTGTGCAGGTCGGCGGCGTCAATGTCGTCGTATCCGCGCTCCTCGCAGTGCGCTTCTAGCCATCTCTGATGGTCATGGGCGTGAACCGCAAGGGCTTCGTCGAATGACACGGGATCGGCCCAGGCGGTCCACAGGCCAAAGAGAGCCGTGATCTTCCGGGTGAGATCTTCCTGATAGCGCGGATCGAGCAGCGACATACCGTGGGCGATGCGGTCGACCACGAGACGCATGTAGTCGAGCACGTAGGGAAGATGCAGGTACAGGTACTCCCACTGAGCCTGCTTTTCCGCAGGTCCGCTGAAGACGAAGTTGATGTTCATCAGCTCGGTGCGGATAGCATGATGCTCGGTGAACAAGTGGATCGCGCGGTTGCACGCGCCGTCAAAGCCGAGTGCCTTGTCGTACCGCAATTCCGCAAGGCGCTTCGGAGAAAACCTCACCTCGGCACCGAGAATTCCAAGCACCCTGCCGATACGGCGCGCGTGGGCGTCCACGCCGCCCGCGCGCTCTGCGCGCAGACTCAGCGGCTGCGTGCTCAGCTTGTGCGCGAAGTCTTCAAGGCTGATGACGATCTCCTCGAACACGTACAGGCTTTCCTGCAGCGGCTTGCGCAATAGCATGTACGTCACGTTCAGCTTGCCCTTGCGCGAACACTCCAGCGCTTCGTAGAGGCAGTGCAGCATGTCGGAAAGGACCGCCGGGAACGTGACACACTTCAAGATCTTCGCGGCGTCCTGCGACATGTCGTTGGCCCGGAGCCACTCGACTGGGTTCTCTGCAGCATCGAACGCAGCACCCAACTCCAGGTCCGACCAGGCAATGCGATGCTTGAAAAAACCTCCCGTTTCACCGTCGGTCAGGATCGCACCCATGGCATCGTGGATCACGAAGCAGAGGTCGTGCGCTATGTCGAACTCCTTGGGCAGGAAGCCGCTTTCAATGACGCGCAACGGTACGTAGTTTTTTGCCAATCTCACCCTCCTTGAGCAACAGCCTACAGACGGAACTGGTCTTCAAGGACCGGAAGCACCATGGGGAAAATGCCCTCATCTCCAAGCCTCATCTTCACCTCCGCCTCTTCGTGCACCACAGCACAACTCAGTCCTATCAGTCCGCTTCGCGCAAGCTTCAGCAGCTTCATAACGTGATGCTCAAGTTCCTGGTCAGAGACGGCATACCCAAGCTCATCCCCGTTCCGTGCCCGGTCCCCCTCCGCGTCGTACAGAAAATGGTCATGAACTCTCAGGTATTTGTGTGCGATGTGATTGCGGATCTCGTTCAAGACCTTCGCCTCCGGATCGACGGACCCTTCGCCAACGGGCTTCAAGTGAAAATCGCGGCTTAGCCAATACAAACCTCGCAAGGGCCAGTTGCTGGATGCCGCAAACTTCGCCGACAGCCCTGAGCTGGCACGGTCCGCGGAACGCCACACTGACGCGAACGAAACTCGCTTCGGCTCCAGCCCGACCCTCCAATACTCGTTGACTAGGTAAGCGATCTTGTCAAAGATGGCATGCAAAGCGAGGAACGCCATCTTCAGCTTCTCGATCCAGCTTCGGTAGAAGCGGTAGTCCAGCGCATCGAAGAGGACAACGCCCTTGTCCGCGAAGTGCAACTTGTCGCCCTTCTCGCACAGGGCGTCAAAGACAAGATACCTCGCCGAAGCGTATTCTTGCTTCAGCTGATTGAAGATGGCGTAAGGGCGCGGCATCAGCGCTGTAGCCTCGTCCACCGGGACTGTGATGGAGGGCAGCGTCAACGTATCCTGCAGCGCTTCGGCCCCTAGTTCGACGTCATTGATCGAGCTGAGGACCGCACGATGCTGCACACACCAACGCCGATACCGCCGTTCTTGCTTGGAACGCCCACGTTGAAAAGGGTGAAGAGGAACCTCCACCTCGTCCCAACCCGCACGGCTTCGAAGGTGAGCTACCAAGTCCTCCATTTGCGCCCGAGCATGCGGCTCAACACCAGCCCGCAGTGCCGCGACGAGCGTGCTGTAGCTGGTGCGCATGAGCAGCGCCTGTTCCTGCCCAGTGCCCGCGTAACGCGCATACCAGTACAGGGCCAGCCCCTTGTTGCCCATCGCCATGCCAAAGTTTGGATGCTCGGACAGCGCCTCATCCCAGAGTTCGACAGCTTCCACGACGCGCCCGCAGCAATTCAGGGTATTCGCCAGGTTGGTTAGCACACGTACCTTCTGGTCTGTACCCAATGTCCACGTCGTTTCGGCAGCCAACGCACGCCTCGCCACGCGAAGAGCGTGAATCTCCTCTTCCAAAAGAGGCGGGACCCAATCAGAACGCGTTGAGCTGCTGTCAGCACGCAGGACCGCATGGATGTTGGCCTCGTAGAAGGCCAGGGTGCCCCGGCGGCCACCCAAATTCCCCCAGTTATGGCCACCTCAAACTCCCCCACCTGAGTTGATCGGGGACAGGGGGTAAAGGCCGGCGCCGCTGGCACCT
>JAFEHU010000032.1 GCA_017848435.1 Burkholderiaceae bacterium | reverse complement strand
CAAGGAAATGGTCATGCCCGGCGACAACGTCAGCATCACCGTCAAGCTGATCAACCCGATCGCCATGGAAGAAGGCCTGCGCTTCGCCATCCGCGAAGGCGGCAAAACCGTCGGCGCAGGCGTCGTCGCAAAAATCATCGCGTAATTTCTTTAAATAACCGAAGGAATTACCATGTCTGCCAAGCAAAAAATCCGCATCCGCCTGAAGGCGTTTGACTACAAACTGATCGACCAGTCCGCTGCCGAGATCGTTGACACCGCCAAGCGCACCGGCGCGATTGTCAAGGGCCCCGTGCCTTTGCCAACGCGCATGAAGCGTTTCGACATTCTGCGTTCGCCGCACGTCAACAAGACCAGCCGTGACCAGTTTGAAATCCGCACGCACCAGCGCCTGATGGACATCGTCGACCCGACCGACAAGACAGTTGACGCGCTGATGAAGCTCGACCTGCCTGCTGGCGTGGACGTCGAGATCAAGCTGCAGTGATCGTTTTGCGCGGCCACACCGTTTGACGGTGGCGCGCAGAAGCAGAACGGTGTAATGCGAATTTGCCAGAAGTGGCAGTTCGCGTTATACTTTGAGGCTTGCCCGCATTTGCACTGCAAAGCGGGCAAGTTTTATTAACAGTCTTTCACGCCAAAACGTTGTCGCCAATTGAAGTGGCAGCGGTGGAAGTTTTGGAGAAAAAAATGAGTCTGAGCAACTCCCTAGGGTTGCTGGGCCGCAAGGTGGGCATGATGCGTCTGTTCACTGCTGATGGGGACGCTGTTCCTGTCACGGTGCTGGATGTGTCCAACAACCGCGTGACCCAGGTGAAAACCCAAGAGAATGACGGCTACGTTGCCTTGCAGGTGACGTTTGGCGCGCGCAAAGCATCGCGCGTGACCAAGCCGCAAGCCGGCCACCTTGCAAAAGCAGGCGTGGAAGCCGGTGAAGTGATCCAGGAATTCCGCGTGACCACCGACGTAGCGACCCAGTACGCTGCCGGTGCCACTGTGCCTGTGACCGCTGTGTTTACCGTGGGCCAGAAGGTGGACGTGCAGGGCACGACCATCGGTAAGGGCTACGCTGGCACGATCAAACGCCACCACATGAGCTCGCAGCGCGCGTCGCACGGTAACAGCCGTTCGCACAATGTGCCCGGCTCGATCGGTATGGCGCAGGATCCTGGCCGTGTGTTCCCCGGCAAACGCATGACGGGCCACCTCGGTGTGGACCTCGTGACGACACAAAACCTGGACGTGATCCGCATTGACGAAGCCCGTCAGCTGCTGTTGATCAAGGGCGCAGTGCCCGGCTCCAAGGGTGGTTTTGTGACCGTGCGTCCCGCCATCAAAGTCAAAGCCAAAGGAGCGAACTGATGCAGCTCGAACTCCTGAATGACCAAGGCCAGGCCGCGTCCAAATACGACGCCCCTGAGACCGTGTTCGGTCGCGAATACAACGAAGATCTGGTGCACCAGATCGTGGTCGCTTACCAGGCCAACGCGCGTCAGGGCACCCGTGCCCAGAAAGACCGCGAACAGGTCAAGCACTCGACCAAGAAGCCATTCAAGCAAAAGGGAACGGGCCGCGCCCGTGCCGGTATGACCTCCTCGCCCCTGTGGCGCGGCGGCGGTCGGATTTTCCCGAACATGCCTGACGAGAACTTCACCCAGAAGATCAACAAGAAGATGTACCGTGCCGGTATGGCTTCGATCTTCTCGCAGCTGGCCCGCGAAGGCCGTCTGGCTGTGGTGGATTCGCTCAAGGTGGACTCGCCCAAGACCAAGCCGCTCGCGGCCAAGCTCAAGGCGATGAACCTGAACTCGGTGCTGGTGATTGCCGACGAAGTCGACGAAAACCTGTACCTCGCGTCCCGCAACCTGGTGAACGTGTTGGTGGTGGAGCCGCGTTACGCCGATCCGCTGTCACTGGTGCACTTCAAGAAAGTGCTCGTGACCAAAGCCGCGATCGACAAGCTCAAGGAGATGTTCGCATGAGCGCCGCCATCCAGAAATTCGACGAAGGTCGTCTGATGAAGGTGTTGGTTGCCCCCATCGTGTCTGAAAAGGCAACCATGGTGGCCGAGAAATCCAACGCCGTGACTTTCAAGGTGCTGCAAGACGCGACCAAATACGAAATCAAGGCCGCTGTGGAATTGATGTTCAAAGTTGAGGTCAAGGGCGTCTCTGTGGTGAATACCAAGGGCAAGACCAAGCGCTTCGGCAAGTCCGTTGGCCGCCGCGACAACGTTCGCAAGGCCTACGTGATGCTCAAGCCCGGTCAAGAGCTGAACCTGAATGGGGAGGCGGCGTAATCATGGCTGTCATCAAACTCAAACCGACATCGCCCGGCCAACGTGGCGTGGTCAAGGTCACGCGGGACCACCTGTTCAAGGGTGACCCGTATGCGCCTCTGCTGGAGCCGCAGTTCCAGAAGGCTGGCCGCAACAACAACGGCCACATCACCACCCGCCACAAGGGCGGTGGTCACAAGCACCACTACCGCGTGGTCGACTTTGTGCGCAACAAGGATGCGATTCCGGCCAAGGTCGAGCGCATTGAGTACGACCCCAACCGCACGGCCCACATCGCTCTGGTGTGCTACGCCGACGGTGAGCGCCGTTACATCATTGCCCCGCGTGGTCTGGAAGTGGGTGCGTCGCTGTTGAGCGGTGCCGAAGCGCCGATCCGCGCTGGCAACACGCTGCCGATCCGCAACATCCCGGTGGGTTCGACGATCCACTGCATCGAGTTGCAGCCTGGCAAGGGTGCGCAGATTGCACGCTCCGCTGGTACGTCGGCCACGCTGCTGGCCCGCGAAGGCATGTACGCCCAGGTGCGCATGCGTTCGGGTGAGGTTCGCAAGATCCACATCGAATGCCGCGCCACGATTGGCGAAGTTGCCAACGAAGAGCACAGCCTGCGCCGTTTGGGCAAGGCCGGTGTCAAGCGCTGGATGGGTATCCGCCCGACCGTTCGCGGTGTGGTGATGAACCCGGTTGACCACCCTCACGGTGGCGGCGAAGGCAAGACTGGCGAAGGTCGCCACCCTGTCGATCCATGGGGTAACCTGACCAAGGGCTACCGTACCCGTAACAACAAGCGCACGCAGGTCATGATCGTGTCGCGTCGCAAGAAGTAAGGGGTAAGCCATGACTCGCTCACTCAAAAAAGGTCCATTCGTTGACCAACACCTGATTGCCAAGGCTGAAAAGGCTGTGGCAACCAAGGACAAGAAGCCGATCAAGACTTGGTCGCGCCGCTCGATGGTGTTGCCCGATTTCATTGGCCTGACGATTGCCGTGCACAACGGCAAACAACACGTGCCGGTCTACATCACCGACCAGATGGTTGGCCACAAGCTTGGTGAGTTCGCGCTGACGCGGACTTTCAAGGGCCATCCTGCGGACAAAAAAGTCCAGAAGAAATAAGGTAACACCATGGAAACACGTGCAGTCCTTAAAGGCGTCCGCCTGTCGGTTGACAAAGGCCGTCTGGTTGCCGACCTGATCCGCGGCAAGAAAGTCGATCAAGCGCTGAACATCCTGAACTTCACGCAGAAAAAAGCTGCGGGAATCGTCAAGAAGGTTCTGGAGTCCGCCATTGCCAACGCCGAGCACAACGACGGCGCCGACATTGACGAACTCAAGGTCAAGACCATTTACGTCGAGCAGGGCGCATCGCTGCGCCGCTTCACCGCCCGCGCCAAAGGCCGTGGCAACAGCATCCGCAAGCCCACGTGCCATGTGTACGTGACGGTTGGCAACTGACAGGTCGGAAAGATATGGGACAAAAAATCCACCCCACCGGCTTCCGCCTTTCGGTCAGCCGCAACTGGGCCAGCCGCTGGTACGCAAGCAACCGTGACTTCGCGGGCATGCTGGCCGAAGACATCAAGGTGCGTGAGTACCTGAAGGCCAAGCTGAAAAACGCCGCTGTGTCGCGCATCCTGATCGAGCGTCCTGCCAAGAACGCCCGCATCACCATTTTCTCGG
Source organism: Burkholderiaceae bacterium (assembly GCA_017848435.1). Lineage (GTDB taxonomy): Bacteria > Pseudomonadota > Gammaproteobacteria > Burkholderiales > Burkholderiaceae_C > PCRC01. The sequence goes on along the minus strand of JAFEHU010000032.1, from coordinate 50,383 downwards.
CACGTCCGGGCGTGGTGATCGGCAAGAAAGGCGAAGACATCGAGAACCTCAAGCGCGAGTTGGCCACCCGTCTGGGTGTCCCGGTCGCAGTGAACATCGAAGAAGTGCGCAAGCCCGAAATCGATGCCAAGCTGATCGCCGACAGCATCACGCAGCAGCTCGAAAAGCGCATCATGTTCCGCCGCGCGATGAAGCGCGCGATGCAGAACGCGATGCGTCTGGGCGCCCTGGGCATCAAGATCATGAGCTCGGGCCGTCTGAACGGCATTGAAATCGCCCGTTGCGAGTGGTACCGCGAAGGTCGCGTGCCCCTCCACACCCTGCGCGCCGACATCGACTATGGCACCTCCGAAGCCAAGACCACCTACGGTGTGATCGGCGTTAAGGTCTGGGTCTACAAGGGCGACACGCTGGGCCGCAACGACGCGCCTGCCGCGATCGAGCCACGCAATGACGAAGAGCGCCGCCCACGCGGTCCACGTCGCGATGCCCGTCCTGGCGACCGCCCGAATGACCGTCCGCCTGCACGTGGTCCCCGCCGTCCAGCGGGTGCCAACGCCGCCCCGGCCGATGGCAGTGACAAGCCTGCTGAAGCAACAGGTGCCGATGCACCGAAATCTACCGTTAAGCGCGTCCGCAAAGTTGCCGCGCCAGGAGCCGCACCGGCTGCTGACGGTAAAGGAGAATAACTATGCTGCAACCCGCTCGTCGCAAATACCGCAAAGAGCAGAAGGGCCGCAACACCGGCATCGCAACCCGTGGCAACACGGTGGCGTTCGGTGATTTCGGTCTGAAGTCCACCGACCGAGGCCGTCTGACGGCCCGTCAGATCGAGGCCGCACGCCGTGCGATCTCCCGTCACGTGAAGCGTGGCGGTCGCATCTGGATCCGCATCTTCCCGGACAAGCCGATTTCGCAGAAACCTGCCGAAGTTCGCATGGGTAACGGCAAGGGCAACCCGGAGTACTACGTGGCTGAAATCCAGCCCGGCAAAGTGCTGTATGAGATTGTTGGTGTGCCCGAAGAACTGGCGCGCGAAGCGTTTCGCCTGGCTGCGGCCAAGCTGCCGCTGCGCACGACGTTCGTCGCACGCATGATTGGTCAGTGATCAGGAGAAGAAGACATGAAAACTGCTGAACTGCGTACCAAAGACGTTGCCGAGCTGAAGAACGAAGTCAAGGCCTTGCAAAAAGCCCACTTCGGTCTGCGCATGCAAAAAGCGACGCAACAACTCAACAACACTGCCACGCTGCGCAACACGCGCCGTGACATTGCTCGCGCCAAGACCATCTTGGTCGAGAAGCAATCTGCCAAATAAGGAACCGACATGACGGAAGCTAAAACATCCCTCAAGCGCAGCCTGATTGGCAAAGTGGTGAGCGACAAACGGTCCAAGACCGTGACGGTGCTGATTGAGCGCCGCGTGAAGCATGAGCTGTACGGCAAGATCGTTGCCAAAACCAGCAAGTACCACGCACACGACGAAAAGGGCGAGTACAAACTGGGCGACGTGATCGAGATCACCGAAAGCCGCCCGATTTCGAAAACCAAAAACTGGGTGGTCTCCCGCCTGGTGCAAAAAGCAGAGACGGTTTAAACCCCGGTCTGCTGCTGGTCAGCACACTGCTTCAAAACGGCCCACAATGTGGGTCGTTTTGCTTTGTGGCGTCCTTGTTGGGCGCCGCGTTCACAGACCTTTCAGGAGAATCACATGATCAAAGTCGGAGACACCTTGCCAGCGGCCACACTGATGGAATATTCAGAAGTGGAGGGCGAAGGTTGCAGCATCGGGCCGAACGCCGTGCCTGTGGCAGCGGCCACAGCCGGCAAGACGATTGCGCTGTTTGCGCTGCCAGGCGCCTTCACGCCCACCTGCTCGGCCAAGCACGTGCCCGGCTATGTGGCGCACTATGGCGATTTCAAGGCCGCCGGCGTGGACGAGATCTGGTGCGTGAGCGTCAACGACGCGTTCGTGATGGGGGCCTGGGCGCGGGAGCAGAACACCGCTGGCAAGGTGCGCATGCTGGGCGACGGCAGCGCCGACTTCGCCAAGGCCACCGGCCTGACACTCGACCTGACCGCGCGCGGCATGGGCCTGCGCAGCAACCGTTACTCCATGCTCGTGAAAGACGGCAAGGTCGTGGCGCTGAACGTTGAAGGCCCCGGGAAATTTGAAGTGAGCGACGCCGCGACGCTGTTGGCACAGGCCAAAGGTTGAGTTTGTCGCTGGCGGTCTGCTATGAAAATAGTAGCTATACCGCAAGGTTCTACTAAGGCTTGAAGGCAATTTGGCATAAATAATTGCCGAATTGCCCTTCCAGGCAGTCAAAACCGCCCTGCAGAGGCCGCCAATGCCGCTCAGGCCTGCGTCAGCAGTTTTTCGATCAGCCGGTGCAGCTCGGCAAAATCGGGCTCGCCGACGTAGCGCTTGACGATGGTGCCCTGCTTGTCGACGATGTAGGTGGTCGGTGTCAGCCGCACGTCGCCCCAGGCCTTGGCCACCGCGCCGGTGTTGTCAATCGCCACCGCAAACGGCAGCTTCCGCGTTTCGGCAAAGTTCACCACGTAGCTCGGCGGGTCGTAGCTCATGGCCACGGCCAGTGTGTCAAAGCCCTGCGCCTTGTACTTGTCGTGGGTGGCCATCAGCTTGGGCATTTCGGCCACGCAGCTGACGCAGCTGGTGGCCCAGAAGTTGACCAACGTGACCTTGCCTTTCAGGTCGGCGGTGGTTTTGCGCGAACCGTCCAGCAGGACGAAGGTAGACTCTGGCGCGGGGCTGTCGGTGGTGCTGATCAGCACCCCGGCACCCACCGCCAGCACCAGCGCTGCGGCGGCCACGTACATGACAGGTTTCATGGTGAAAGGCTTCCTATGGATCGCAGAGAGTTTAATGGCCTGTCGGCCAACACGTTGGGTGCAGGGTTGACCACGCTGGCATTGCTCGCCGCCTGGCAGCAGGCCCATGCCCTGGCGCTGAGCGACATTTCCAACGCCGAAGCCGGGCAGGGCCTGAAGGCGGCGCTGGAGCAGGGCGCTGTGGCCGCCGTTGGTTTGCTTGGCCAGAACAATGGATTCCTGAACAACCCAAAGGTTCGCATCCCCTTGCCAGGTTTTCTGGACCGGGCGGCCAAGGTGCTCAAGTCGCTGGGCCAGGGCCAGCGACTTGACGAGCTGGTGACGTCGATGAACCGTGCGGCCGAAACCGCGGTGCCGATGGGCAAAGACCTGCTGGTGGGCGCCGTCAAAAGCATGAATGTGAACGACGCGCGCAACATCCTGACCGGCGGCGAGACCTCGGTGACCCGGTTTTTTGCCGAAAAAACCCGGGTGCCACTGGGCCAGACCTTTCTGCCGGTGGTGACGCGCGCCACGGAGAAAGTGGGCTTGGCAGCGCAGTACAACCAGTTGGCAGGCCGCGTGGCCAGCATGGGCCTGGTCAAGCAGGAAGACGCCAACATCCAGCAGTACGTCACCGGCAAAACGCTGGACGGCCTGTACGTGGTGATTGGCGACGAGGAAAAGAAAATCCGCCAGGACCCGCTGGGCAGCGGCAGCGCGATCCTGAAAAAGGTTTTTGGTGCGATGAAGTAGTGGGGGAAACGGCCGCAGCGCCGGGCCGCCCCAAGCAAGGCCAGCCCCCTCGGGGGGCAGCGAACCACACGCCGTGGGGAGCGTGGGGGCTAGCCCGTCAGACTTCCCAGTCTTCCTTGGGGCGCATCACGCCTTCCGGCAACGGCTGGAAGTTGATCACCAGCTCCACGCGCCCGTTGTCCACCGCCTGTTTGCGCTCCAGTCCGGCCAGCACGGCACGGCTGGCATGGGCCTGCAGCGCTTCGCACAGCTGGTTGATCAGCAGCCAGCCAAGGCCGTCGCGCATCGGTTTGGGTGTTTCAGCGTCGTCGGGCACAGGGGTGATCTTGGCGTAGAGCACCGCATGGCCGTCTTCGCCCAGTGCGTCGGTGCCGAAGGCGATGGTCACGCCCACATCGGCACACCAGGCCACCACGCTCTTGACCAGGTCGGTCAGCAGGGCCGGGTCGGCCATCACGTAAGCGGGCTTGACCATGCTGAAGACGCCCACGCCACGCTCGTCCAGTTCACCGGCCTGGGCGTCCAGGGTGTTGACCAGCAGCTCGTCGATCGACTGGAATGTGGCTTCCCCCGGGCTTTCGTGGCGCGCCAGCCGGGCCAGCAGCGCGCTGCGTGTGGCCAGCTCACGTGCATCACCAATGGCGAGGTAGAGGCGCTCGGCCTGTGCGTCGTTCAGGCTGCGGTGTTCGATGTAAGCGTCCATCACCGTTTGCATGCGTGCCACGGCGTCGTGCAGTTCGCTGCCCACCATCTGCGCCACAGTGCTGGCCGAGAGCTTGGGGACCACGGTGGTGATGCCCCGGTCGTCAATGCGGTAGGGGGCGTCGGGCGATGTCATGGGGTGTCCTTCGTGTGGGTGGGGCTTTGGCAGGCCCCTTGTTTCGGCATGAGTGTAACGGTGGCCCGTGGGTCGGCGCGGCGTTCAAATGGTGCCACTGTTACGCAGCGCAGCGAGTTGGTCGTCGGTGGTGTGCAGCAGGTCGCGCAGCACCGCGTCGGTGTGCTGGCCCAACAGCGGTGGCGGCAAGTCGCGCCGCACCGGGGTGGCGCTCATGTGGATCGGGCTGGCCACCAGCGGCAGGCGGGCACACAGCGGGTGCGCCCATTCGTCCACCATGCCGCGTGCCAGCACCTGCGGGTCGGCAAACACCTCGGCCAGGCTGTTGATCGGGCCGGCGGGCACGGTGGCCTGTTCCAGCAGCGGCAGCCATTCGGCCTTGGTGCGGCTGCGCAGCAAGGTTTCCAGAATCGGCACCAGCGTGCTGCGGTGGCGCACCCGGTCCTGGTTCTTGGCAAACAGCGGGTTGGTGGCGAGTTCCGGGATGCCCAGCACCGCGCAGAAGCGCACAAATTGGCCGTCGTTGCCCACGGCGACGATCAGGTGGTCGCGCGTGCCCGGCGCCGCGTCTGGTGGCGGCTGCACTTCAAACACCTGGTAAGGCACGATGTTGGCGTGGGCGTTGCCAGCGCGGCCGGGGGCCACACCGTCGCCTTTGACGAGGTAATTCGCGCCCAGGTTGGCGAGCATCGCCACCTGCGTGTCCAGCAGGGCCATGTCGATGTGCTGGCCCGTACCGGTTTTTTCGGCATGGCGGAGTGCCGCGAGGATGGCCACGCTGGCGTACATGCCGGTGAACAGGTCGGCCACCGCCACGCCGACCTTTTGCGGGCCCCCGCCGAGGTCGTCGCGTTCGCCGGTCACACTCATCAGGCCACCCATGGCCTGGATCGCGTAGTCGTAGCCCGCCCGCTGGTGGTAGGGGCCCGTCTGGCCGAAGCCGGTGATGCTGCAATACACCAGGCGTGGGTTCAGGGCCTGCAGGGCAGGGTAGTCCAGCCCATAGCGGGCCATGTCGCCGACCTTGAAGTTCTCGATGAACACGTCGCAGTGTTGCACCAGGTCGCGGATCAGCTGCTGGCCGGCAGCTTGTGCAATGTCGCAGGTGAGGGAGCGTTTGTTGCGGTTGGCGCCCAGGTAGTAGGCGGCTTCGGCGGTGTCGTGGCCCGCGTCGTCTTTCAGGAAGGGCGGGCCCCAGCTGCGGGTGTCGTCACCACCGCTGCCGTTGACCAGCGGCCGCTCGACCTTGATCACGTCGGCGCCGAGGTCGGCCAGGGTTTGTGTGCACCACGGGCCGGCTAGCACCCGTGACAGGTCCAGTACACGCACGCCATCCAGAGAATTCATGGGGGCATTGTCGGGCAAACACGATAATCGGCCGATGCGTTATGACACATGGGGCCTGGCCCTGCTGACCGCCGCGCTGCTGAGTGCCTGCAACCCGGTCTTCAACTGGCGTGAAGCCCGCTTTGACAACGCCCCGCTGGTGGCCCTGTTGCCTTGCAAACCCGACAAAGGAGTTCGCTCCCTGCCGGTGGCCGATCGCGTGGTCGAGGTCAGCATGCAGGGCTGCGAGGCCGGTGGCGTGCTGTTCACCGTGGCGGTGGCACAACTGGCCAGCCCGGCCGAGGCCGGCGCGCTGCTGGGTCCCTGGAAGTCGGCCATGCTGGCCAACGCCCGCACCAGCCAATCGACCGACCTGCCATTTGCCTTGCCGGGCGCCACCCCCTGGCCTAACGCAGTGCGTGCCAGCTTCAGCGGCCAGCGCGCTGATGGGTCCCCCGTCGTCGCGCAGGTGGCGTTGTTTGCGAGGGAAAATCAGGTCTACCAGGCGGCCCTGTTTGCCGACAAGCCTCAGCCAGAAGCGGCCAATACCTTTTTTGCCGGTCTCAAGTTGCCATAATCAAACCTGTTCATGACCATTGGCATCCTCATCATCGCGCACGCCCCGCTGGCCCATGCCTTGCGCCAGAGTGTGCTGCATGTGTTCCCCGACAGCGCGTCAGTCCTTGCGGCGGTGGACATCCAGCCCAACCTGTCGCCCGAAGAGTCGCTGGCCACCGCGCGCATTGCCATGGCGCAGTTGGACACGCCGCAGATGCTGGTGCTCACTGACATGTTCGGCGCCACACCGTGCAATGTGGCGCAGAAGCTGGTGGACGGTTTGAACAACAAACTGATTGCCGGCGTGAATCTGCCCATGCTGCTGCGCGCCATCACCTACCGCCATGAACCGCTGGACACCTTGGTGGGCCGGGCGCTCGCCGGTGGCGTTCAGGGCGTGATGCCCGTGGCGATCACCGCCCCCCAAAACCAGGCCCGACGACGACATGACCAAAGCGACCACGACCATCAGCAATAAACTCGGCCTGCACGCACGCGCTTCTGCCAAGCTGACCAAGCTGGCGGGCAGTTTCCCCTGCGAGGTCTGGATCGCCAAAGGCGAACGCCGTGTCAACGCCAAAAGCATCATGGGCGTCATGATGCTCGCCGCCGGGCTGGGCAGCACGGTGGAGATCGAGACCCTCGGTGACCGCGAACAGGAGGCGCTCGACGCCTTGTTGGCGCTGTTCCAGGACAAGTTCGGGGAAGGCGAGTGAACATGGCCCCCACGCTTGCCCACTTGGGGTGCACTGCCTCCCGAGGGGGCTGTGCCACTTGGGGCGGCCCGGCGGTGTCGGCATGACTTTTTCCATCCACGGCCTGGCGGTTGCGCGCGGCATTGCGATTGGCCGTGCCGTCATCGTCGCGTCCAGCCGGGTGGATGTGGCGCACTACTTCATCGACGCGGCCGATGTGGACGCCGAGATCGAGCGGGTGCGGCTGGCGCGCAACCAGGTGGTGGAAGAAATCATCCGGCTGCAGCAAACGCTGGGCGGCATGAAGCCCAAGGACGCGCCGCAGGAACTGGTCGCGCTGCTGGACGTGCACCTGATGCTGTTGCAGGACGAAGACCTGATTGGCGGCGTCAAGCAGTGGATCGGCAGCCGGCTCTACAACGCAGAGTGGGCACTCACAGCGCAGCTGGAGGTGATCTCACGCCAGTTCGACGAAATGGAAGACGAGTACCTGCGCGAACGCAAGGCCGATCTGGAGCAGATCGCCGAGCGGGTGTTGCGGGCGATGAAGGGCGCACCGTCGCCGCTGGCGCCGCCCTTGCCGCCGCGCGAAGCCAGGCCGAAATCCAAACAGGAGCTGCTGCTCGACGACACCATCGACGTGCCGCTGATCCTGATCGCGCACGACCTGTCGCCGGCCGACATGCTGCAGTTCAAGAAAAGCGTGTTCGCCGGTTTCGTCACCGACGTGGGCGGCAAGACCTCGCACACCGCCATCGTGGCGCGCAGCATGGACATCCCGGCTGTGGTGGGGGCGCGCAGCGCTAGCCAGTTGGTGCGGCAGGACGACTGGGTCATCATCGACGGCGACGCCGGCATCATCATCGTGGACCCGTCGGCCATCATCCTGGCCGAGTACGGTTTTAAGCAACGCCAGTTTGAGGTGGAGCGCCAGCGGCTCACGCGCCTGCGCCACACGCCCGCCGTCACGCTGGACGACCAGAAAATCGAACTGCTGGCCAACATCGAATCACCCGACGACGCTGCGGCGGCGGTCAATGCCGGTGCGGTGGGCATTGGCCTGTTCCGCAGCGAATTTCTGTTCATGGGCCGCAAGGGCAAACTGCCTGGCGAGGAAGAGCAGTACGAGGCCTACCGGCGTGCGGTGGATGGCATGCAGGGTTTGCCCGTCACCATCCGCACCGTGGACGTGGGCGCCGACAAACCGCTCGACAAACCCAATGACCGCAGCGCCCGCGAAGACAACCACCTGAACCCGGCCCTGGGCCTGCGCGCCATCCGCTGGAGCCTGGCCGACCCGGCGATGTTCCTCACGCAGCTGCGTGCCATCCTGCGCGCCGCCGCGCATGGGCAGGTGAACCTGCTGTTTCCGATGCTTGGCCATGGCAGTGAAATCCGCCAGACCCTGGCCCTGTTGGACCATGCCCGTGCCGAACTGGACAACCGGGGCATGGCCTACGGCCCGGTGCGTCTGGGCGCGATGATCGAGGTGCCTGCGGCCGCGCTGACGCTGCCGCTGTTTCTGAAGTATTTCGACTTCCTGTCCATCGGCACCAACGACCTGATCCAGTACACGCTGGCGATCGACCGGGCCGACGAATCGGTCGCGCACCTGTACGACCCGTTGCACCCGGCCGTGTTGCGGCTGCTGGCCGACACCATTGCCGCCTGCCATGCCAGCGGCAAGCAGGTCAGCGTCTGTGGCGAGATGGCCGGTGATGTGACCTTGACGCGTCTGCTGCTCGGGTTGGGCCTGCGCAGTTTTTCCATGCACCCGGCGCAGATTCTGGCGGTCAAACAGCAGGTGTTGCGCGCCGACACCGGCAAGCTGGCGCCCTGGGCGCAAGAGGTGCTGGTGTCAGAGAATCCAGCGGCGCTGCTGGCGGCCTGAAACCAGGGTCACTGTCAGAAACCAGAAGTAAGTGAGAAAAACAACGTTTTATCACCAGAAGTGGTGATAAAACTGGGTACTTTCTGTGCTTAGACCTATAAAGAGGGCTACATCAGAAGTCGCGAGCTGACAAGATGCCAGTCCGAAAGATACCGAAGAACTACTTGGTTGTCACCGGTAGATTTGCCAGTGCGAAGAACGGCGAATCTCACGAATTCGAATCGCTTCTTGAGCGCGACCACATGATCCTTTTGGAGTTCGATAACGAGGTCAAGTCGTTCGAAGTGCAGCCTGTACGAATCCCAGTCCCTGGCGTGCCACAAGGTTACGTTCCAGATGCACGCGTGGTTTTCAAGGACCCCAAACGACCAGCAGAAATCGTTGAGGTCAAGCCAAAAGCAGATCTTGAGCAGTACGCGAGAGAGTTTGAGCCAAAGTTCATGGCTGCAAAACGCTACTGCGAAGAGCGAGACCAACTGTTTGTGGTCAAAAGCGAGGAAGACATCAGGGGCCCATATCTGCAGAACCTCAAGTTTTTGCGGCGGTACAAGCAACGAACGCCACCGCCAGAACAAAAGGATGCGGTCCTCCAATTCATCGCTGCCCAAGGTGGCAAATCAAGTTCCGATGCCATCGTTGACGCACTTGGCGGGCCAGACAGAGCCGCTTGGCTGGGCACGGTATGGACCATGCTGGTCCAGGGCGATCTCAGTGCAGATTTCGAGTCTGAGTTTCCAGTGGATGTGCCAGTCTGGATAGAGGCATTCCAATGAGTAAAAACGATGGTCAGATGGTCTACTTCAAGGTGGGTGCCCCCATCCGATACAACCACTGTGACTATGTAATTGGCAACATTTATGACTCAAACACCCTTGTACTAAAAAATCAGCAATCGGGGCGAATTGAGATAGTAAAAATCACAGATATATCGAGTCAAATTATCAGTGATTTTGAGCAGCGATCAGAACAGAGTCAGAATATAGAAAGAGATTTACTCAGCCTAACAGAAGAGGAACGACTGTTCACAGAGCATTACCTGAAAATAATTTCTCCGATGTTGATGCAGTCGAGAGAAAAGGGGCTGCACTTAAAAATAGCCAAAGAACTTCAAATATCGGTGCCCACTCTGTACCGCATGATCAAAGAGTTCAGGCAAACTGGGAAGTCAACAGCTTTTCTGCACAAAAAGAGACCGGGAGGTAAAGGTAAAGGACGCATTGACCTTGCGGTTGAAGAAATCATTCAGACCAATCTAAAAGAAAAGTATCTTACAACTCAAAAACCCACCTTAACTGCCATATTTGAAGAAATAAAGTATGACTGCGAACAGGCTGAACTGAAAGCTCCAAGCTTCAACACGGTGAGAATTCGGATTGCACAAATTGATGAAGCAATTGCTGTTCGACGCAGATTAGGTGCCAAGGCGGGGGACCGATACAACGCATCGCTGGGCTCGATTCCAGACGCGGACTGGCCACTAGCTCTTGCGCAGATGGATCATACGGTGATGCCGGTCATCATTGTTGATGATATGTACCGAAAGCCAATCAATCGAGCGTGCGTAACTTTCATCATAGACGTGTTCAGCCGAATGATTTTGGGGATGTATCTCTCGTTGGATGCACCGTCAGCCATGTCAGCAGGTCTTTGTATGGCCAATGCGTTATTACGCAAGGATAATTTACTTGAATCAATAGACAAGCCTGAATTCAACGCATTCTGGCCAACCTACGGTGCAATGGATGTTATCCATGTGGATAACGCCAGAGAGTTCAGGGGCGACATGCTGAAGTATGCGACAAAAGAATACAACATCGACTTAAATCTAAGACCAGTTAAAAATCCAAGATATGGAGCACACGTTGAGCGTCTTATGGGAACGTTCAGTGAGACGCTGAAAAAAGTCCCCGGTGCAACGTTTTCTGGCCCTGATGAAAAAGGTGAATATAAAGCAGAAGACTGCGCCATATTCACTATTGATGAGTTAGAGAAATGGCTCATTGCTGAAATATGCAAATATCATATTGAAGATCATTCAGGTATCGGAATGCCCCCCATTCAAAAATGGGAAGAGGGCATTGTTGGTACAAAAACCCAACGTGGTCGCGGATTGCCTGCTTTGTTTCTGAATGAAAGAAAGTTAAAGATAGACTTCATGCCTTTTCAAGAGCGGTGTATATCGGGTAATGGTGTCATCCTCAATGAAGTAGAGTATTTTTCTGATGTGTTGCGCCCCTGGATAAACCGTAAAAGCAAAGATAATCCGAGGCAAAATGAAAAATACCGATTTCGATACGATCCGCGTGATATCAGCTCCATTTATTTTTATGATGAATTGATTGGTCGCTATTTCGAGATTCCCTATAGGAATACAGGGCACCCAGCAGTCAGTATTTGGGAGTTGAAAGCTGCCAGAATACTCGCAAAAAAGCAAGGTGCGAGAACTTCTGATGAACATGCAGTTTTTGAAATTGTCAAATACCAGCGAGCAATTTTGGCTGAGTCTGCTCAAAAGACTAAAGCTGCTCGCAAAGAGCAGCAGAGGCATGCGCAAAATAAGAAGGCTGCTAAAAAGAGGACAAACCTTGCCAAAGCCAAGGGAGATGACAGCGATATATCCGTGAACGACGAGATGGATTTCGACCCCGACACTATCGAGGGTCTTCACGATGACTACTGACGACCCCTACCCACATCTGGCCGACAAAGCCAAAGGACAGGTCAATCTGAGCGACAGCGAGCGAATCAGGATCATCAGGTCCGGCTCGTTTGTCAAACTTGAGCGCTCCATAGATGTGCTCAATCAAATGCAAGAGTTCGTTGACCACCCTAAGGTGGCAAGGATGCCAGGCATGCTCTTGGTCGGACCTGCATTCAGTGGCAAAACCACGATCCTCAAGGAACTGTGTGCACTCTATCCGCCGGACTATCAACCCGAATCTGAGATAACAAACTACCCGGTGTTGATGATTGAGGCGCCGCCTCGGCCGGATGTGACCGATTTTTATTGCCGAATTCTGGACAAGTTCGCAGCCGTCTACAAACCAAACGCGAGTTCTCCTGCGTTGCGCTCACAAGTGGAGAGGCTCATTCGGACCCTCGGCGTCAAAGTGCTGGTCATCGACGAGATACAGCATGTGATTGCAGGAAGTGACGCCAAAGTCCGCCTGTTCAGCAACACGCTCAAAAGCATGATGAACGAACTGCAGATTTGCATTGTTCTATCAGGGACGATGGAGGCTTACGCTGCGATCATGCACGATGATCAAATGGCCAGTCGTTTTGCACCAAGAGAGCTGAAGGCAATCAACCACAAGGATAAACAAATGGTGGTCTTGGTCAAAACCATGGAGCTACGAATGCCCTTGAAATTGCCATCCAATCTAGGAGACATAGAAATGTTACGCAAGATTGATCAGCTTGCGGAAGGTTCGATAGGGCACATCTGCGAATTGGTTCAAGCTCTGGCGGTTGAGGCAATCAAATCGAAAAAAGAGCAAATCACATTAAAGGCCCTAGCGGACCTCAAATTTATGCCGCTGTCAAAACGCACGCGCCAAGCGAGACCCAAGTCACTTTAGTCTAGGTTCGTGCAGTGCGTGGCCTCACCACATCCCTCTGGCCAGTTCGTTACAAGCCATTTCCAGATGAGGTGCTGTCATCTTGGCTGGTGCGACTAGCCCACGGCCATGGCCTGAAGGTGCAGACCTTTTGCAATCTGATCTTTGGAAATCGCCTGCAGATTTGGAACAGGGACATCGACAGGCTGGCTCCAGAATGGCTTTTGAACGAACTGAGCGAGAAAACGGGCACAGACATCGCGGTTGCCCGAGGTACTACGGTTCGGTCGTATGAAGGAAGGCTTTTTGCCAGATTCAAACCGTCAGGCAGCTTACCTTGGATACTTGTGCTGAAGCTTTACCACCGAACTTTCGAGGGTTTTGGCTTTCAGTTCTGTCCCCATTGCTTGTCGGAGGACATGCAGCCTTACTTCCGAAGGTCCTGGCGCGTCGCACTGAGTACAACGTGTGATCGGCACAAACGTCTACTTTTAGACCGTTGCCCGGAATGTGGCAGTGGTGTTGCCTTCCATCGGCGCGATATGGGCAAGGGTGCGGATGGGATCGGAGAGTTGTTGTCTGATTGTCATTACTGTGGCTTCGACCTACGAATCGCGCCAGCAGATGTGGTGCCACGTTACAACGAAGCGGCTACGACCTGGCTTCAGTCACTGCGTGCTGAGCTTGTTTCCGGTGCAGACCAAGACACTGTCTTGGAAAAGCTCGCAGTGATGCGTCAGCTTACAAGGCTGCTGACTTCAACCTTGGCAAGGGTGGTTCTTCATTCTCACGTCTGTGAAGCAGTGGGGATCGACGAGCCACTTCTGACCAAAGGCGAAAAAATCCCCTTCGAGTCGCGTTCTTTGTTGGAGCGACACCACCTGATTCAGCTGGTGGCTTGGCTGATGGCAGATCTGGAGCCACGTCTGCGTAGCGCATGGTCAGCGCGAGCACTTCGATACAACCACATGAAGAAGGATTTCGACGATGCGCCGGACTGGTACATCAGCATTGTCGATAAATTTGCGAACTGGAGAGAGCGATAAGCACCTGCTGAGGCATTCAGATCGGTTCAAGCCTCAACATCTCTCAAAAAGAAATCCCGGTTCAACCTGAGGTTGAACCGGGACTGTTTTGATCACCAAAATGCTACAGACCTAGCTCGCTGTGCGAGCCAAGCCTAACGAGTTGCAACGTCGCCTTATCTGGCTTTCTATAGATCAGCACCAGGTCGGGCTTGATGTGACAATCTCGATGATCCTTCCACTCACCCGTTAGCGCATGGTCGCGGTGCCGAGGCTCTAGCGGCAGATCGCTTGCCAGAGCTTCCAGAATCTGCTCCAAATCGGCATCGAGTGTTGCCCGATGCTGGCTCTTAGCCTCGCGTTTGTAGTCGCGCCTGAATTGGCCGGTCGGCTCAATCTTCCGCATGCAGGTTGGCCATCAACGCCCCAACGCTGCCGAAGCGCTTGAGGTTACCGGCGCGTGCCTCGCGCATGGCTGCGATGGTGGTTTCGTTCGGGATCAAAGGCTCGAACGGCAAAGCCTTCTCGCGGGCTATGCGCGTCAGCATGATGCGGAAGGCATCCGACACTGTCAGCCCCATTGACGCAAGCACGGCGCTTGCTTCTTCTTTAATGTGCTCGTCAATGCGTGCTCGAACCACAGAGTTGGTAGTCATGATTGATTTCTTGTTTACTACTGGGCTACATTGTAGCCCACAAGAGGTCATCCCGCGACGGCGAATACTCATCGGCGGGTATTGAGTGGAACGCCTGGCCGACTTTGCATCCGTCATCATTTCACACGCTCAACAACGTCTTCCCAATTCCAGAACACCTGGCTGTTCATTATTCGGTACGTGTACTCTTTCATGTCGATGTCAAGGGCATCAGCCAAGCGCGTCGCCAACGTATTAGCCAGTTTTCGAGACTCGTCAGAGTCCTTCAAGCTCAGTAACACCTGGTCGCGGAAAACCACGCCGACCTCGACAAACCTTTTTTCAGTTCTCACAACAATCAAAATGACAGCATCGTCGTCTGTTTTCATACTTACTCCTGTTGCAGGTCTCTCCCGGATGGGAGGCGAACCTGGTGGCAGGAAATGCGATGAGCGACGAAATCTGCACTAGGTGGCTGAAAACCTGCGTCCTACCGGTGTGTGCCCTGGATGTGGCCCCGAGGTTGTGGGCTCGCTGTCGGCTGATGTGCTGCCTCTACCAGCCCGTTCAGGATGCCGCAATCTTTTGCCAGTTGGGCATCCCGGCACTGAAGCCGCATGGCCTTCAACGTCTTTTCCATGGCCTTCAGCTCCCGGATGCGTTTGGTGACATGGTCAATGTGCTCGTCCAACAAAGTGTTTACATCGCCACACTGGGCACTGGGAGCATCTTTGAAGCGAAGCAGGGTGCGAATCTCATCCAGCGCCATGTCAAGAGAGCGGCAGTGGCGAATGAACGCCAGTCGTTCGATGCTGGATTGGTCATAGGACCTGTAGTTGGACTCCGTCCGAGCCGCCTGGGGCAAGAGGCCTTCGCGCTCGTAAAACCGGATCGTCTCAGCTTGCGTCTGAGCAGCTTTAGCCAGTTCGCTAATTTTCATGTGGCTTCTCCAGGCGCTTCGAATGCCGTCAGGGCATTGCGGTCAATTGAACAGGGTTCTTGACTTTAAGGTTACTACAAGGTTTCCAATCGCATCATGACCTCTCAAAACACGCCTCCTTCGGCACACGAAGCAAACAACTCTACCCCTTGCTGTTCGTCCTCAACCACGACCAAATCGGCCTCGCCGCCAGGTTCAAGGGGGCAGCGTTTCCGCATCGCCACCATGGACTGCAGCGCTGAAGAATTAGAAATTCGCCAAGTGCTGGAGTCGATTCCTGGCATCCATTCGCTTGGATTTCAACTGGGCGACCGCACGCTCACCATTGATGCCACCGACCAAGCGCTGTCACTGGCTCTTGACGCCATTCGCAAAGTGGGTTTTGACCCACAGCCAATTCAGATGGCCAAATCCATGGGGGCCCTTGAAAACGAGGCCAGCGAAGAACATGCACATGGTCAGACGGACGGCATGGCACGTCTTGTGGCGGCTTTGACCTTCGCAGTGATTGCCGAGTCCATTGCCTATTTCGCACCAGACCTTGTTATCTGGAAGGGCGTCGGCATGGCTGTGGCCGCACTGGCCATCTGGCTAGCAGGAATCAGTACATACAAGAAAGGCTTGGCAGCGCTGGTGCGCGGCAAGCTCAATATCAATGCGCTGATGTCAGTTGCTGTCACAGGCGCATTTTTGATTGGTCAATGGCCCGAGGCTGCGATGGTGATGGCGCTGTACGCCATCGCCGAGCTGATTGAGGCCAAGGCTGTGGACCGCGCACGCAATGCTATCAAGGGACTGCTCGCGTTGGCTCCCGAGGAAGCCTTGGTCCTGGGGATGAATGGCGAGTGGGTGATGACGCCCGCGAGCGCGGTGCCACTGGAGGCCATTGTTCGTATCAAGCCTGGTGAAAGAGTGGCTTTGGATGGCATCGTCACCAAAGGAAACAGCGCCATCAACCAGGCGTCCGTCACTGGCGAGTCCATTCCGGTGGACAAGGCACCTGGGGATGCCGTATTCGCGGGAACGATCAATGAGACGGGTGAGCTGGAATTCCGGGTGACGGCCGCAGCCAACAACACCACGCTGGCGCGCATCATCCACGCCGTCGAACAAGCCCAGGGAACCCGCGCGTCCACCCAACGGTTTGTGGACCGGTTTGCAGCAATCTACACGCCAGCCGTCTTTGCGATAGCCGTTGCAGTCGCCATCCTGATGCCTGTTCTGACCAGCCTGACCTGGCTGGAGGCACTGTACAAAGCATTGGTTCTGCTGGTCATTGCCTGCCCATGCGCGTTGGTGATTTCGACCCCAGTCACTGTCGTCAGCGGCCTGTCTGCTGCTGCACGGCGTGGGATTTTGATCAAGGGAGGTACTTATCTAGAAGGCGCACGGCTCCTGAAGGCCGTCGCACTGGATAAAACTGGAACGATCACCGAGGGCAAACCCAAGTTGGTGGACTGGAAAGTGTTGGATGAAGCCGACGAGGCCGCCATCAAAGTGCTGGCAGCCAGTTTGTCGTCGCGCTCGGACCATCCTGTATCAATGGCGATCACGAACGGACTGGCGACTACACCAGTGCCTGTTGAGACCTTTGTGGCCTTGCCAGGTCGTGGCGTGTCAGGCACGGTCAACGGACAACCGTTGGTCTTGGGGAACCACCGCTCCATCCATGAGAGGGGCCTGTGTTCCCCTGAGCTTGAAGCGGCGTTAGCCATACATGAACAGCAAGGCCGAACGATCACGCTGCTGGCCGATGACACCCGCGTGCTGGCGCTGTTCGCGGTAGCCGACACCATCCGGGAATCCTCCAAACAGGCTGTGGCTGAACTTCAGGCGCTGGGTGTGACCCCCGTGATGCTGACCGGCGACAACGCTGCCACAGCGAAAGCCATCGCCGCACAGGCAGGGATAGCGGATGCGCGGGGTGACCTGCTGCCTGAAGCAAAGCTTGTCGCGATCAAGGAAATGCAAAAACGCTACGGTCCCACGGGCATGGCGGGTGACGGCATCAACGACGCCCCCGCACTCGCCCAGGCAGACATTGGCTTTGCCATGGGCGGTGCCGGTACCGACACGGCCATCGAAGCCGCTGACGTGGTGATCATGAACGACGACTTGCAGCGCGTGGCCGAGACGGTTCGCCTGTCAAAACGCACCCATGCCGTGCTCTGGCAAAACATCAGCCTGGCACTTGGCATCAAAAGCATCTTCTTGGTGATGGCTGTGTTTGGAACCGCGACCATGTGGATGGCAGTCTTTGCGGACATGGGCGCCAGCCTGTTGGTGGTCGCCAATGGTTTGAGATTGCTTCGCAAATGACCGGCGCAAACCTAGAACCCGTCGCCGGCAATGCAGCGACAGGCCGACTTCCAATCGGCTCGGCCTGGTGGGTAGTTGGAATGATCCTCGGCCTCGACGTGGTGCTGAAGCAGTGGATACACCAGCAGCTTGACTACCTGCAGGCCATTGCCGTCACGCCATTTTTCAACCTTGTGCATGTTCACAACACGGGCGCAGCATTCAGTTTTCTTGCTGATGCCGGGGGTTGGCAACGGTGGTTGTTCGTTGGGGTAGCTGCCGCCGTTTCCGTCTGGTTGGCGTGGTCGTTGGCCAAGTCGCCCAACCGGGTGGAGCGATTTGCCCTAGCCGTTCTTCTTGGCGGCGCCCTGGGCAATCTGGTTGACAGGCTGTATCGAGGCTACGTGGTGGACTACCTTGATTTGTACTGGCAGGGTTGGCATTGGCCTGCGTTCAATCTGGCGGACATGGCCATTTGTACCGGGGTCGCGTTGCTGCTGTGGCTGACTTTCAGAACAAGCGCCACATTTGACGCCAAAGGCCAGTGATATGGGATCGGTTTACCGCCCGTTCTCTGAACTTTCCTGAAGCCGTCGTATCATTCACACCCATGTTGCGCTATTTGCTCATCGTTGTGTTCGTGTTCCAGTCCCTGCAAATGGGCCTGGCCAATGCGCATGTGACGGCGGAAATGGCGCATGCGGTGGTGCACGGACATGCGTCTGTTGTCACCACCGACCTGGAAATTTCTCCCAACTGCGACCATTGCCAAATTGATGGGAACAGTCATGCTTGCCATGACAATCATTCTCACCACACGACAGTGATAGGTCTTGGTTCTGACCATATCCTCTTGCGCAATCCAGGAGATACGGGTCTTGGATATGTCACCAGTTCACCGCACATCTCATCTGGCTCTCTTTCCAGAATCGAACGCCCTAAATGGGCCACCACGACTTCTGTCGTGGTGAATCTTTAAGCACTTGTCTCGTTTCTCTCCAGCGGCTAAACCGCTGGCGCTTGGAGGTTCACCGAAGTTGTTGACCCACTTCGGAGAACTCTGTGTTCATCCATTTCAATCGTCCGTTATTTGGGCCGCGACATGCCTCGGTTGTCGCCCTGTTGGTTTTTGCCTCTGCGACGGTTAACGCACAGGGCGGTACACCTCCGTCCCTTTCTGCGGCCTTGGAGGCTGCGTGGTCCCTAAGTCCCAACGCACGGTCCCTTGAGAACCGCCAGGCTGAGCTGGATGCGCGACTGCGCGTCTCAAAAGCGCTGCTCTCCAGCCCGCCTAGCCTTACCCTGACGCACCGCAACGACCGACCAGCTTCCAACCTCGGGCTGCGGGAATACGAGGCCGAGTTGGGATTGCCCCTTTGGAACCCCGGCGTGCGCACCGCCACGGCTGCACAAATCACCGCAGAACGCAGCGCGCTTGACATACAGCAGCGCAGCGCCAAGCTGGCGCTTGCAGCGCAAGTGCGCGAACTGGCTGCCACCGCTGCGGTGGTGACACTGGAGCGCGAGCTGGCGCTGCGCAAAGAAGCCGAAGGCCAGTCACTGGCCCAGGACGTGCAAAAGCGCGTCACGGCAGGAGAGTCTGCGCGGGTTGATGCCCTGCTTGCTCAAGCTGCGGCAAAACAGGCCAGCGTTTTGGCCGCACAGTCAGACGCCGCGCTGGCGCAACTGCAAGGTCAGTGGCGGGCGTTGACAGGTCTGACGCAGTTTGCTCACGTAGCGGAGATGAATAACTCGCCCACCGTGGGCGAGCATCCGCTGGCCACCAGCGCACAAGCCAAGGTGCGTGCAGCTGAAGCCCGCCTCGCCCTGGCCGATGCTGACCGGCGTGACCCCGTGGAACTTGGCGTTGGCCTGACGCGCGAGCGGTCGGTTTTCGGTGAGAGTGCTCAAAACGCCATTCGCCTGTCAGTCCGCATCCCGTTCGGCGGTGACAACCGCAACGCATCGCGCCTGGCAGCAGCGCGCGCTGAACTCGATACCGCCATGGCCGACAAAGATGCCGCAGCGCGACAAATTGAGGCCGAGGTTCAGAGTGCTAACTTGGCCCTGGAGGCCGCGCAAAAGGCGCTGACGCTGGCGTCAGAACGGGCTTCACTGAGCAACGAGGCACAGGGTCTTATAGCCAAGTCCTTCCAACTGGGGGAAAGCGATCTGCCCGCCCGACTGCGCGCCGAAAGCGAGCGCTTCGAAGCCGAACTCGCGCTGGCCCGCGCACGCGTTGAACAACAAAGGGCGGTATCGCGCCTGAACCAAGCACAAGGACTACTGCCATGACACTCGCTATTTCTCAAAACCGTTGGGCTCGAACGACTCGGATGTTTCTGGCGTGTCTGCTGCTGGCCGCTCAGTTCCCATTGTTTGCAGGTGAAGGCCATTCGCATGACGCAGCACCTGCAACCAGCGCCGGGCCTGCGTTACCTCGCTTCACAGCGCACTCCGACTTGTTTGAAACGGTTGGCGTGCTCGATGGCGCTGAGCTTTCATTTCTGATCGACCAGTATGAGACCAATGAGCCGGTGCTGGATGCCAAGGTAGAACTGGAGTCCGGCAGCCTGAAATCACCGCTGGCATATCACGCGGATCACGCCGGCTACAGCATGCCATCAGAGGCCTTCAAAAAGCCTGGCACTTATGCCATCACCCTGACGATCACAGCCGGCGACCAAACAGACTTACTTACCGCGGAACTGGTTGTTCCTGACCCGGAGGCTGATCACGCCAACGAGGCACCCAGCAAACCATGGGGCCTGTGGTCCGGTATGGCCATTGCATTGCTGGCGCTTTTGGCCGCTGTGATTTGGCGTTTGCGCCAAACCAAGCCCGGACAAGCTAAATCCATGAGCATTTGAGCGCTAGGAAACAAACAATGAAACAGACCATTTACATGCTGTCGGTGGCGCTTGCCGTCACCGCGCTAGCCTACCCTTTTGCTGCCCAATCCGGCGAAGGGCATGACCATGGCGACGAAGCACCTGCCGCCACCAATGCCAACGCACCCAAGCGCCTGCCAGACGGCGATGTTTTTCTGCCCAAACAGTCGCAACGCCAGTTGGGCGTTCGCACGGTAGCAATAGTGCAAGCCAGCCTGCCCAAGACCCTTGAGCTGAGCGGGAGGGTTGTGATGGACCCTAACGCAGGCGGACGCGTGCAGGCAAGCATTGCAGGCCGGATAGAGGCGACCCCCAGAGGCTTTCCAGCTCTGGGGCAAGCGGTGCGCAAGGGCGAAGTGCTCGCTATCGTGCGCGCCTCTGCCAGCCCGATTGAGCGGGCTAACCAGGTCGCCCAAAGCGCCGAGTTGCGCGCCCAGCTTGACCAGGCCCAGCGGCGCGTTGCCCGCTTTGCCCAGCTGGAGGGCAGCATTGCGCAGAAAGACCGGGACGCGGCCCAGAGCGATGTGTTCAGCCTGCAGCAGCGGCTGGCGGCAGTACAAGCCAGCGTGTCGGCCAGCGAATCCTTGGTGTCGCCTGTGGCCGGTGTGATTTCTGTCAGCAATGCGGTGGCAGGCCAGGTGATCGAAGCACGCGAACTGCTGTTTGAGATCATTGACCCGGCCCGACTGACGGTCGAGGCCAGCGCGTTCGACGCGTCTCTGATCGGCAACATTGCAGGCGCCAGCGTTGGCGCACCCGGCAGCAACAACAGCATCCCGCTGCAATTCGCAGGGGCAGGCAGAAGCCTGCGCGAAGGGGCGATTCCTCTGCAGTTCCGCACCACCGGTAAGTCGCCATTGCCCTTGGCGGTACACCAGCCGGTGAAGGTCGTCGTGCAAACCAAAGAGCAGGTGCAGGGCTTCGCGGTACCGGCCTCGGCCATCGCCAAAAACCCCAGCAATCAGGACATTGTGTGGGTCCATACCGGCGCGGAGGTGTTTGCACCACGCACTGTGCGGTCTGTTGCCCTTGACGGGGCACGCGTATCGGTGCTGGACGGCCTGAAGGCTGGTGACCGTGTGGTCACGCAGGGCGCAGCCTTGATCAACCAGGTGAGGTAAGCCGTGTTCAACAAACTGGTTTATTTCTCATTGCACAACCGGCTGATCGTCGTGCTGGCGTCGCTGGTATTGCTGCTGTACGGCGGCTACACACTTACCCGACTGCCGGTGGATGTATTCCCTAACCTGAACAAACCCACCGTCACGATCCAGGCCGAAGCCGGTGGCATGGCGCCCGAGGAGGTGGAGCAACTCATCACATTCCCGCTCGAAACGGCGATGGCAGGTATTCCGGGCGTGGAGGGGACACGCTCAGTCTCAAGCGTTGGTTTGTCGTTCGTCTATGTAAGCTTCGACTGGAAGACCGACATCTACCGCGCCCGCCAACTGGTGGGTGAGCGGCTGGCCGCTGCGCGTGAGGCCTTGCCGCCAGGCGTGACGCATGTGGGCATGGGGCCGATCAGCTCGATCATGGGCGAGATCATGCTGCTGGCACTGCCGATTGATGTCAGCAAGATCAACCCGATGCTGGTGCGTGAGTACGCCGACTTTGTGATTCGTCCGCGCTTGCTGAGTTTGCCAGGGGTGGCCCAAGTGGCGCCCATAGGCGGTGAGGTTCGTCAGTACCAGGTGCAGCCCGACAGCGCCCGCATGGCAGCGCTGGGTGTGACAGTGGAAGAAATCGCCGAAGTGTTAAAGGGATTTTCTGCCAACACCAGTGGTGGTTTTCTCGAACTGAATTCGCGCGAGTATTTGATTCGCAACATCGGACGTACCACTCGGCTGGAAGACCTAGCGAAACTTCCAGTAGCCTTCAGGAACCAGCAGGCCATCCAACTGAGCCAGGTGGCAGAGGTGAAGTTTGCGCCCGCCATCCAGCGCGGCGATGCGGGCCTGAACGGCCTGCCCGCTGTGATTCTGGGCATCCAGAAACAACCCGATGCCGACACGGTGAAGTTGACGCAGCAGATCGAAGCCGCGCTGGACGAACTGAAGAAGGGCCTGCCCGCAGGCATGGGCCAACCACAGATCACGATGCGCCAGGCCAGCTTCATCGAAGCCTCGGTCGACACGCTCAAGGGCAAGCTGATCGCGGCCGGCATGGTGGTGGCGGTGGTGCTGTACCTGTTTCTGCTCAACCTGCGCACCACGCTGATAGCGCTGACGGCGATTCCGCTGTCGGTGATGCTGACAGTGGTGGTGTTCCAGTACTTCGGCTTCTCCATCAACACGATGACGCTGGGCGGTCTGACGATTGCCATTGGCGGTCTGGTGGACGATGCGGTGGTGGGGGTGGAGAACGTGCTGCGGCGTCTCAAGGAAGACCGTGCAGCCCATCCCAATGCCCGGCTGGGGCCATTGGCGCTGATCGCCAAGTCCACACTGGAAGTGCGCTCGGCAATCGTCTACGCCACCATCATCATTGTGCTGGTGCTGCTGCCGTTGTTCTTCCTGCCCGGCATCGAAGGCCGGCTAATGCAGCCGCTGGCGGTGGCCTACATTGTGTCGCTGCTGGCATCGATGCTGGTGTCGGTCACCGTCACGCCGGTGATGGCCTACTACCTGCTGCCCAAAATCAGGGGGTTGGAGCATGGCGACACCAAGGTGCAGGCCTGGGTCAAGAGCCGTTATGCAGGCAGTTTGCAAACGGTACTCAATGCGCCAAGAGGTTGGATTGTGGCGGGTGGGGTGGCTGTCGTGTTGGCGGGCGCGGTGGTGCCGCTGTTCCCCACCACGTTTCTGCCGCCCTTCAACGAAGGCGTAGCCCTGGTGGGCCTGCGGCTGAACCCAGGCACCACGCTGGCAGAGACTTCACGTATCGGTGCGGTGGCCGAGAAGGCTCTGACCGGTGTGCCGGAAGTAGCCTATGTGGGCCGTCGTTCAGGTCGGGCCGAGCTGGACGAACACGCCGAGGGCGTGCATGTGTCCGAGCTGGATCTGCGGCTCAAAACCAGCGACCGCAGCGTGGCCGAGATCTATGCCGACATCCGCAGCCGCATTTCCAGCCTGCCGGCCGCTATCAGCATTGGCCAGCCCATCAGCCACCGGATTGACCATTTGTTGTCGGGCGTGCGTGCGCAGATTGCCATCAAGATTTATGGCGATGACCTGGACACGCTGCGTGGCCAAGCCGAAGCACTGCGCCAGAAACTCTCAGGCGTTGCCGGCCTGGTGGATCTGGAGGTAGAAAAGCAGGTGCTGACACCGCAGATCAAGGTGGCGGTGGACTACGACAAAGCCCGTGGCTACGGCATTGCACCGCCCAAGCTGCTGCAGGAACTGCAAATGTTAATCGACGGCGAGAAGATCACCCAGATTGTGGAGGGCAGTCGACGCTTTGACCTGGTGCTGCGCCTGCCGGAGACGGCGCGCGGCATTGAGGGTCTGCGCAACCTGCTGATCGACACACCAGCGGGGCGGATACCCTTGTCGCAAATGGCCAGCGTGGACGAGGGTGACGGACCCAACCAGGTCAGCCGGGACGATGGTCGGCGGCGCATCGTGCTGTCGGCCAACGCCTCGGGCCGCGCGCTCAGCGACGTGGTGGCCGACATCCGAAAAGTCACTGGCGACACTGCCTTGCCTGCTGGCTATTTCATAACGTTGGGCGGACAATTCCAAGCGCAGGAAGATGCATCTCGGCTGATTGGTTTGCTGTCGCTGGCGTCTGCGGCTTTGATCTTTTTCATCCTGTACTCGCGCTACCGCTCAGCCGTACTGGCCGCCATCATCATGGCCAACATTCCTCTGGCTTTGGTGGGGGCGGTGATTGGTCTATGGATTTCGGGACAGCCGCTCAGTGTCGCCGCGCTGGTGGGATTCATCACGCTGGCTGGCATTGCCATACGCAACGGAATTTTGAAGGTCTCGCACTACGTCAACCTGTGCGCCTTTGAAGGCGAAAAGTTCAACACGGCCATGCTGGTACGCGGCTCGCTGGAGCGGTTGACACCCGTGTTGATGACAGCGCTGGTGGCTGCGTTTGCGCTAGCTCCCTTGCTGTTTGAAGCGGAGATGCCAGGCACCGAGATTCTTCACCCGGTGGCGGTGGTGATCTTCGGTGGACTGATCACCTCCACCCTGCTCGATTCGTTCCTGACGCCCGCCATGGTGTGGCTTTTTGGCCGCAAACCCATTGAGGCGTTGGCGACAAATTCTGGTAACGAAGCATTCTGATTTTTGTCCCCCCTCGAAAGGAAATCTCATGAAACTCCAAGCATTGACCCTCGCCGCTCTGTTGAGCGTCACCGCCTCTGCATTTGCAGCCGGCGAACACAAACATGACCATGTGGCCAAGCACGGCGGCATCGTCGTGGAAACCAAACAGGGTGACCTGGAGATCGTTGCGAAGCCTGATTTGATCCAGTTGTACATTGACGATCATGGCAAACCCGCCAAGCTGGATAGCGCAAAGGCCAAGGTGACCTTGCTCAATGGTGCAGAGAAGTCAGACGTTGAACTGGTGGTGGCCGGAGACAAGTTGGAAGCTAAGGGAGCGTACAAGGTCACCAAAGGAACCAAAGGGGTCGCGGTGCTCACTCTGGCCGGCAAGCCACCCGTGACGGCGCGGTTTGCGGTGAAGTGAACTTACTATGCTGCGCCGTAGATTTTCAGCACCCAAGATCATGGGCGTGGCTTCATCGCTCTGGTTACTTGCAGGCTGTCAAACCACATTGCCCGGTCCCTACCCATGGGCAGAGGGTTGGAGAGAAGCGACGGTCTTGCGGACAGAGCCGGCCGATAAGCTTTCCGCTAGCGCCTGGGTGGACTGCCGTGAGGCGCTGTCGCCTGAAACGGTGTCCAAGCTCCAGTTTGCGGAGGTGGAGTACCACGACGTGGGGGGCCAGCGTAGGGCCATCACCTTGATAAGACCTGACTCGATGATTCAAGCTAAAGAGAGGGTGGTTTTTAACGTCAAGGACTGTACAAAAGCGTTGGAAGCACAGGCCAAGAAAGCCGCGCGTTAAAACAGCCGAAGGGGCCTGGCAAATATGCCAGGCCCCTTCGGTGTGAATTCAGAGAAGCTACGAAGCGAAATTTGAATTCGCGTGACCTTTGTTAGTTGACCTAAAAATCAGCTATGGGCTCCATTTGTAGGAAGGTGCCCCCTGTCAGCACTTGCCCCCTGGTCCAACGTATCGCGTGTCACCGTCGCCGCGCACACAAAACCCATCGTGCGTCACTGGGTTTTTGACGAAGTCGGCAATTTCTTTACGGACCTGCTCACGCGTTTTTACGTTGGTAGTGGCTGCATTCGGCTGCGAGCTTGCGACAGAGCGAGTGTTATTTACATCGTTGCCACTGCCTGCGAAGGCAGAAACAGAAGTCAAACCAGCTATGGCAATGGAGAGGAGCGATGAGCGAACGAGGAGAGCCATGTGATGTCCTTTAATAAGTTACTGGGCCTGGAGTGGTGACTCCTGGATGGCGAATAACGGATGCCATGGGTGAACTGTAGAAACCCAGCCTCGACGGCAACATGGCTTGAACATTACAAATTTGTTCGTTTCATGCCCGTCGCGGTTGTGCGAAATGATGGAGTGAGAACATGCGGATACTGGTCATCGAAGATGAGCGCAAGCTGGCCCGCTACCTGCAGCAGGGGTTAGGCGAAAACGGCTACGTGGTCGATATCGCGCATGATGGAATCGACGGCAAGCACTTGGCGACCGAGGGCGACTACGACCTTGTCCTGCTCGATGTCATGCTTCCTGGTGTGGATGGCTTTGGTGTGCTGAGCGCTTTGCGCCGCGTTAAGAGCACACCCGTGTTGATGCTGACCGCCCGCGACAAGGTTGAGGACCGTGTGCGAGGGCTGGAGAACGGTGCAGACGATTACTTGGTCAAACCCTTCGCGTTTTCTGAGTTGTTGGCTCGGGTGCAGGCTCTGTTGCGGCGCGGGGGAAGCATGAGTGGGCAAGAAGTCACTTCACTGCGTCTGGGCGACCTGGAGCTGGACCTGGTTCGACGCAAGGCGACGCGGTCCAATGAACGGCTGGAGTTGAGTGCCAAGGAGTTTTCTTTGCTGGCCTTGCTGATGCGCCGACAGGGTCATGTTCTTTCCAGAACCCAGCTGGCTGAACAGGTCTGGGACATGAACTTCGACAGTGACACAAACGTGGTGGAGGTGGCAGTTCGTCGCCTGCGGGCCAAGCTGGATGACCCTTTTCCCCAAAAGCTGCTGCATACCGTGCGCGGCATGGGCTACGTTCTTGAGTTGCGGCCATGAACGCCGTACTGAGGTCCATGGCCGCGCGGTTGACCCTGGTGTTTGGGTTGATCGCGCTGGTTGTGCTTTCAGGTGCCGGTGTACTCATTTATCGGGCTTTGGTGGATGAACTGCGCCGCTCGGATTTCGAGGAGCTGCAGGGCAAACTCAAGGCGGTTCAGCATTTTGTTGATGAGGCCAAGTCCGAATCCAAGTTGTCAGCTCTTTCGCACCACCTTGATGACATCCTGATCGGCCACGACCACATGCGTGTTTGGCTGCTGTCCGACAAAGAAGAAACGCTCTATGGCAGCCGACCCATGCCACAAGTGCAACACACCGACGCCAGGTCCATGCTGAGCTTGGTTGTCGCAGGCGATATGCCATTTGTCGGTATCAAGGGGGTTGTCAACAACGACCGCAGCATTCCCATCCGAGAAGCCCTGGTCGCTATCGACCGGCGGCCTCAAGAAAAACTCCTGACCTCCTACCGCAGGACCTTGATCTTTATCTGTGCTCTGGGCGTTTTTTTGGCGATGGGCATGGGCGCAATGGCTACGCGCAGGGGACTCTTGCCAGTGAAGCGGCTTTCTAAGGCCGCTGACCAGATTGCGCCCGACTCGCTGGCAACCCGGCTTCCTGTTCATGATGTAGACATGGAGCTTGTTGATATGACCCGCGCGTTCAATAGTGCTCTGGACCGTGTTGAGTTGGTCTACAGACGCCATGAAGCCTTCAATGCCAACGTGGCGCACGAGTTACGGACACCACTGAACACATTGATCAACGGTGCACAAATCACACTGTCATGCCCGCGCACCAACGACGCTTTACAGGAAACATTGGCAAGCAACCTTGAAGAATTGGAGCGGCTCAAGTCGATAGTGAACGACATGCTGTTCCTTGCGAAGGCCGATCAGGGGGAGAAAGCGCTCGCACTTGAACTGGTCGAGCTTGCAGAAGAGGTCAAGAAGTCACTTGAGTACTTTGAACCGGTGTTTCTGGACGCTGAGGTCAGCTTTTCGTTTTCTGGCAGTGCGCTGTGCAGGTGCAATCCATCGCTGGTCAGACGCGCGTTGGTCAATCTGCTGTCCAACGCTGTGAAGCACACCTCCAGAGGGAAAAACATCCATGTCGAAATCGAGTCCTTGCCTGGATTGGTCAAGCTGTCGGTATCGAATTCAGGCGCTGTTTTGACTGACCATGTCAAAGACCACATGTTCGACCGATTCTTCCGCGCCGACCAGGCACGTGCCCAGCCAGGAGAGAGCACTGGACTTGGTTTGGCGATAGTCCGCGCCATTTCGAGGATGCATGGCGGGGACGTTTCCGCGCAATCGGAAGGCGATATCGTGACCGTGGCTTTCACCATGGCCAAAAATCTTGCATACCCACGCTGATGGACACCATGCACATGCGCATGGTGCGCAGCCAAAAGTGCCGCATACCCGCCATGATGGCTGTTTCCTTGAAGCTATATCGTATCCAGCTTCCGTATTCCTGTCATGGCCCCCCCCTGGCATCTTGGGCGCACCCTGTTTGTGTGGTACTTCCATGGGTACAACCTGCGGAAGGCCATGCTGACGGATTCGATGCTTCTTCGTGGCCGGTTTCCGCCGTACCGCTGCACAGTCGGTCTAGTCTGCGCATTGCCAATTTGCCGATCAAGGGAAACAATCCGTACATTGTTGGGTAGACCATCTTTTGTTAAGGTATCTCACCATGAACATGACCACCTTTGACCCACGGCAAGTGCTTTTGGAAAGGACGCGTCAGATTCTGGCCAACTCAACCGCACCGGAAGCTGCCGATTTTGATGCAGAAGCTTGGCTGGATCAGTGGCTTGAGACGCGCATTCCAGCCCTCGGTGGGCAAAAGCCCGCCCTGATGATTGGAGATCCTTCTGGCTTTGAGGCGGTGTTTAAAGTCCTGGGAGCAATAGAAAGTGGTGCCTACCAGTAAGGTCGACACGTCAATCATTGGCCCGCCTGTAACCGCGTTTGGAACCACCTTCGCTTTGCCTACGAACAAAAGATTTTTCAAACAGTCCAACGGTTGCTTCGGCATTGACGTGCTGATAGAGCAAGGTGCCGAGACTGGCGTCCAAGCTAAAAAGGCATTGATGGCCCTGCCGGATCAGGTCGCAAAAAGCCTCGATCCAGCGTGGTTTGCATCGGGCGACAGAGTGCGAGTTGCCGATGCATTTCAGGTTGACTTGATGCTGAACGCGGGCGGACATACCTGGGATTCGCTGCGTCGATTTGAAGAAGTGATCAACGTTCAGGGTGTACCTGTCAAAGCCCTCCGTCTGGAAGGTCTGCGTCTTACACGTGCAGCGCTGTAGCTGTTGACACGATTAACTTGACGCACCGCATCACTAAAGGTTGCGTCGCATTAGGGAAGTTAAGGAATGTGGACAGCTTGTGGACGTGTTGGATATCGACATCACACAGCGATGAATGTATTCCCATTCGCACTCTACCTGGCAGAGTGCCAAAACAGCGTGCCTACTAGCTATCCACAGCTAGGGCAACGGTTGCCAACAGAGTTATCCACAGGTGCAGCGATACACTACCGGTAGTGGCTTGTCATGTAGATAAACCCCAGATATAGTGTCTGCACTGGATTCAAACACAGTAAAAGAAAAGGCCGCCAAGAGGTGCAACTCAAAGCGGCCTTGGCAGACGACCGAAACCCGGCGAAGTCTGCCCCCAACTCACGTTTAGGAACGTTGAGCGTAACCCAACCAGTGATGGTTCGGCAATTACGGGGTTTTACGTACCGGGGTGGCGACGCTGTTCATGAAAGGAAACTCTATGACAGCAGGAAAAAAGCCCGGTACGAACACCGGAAACAGTGGAGGCATTTTTCGCGAAATAGGGCCAAGAGGAGGTCTACGTGACAACTTCGCGGCTGTACCTGATCGGAAGCCGCTGCCACCGACATCAACTCCTGGAAGCACGTGGGTGCCCCTGAAGAGGACGCCGGATAGCCAGCGTTAATGGTGTGTTCAAGAGGGAGTGGGGCATAACCATCCCGCTCTCGCTTGAACTGTCATTGGACAGGCTACGGAAATTGCAAGTTACAACTCAACAATCGAAAATCTGATGAAAACTCATTTTGACCTCAAGCGTAGTGGTACGCAGTTCATGTTCAACCTCAAGGCCGCAAATGGTGAGACGGTGCTCACCAGTGAGCGGTATACAACCAAACAAAATGCCGAGGGCGGCATTCAATCGGTTAGGACAAACGCACCTATTGATGGGCGATACAAGCGATTGACCGCCCGTGACACCTCGCCGTATTTCACCCTTGGTGCCGCTAACGGCGAGACACTGGGAACAAGTGAAATGTATTCATCGACCACGGCGCGAGACAACGGCATTGAATGGGTGAAGGCAAACGCACCAACTGCGCCCACGGTAGACAATACGTAAAGGCGTAGAGTAGGTACGTTGCAGAGGCAGGCCAGGTGACTTTGTGCACCTGGCCTTTTTGTCCTGCGGAGGCCAGGCAGGTATTGACCGTCAGTTGATTTGAATCTCGATTCGCTTTCAACTCCGCGCCTTAACTGTCAAAGTTGAGGGCTCGGTAGGTATCCAGTAGTTCTGCCCCTCATAGGTGATCTTCAGACCGTTTGCTAGTGGCGGTGAGATCCCGTTACCCGCGCCACTCTGGTAGGGTTTCCGCCATGAGCAGGCAGCTATTTGGCTTCTCCGCTCAATTGGCACCAGGGCATGCACACCATTGGGTTGACTAAAGCCAAGCTGCTTCCATGATTCCGGGTGGTTCAGTTTAGGCTTTTATCCGCCTCCGGCGCATCAACCAATAAGCCGCTGGAATCACAAACATCGACAACAGCGGCGCGGTCACCATGCCGCCCACCATGGGCGCAGCAATGCGCTGCATCACTTCGCTGCCGGTTCCGGCACCCCAGAGGATGGGCAGCAGTCCGGCCAAGATCACCGCCACCGTCATGGCTTTGGGCCGCACCCGCAGCACCGCGCCTTCGCGAATCGCGTCCAGCAACACGCCGTTTGGGTTGTCGCCGCGTGTCAGACGCCCGTCCTGCGCCTCCCACGCCTGCTTCAGGTACAGCAGCATGATCACGCCAAACTCGGCCGTCACCCCAGCCAGTGCAATGAAACCAATCGCACTGGCAATCGACAGGTTGTGGCCCAGCAGGTACAGCAGCCAGTAGCCGCCGATCAGCGAAAAAGGCATGGCCGCCAGAATCAGCAGCGCTTCATCAAAGCGCCTGAAGGTCAGGTACAACAGCACAAAGATGATCAACAGCGTGAAGGGGACCACCACCTTCAGCTTGGCGGTCGCCCGCTCAAGAAATTCAAACTGGCCCGACCAGGACACCGAATAACCAGGCGTCAGCTTCACCTGGCTGGCCACCGCTTGCTGCATGTCCATCACCGCGCTTTTGAGGTCCCGCCCGCGAATGTCCACATACACCCAGCCCGACAGCCGCGCATTCTCGCTGCGCAGCATCGGCGGGCCGTCGCTGATGCGGATGTCGGCCACATCCCCCAGGACCAGCCTGGCACCGCGTTCGGTGATGAAGGGCAGGCGCCGCAGTTTTTCTAGGGAATCGCGCACCTCGCGCGGGTAGCGCACGTTGATGGGAAAGCGCTGCAGACCTTCCACCGTCTCACCCACGTTGTCGCCGCCGATGGCCGAGGTCACCACCGACTGCACGTCGCTGATGTTCATTCCGAAACGCGCTGCGGCATCGCGGTTGATGTTGATGTCAACGTAGCGCCCCCCGGTCAACCGCTCAGCCAGCGCGCTGCTCACGCCCGGCACATTTTTCAGCGCGCGTTCGATCTCGCCTGTGATGCGGTCAATCTCGGCCAAGTCGGTACCGGCCACTTTCACGCCCACCGGACTCTTGATACCGGTAGCCAGCATGTCGATGCGGTTTCGGATCGGGGGCACCCAGATGTTGGACAAACCAGGCACCTTGACGATCTTGTCCAGCTCCTCCACCAGCTTGTCGGGCGTCATCCCAGGTCGCCATTCACTCTTGGGTTTGAACTGGATGGTGGTCTCGAACATTTCCAGTGGCGCGGGGTCGGTCGCCGTCTCTGCACGCCCCGCCTTGCCGTGCACTGTCGCGACTTCGGGCAGGGTTTTGATCAGCCGGTCGGTCTGCTGCAACAACTCCGCTGCCTTGCCAGGCGACAAGCCCGGCAAGGCGGTGGGCATGAAGAGCAGATCGCCTTCGTCCAGTGGCGGCATGAACTCGCCGCCGATCTGCGAGGCAGGCCATGCGGTGGCGGCCAGCAGCACCACCGCTGCGGCAATCGTGGCGCGCGGCCAGCGCAGCACCGCGTCCAGCAGCGGGCGGTAAATCCAGATCAAGGCCCGGTTGATCGGGTTCTTTTGCTCGTCTGGTATGCGGCCGCGAATCAGGTAGCCCATCAGCACCGGGATCAAGGTAACCGACAGGCCAGCCGCTGCTGCCATCGCATAGGTCTTGGTGAATGCCAGCGGGGCGAATAGCCGACCCTCTTGCGCCTCCAGGGTGAACACCGGTATGAACGACAGCGTGATGATCAACAGGCTGAAAAACAGCGCCGGGCCCACCTCGGCGGCCGCATCACCCACCACCCGCCACTGGTCGTCGCCTTGGAGTTTCCGGTCGGGGTGGGCATGGTGCCAGCGTTCAATGTGCTTGTGCGCGTTTTCGATCATCACCACCGCCGCATCGACCATGGCACCAATCGCAATCGCAATCCCGCCGAGCGACATCACGTTGGCATTCACACCCTGGTACTGCATCACGATGAAGCTGGCCAGAATGCCCAATGGCAGCGAGACGATGGCGACCAGTGAGGAACGCAGGTGAAAAAGAAACACGAAGCAGACCAGCGCCACCACAATGAACTCTTCAAGCAGCTTGTAGCTCAGGTTCTCCACCGCGCGCTCGATCAGCCCTGAGCGGTCGTAGGTCGGCACGATCTCCACGCCCGGCGGCAGGCTGGACTGCAGCGAGGCGATCTTGGCTTTCACCGCCGCAATAGTTTCCAGCGCGTTCTTGCCAGACCGCATGATGACCACCCCACCGGTGGCTTCACCCTGGCCATCCAGTTCGCTGATGCCGCGCCGCATCTCCGGGCCCAGCTGGACCCGTGCCACATCGCCCAAACGCACCGACACCCCTGCATCGGTGGTCATCAGCGGGACTTTGCGGAAATCCTCCAGCCCTTGCAGGTAGCCAGAGGCCCGTACCACGTACTCGGCCTCACCCAGCTCCAGCACCGAGCCACCGCCCTCCTGATTCGCCTTTTGCAGCGCCTCAATCACCCGCGTGTGGGGAATCCCGTAGGCCGCCAGCTTGTCCGGGTCCAGTACCACTTGGTATTGTTTGACGAAGCCACCGACCGAAGCCACTTCCGACACGTTCAGTACCGTCTTGAGCTCGTACTTAAGGAACCAGTCTTGCAGCGCGCGCAGCTGTCCGGCGTCCATTTGGCCGCTGCGGTCGACCAGCGCATAGGTATAAATCCAGCCCACCCCGGTCGCGTCTGGGCCGAGCGCAGTTTTGGCGCTGGGCGGCAGCCGCGACTGCACCTGGTTGAGATACTCCAGCACCCTCGAGCGCGCCCAATAGGGGTCGGTGCCGTCTTCAAACAGCACGTAGACAAAAGAGTCGCCAAAAAACGAGTAGCCGCGTACCACCTTGGCCCCAGGCACCGACAGCATGGTGGTGGTGAGCGGGTAGGTCACCTGGTTCTCCACAATGCGCGGCGCCTGGCCAGGGTAGGTGGTGCGGATGATGACCTGCACGTCCGACAGGTCGGGCAGCGCGTCCAGCGGCGTTCTCTGGACCGACCAGAGTCCCCAGGCGGTGACCATCACCGTGGCCAGCAGCACCAGAAACCGGTTGACGATGGACCAGCGAATCAGTGCGGCAATCATCGCGATGCTCCTGGCGCACGGCTGGCGGCGGTGGCCGGTGCCGGTGAAGGTAAAGGCGCGGGCGCAACAGGGTTGATGCTTGTGAGCGTCGGCTCACCGCCCTTGGGCAACACAAACTGGAACTGCACGGTGTCGCCCACTTCCACGTTGCGTGGCAAACCTGCTTCAGGCAGCTTGAACTCCATCGTCATGGCCTTCATGCCCAGGGAATCAATGTCGCCATGGGAAAGCGTGACCCGGTCTTTGGCGATGGCCTCGACTTTGGCGTCACCCTGGTGCTTTTGCAGTGCCGCAGGCGCCTCGTTGTTGAGCCGGGCTTCCACGCCCTTCAGGCTGGCTTCCGAGTCGATCAGGAACTGGGACGACACGACCACCTTCTGACCGAGCGTCAGGCCAGACTTGATCTCGGTCTGCCCCTCGCTTTCAATGCCAGTCTCTACATTCACAGGCCGGTAGCGGCCACCCTCTTCGGCCAACATCACCACGCTGCGTTGGCCAGTGGCAATGATGGCTTCGGTCGGTACCAGCAGCGCTGGCAACGCGCGTTTGTCCATGAAGCGCATATTGACCAACATGCCTGGCGAGAGAACGCCACCCAGATTGGCCAATTGCACCCGCGCCTTGAGTGTGCGGGTGGCGGGTGCGACCTCCGGCAAGATGGCCTGCACCGTGCCCTTGAACACCGTCCCCGGCGCACCAGGGCTGCGTGCCTCCACCGGTGTGCCAGTGCTAAGCAGGGCAATCTGACTTTCTGGGACTTCGGCCACCGCCCAGACTGTGCTCAGGCCGTTGATGCGTGCCAGCAGCATGCCGGGCGAGACTGTCATGCCAACACGGGCCACGAGTTCAGCCACCACGCCGCTGGTCGGGACGGTCAGGGTGATGCGTGCCTGCGGCATGCCTGTGGATTCGACCCGCGCGACCTGCGCCTCGTCCATGCCGGTGAGCAGCATGCGCTGGCGCGCTGCTGCCACCAGCCTGTCGTCCGTACCTGCCGCACGCCTGACCGCCAGGAACTCCTGCTGTGCGGCAATCCATTCGGGCACGTACAGATCGGCGAACGGCTGACCAGCGCGCACCGCGTCAAGAGTGGCGCGCACATGCAGGCGCTCAATGAAGCCGGCAGCGCGCGCCTGTACCACCGACTGGTCGCGCTCGTTCCAGGCAATGCTGCCAACCGCCTGCAACTGCGGGTTCAACGTCCCTTGCACCACCTCGGCGGTGCGCAGGCCGAGGTTCTGCTGCACCCGTGGACTCACCGTCACATTGCTGCCGTCCTGCGCACCAGCGCCGGTGTAGACCGGCACCAGCATCATGTCCATGAAGGGGGATTTGGCCGGTGCGTCAAAACGTTTGCCCGGCACCATGGGGTCGTGGTAATAGATGATCTTCTGGCCGGTCTTGGGGTCTACATCACCGGCCTTGATGCCGTCCTTGATGTGGCGGCGGGTCGCTTCTTCTCCGGCAGCGATGCTGCTCAAGTCCACTGGAGCAGACGCATCGCTGGCTTCTCCGCCGCTGCCTGAACCTTGCTTCATGCCCATCATGAAGACGGCGTAGCCGCTGCCGGCCAGGACGGCCACGGCAGCCATGGTCAAAAGAATAGTTTTGGTTTTCATGGTGATGTCTCCGGGACGAAGGTGGTCAGACGCCACTGCACGGCACGCAGCCGCGACTCAAGTTCAAGGGCGCGCAGGCCGATATCGGACTGCTGTTTGCGGGCTTCCTGCACGCTGGCCAGGGTGTCTTTGCCGCCTTCGTAGGCTGCCAACGTGTAGGCACTGCGCTGGCTTGCCAGCGGCGAGGCTTGCTGCGTCAGGCGCTGCAGCTTGTGCTGCAGCTCGGTGCTTTCTGCCAACAGGGTGTCGATCTCCTGCGTGTGTCGGCGCAGCAGCTCGTCGCGCTCGGCGTCAATGCGCGTCAGCTCCTTTTGGCGGGCGCGAATTTGCGGCTCCTGGCGTTTCCCTGTGGCCACTGGCAGCTCAAAGGTGACCTGCGCAGACACCAGGTCCCCGAAACCCTGGCCCCGCCTGCCGTAGCCAACGCTCCAACTCCAGTCGCCAGACTGCGCCGCCTCGGCCTCGCGCAGTTCGGCTTCTGCCATGGCCCGCATCGGGGTCAGGGCCTCGACCTCTGGGTTGCGTGCCAGGTTGCTCAGCAGGTGGTCCCGGTCCACCGCAAAGGTTGGTGCTGCTGCAGGTGATTTGGCGGCGATGCCAGCTGAAACCGGGCTGGCAAGCCATCGGGCGAGCATGGCGGTGGCCTGCGTGACCTCGCGCTGCAGTTCGTCCTTGCGGTCTGCCAATACCAGAGCTTCGAGTTCGACCATGGCCACATCGGCTGCGCTGATCTTGCCGGCTGCGAACTGCGCGGGTGCCGTCTGCAACAGCAGCTGGTGGTGGCCGCTCAACTCGTCATAGAGCGCCAGGCGGCGCTGCGCGAAATGGCTGGCCAGCCAGGCCAGACCGGCTTCGCGGCGCACCAATTGGCGTTCCACGCCAAGCAGCGCCTGTTCCCGCTCGGTGCGGGCCAGTGCGGCATCGTTGCGCGCCGCGCGTTTGGCGCTGTTGGGCACGTCCTGCGCGTAGCCGATTTGCCGCATCGTGAAGTCGTCCCGTGTCAGGCTGCCCTTGTTGGGACCACTGACCGGGAAGTCGGCAAGGCCCAGGGAGAGCCTGGGGTCGGGCAGTTGCCCAGCACTGGTCTCCAGTGCTGCCGCACCCTGAACGCTGGCGACGCGCCCCTGCAAACTGGGTGCGCGTTCGACAGCTGTGCGGATGGCTTCGTCAAAGCCGATCTCCTGGGTCAATGCACTGATGTGCAGCGCGATGAGAAAAGCGCCTGCGCCAATGCGGCGAATAAAGCGGTTGGGGCGCGTGACGGTATGGTGCGCCATGGGTGGCGGCGTGGCCTGGTTCATGTCAAATTCCTTTGGACAGCTGAGCTGCGAGCGCGCAGTGGCGCAGCGACAGCTACAAGAAAAGCGGGAGAGGAGAAGAAGTGCCCCGGCAGCCGAGCTGCGGACGCACCTGCCCAGTCAGATCAGGGCGAGGGGTGGCTTGTGCGCTGTGCGCCGGTCGGCGCTGGCAAAACGAACTGAGATTTGCGGTTGCGCCTGAGGCAGCAAGGGGATGGCGTGCACGTTAGCGGTGGAAACCTCGCCAATCAGCAAGTGACACAGGTCACAGACGCTGCACTGCGCGCAGCAATCCATGGGCGTGGGCTCGGTACTGGCCGTGTCATCTTGCAGCGAAGCTGCCGATGCTGCGCTGTCGGCGGCTTTGGCTGAAGCTTGGTGAAGCGCCATCACGCCCATGCTGGTTTGCATGTCCAGGCTGGCGAAAGCCCGCAGCGGAAACATGACGATCAGCAAGATGACCAAAAAGGAACGCATGGTCGAATAATAGCGGAGCAGTAAGAGAGTGCGAGGGAGTGACTGTCGTTTAAAGCGAAAGTTCAGTTCGGCTCGCCAGGTAACGGCATCTCCCCGATTCGCTAACTGCTGGAAATGAGCAATCTTCGCCTTTCAGTTTGTGGCGCAATTCGGGTTATTGCGCACCGCTTTTACCGGCTCCGACCATGATGATCATCACTCCAATCAGGCAGAAGCCAGCGCCCAGCCAGTCGGTAACGGTTGGCCGTACCGCATCCACCGCCCATAGCCATACCAGAGCCACGGCAAGATAGACACCAGCGTAGGCCGCATAAACGCGCCCAGCTGGTTGCGGGTGCAGCGTCAGCAGCCAGACAAAAAGCGCCAAGTTGGCCGCAGCCGGCAACAGCACCCATGCGGAGTGGTCTTTCTTTAACCACAGCCAGGGTAGGTAGCAACCCACGATCTCCGCAAGCGCGGTGGCGATGAACAAGAAAATGGTTTTGACAAGTTCCATCTACGTGTCCCGCAACGACGAGATCAAAGGGCACTTCACTGAACCGTACGCCGCACTGCAACGTTCGACGAGTTGGCTCAGAGCTTTTTCAATGCGCTGCAGGTTGGCCAGCCGGTCACGCACATCCAGCAACTTGCCCGAAGCCAGCTTGCTGGCCTCCTGGCAATGCGTCCCGTCTTCCAACTTCAGCAACTCACCGACTTCTTCAAGACTGAACCCCAGACGCTGGGAGGCTTTGATGAAACGCACGCGACCAAGGTCGGAAGCCGCATAGCGTCGAATGCTGCCGTAAGCGCGCTGAGGGAGGTACATCAGGCCCTTACGCTGGTAGTAGCGAATGGTCTCAACGTTAACGCCTGCAGCATCAGCTAGGCCACCAATTGTTAACCCATCCGCGTTCTCTTCCATTACTTGACTCCGTACTAAGGTACGGGAATAAGCTTAACCCATGGAACCTCAAATACCGAATGAATCCGCATCTATGGCCTCCAAGAGTGGGCTCGGCGCATTGCTTGCGAGCGGGGTCGCGGCTGTGCTCGCGTCGGCCTGCTGTTTGGGGCCGTTGCTGCTATTGGCGCTGGGTTTTTCAGGGGCCTGGATCGGAAACCTGACCGCGCTCGAACCCTACCGTTTCTTGTTCATCGGAACGGCACTGGTGGCGTTGCTGTTTGCTGGGCGAAGTATTTGGCGACCCATGCCAGACTGCCTTCCCGGTGAATTCTGCGCTGTCCCTCGTGTCAAGCTGGCCTATCAAATCCTGTTTGGCTCTGTCGCTCTGCTGATACTGATCGCATTCGGATTTCCTTACGTTGCTCCATGGTTTTACTGAAAGAAATATGACATGAAAAGCTTGCTTGCTACCGTTTTACTGACCACATTAATTGCACCAGTCTGGGCGGCGCAGAAGACAGTCACTTTGTCGCTACCAACAATGGATTGCCCGGTGTGTCCGATCACCGTGAAGAAGGCGCTGACTCAAGTGTCAGGTGTCAGTCGGGCCGAGGTGAACTTCAGCAAACGGCTTGTCGTCGTGACGTTTGATGACGTGGTAACCAATCTCAATGCCTTGACCCGTGCAACCAAAGATGCGGGTTACCCGTCCACGCTGACGGACAGTGCGAAATGAGCGCAGCCGTCCTGGAGTCCATACTGACTTGCCCGCAATGTGGCCACGCCAAGCAAGAGTCGATGCCAACCGACGCTTGCCAATGGTGCTACGAATGCGAGCAATGCCACGCAATGCTCAGGCCGAAGCCGGGTGATTGCTGCGTGTACTGTTCCTATGGCTCCGTACCTTGCCCGCCGATTCAGGAGAAGAACCAGCAGAATCGACAAAGGGATGAGCGTTGACTGCAAAGTGCATGACCGACGTGTGGGGCACTGAGATTTTCACTTGCACCATTGCGGATATACGCTTCTATAGCGTACCAGCCTAGCGCCAAAGCTGACCTACTGATTG
This sequence comes from Burkholderiaceae bacterium, assembly GCA_017848435.1. GTDB lineage: Bacteria > Pseudomonadota > Gammaproteobacteria > Burkholderiales > Burkholderiaceae_C > PCRC01. The sequence goes on along the minus strand of JAFEHU010000032.1, from coordinate 11,583 downwards.
AGCAGGTTCCTGATACCGTTCGCCAACGATTGGGCATGGGTAAAGATCATGTCATGCCCGGCGTTAATGGTCTGCAGTTGAGCATTCGCATAGCCTTCAATGCCGCTCGCCACGGGCGCCGGTGGCGCAGTCTTGTCCTTCATACCTTGTATGAAGAGCAGGGGTACGTTGACGAGAGGTAGAAGCTCGGCAGGTTTCAACTCAATGATCAGGTGTTTGAGCGAACGCGAGTAAGACAGCCAGTTGTGACGCAATACGTCTCTGGCGACGTCAGCAGGTACATCCCGAATCAGCCGGGGCATCAAGGGCATGAGCCAAGGTCGCAGGTGGCACATGACGCTGCAAGCGACTCGGGCCAAGGGTGTTTCCAGCGCCAGCCAGCGGTTGAACAATGATTGCTCACCAATCTTTGTTCGTGCCTCGGCTTCGCTTGCGTGCCACGGCATGGCCAGTAGCGCCAGGCCTTGTACGCGGGTCGGTTGATGGGCGGCAAACGCCAACGCCAGCAGCGCCCCCATTGAGTGGCCCACAACATGGGCCTGTTCGACGTTGTGCAGTAGCAGTGTTGCGTTCAGGGCCGCAACGTGGTCTTGCAGCGTGTAGTCAATGGCGGGCTTGGGCGAGCGACCAAACCCCGAAACGTCCACCAGCAAAACGCGGTGACTGTTGGTGATTTGTCGGAACGGTGTGCCCCAGGAGGCGGTGGACCCTGCCAAACCATGCAGAAAAACGATACACGGTGAGTCAAGTCTGCCAAAGGACTCGACATGCAGGATTGGCGAATCACTCATGGTTTTCCTTTGCCCTGCATCAGCTGGTCTGATGGTGATTTGCCGTCATTGTGAACACGTCGCCGAGTTGCATGTTGTTTTTGAGCTGCGTTTTTTACCGGGTGATCTCGAATCCAACGTTGACGCCAGCTGCGCTGTTCTCCGCAAACACATCGCCATCGTGCATTCGAGCCACTGCTTTCACAATGGCTAAACCCAGGCCTGTACTCTCGCCAGCCTGCACCCTCGCTTCATCGGCACGGAAGAAACGGTCAAACATGTGCTCAGCCACATGCGCGGACAGTGGTGGGCCTGGGTTGGTCACAGCGATGCGCACGGTAGTGCTGCCAGGTTGAATGCGCACAGTGACTGTCCTACCTGATGGTGTGTGTTTGACCGCATTTGACAGCAAATTCACCAACGCACGCCGAATCAAGGGTGGGTTGCACCTGCACTCGGCTTGTCCATCGCAGACCACTGCAACATTGGCCTCCTGAAGTATGGGATCGAAGTAGTCGATGGACTTCTGCACTTCGTTTGCCAGTTCAACTTTCTCCAGCGACAGCGCCTTCTCACCTTGGTCGGCCTTGGCCAGGAAAAGCATGTCGTTGACGATGGATTTGAGTCGCTCCAGCTCTTCCAGATTTGACGCCAAGGTCTCGCGCAAAGCGTCAACAGTCCGTTCACCGGACAAGGTGACTTGTGCGCCGTTGATCAGCGTGTTCAGCGGCGTCCTCAGTTCGTGGGCCACGTTGGCATTGAAGGCTTCCTGGTGCCTGTAGGCGCGTTCCACCCGGTCCAGGGCACTGTTGAAGGCTCGGGTCATGTCCACCAACTCAAGGTCAACCCGCTTGGAGGGAAGTCGTGTGACCAGCGAGTCTGGCGATATCTGGTCGGCAGCCTTCGACAAACGTTTGACGGGCAAAAGCCCGCGTCGTGTGGCAACTGCGCCCAATCCCAACGCTAGAACGACGCCCAAAATACAAATGAACGCCAGGGTATTGCGGTAAGAGGCCAGCAGCTTCAACCTTGGGCGAAGGTCGATTGCGACCAAGGCTTCGTGGACGTTCATCGAAGCTGCGCCCGAAATGCTTTGCTTGACGCCGACCAGCGGCTGGCCATTGCCAAGCGCCAGTGTCAACATCTGTTGCTCGTCAACGCCTAAAACCACTGGCAATGGTGAGCCGCCATAGACGGGCTCGCCTTTGTCGGACAGCAGCCAAACCCGCAAATGGTCATGTCCTATCAGTACGTCATCCAGGTGGTGAGCCAGAGCCGTGAGACTGCCCTCCGGTGCCGCTTCATACACAAAATGGAGCACGGCTTTGAACTTACCGCTCAGCTCTTCGTGGTCGGCTCGCCGAAGTTCTTCAACGAGAGACTTGTAGATCAACACTCCCGCACCCGCAAACACCGCAATGGCGATCAGACCGAATGTCACGGTCAGCCGTACCGTTATGGAGGCGTAAAGCCATTTCACGGGCGTCGCTCCAGCACATAACCCATGCCGCGCACGGTGTGCAGCAGCTTCTCGGCATACGGATCGTCCAGCTTGGCCCTTAGCCTGCGAACGGCCACCTCGACCACATTGGTGTCACTGTCGAAGTTCATGTCCCACACCTGTTCCGCCAGCTGAGTTCGCGACAGAATATGGCCCTGTCTTCGCATGAGCAAAGCCAGCAGCGAAAACTCCTTGGCAGTCAAGTCCAGTCGGTCCTCTGCACGCGTGGCTTTTCGGCGAACCAGGTCCAGCTCAAGGTCGCCAAGACGCAGTGATGTGATTTCCTGCGCGTTGCCCGATCCGCCTCGTCTGAGCAATGCCTGAACGCGGGCGAGCAATTCAGAGAAAGCAAATGGCTTAACCAGGTAGTCATCGGCACCGTTTTCAAGTCCCAGCACGCGGTCTTCCACTTTGTCGCGCGCCGTCAGCATCAGCACAGGCGTGTTCTTCGTCTTGCGCAGGGCGCTCAGCACGCCAAATCCGTCCACACCCGGCAGCATGACATCCAGCAGCACAAGGTCGTAGTCGCCTTCGGTCGCCAAGTGCTTGCCCTCAATTCCATCGTGGGCCACGTCCACCATAAAGCCGTTCTCGCCCAAACCCTGTTGCAGGTAGCGCGCCAGCTTGCGTTCGTCCTCAACCACCAGTATGCGCATTCGTTGTCTTTCGCAATGGTTTGTGCGTTGCGTTGAATCTGAAACGCACAAATTTGTAATGTTCAAGCCATGTTGGCGTCGAGGCTGTCTTTCTACAGTGACTCCATGGCGCAACCAGTTCGCCATCTCCTCAGTGAACCGCTCGGGAGCCAACGTTCAGAAACCTAAAGGAAACATCATGACAATTCGCAACACCCTCGTTCTTGCTGCACTCAGCGGTCTGATGGCAACAACCGCATTCGCCGCCAGTGGCGACAACAACGCGCTGGGCACCAGCTCCGAGCGAAGCGCAAGACCAGTTGCAAAACCGGCTGTTGTTGCAGCGGCCGATCCGCATGCTGGCCATGGCAAAACGCGCGCTGACGTCTTGAAAGAACTCGAAGAGTTCAAGAAGAATCCGCGCTCGCACGATGGCTACTGCATTGATCTCCAAGCGGACGGCGATACACGCTACGTGGGTCCAAAGGGTCAATGTTGAGCTGGCTGTCGGAGCAATCAGGCGGTAACCACCACCTGGTGCTTCTCCCAGAAATGGCCTGATCGCATCGAATTAGGCCATTTCATGGGATTTCAACGCAACCCCAAGTCTCAGAATAGCCGCTCTACCGAGACAACACCGCGTGTCTTTCCTGCTTCCTCAAACGGTGCTGTCAGCGAGTTCGCAAAGTACCCTTTCTTGGAAGTCGTAACGACGGCGCCAGTCAAGTCAAACCCTTCGACCCGTTTCGTGAGACTGACCTTGTAGTCAGCTACGCGTTTGGGAAGCGCCGAACCATCGACCTGGGTGAACTGCTCATTGTTCTTTACATTCAGCAGGCCGGCATGCGCGCCCAAAGTCAGGCCATAACCAATGTCCTGTCGAAAGTTCAGGTCTAGGTAGGTGCTGCCTTTTGTTGAGTTGGGTGCGCCAAAAAGTTTGGCAGTGCTGAAGTAGTCTGACGTCGCGTAGAAATACTTTGCGATGAACGGGCCATAGCTTGCACCGACATAAAGCTCAGAGTTTTTGACTTTCTGGCCCGCGATTGGCGACCCGGCCTTGCCGCTTCGCGGGTAATAGTAGTAAACGAACCCGGTGTCATAGCCAATGCCGTTAGCAAGTTTGCCCTTGTATCCCGCATAAAAATCCATTTCGAGGTTCGCACCATTCAGCAGCGAACTGGATACGTTCGAATTCCAGTTTCCCGCGTACAAGCCGGAGTGGTGCTGAATGTCAAAACCGCCTTGAAATGCCGCGCCGTAATTTGTCTGTGTGAAACCTCTGAAGCGGTAGTCAGAGGTTAGCGACGCATTGCCAGTTACTGTGAAGTGCGACCCTGTATCGGTCTTTAGCGTCAATGGGTGCTCGGATGAATGCAGCATAGGCTGACCCATAGCCAGACCACTGAAGACAGATGCCATGGCCACTGCCATGAAAGTCGAGACGTGCTTTATTTTTTTAGACATGGTTGCTCCTCTTTATCTCTTGGTGATTGAACGATGCGCTTGGTGCCTCTTCCAAAACTCTCTGTTTTTGGAAGGAGACTTGGTGTCAGAACGCCAACACCAATGACAGGGTTGGCGTTCTGTTTGCCGCTTACTTTGCAGCGGGTTTGATTTCACTGGCCATGAAGGCGCCGCCACTGCTGCGTTCAGCTTTGAACTGAATCTTGTCGCCCGACTTGAATTTGTCGAGTTCTGCGGCATCGTTGACCTGAAATACCATCGTCATGCTTGGCATGTCGAGGTTCTTGATCTCGCCGTGGCGGATGGTGATCTTCTTCGCTTCCTTGTCGATCTTGCGTACTTCGCCGTCAACTGGCGCAGGTGCGGTCGTCTGGGCAAATGCGGGCATTGCCAACGTGGCGGCGGTCAACAGGGTGAAAGCAAATTTTTTCATGTGAATACCTTTTACGAGTGAGATTGAAAAACCAGGGGTGACAGAAAGTGGCGCACCAGCAGCACTTCATAAGGGTCTTTGCGGTTGCCATACAGCGGACCATCCATGCCCGGAGAGCCGATGGGCATGCCTGGCACAGCCAGTCCAATCGCAGCTGGCTTTTCCTTCAGGAGCCGCAAGATGTCGCTGGCCGGGACATGTCCTTCGATCACATACCCACCGACCTGTGCGGTGTGACATGAGCCGAACTTTTCAGGCATACCCAGTCGCTTACGCACAGCCTTGTTGCCGGTGTCATGGGCCTGGACCTGAAAACCGCTTTTCTGCAGATGGGTGATCCAGTCCTTACAGCAGCCGCAGTTGCGGTCTTTCCAGACCACAATGGACAGTGCCGGTGAGCTGGTTGCGCTGGCGAAGCCTGAAACGGCTCCCGCCAGCGCCCCAAACACAAGGCTTCGGCGGTGCATCAAAGGCCTGCGATCAGTGTTTGCCGTGATCGCCATGGCTTTTCTCCGCAGCGGCCACCGTGATTTTCCCGACCATGCCGGCTTGGTAATGCCCGGCGATCAGGCAGGCAAAGTCAAAATTGCCAGGGCGATTGAAGGTCCAGATGATCTCGCCGGTTTTGCCTGAAGACACATGGGACATGTAGGGCTCGTCGTGTTCCATGGTCGGGAACTTGACCATCATGGCCGCGTGTTCGTCGAGTTCCTTCTTCGTGCCAATCACCAGCTCGTGCAGCAGTTTGCCCTCGTTTTTGATGACGAAGCGGATGGTTTCGCCTTGCTTAACGTCGATTTTCTCGGGGGTGAAGCGCATTTCCTTCATGCTGATGGCGACGGTGCGGGTGACTGTCTTGGCGTCACCGGCAATGCCCCATGCCTTTTGCTCCTTGACCACTGCCGCAGCGGGTTTTTTGTCGTGTGGCTTGTCGCTGTGGGCCACGGCAGGCGTGATTGCGCCAGAGGCCAACGCCAAAGCCAGGGAGATAGATTTAAGAGTTTTCATGATGATTTCCGTTCAAAAAGAAGTCGTGATTTAGTGCTTCATGCCGCCCATACCACCCATGGGTTTGCGCGCATCGACATTGACTGGTGGATCGAGCTTTTGGGTCAGCGGCATTGAGTTGCCGCCCTCGGCCTTGAAGCGCGCTGGGTTGGGCAGCTCACCGGTCCATTCAAAGGCTTGCGTACCGGGCGGCTGCTTGTACCAGCCGGGGTCGGAATAGTCGCCAGGCTTCTGGTCTTTGCGCACCTTGACGACGCTGAACATACCGCCCATCTCCACCGGGCCGTGGGGTCCTGCACCGGTCATCATGGGGAAGGTGTTGTCGGGCAGCGGCATTTCCATCTCGCCCATGTCGGCCATGCCGCGCTCGCCCATCACCATGTAGTCGGGCACCAGTTTTTGAATCTTTTTCACCAAGCCACGGTGGTCCACCCCAATCATGGTGGGGAAGTTGTGGCCCATCGCGCCCATGGTGTGGTGGCTCTTGTGGCAATGGAATGCCCAGTCACCTTCCTCGTCGGCGAGGAATTCGATTTGCCGCATTTGGCCGACCGCTACATCCTCCGTGACCTCGTAGCGGCGGGTGCTCTTGGGTGTGGGTCCACCGTCGGTTCCGGTCACCAGAAACTCGTGGCCGTGTAGGTGTATCGGGTGGTTCGTCATCGTCAGGTTACCGATTCGAATTCGCACCTTGTCGTTTTTCCTTACGTTGAGTGTGTCGATGCCTGGAAACACACGCGAATTCCAACTCCAGATGTTGAAGTCGAGCATGGTCATGATCTTGGGCGTCTGCGTGCCGGGATCAACGTCAAAGGCGTTCAGCAGAAAGCAGAAGTCACGGTCCACGGTGTCAATCAAAGGATGGTTGTTTTTTGGGTGAGTGACCCACATCCCCATCATGCCCATCGCCATCTGAATCGCCTCGTCTGCATGTGGGTGGTACATGAAGGTGCCGGGTCGGCGTGCAACGAATTCGTAGACAAAGGTCTTGCCCACCGGAATCTGCCGCTGATTCAGACCGCCCACCCCGTCCATGCCGTTGGGCAGGCGCTGGCCGTGCCAGTGGATGGTGGTGTGCTCAGGCAGCTTGTTGGTGACAAAGATGCGCACCCTGTCCCCTTCTACCACCTCGATGGTCGGGCCGGGGCTCTGGCCGTTGTAGCCCCACATGTTGACCTTGAAGCCGGGCGCCATCTCGCGCACCACCGGCTCGGCCACCAGGTGAAACTCCTTCACGCCCTGGTTCATGCGCCATGGCAAGGTCCAGCCGTTGAGCGTCACCACCGGGTTGTAGGGTCTGCCGGTGTTGGGCACCAGCGGGGGCGCGGTGTTGAAGCTGGGCTGCATCACCGGCTCCGGCAGGGCGGCCATGGCCACTTTGCTGACTGCCGTGGCGGCGAGGGCGGTACCAGCGGCGCTGGCAACAAAATTTCTGCGATTCATGTCAATGTCCTTTCGCTTCACCGGAGTTGTCGTTGGATGCGCCGCCCTGCAGTGCTTGCAGGCTGCCAGGTGATGTGGCGGTGAGCGCGGTCTGCAGGTCCGTGTCGGCGATCCAGAAGTCTCGTTGGGCCTCGATGGCGCTGTTCACAGCCAGTACGCTTTGCTTGGTGGTGCCCAACAAGTCCCAAAGACTGGCGAACATGCCGTTGTAGCGCAGCACGGTTTCCTCGTTGATGAACTGGCGCAGAGGCACTACTTCGTCGCGGTAGGCCACTGCCAAGTCGTACGCCGTGCGGTAGCCAAAGTAAGCCTCTCTGGCCTCGCTGCGTGCGCGGCCAGCGGTTTCACTGACCTTGGCCACCGACTGCATGTAGATGGCTTCGGCCTTGGCGTTGCGGGCGCTGCCCCAGTCAAAGATCGGCAGCTCCAGTTCCAGCTCGAACCCGCGTTCGGTGTCTTTGTCGCCGTTGGAGTTGTTGAAAATGGTATTCCGCTCGTAAGCAATGTTCAGTGCGTTGAGATAGCCCTTTGCCTTGGTATAGCCCAATGAACCGGCGACATAGCGAGATTCATCGACCGCACTGCGCACGTCCAGGCGCTGGGAAATGGCCTGCGCCTCCACATCACCAATCTCGCGCGCAGTTTTGGGCAAATCGGGTAAGCGGTCGTCCAAGGTGAAGTTGGTTTGCGCACCCCACAAACCCATCAGGCGAATCAGTCGCTCACGGTTCACTTTTGCAGCCAGCTCTGCTCTGGCCAGCTGTGCGGTTGCATCGGCCAATCCAACCTGTTCTTGCGCTTGGCGCAGGCGTGACCAATTACCAACGCGGGCCATTCGGCGGGCCAGTTCACCACCGGCTTCGGCGCCTTCTTTCACGTCGCGCATGTAGGCGGCGGTTTGCTGCGAAGCCACGGCGTTGATCCAGGCTTTGCGGGTGTTGGCGGCCAACAGTACGACTTCCTGTGCGGCTTTCAGCTTGGCCAGCTCCGTTTGCTGGCCCTGCCATGCGCTACGCCAGGGCAGTGTGAGGAGTCCCAGGATATCGAAGCCCAGCGTGCGCTCAATTGCTCGAATTTGTCCCTCGCGGAAAGCGCCAATTGAGAAGTGTGGGTTCGGCAAACGCCCGGCCTGTGCACGGTCCGCATCACTGATGGCCAGCTGGGCAAATGCGGTCTGCAGTCCGGGGTTGTTGAGCAGCGCAATGCGCACTGCCGAGTCCCCGGTAATGGGTTTGGCCAGAAGTTCAGCGACAACTTTGGCACTTTCTTCGCTTGGCGTGGACAGGGACACGTCCACATTGCCAGTTTTGCCCTTGGTGAGCTGTGCTACCTCGCTGCGTTGACCATCTGGGGCAACTGTGGCGCAGCCAGCGAGCGTCAGCACACTGAGCGCGATGAGTGTGAGTTTGAATTTCATTGCATTTCCAAAAAGTGACTGTTTCCGTTGCGCACTGAGTGCAGCGTCGCTTGGCCTGTGCGAATTCGCCGTGCGAACCGCCTGCGAGCAGAGTCCGGCCGCCAGTAGGCAGACCAGTCAGTGCGATTGGGGGTTGTCGCCCCCACGGGCAACCTGTTCACAGCTATTCCAAGCGCTAGTGCTTGTGGGCGGGGGAAGGGGTAGAAGCTGCAGGTGGCGTGGGCGTACCGCTCTTTTGGGCTTTGGCTGCCTCTTGAGCGGATTCCCATTTGAGGATGTCCACGAAGCCATTCCTGAACTCGCCAACATCGCTGTTGGCTTTTCTCCAGTCCACCGTGCCTTGTTCGACGCCGGTAGGCGTGTCAGCAAATACGGAGCGGTAGCGCGCGGGTGGGACAAATGCAGCCGGGTCGGTGATATCGTCCGGGCTTTTGGGGCGAGGTGCGTGATGGTCAGCGAAAGCGCTGAACGAGAAAGCCAGCGTCAACCCAATAAGGGGTGGCGCAAAAACGCGGAATTCCATGGAAATTCTCCTGAAGCAAACCTGATGTCGCTGCTAAAGGCGCTAAGGCCTGTCTGCAGCGGACGGACTACGGGCTTGGAAATCAGGAGATGGGTGGCTTGAGGCTGACTGCGCGCTCGGCGCTGAGGAAGGCGGTGTTGCCAGCCTGGGGATGCAGGGAAGACCTCACATCCAGGGTATCTTGTATACCGGACAAGGTGAACGCTACGGAATGACAAACGTCGCAGAGGGAGCAATTCGAGCAGCTTTTGCTGTCTTGAGTCGCAACCACGTTGACATCAACGTCTGTTACCTCGACAGACATTGATCCACCGTGCTCTTGGCATTCGACCAGCTTTTGGGCAACGGCATGCGTTGACTGATGGTTGGAGGAAGCGCTCGACGAGTGAGATTGCATTCCGATGGCCATGGCGTCGCCGATGACGCCACGGATTGGCATCAAAACGATCAGGATGGCGAAGACGAATGCTCTAAACACTATCAAATCATACGGGATTTTGTCTGAAACACAAGTTGGCGACACAGTAGACCAGTCTGCCAAGTGTCTTTACTTGCTAGGAAAAACTGCGTCCAAATAGCCGACCTTCTGGTGAATCATCAAAGCGGGCCACTGTCGCAGCATCTAGCGAAAAGGCAAACTTGCCGTCACGCAGTTCGTCTTCAGGTGAAGATGCCAGCTCATCTTCGTTGAACGTCACAAAGTATTGTCCGGTCCCAATACGATCCAGAACGCCGTAGACATGGTTCATCGCGCGAACCACAGTTCGCCTGGAGACTCCATGAAAGACACCGTCATGAATCAGAAATTGTGGCAAAGGTAACTTCGATTCCAACGCGTTCAGAAAAACAGTCAGGTCGTAGGCAGCAAGTTTCAATCGAAAGTGACCCAAGGCGTCAGCGCGTGGCACAGAGACGTTGATCTCAACCGGAACTGTTCGCCGTGATTTAGCAGCTTTGCGGGCGATATCGAGGTAGGCGGCATCGCTTTCATCTACCGTCCGCAAATCCAATGCTTTATCGACTACATCCAGAAAAATCTCCCGAAGTCGTTGCACCGCCTCCTCGGACTGATCCAGTGCAGATACAACTTGCCTCTGTACCGCGCCGACCTGCTCTTCCAGGAGGTCAATTTCTCCTTCGATTTCTGTGATGTCCAGCAAGGCCTGTCGCTGTCGCTCAATCGCGACCTTCTCAATCGACAGTTGCTCAACGGCTTCGCGCAAAGGCTGGGTGACTCCTTGTGAATCGACGGTTCTGTAGAGCGCAGCGCGCTCCGTTTCGTGCGTCTGGAGCTTTCGAAGCAGGTCCAGCTTCAGCAAATCCAGTTCCTGCAATTGCTTGCCGTGAAAGCGTAACCGCTCGGTAGCCAGTGACTGGCGAAACACGATGACTTCTTCGAGTGAGCGCCTGATCGTTTGCTCCAATGCGGAGGAAACCTGCCGATATTGGTTGGCGATTTCCCGTGGTTCTATCTCCTGGTTTACTTCAACAAACTTGGATAACTTCAAACGTTGGCGCTGAACCTGTTCGAACTCTTGGCGGAGGCTGGAAATTTTTGTGCTGTGTTCGGCAATTGCCTGGGATACATCTTGGAAGCTTTCCATCAAGTCGTATTGACCAAGCGCCGTCTCCAAGGCCTTCAATTGCTTTTCGCGGCTACTCAGTTCAGATCGAATCTGGGCAAGTGACTTTCGGGTCATCTCCTCAATTCGCAGCACCAAGTCGGATCTGCGGTCTGTTCCTGCCTTTAACGCTGTCTGAATACGATCAAGATCGACCAGCTCTCGCGTTGGCAACCCGAGTAGGTGAAAGTTGAGAATGGTCATTTCTCTGGCGTTAGCGCCTGCGTGACCAAGGTATTGAACGGGGTCGCCGCGACGCTGAGCCTCCAAGTCATCTTTGATGAAGAAAGTCATCAGTGAGCGGTAACGCTCCATTTCGAGCGCGTGGCCCTTATCAATCGGGAAAAACAGGCGACTCAAGAGTCGCCTGGCCTCCGACTTTTCAAGCTCATTCGGGGCCTGTTTTCCTCGGGTGATCAGAATGGCCGACTTGGGATCAAAGCAGCGAGAAATCGAAACCGATTCCCCAGCAAGCTCAATGTCAAGTTGAACGGAATGCTGTTCTTCACGCAGAAATTGATACCGTTTGTTTTTGAATAAACGCTCGGCCTCATCGGAAAGCAACAAGTAGTCGATGAGCCGAATCAGCGAGGACTTTCCTATGCCATTCACGCCTCCGCTTGAGTCCGGTTCACGGCGAGCGCTGTACCTTCCAACGATCAGGTTGATGAACCGCCCCGGATTTTGAGGAGGCTCTTTTCTCTGAGAGGATTGAGCCATGACGAAGTCAAACAAGTTTTCACCCGAGGTCCGCGAACGCGCAGTGC
>JAFEHU010000027.1 GCA_017848435.1 Burkholderiaceae bacterium | reverse complement strand
GCCCCCCCCCTACACAACATACTTTCTACTGAAGAGTAAAAAGACGTCGGCGGGCGGGCGGGGGTGTGTTTAAATCCGTCTGTCAGAATGTCATCCTGCCAAACAGACAGGTTGCCACCAAGAGATGGACTACCTGATTCCAGCCTCCTCTGAGAATGAAAGTGGAATACGAATGATTCGGCTCTTTGGCTTACGGGGCCCATTTTTGGACCACTCTGCCGCCCAAGCCACTGCGGCTGAAAGTAATACGGGATGGAGATAGTTCATAGCTGGCGCCTCCCCTGCAGTCCCCCGTCCAGCCCGTGCACGGACACGCCGCAGCAATCCGGCCTTCACAAGAACACTGATCGAACGACTTATTTGCCGAGGGGAGTAAAACTTACCTGCTAACACCTCGATCCCTGCCTGCATGCCCAACTCAAACTGATCGCCGCGTAATCCACCCGCCACCGAAAGCAAGACGAATCTTGCGCACCGTGAGTTGACGGTATCTGCTCCCTCACCATCAAAATCGATCCCAGATTCGAGCCCAACCTTCAGCAGTTGCTTTTTGTTTGTTGGGGTCATAGTGCACCCCATGACTTATCTTTAATCGATGTCTGGTTTGTAGGTCGCCCCCGTCGTTCCTTTACTTTCGAAAGGAGCTGTTTAAGTGCGTGTAGCGCCAGAAGCTGAAGATTTGTGGTGGTTAGTTTTAAAGGCTCAACCTCGATTCCTTCGTGATGCAAGGTGGGTTGACCACCACTTTGATTGATGTTCGATTTACTTTTTTTGGACATGGTTACCCCTGCCCCCCGATTGCGAGTCGGGCGACAAAAGTGAGATGCATGAGCATCTAGGCCAGTGATTTGGTACGACATGCCCCACTGCATGTCGCCGTATCCAAGTTGAGAAACTTTGAGCTAAGGGAGACTTCGCCAAATCTCACAAACGCTGATCAAGTCCAGGGTTACCCGCGGACACCATCAAGTTGATGGGTAAAACTCCTGGCGTTGGAGATATGCGGATTCGATTGAAATCCCCCGGTTTCCCCGGTTTTCGATATCACCGCTCGTCACAACAGTCTTTACTTTCGACGTGCTCGAGTGAGGCGACAGTGGGAAGCACGTGGGTTTCTAGGGATAGAGGGGATGTTGTTTGAGCAGCGTAGTAAATGATTGCAGGCAACGCAGCAAAAAACGAAAGTCGCCTTAGAGTCGTGTTTTGTAAGTCACTGATTTATGAATATTGGCATAGGCGACAGGACCCAAACCCACGCACCCCCCGGCGTGTGGAAGGCTGGAAGAGGTGTGCATTGAGGTTCAGCTGCACGCCCATGTGATTCCCTTGCGCGGCGCCGAGGGCGGTGCCCTTAAGCGGACTTGTGGGAATATTCAGTTGCCTTTATCCGGCGAGCTCCCCTGCGATCGCGGGTCTTTGAGGAAGGAAGAGACAGCCGTAGGCCTGGGGAATATCCGGCTACCGGCGAGTGCGGGAGTACCTCGACGGACCCTAGTCAATGGGGGTTAGACGTCTCCCCTGAACCTGAGCCCACAACTAGGCTCGCGAGCGGTATGGAATGCAATCGGCATTACTTTTTCTTCGTTGACTTCGATACCTGCACGGCATCTTTGAGCGACTGCTGTTCAAGCAACCGATTGACACGGGCCAAACCACGCTGGACTTCGAATTCGTGAAGTGCTGAAGCAGCCTCGTCAGACAAGAGCAGATTTGCCAAGTTGTGGACTTGCAAGTCGTACTCCCCCCGTGACCAGACAGCAAGCTTGAGTTTGGCGCTGGCAGGCAGCTCGCCGCGAATCACCTTGCTAACGTAAACGTGACTCATCCCCATATCAGCAGCAAGAGATCTGATACTCATCCCACGCTGCTCGGCCAGCTCAGTTATGACTTGCGGCCAGTCCCAACGAGGGCCTGCGGTCGGACTTTTATTTTTTTTTGCTTCGCTCAACTGGTACCTTTTAGGTTACGATTAGCCACATGGTATCTAACAGGTCACATCTTAATCGACCACCACAGGATGAAAGCACCGTCGACTCATCGACATCAAGTGGTGTTGGCCGTAAAAAGATTCAGCGGGGCTCCACTCGCGAGCCAATCAAGCCGGGGAGATGGTTGCTCGCGCAGGGCCGAGATGACGAGCAAATTTGCGCCGACATGCTTTCGCGGTGGTTGGAACCCAGTCCAAACTCCGGTACTAGACCTCAAGTTACCTCTCCGATTCGCAGGTTAAAAAGAGTCATTGCGAACTCAGACTTTATGGAGATGCGACCACGAAATGAACAGAAATTAGTGGCTGAAAAAATAGCCGATGTCGCTCAAGTCAGAGTTGAAGCAGAGGCGGCAGAGGTTGCAGCGAAAGTTCGGCACACAGCTGAGCTCTCTGCGCAGGCGAATAGGCGTCTGGTCGCACTGACGAAGGGGCAGCTTGAAGGCCTGATTAATGCCTTTTTTCGTCATCGCAGCTTGCAGACTTTACACACTCAGATAACCGATTCCATTCGTGCTGGCACCTTACCAAAGGCGAGGGAAACCCTTTGGAATGTTCTGCACTGCCTCTGCCATCATCAGCATCAAACCCATGAAAAATGATGCACCTTTGCTGACTCAAGGATCAGCTAATCACCAACCAAAAACCCTCTGGTTAAGTGACGATGAGGTGGATGATCTTTGTGCGGGCTTGACGAACAGCGCAGCCAAGCGCAGATACCTGGAAGGAATTGGGCTTACGGTCAATCGAAAACCGAATGGTCGACCTCTTGTTGTTCGATCTCACGTGGAGTCCGTGCTGTCTGGTCTTTCGCAAACCTCGCATGCGATAAACGCCCCAAAGCTGCGGGGGAACAAAGCCGGAGTTCTTTCAATGTTTGGCCATAGCTCAACCTCGTAGCCAGATTGGGATCAAGAAAATGGGCCGCCGCCGCACAGACATCAACTCTGCGATGCAACCTCGCGTCTACTGGAAGCACGGTGCGTTTTACTACGTGCATCGCTCTGGACGATGGGAAAGATTGGGCGTCGAGTTGGCTACAGCAAACGCCAAAGCCCGGCTTTTCAATGATCCTGATGGCCAGTTTGGCACCATGATCTACTGGCTTGATACCTTCATTTGCCATTGCGAAGCTCGCGTGAAAGCGGGCACACTGGCCCAGCGAACCTTAGACGATTACACCGCAGCTATCAAAGGCACGGAAAAAAAGGCAGGTCCGCTGCGTGTTTACTTCGCAGCTCCGATCACACCTAGTGACATCGATCCGCAAATGGTTCAGGAGTACCTGGACACCATGGCAGAACTGGGCAGGCCTGTGCAGGCCAACCGCGAGAAGGCATGCCTCAGCAGTTGCATGAGCTGGCTCATTCGCACCGGTAAAGTACCCGGCCTCAAGATTAACCCGTGCTTGCGGGCAAGCGGTATAAAACGAAATCCCGAAAGTAAGCGAGAGCGCTATGTCACCGACAGCGAGTTTCGCGAGGTATGGGCAATGGCTGGAAAATCCGTGAGGCTGATGATGGAGCTGACCTACCGTACTTTGCAGCGCCCTGAAAGCGACATCATTGGCTGGACTACCGCCAACTTGGTTACCGAGGACAAGGTCCGTAAACTCAGTTTTCGTCAGGGTAAAACCGGTAAGTCCATGAAAATTGCGCTCACCCCCGAGTTAATCGAGTTAATCAAGACAACCGCTGGTAACCTGGCCCGACTGCACCAGCCCCTGGTTCACACCCGCGACGGAAAGGCCTACACCTACGACGGCCTGTGCGCCATGCTCAAGCGCAATATCGCCACCGCCAACCGACTGCGTAAAGAAAAGGGCCTGGAGTCCATGCCGTCGTTTGGTTTCAGGGACCTTAAGGGCAAAGGCGCCACCGATATGTGGAGAGCAGGCGTTCCCATCGAAACCATCCAGCATCTTTGTGGTCACGAGGACAAGGCTACAACAGAGACCTACGTCAAGCAGCGCTGGCAGGAAACCGCCATCACCAACCAAGTTGTGATGAGGTGATATCAGTACCAGTGCACTGTCTAATATCCAGTAGTGACCGAGCTACAACCCGCATGAATGCGTAGGCCAGATTCCGCTAAATACGGTAGAAATATTAGACGCCGCCGACTTGGAATCAAGTATTCGTGCGGGTTTTCAGGGCGTTCGTAGTGCGGACTGTTAATCCGTAGGTCCCTGGTTCGAGCCCAGGTCGAGGAGCCAATATTGACAAGGGTCAGCACGCAAGTGCTGACCCTTTTGTCGTTTTGCAGCCCCCAAAACATCGGGCTGCCTGAGTAGCTGCTGGGGCGCAATAACCAACTCCACCCAAGTCGCCCGGCAAGCCGCTCTGACGCCGCGCACCACCCCCACTTCAACCTTCAAACAGCTCAATCGGGGGTGAATTTGTCAACTACTTCACACTAGGGTTAATACAAATTGCCACAAATGACTAGTACCTTGGTTAACGTATCGCTCAGAGCAAAAAATGCTTTTAAGTCCATCGGTTTATCCGGTGGTGCGATCAACGAACCCAAGAAACCAGGTACTTTCAAATGCAAAGCAACTACGAGATCCCCAGCGACCAACTCCTGGCCGATGCCAAGGTCAGCCAACCGTTTGACACCCAGCAGTCGCTGGACAACCTGAGCACCACAGCCCGCGGGCCTGCAGGTCTGGGTGTGATCACCGAAGCCTCACCCGGCACCCAGATCGTGCGCGACGGCGCGCGCTTGCCGGTAGAAGGCAAGCAGGCCTTGGTGCCAGGTGACCGCGTGGTTGTACCCAAAGACGGTTTTGCCAATGTGGTGCTGCCCGGCCGCCAGCCTGGCGAAACGCCGCTGGCGGGCACCTTCACCGGTGGAACCGAGGCCGTGATGGGCCTGAAGCCTGGCGCAGCTGGTGTGGCCGACCAACTGCAAGTAGAGCTGGTGACCGGCGACCTGATCGTCAACGGCGCCGAAGAAGTCGCCAAAGCCACCACCCTGGCTGTCAAAAAACCCGGCTCGGCCGGCGAAGCGGCAGGCGCAGGCTGGCTCCTGCCGCTGGCGCTGGGCGGTTTGATCGGTGCCCTGGCCGCACGTGGCAACGACGACGACAGCAACAACAACCAGTCGCCCACCACACCTACCAATCCGACGACTCCCACCACGCCGACAACCCCAACGACGCCTACAACACCGACAACCCCCACCAATCCTCCTACCCCACCTGGCACCACTGCACAAGGTCTGCTGGACCCTGCGAACACGCTGGCCAACAACCTCACCAATGCGTTGGGCACCCCCGCTGCGGCAGCGCCGGGCGTGGGTGGTGTGCTGGCCGTGGTTGACACGGCCGTGGCTTCGGTCACCAACGCTGGCAACGGCGCACTGGCGCCACTGTTGGGTGACCAGTTCAACCCCAACACCCCCAACGCACTGGACCCGGTAGACAACGCAGTGGCCCAGCTGACGGCACCTTTGGCCAATGTGTTGGGTGGCGCGTTGGACCCCAGCCTCGGTGCGGGCACGGTGGCCTCCTTGATCAACCCGTTGAACACCCAGGTGGACTTCTTGACCGACGGCGTGGCCACGCTGCTGGGCGGTGGCACGGGTGGTTCGTTGCTGGGCCTCACCAACACCGACGCCACACCGAACGGCAATGGCCTGCTGGACCCCGCATCGGCCCTGGTGGACAAGCTCACCGACGGCCTGGACAGTGGCCTGCTGGCCGGTGCCGGCCTGGGCGGTTTGCTGGAACCAGTGGACTCCTTGGTGGGTACAGTGACCAACCTGGGCAACAACCTCACCACCCCGCTCCTGGGCGAAACCTTCAACCCCGCCACCCCCAACTCGCTGGACCCAGCCGATGCCCTGGTGGGCCAGGTGACCGACGGCCTGAGCGACCCTCTGGCTTCCCTGCTGGACCCGTTGCTCGGCCAGGGCACGGTTGCCAGCGTGCTGAACACGCTGGACACGCAGGTGGACTTTGCGACCGACGGCGTGGTCAACCTGCTGGGTGACAACACCACGGGCAGCAACCTGCGCGACCTGCTGGGCCTGGGCTTGACCGACACCACCACCGCCGGTGACGGCTTGCTGGACCCGGCCTCCAAACTGGTGGACCAACTGACCGATGGTCTGGACGGCGGCCTGCTGGAAAGCCTGCAGCTCAGCGGCATTCTGAACCCTGTGGATTCCGCCGTGAACACCGTCACCGACCTTGGCAACGAGTTGCTCAGCCCACTGTTGGGTGCGCAATTCGCGGCCAGCAACACCAACGCGCTGGACCCACTGGACAGCCTGGTGGGCCAGGTGACCGACGGCCTGAGCGACCCTCTCGCCTCCCTGCTGGACCCGTTGCTCGGCGACGGCACCACCGGCGCCATCCTTGGTTCGCTGAACACGCAGGTGGACTACGCCACCGACGGTGTGGCCACCTTGCTGGGCGGCCTGACGGGCGGAGATCTGCCCTTGGGCGATCTGGCGTCGGCCCTGGCCTCACCCACCTCGCTGTTGCCGGTGTCTGGCACCGCGTTGCCCGACACCTCGGCACTGGGACCGATCGGTGGGCTGTTGGGTGGCCGCTTGTTCTGACGGCACGCCACGGCCGTTGAGGCCGTAAAAGTCAAAAAGCCCGCACCCTCCTTGAGGGTTGCGGGCTTTTTCATGGGCGAGCCAAACCCGCCCTCAGTGGGTGGCCCCTTTGCTGCGCAGCAGGTCCACCAGGTCGGTCATGTGGGCCGCTTCGGCCAGCGCCAGCGGGGTCTCCTGCTTGCGGGTCTTGAAGTTCAGGTCGGCGCCCTTCTCGACCAGCAACGTGGCAATGTCCACACCACCACCGGTGATGGCCAGCAGCAGCGGCGTGTTGCCCAACGCGTCGCGTACGTTGAGACAGGCGCCACGGCGAATCAAGGTCGCGGCCACGTCTTTGTAGCCCACCGTGGCCTTGCCACACGCCACCAGCAGCGGGGCCAGGCCCAGTGCGTCGCGTTCGTTCACGTCCGCACCTGCGCTGAGCAGAATTTTGGCGATGATGGTGTACCCCTTCTTCAGGGCAAACAGCAGCGGTGGGGTGCCAAAGTCGTCTTTCTGGTGAACATCGAAATTGGAGCGAATGAACAAATCGACGACTTCACGGTTGCCTTCGTCGAGTGCGTGCAGAAAACAAGACCTGTTGAGCGCAATGCCGCGCGCGCGCAGCGCCTGGATGGCGGCATCTTTCCTTTCAGCCGCGTTGAGCGTCTCCAACATCCTGAACTCGCGCAAGGCGTTGATCTCCCTGATCGCCTGGGGTGCAAAGCCCTTTCGCCCACCCCGTTTGTCGATCAGCAGGTCGTTCAGGTAGTCGTCGACTTCCGGCTGGTCCCATATGCCATCGACTTTTCTGAGGATGTGGTCGTGGTGCTGCTCGAGGTAGGTCGGGTAGCCATCGCCCAGGCTTGCAAGAAGTGGGTGTTTCATGGAGGTGGGTTGCTGTTTGCAGGGCGCAGTTCACTAAAATTATGTGTGGACCGCTTCTGGCCGTTCGCTGGAAATGGCGGTGGGTTCCCGGCCATTTCCTTTCAGACAGACCCAATCCACATGCGCAACCAGGCAACCCGATGACGACTCTCAATGACATGTGGGCGCTCGCCCAACTCCCTCTGGGTTGGATCAAATGGGCCAAAGACCAGGGCATCTGGGACTTTGTGACGGCGGGTTCAGGCCTGCTGATCTCGACGGTGCTTGTGAGCAAGTGGAAGAAGAAGATCCCGGAGTTCTCGGTTCACCTCACCTACTCGCTGGGCACAGGCCACAAAAACTACCCGAACGTCCTGAACATCGAGTTGCGCAACCTGATGGACTCGCCGCTGGTGATCGGGCGCCCCAACTTCAAGTTCACAGAAGGCTTCACCGCGGGGCGGTTTGCCCACGGCAACACCGCGACCGGGGACTACGAAATCAAATTCCGGCCTGTTGGCACAGACGGCCAGCCGATCCCGGGTTACAGCTACACCAATGTGATGCTGAGGCACCGGGAACAAGCCTACAGCTACCTGCCACTGCCCGACGAGTGGGACGAACCCGCTTTGCTGGCCGCCGCAGCACCCCGCCGGCGCTGGGGCATATTCAAGACTGAGAAAGGCTTGGGCACCCTGTTCCTGAACGTCGTGTTGCTGAAAGACGAAAAGCCCAAGGTGATCACCATGGCGGTGCCCGTCATCCGGCTTCAAAAGGGGGTGCAAGCACCAAGGCTTGGCCGGGAATGGGGCTGACAGGCGGGCATGAAAAAGGCCGGCACATGTGCCGGCCTTTTCGCTAGAACACGGTCGGCGCTGTTTTACAGGCAGCAGGCCAGCATCTGCAGGCAACAGGCGGCAAAGTCGCCACAGCAGCCACTGGCTGCAAAAGCGGCGACCGAGGTGCCCAACAGCACAAACGCTGCCGACAATTTGATGAATTTGGATGTCATGGTTCGGTTTCCTTGTATCCGGATTGAAGAAGTCAAAGCACAGAAGCAGGTCTTGGTTGATCTCAGTCCGGCGGGGTCCAGATGTCGGTCAACGGCGGCGTGATGCGGTTACCGCCGAGCACCGGCAAGCGGTCTGGCAAACGGGCCACGAGCGTCTCACTGGCAGTGGCTGCCGGCGCAGCGGGCACACTGCAACTCTGGCAATTCATGCTGGCGCAGGCCGCAATGCCCTCACACCCTTCCGCACAGCAATGGCCGTACCTGGCGGTGACGGCCACAGCCGACTGTGCCGCAAACAGGCACAGCACCAAGGCAAGCATCCAGGTAAAACGGTGGGTCACAGCAGCGGTATGTTTCGTACGAGTGTATCCAATTGACTGGTGCTTGAGCCGTTTCTACCGGACAAGTTCCATGCAGCCGCGGCCTTGCTGCCCCATGCGCTGCCATTTGCGGTCATGATGTGGCCGCACACCACTCCCGCCAAGGACTTTCCATGAGCATCCGCAGAAACGCCCTGTTGGGCATCACCGCGCTGGCGGGCGGCGTGGTGCTCTGGCGTGGCCTGATGCCCGCCCCCACCGCGCGGGTGGCCCGCACCTACGAGGTCACCCACACCCAAGCCGAATGGCGCGCCCGGCTCACGCCCAGCCAGTTTGGCGTGCTCCGCCAGGCGGACACCGAGCGGCCGGGCAGCAGCCCGCTGGACAAGGAGACACGCGCAGGCACCTACCACTGTGCCGGCTGCGCGCTGCCGCTGTTTTCATCCCGTACCAAATACAACAGCGGCACCGGCTGGCCCAGCTTCTACCAGGCGCTCGAAAACGCGGTGGTGGAAGACACCGACACCACCTGGGGCATGGCGCGGGTGGAGGCGCTGTGCCGCCGCTGTGGCGGCCACCTGGGCCATGTGTTTGACGACGGCCCCAAGCCCACCGGCCTGCGCTACTGCATGAACGGGCTGGCGCTGAATTTCACTGAACAGGTGGCGTAGGCCTGTGTACAGTCCAGCCCTTGACACAACAGAGGTGATGGATGGCAAGACCAAACGAATGGGCCGGCAAGGTGCTGGCGCTGATCAAGGGTGGCAACACCGCTGCCGCGATTGCGCAGATCAAGGTGGCGCCCAGCGTGAAGGATTTGACCGCGCTGAAAACCACCATGGTGCTGGGCAAGCTGACCGGGCGCTGGAAGGACGTGGACGCCGCCATTGCCGACAACCTCGCGCTGCTGGCAGCACCCCGGCTGCACCGCGCGCCCTGAGCCCCAGGGCCCGGTCACTGCGCCTTGAACAACCGCCCGATGAAATCGGACAGGTCACGCAATGGCTCGGGCAATTGGGGTTGCGCCGGCTGGGGCCGTGAACGGGCAATGTCGAACGCGGCCTGTGGGTCGATCCAGCGGTTGCGCAAAGACTGCTGGAACACCTCGCCCACCATCGGCAACGCGCTGCGGGCACCGGGGCCCCAGCCGTCGCCCATGGTGATGCTGCTGTCGTTGAAGCCCACCCAGGCGCCCGCCACCAGCTGCGGGTGCATCAGGATGAACCAGCCGTCGGTGTTGTCCTGCGTGGTGCCGGTTTTGCCGGCCACGTCGGCCTGGATGCCGTAGCGGCTGCGGATCGCGGTGCCGGTGCCTTCGTCCACCACGCCGCGCATCACGTTCACCAGCTGCAGGGCCTGTGGCTGCGACATGGCCTGCTCGGGCACCGGTTCGGCGAAGCGCTGCAGCACATGGCCCTGGCGGTCTTCCACCTGCAGCACCAGCACCGGTGCCATGTAGCGGCCGCCGTTGGCAATGGCGCCATAGGCGGTCACCATCTCGCGCAACGTGACAGAACTGGTGCCCAGCGCCAATGCCGGCACCTCGTCGAGCGTGCTCTCCCGCACGCCCATCGCACGGGCCAGCTGGGCCACGCGCTGTGGGCCCACCTGCATCATCAGCTGCGCGGTGATGGTGTTTTTGGAGAACGCCAGCCCATCGTGCAGCGTCATGGGCAAGCCGCTGGGGGGGGTGCCGTCGCTCGGGCTCCAGACGCCGCCGCCGGGAATGCTGATCGCCAGCGCCTGGTCCATCAGCTCGTCGCTCGGTGAACGGCCCATCTCGAAAGCAGCGCCATACACAAATGGCTTGAAGGTCGACCCGGCCTGTCGGCGCGCCTGGCCCACATGGTCAAACTGCTCGGTGGCAAAGTCGCGGCTGCCAACCCAGGCCACCACGTGGCCATTGCGCGGGTCGAGCGCCATGAAACCGGCCTGCAGCGGCACCTTCTCCTGGCCACGCTTGCGCTGCCGGTCGGCCTGGGGCTGCAGCACGCCGAGCTGTCGGGCCATGGCCTGGTTGGCCGCCTTCTGGGTTTTGGCGTGCAGCGTGGTGCGCACCACCAGGCCGTCGGAGTAGATATTGAGGTTGCGGCTGTCGGCCCAGTCAATCAGCCACTTGCGCACCCATTGCGCCACGTGCGGGGCGGGGCCAAGCAAGGTGTCTTGCCGCTCGAAGTCGAGCTTCAGCGGCTGCTTGGCCAGCGCGGTGGCGCGCGCCGCCTCCAGCGTGTTGTGCTTGACCATTTGCGCCAGCACCACGTTGCGCCGGGCACGGGCGCGTTGGGGGTTCTGCACCGGGTTGTAGTAGCTGGTGCCCTTGAGCATGCCAATCAGCGTGGCCGATTCGAGCACGTTGAGCTGGCTGGCCGACTTGTCAAAGTAGGTCCGCGCTGCCATCTCGATGCCGAAGGCGTTGTAGAGAAAGGGCACGGTGTTGAGGTAGATCTCCAGGATCTCGTCCTTGGAGTACAGCGCCTCGATCCGCAGTGCGGTGAGCGCTTCTTTCACCTTGCGGTTGATGCTCAGCGAGCGGCCAATCTCTTCCGGGTAGAGGTTGCGCGCCAGCTGCTGGGTGATGGTGGAGCCGCCCTGCAGATCGCCCCGCAGCGTGTGGAACACCGCCGCTGCCGTGCGCTTGAAATCAATGCCGTGGTGGCTGTAGAAGCGGTGGTCTTCGGTGGCGATCAGCGCCTGCACCACGCTGGGTGCCACCTTCGCCAGTGGCACCCATTGGCGGTTGACCCGCTTGAATTCGGCCAGCACCGCTCCGTCGGCCGCCACCACCGAAGATGGCACCTCCGACCTGACCTTGCGCAGGTCGGAGATGCTGGGCAGAAACACCAGCAACACGAGCACATAGGCCACCACCACACCGGGCAGCACCAGGGCGGCGCGCACCGGGTAGCGGCGCGCCAACGCCCAGGCCGTCACGGCGTGGTGACGCGACAATTCGGCAACCCGTGCCCAGGCGCGCGTGAGTTGCGGTGGCATGCAGGGAATGTACTGCGCTTTCAGGCGCTGCCGCCGCGCCGAAAGTAACCGACTGAAAGATCAGCCGCCCGCGCGCTTGACGGTGTGCCCCTGCTGCTGCAGGAGCGCCACCACGCGGTCGGCATGGTCGCCCTGGACCTCGACCACACCGTCTTTCACGGTGCCGCCACTGCCACACTGCGTGCGCAGCTGCTTGCCCAGGGCCGCGAGCGCGTCGGGCGCCAAAGCCAGGCCACGCACCAGCGTGACGGCCTTGCCGCCACGGCCCTTGGTTTCGCGGCTGACCCGCACCACGCCATCGCCGGCGGGACGTGCCATCGCCTGCTTGCAAACGCACTGCAAAATGGCGTGCCGGCAGCCTGGGCACATGCGGCCACTGTCGGTGGAATACACCAGACCTCCACCCTCCCCCTTGCGCATGTTTCCCCCTGTTGATGCGTGTCGCCAATGGTGCAGCGATTGTGCATGGCGCCTGGCCCCAAACACTACACTCCCGCCCATGCAAAACACATTCAAAGCAGCGTGCCTCGCCATCTACCTGGCCAGCCTGGTGGGCGCGGTCTGGCCTTTTCCCGGCGTCACGCTGGTGCATTACCTGGCGCTGGGCCTGCTGGCCATCCATGCGCTGGAGCTGTTGGCGGTGCTGCGGCTGCTGCGCCAGCAACCGGGTGCGCTGATTGACGGCATCACGCTCACGCTGCTGTTTGGCCTGCTGCACTGGTCACAGTTGGCCAAGCGCCCGCCAGCAAAAGACTAGATCAGGCGCGCAAACGGCGGGTGCGGAAGTTGCCCCAGCCGCCGTGGGTGACCGAGGCCAAGAAGGCCCACAACCCGCCCTCACCCGGCCGCGGCTCGCCGCCGTCCGCGATGCGTTTGAGCTGGCGGGTGTACCAGAAGACTTCCATCATCGCCGAGCGGTCCACCAGCGCGATGCCGGTGCGGATGGGGCGCACCCGTTGCCGGCTGTCCTCGCCGCGCAGCAGGTGGGCGGGCGCGTCGGGGTCGATGGCCAGCAGGCGGGCGACGCCCACCAGATCGAGCGCGCCGCTCTCCAACGCCGCGTTCATGCCGGCCGCGCTGCGGAAACCGCCGGTCACCATCAGCGGCACCTTCACCGTCCGGCGCAGGGTCTCGGCGAACTCCAGAAAGTAGGCCTCGCGCGCGGCGGTGGAGGCCTTCTGCGCCGTCACGCCGGTCATGGCTGGCGCCTCGTAGGTGCCGCCTGAGACCTCGATCAGGTCGATGCCGGCCTCGGCCAGCGCGCGGATGGTGGCGGCCGACTCGTCCTCCGTCATGCCGCCGCGCTGGAAGTCGGCCGAGTTGAGCTTGATGCCCACCGGGAAGTCTGGCCCCACCCGGCGGCGGATTTCGGCGTACACCGCCAACACAAAGCGGCGCCGTTTCTCGGGGCTGCCGCCCCAGCCATCGGTGCGCTGGTTGTGGTGCGGCGACAAAAACTGGCTCACCAGATAGCCGTGCGCGCCGTGGATCTGCACGCCGCTGAAGCCCGCCTGCTGGCAGATGGCGGCGCTCGCGCCAAAGCGCTGGATGATGTCCTGGATCTCGGCCTCGGTGGCCTCGTGCGGGGTGTCGAAGAAGGCCTTCAGGTCGGGCCGGAATGGCACAGCCGACGGCGACAGGTTGCGCTTGTTTAACCCCTTGGGCGACTGCTTGCCGGGGTGGTTGAGTTGCACCCACAGGGCCACGCCCTGGCTGGTGGCGGCGCTGGCCCATTGGCGCAGCAGCGGCAGGTCGGCGGCGTCTTCGATCACCACATTGCCCGGCTCGCCGAGCGCGCGGCGGTCCACCATCACGTTGCCCGTGACCAGCAGGCCGATGCCCGAAGCTGCCCAGCGCCGGTACAGCGTGACCAGCCGGGGCGTGGGGTGGTTGTCGTAGGTGCCCAGCGCCTCGCTCATGGCCGACTTGGCCAGGCGGTTGCGCAACACGCTGCCGTTGGGCAGGCGCAAGGGTTGGTTCAGCAAAGAAGAAGCAGGCATGGACAAAGACACGGAATGGCGGTCAACAGGAAATGGCGCAACAGCGGCAGGCGGCGTCAGGCCACCAGCACCCACAGCATCCAGAAAAACAGCGCGAGCTGGGCGCTCCAGAACGTGGCCCGCACCAGCACCAGCAGCGAACCGGTGCCCAGCAGGTGCACCAGGCTCTGGCCCAGCCGGGCGTACAGCACCCAGGCGGCCAGGGGCGCGATCAGCGCCGTTTTGTCCAGCGCGGCAGCCGCCAGCACGATGACGGCGAACACCGGCAGGTTCTCCAGACAGTTGGCATGGGCGTCCTCCAGCCGGCGCATGAAGGCCGGGTCGGCGGTGGGCTTGGCGCCGCGTGGCCAGCTGTTGATGGGCGTGCCCGACAGGAAGCGCAGGCCGCGGTACAGCAGCACGGTGGCCACGAGCAGCAGCGTCCAGCCGGTAAAGCCCAGCAGGGCCTGGATGGGGGTCATGGTGGGTCTCCTCGCAACATTGCGCCGCCCGACAGCGGGTGGCTGGCGCGCATTACAGCACCTGGCACCGCCACCGGCTGAGCCGCGGGCGACGGCGAGGTAGACCAACGGCTCTAAACCGGAGGCTGCCGCCCTCAGAGCGCCTGCGCCAGCCGCCCCACGCCGTCGTTGATCTTTGCCACATCGGCGGTGGCAAAACTCAGGCGCAACGTGGCGGGGTCGGGCTGGGCGGCATAAAACGGTGCGCCGGGCACGAAGGCCACCAGTTGCTCGATGGCGCGTTTGGCGAAGGCGGCGGCGTCCATGGTCTTGCCGCCGGCACCGGTGAGGCGGGCCCAGAAGAACAAGCCCCCCTGCGGCTGTGTGAAGTCAATCGCATCGCCCAGCTCGCGCTGCAGGGCCGCGCCCATGGCCTGCGCACGCTCGGCATATACCTGGCGCACATGGGCCAGCGTGGCGGGCATGCGGCCGGCCTTGAGGTACTGCGCGGCGGTGGCCTGGGCAAAGGTGCTGGTGTGGGCGTCGCTGAACTGCTTGCACATCGTGGCCTTGGCCAGCAGTTCGGCGGGCGCGACCATCCAGCCCACGCGCAGGCCAGGGCTCAGGACCTTGCTGAGTGAACCGCAGTGCACCAGCAGTTCGCGGCTGCCGGGCACCTGCGCGCTCAGCGCCAACAGGCTGGGCGGCGGTGTGGCGCCGAAGTACAGGTCGCCGTAGGGGTCGTCTTCCACCACCACGGTGTTGTAGCGCACGGCCAGTTCCAGCACCTTTTTGCGGCGTTCCAGGTTCAGCAGCGCGCCGCTGGGGTTGCCGAAGGTGGGGATGAGGTAGACGAACTTGGGGCGGTGTTCGGCGATCAGCGCCTCCAACGCGTCGGTCTGCACGCCCTGCCCGTCGATCGGTGCGCTGATGAGCTGCGCGCCGTACAGGCGGAAGCACTGGATGGTGGCGAGGAAGGTGGGACCTTCGACAATGACCTTGTCGCCGGGGCTGATGAGGGTCTTGCCCAGCAGGTCCAGCGCCTGCTGGCTGCCGGTGGTGACGATCAGGCCTTCGGGCTGCACGGCGGCGCCCTTGGTCTGCATGAAGGCGCTGAGCTGTTCGCGCAGGGGTTGGTAGCCCTCGGTGGCGCCGTACTGCAGCGCGGCGCCGGGTTCTTCACTCAACGCGGCCTGGCTGGCTGCGCGGATGCCTTCCACGTCGAACATGGCGCTGTCGGGAAAACCACCGGCAAAACTGACGATGCCGGGCTTGCCCAGCAGCTTGAAGAGTTCGCGGATGGCGGAGGTTTCGATGGCGTCGAGGCGGGAGGCGAATTGCATGGTGGTGGGTCAACCCGTCAAGGGCTTGAAATGCTATGTTTTTAAGAGCTAGCTTGCTAGATTCTACTAAGGCCCAGACCCTATTTGATCTGAAAAATGGCTGTGACAGGCCTTCAGGGGCGCTGTACCGGCAAAAGTGAGCCCACCGCGCTGGCGGGCGCGGCCACCTGCAGCCAGCGCGCCAGCGTGGGGGCGATGTCCACCACCTCCACCCGCGCGTCCACGCGGCCCGGCCGGGCCCAGCGCGGGCCATACAGGGCAATCGGCACACCGGTGTCGTAGGCGTGCGGTGAGCCGTGGGTGGCGGCGTAGCCGGTGCCCACCATCCAGTGCGGCTGGACGGTGAACTGCACGTCGCCCGACACCTCGGGGTGCCAGGACTTGCGCATCTGCGCAAAGTACGGCGCGTTGCCGGGGCTGCCGCTGAGCAGTTCGGCGCGCGTGTAGGCCGCGGCAATGCCGGGCACACCGGCAATGGCACGGCGTGCGGCGTCGGCCACCACGTCCACACTGGAACCTGTTTGCGCCAGCAGGCTGCGGTTCACCAACAGGCTGGAGCCAGAAAAACTGACCCACTGCCCGGGGCCGAACTGCGGCGTGAGCGCCGCGTTGACGTGGCCCAGCAGCGCCGACAGCCGGATGCGCCCGGTGGCCAGCCCTTGGGTCGCGCCGAACTCGGGCGCCGCCATGAAGCCGTGGTCGGCCGTCAGCACCACCAGGTAGTTGTCTTTGCCAACGCGCGCATCCAGGTCCTGAAAGAACGCCTGAAACTGCCGGTCAAGCTGCAGCAAATGGTCGTGCGAGAGGCGCGACTCGGCACCAAACGCGTGGTTCACATAGTCGTGGCCCGACAGGCTCACCGCCAGGATGTCGGGCACCTCGTCTTGCCCGAGTTGCTCGCCAGCGATGGCGGCGCGGGCGAAATCGAGCGCCAGCGCGTCGGCGAACGGGCTGCGCAGCAGCGCACTGTAAAACGCCGGGCCGGGCGCTTCGTCGTCGGGCGCGTTCATCGCCATCGGCAGGCTGCCGCCCCGGGCAAACCAGGCCTGACCATCGGGCAGCGAGCGGGCGTAGGCGGCTTCGGGCAGCAGCGGCGTCCACGTGGTCTTGAAGTAGCGGTCGGCCGGCTTGGCGGCGTTGAAGGCGTTGACCCAGGCCGGGTGCTGCGCCATGTAGTAGGTGCTGGACGCAAACTGCCCGCTGCCGCCCATGTACATGTAGGCCGTGCCGGCGCGGCCGGCCGGCAGGATGGCGCCGCGGTCTTTGCCGGAAATGGCCACCACCTTGGCACGCGGGTCGGCGCGCCTCAGCACATCACCCACGGTTTCGGCGCGTAGGTTTTTGGGGCTGGTGCCGTCCAGCGGCCGGGTGGTGTGGCCAATGTAGGTGGCCGATGCGTCGCTGGTGCAGTAGACCTCGGCGCCGGTGGCGGCGTTACGCCAGTCGTTGCCGATGATGCCGGTGCGGTCCGGGTAGGCGCCGGTCAGCATGGTGGCATGGCCCGCCGCCGTCACGGTGAAAGCGTGGCCGTAGTGCGCGTTGGAAAACCAGGTGCCCCGGTCCAGAAACCGGGCCAGGCCATCGGGCGCAAGCTGGTCGCGGTAGGCCAGCACCTGGCGCTGGGGCAGACCGTCCACCACCAGCAGCACCACGAGCCTCGGCTTGGCGGCGGTGTCGGGTGCCGCCGCGCACGCGGCCAGCAGGCCCGCCACCAGCAGACCCAGCCCCCACCCACAGCGTTTGATGTTTTGCATGGAAGTGATGGTAGCCAAGAAGCCGCGAGAATGGCGCCAGCACCTATTTTTTGCTGGACGAACGGCCCCATGAAACGCGAGCACATCGAACCCTTCTTCACCACACTGAAAGCGGCCAACCCGCAGCCCAACACCGAGCTGGAATACACCACCGTGTTCGAGCTGCTGGCCGCCGTGCTGCTGAGCGCGCAGGCCACCGACGTGGGCGTGAACAAGGCCACGCGCAAGCTGTTTCCGGTGGCCGGCACGCCGCAAAAAATCCTCGCGCTGGGGCTGGACGGGCTGGAGGGCCACATCAAGACCATCGGCCTGTACCGCAGCAAGGCGCGGCATCTTCTGGAGACCTGCCGCATGCTGGTGGAACAACACGGCGGCGAGGTGCCACGCACGCGCGAGGCGCTGGAAGCCCTGCCCGGCGTGGGCCGCAAAACCGCCAACGTGGTGCTGAACGTGGCCTTTGGCGAACCGACCATGGCGGTGGACACGCACATCTTTCGCGTCGGCAACCGCACCGGGCTGGCGCCGGGCAAAAACCCCTACGAGGTGGAGATGCAGCTGATGAAGCGCATCCCGCCGGCCTATCTGGTGGACGCGCACCACTGGCTCATCCTGCACGGGCGTTACATCTGCCAGGCACGCAAACCGCTGTGCTGGCAGTGCGGCGTGGCCGGCTACTGCGGCTTCAAGGACAAGACGCCCCGGCCTTGAGGCGGTGTGGTCCCATGGGCCACGAACACCGCGTCCAGCCAAAGCGTGTCAACGGCCATGCCACCGAGTTGATCGGCCAACCGGTCCCAGGGCTGTTGCAGGCCTTCGAGCGAACTGACCGAGTACAGCGCGGCGGGCCACACCAGCCAGTTGACCGGCCAGGTCCAGACGCCGGCCCACTTGAGGCCCGACGCCACCACCCGCGCACCGGGCTTCAGGTGCCGCAGCACGTGGGCAATGGCTTGCGGCTGGCGCAGGACGTCGTGGGTGAAATGGAACAGCGCGGCGTCGGCCTGCAGGGGCAGCTTGGCCTGGGCCACCGGTGTGCCCACCAGCGCCACGTTGGCCCAGCCGTGCTGCGCCACACGCGCCTGCGCCTGTTCCAGCATCTCGGGCGACTGCTCGATGCCGACCACGCGGCCACTTGGGCCAACCCCATTGCACAGCGCCGCAAAGCTCAGGCCGGTGCCACAGCCCACGTCGAGCACGGTGTCGGACGGGCGCAGGCCCAGGTGGCGGATGGCCTGTTCGCGGATCGGCTCGAACGGTGCCAGCTCACGGTCGTACACCTGGGCACGGTGGCGGTACTGCGCCAGCGCCACCCGCGGGCGTGTCGGGTCGGCCGAACGTGGGGTGGGCATGCCGGTCAGTGCGTGATGACCACCAGCACACTGCACGACGCGTGCTCGATCAGCGCCTTGGAAACCGAACCACGCCACCAGCGGGCGGCCCAGTTGTCCAGGTGGCGGTGGCCCACGACGATCAGGTCGGCGTCGATCTTCTTCGCGTACTGGGTGATTTCGTCGATGGTTTCACCCACCAGCACCTCACCGCTAGCGGTGTGCCCGGCGGCGGCCAGCCGGCGCACCCCCTCGTTCAGCACCGCCTGGTAGGTGCCGTGCTCGCGGTCGGCCAGGTCCTTGTCGTAGACCGCACCTTCGAGGCCTACCACCCCCAGCATCACCGGCATCACGGCCACCAGGTACAGCGTGGCGCCGCTCCACTGGGCCAGGTCCTGACAATCGAGCAGGGCTTTCTGCCCGGCTTCCGAGCCGTTGTAGGCCAGCAAAATGCGTTTGTACATGGCGATTTCCTGCGGATGGCAATGGGTACAGCATAGGCGCGTGTGCGCCGACACACAACAGGCCACACCCCGCAAAAGGGGTTTTGGCCCTCAGACTTTGCCGGAAACGCCCGCCGAGGCGAAGCTGGCCATGTCGCGCAGCACCGCGCAGGCCGATTGCAGCAGCGGCCAGGCCAGCGCCGCGCCCGAACCTTCGCCCAGGCGCAGGCCCAGGTCCAGCAGCGGTTGCGCGCCCAGGTGGTGCAGCATCAGCGCATGGCCGCGTTCACCGGAACGGTGCGCAAACACGCAGCGCTGCAGCACGCGGGCGTCGATCGCGTGGGCCACCAGCACCACCGCGCTGGTGATGAAGCCGTCCACCAGAACCACGCGGCGCTCGTCTGCGGCTTGCCAGACCGCGCCCAACATCGTGGCCATCTCGAAACCACCGAAAGCGGCCAGCGCTGCCAATGGATCGGTTACGTCGGCATGGCGCTGCAGCACGTCGCGCAGGATGGTGGTTTTGCGTTGCACCGCCGCGGCATCGAGCCCGGTACCGGCGCCGGTGCAGTCGGCAATGTCCAGCTGGGCCAGGTGGGCCAACAGCAGTGAGGCGGCCGAGGTGTTGCCGATGCCCATCTCGCCGAGCAGCACCGCGTTGCCGGGCAGGCTTTTGACCAGCGCGCGGCCGTTGGCGATGGCCTGCGCGCACTGCGCGGTGGTCATGGCCGGGCCGGACAGCGAATCGGCGGTGCCGGGCGCGATCTTGGCGTGGTGAAGCTGTGCTCTTGGCGTTGAATGTGCCCCCACGCTCGGCACTTCGTGTCCTCGCTGCCCCCCGAGTGGGCCATCGGCATCTTGGGGCGGCCCGGCGGTGCCGAAATCATGCGCCACGCCGCAATCCACCACCGTCAGCGCCATGCCGTGCTGGCGCGCCAGCACGCTGACGCAGGCGCCACCGGCCAGAAAGTTCTCCACCATCTGCCAGGTCACGTCGCTCGGGTAGGCCGAGACACCGCGCGCGGCCAGACCGTGGTCGCCCGCGAAGACCAGCAGTTGCGGCTGCTCGAGCTGCGGGGCTTCCGTGCCAAGGACCAGGCCCAGCTGCAGCGCGAGCGCTTCCAGCCGGCCGAGCGAGCCCAGCGGTTTGGTCTTGTGGTCGAGTTTGGCTTGCAGCGCCTGCGCCAGTGCGGGCTGCTGCAAATCTGCCAGCGCTGGCAGCACCATGGCGGCGTGTCAGTGCGCTGGCTTTTTGCCGCGCGGGTACATGCCGAGCTTGCCGAGCAGGGCCACGTCGTCCAGCGTTTCGGGGTTGTCGGTGGTCAGCAGCTTTTCGCCGAAGAAGATCGAGTTGGCGCCAGCCATGAAACACATGGCCTGCACCGCTTCGCCCATCTGGCGGCGGCCGGCCGACAGCCGCACGCGGGCTGTGGGCATGGTGATGCGCGCCACGGCGATGGTGCGCACGAACTCCAGCGGGTCCAGGTCGGCCTGGTCGGCCAGCGGCGTGCCTTCGACCTTGACCAGGTGGTTGATGGGCACCGATTCCGGGTAGGGGCTCAGGTTAGCCAGCTGCGCGATCAGCGCGGCGCGCTGGCGGCGGCTTTCGCCCATACCCACAATGCCACCGCAGCAGACCTTCACGCCGGCCGTGCGCACATGGCCCAGCGTGTCGAGCCGGTCCTGGTATTCGCGGGTCTTGATGATCTGGCCGTAGAACTCGGGGGCGCTGTCGAGGTTGTGGTTGTAGTAGTCCAGCCCGGCATCGGCCAGCGCCTGGGCCTGGCCGCCTTCGAGCATGCCCAGCGTGGCGCAGGTTTCCATGCCCAGCGCCTTCACACCGCGAACCAGTTCGGACACCTTCTCGATGTCGCGGTCTTTTGGCGAGCGCCAGGCGGCGCCCATGCAGAAACGGGTGGCGCCTGCGGCCTTGGCGGCTTCGGCAGCGGCCAGCACTTCGGCGGGCTCCATCAGCTTGGTGGCGGACACGCCGGTGTCGTAGCGCGCAGCCTGCGGGCAGTAGGAACAGTCTTCCGGGCAGCCGCCGGTCTTGACCGACAGCAGCGTGGCGAACTCCACCTCGCAGGGGTCGAAGTTTTCGCGGTGCACCACTTGCGCACGGTGCATCAGCTCGGGCAGCGGCAAGGCCATCAGTGCCTCGACAGCGGCCACGCTCCAGGGCGCGGCAGCCTGCTTCTCGGCCTGCTGCACGGCAGCCATCGCTTGAACTTCGGTGGAACCCATAAACAACTCCTGAAAATGTCTGCGTTGTGTGCAGTGCCGGTCAGCGGACCAACCCCTGCAACACGCCCGGCGCGAAATGCGCGTCAATGTAGTCGGCCAACCCGTCGAATACTGCGTCCAGCGTCGGTACTTTTGCGGACACACCGGGCATCTTTTCGGCCAACAGCGGCCCGAACAGCGCCTGCAGCACGCCCGCGTCTTCGAACAGGCCGTGCAGGTACGAGCCCAGCACGTTGCCCCCCACATTTTGCCACGCCAGGCTGTCGGCCATCACCGGGTGCGCCACCGCCATGGCCGGGTGCTGCGCGGTCTGCCCGTGGTGGATTTCATAGCCTTGCACGGCCACGCCCGACAGCGCGGCCCAGGGACCGTGGAGTTGGCCGAAGTTGGCGTGCCGGTGGCGCACGGTTTTCTCGGCCTCGAACACGGTCACCAAGGGCAGCAAACCCAGCCCCGGCGCATTCCCGTCAATGCCGTGCGGGTCGATCAGCCCTTCCCCCAGCATCTGCAGCCCACCGCAGACGCCCAGCACCCTGCCGCCCTGCTCTGCGTGCGCGGCCACGGCACGGTCCAGGCCCTGCGCGCGCAGCCAGGCCAGATCGCCACTGGTGTGCTTGGAGCCGGGCAGGATGACCCAGTCGGCGCCCGCCAGCTCGGCCGGGCTGCGCACCCACTTCACGCGCACGCCGGGGACGTTTTTGAGCGGCTGGAATTCGTCGAGGTTGCTGATGCGCGGGTAGGCAACGATGGCGATGGTGGTGTGCACCGCCGCACCGGCGGCCGTGGTGCGGTCGTCGAACACGCCGTCTTCTTCTGGCAGGCCGTGCTGCCACCACATCGGCAGCGTGGCCACGGTGGGCACGCCGGTCAGGTCCTGCAGCATCTGCGGGCCGGGTGCCAGCAGTCCCGCATCGCCACGGAACTTGTTCAGTACAAAACCCTTGATCAGCGCCTGCTCTTCGGCCGGCAGCATGGCCCAGGTGCCGTAGAGGTGGGCAAAGGCGCCGCCGCGGTCGATGTCGGTCACCAGCAAACACTGCGCGTTGGCGTGTTGTGCACTGCGCATGTTGACGATGTCCGACGCCTTCAAATTGATCTCGGCCGGCGAGCCGGCGCCTTCGAGCACCACCACGTCGTTCTCGGCCAGCAGTTCGTCGAGCGCGCGCGCCACCACCGGCCAGACCGACGCACTGCGGCCGCGCCATTCCATGCGCGACAGCGCCGCATCAACCTGGCCCATCAGCACGACCTGGCTGCGGGTGTCGGCCTCGGGCTTGAGCAACAGCGGGTTCATCCGCACGTCGGGCACGGCGTTGGCGGCGAGCGACTGGAAGTACTGCGCGCTGCCAATCTCGCCGCCCGCCACCACCCGGGCGTTGTTGCTCATGTTCTGCGCCTTGAACGGCGCGACCTTGAGCCCCTGGCGCGCGTACCAGCGGCACAGCGCGGTGGTGAGCCAGCTCTTGCCGGCGCCGCTGGTGGTGCCCAGCACCATGACACTGCGGGCGCGGCTCATGCAGACCCCCACCACGCATCGCGCAGCGCGGCCTGCGATTCGGGCGGCTGCACGCTGAGCCGCGCATGGCCGGGCAGGCCGAACGAGGTCGCGTCGCGCAGCTTGACGCTGGTGGCGCGGATGCGGTCGATGCGTTTCAGCAAAGCCGCCGGATCGTCGTGGCCGGGCAGCCGCGCGGTGAAGAAGTTGGCCAGGCTGGGCAGGCACTCGAAGCCCAGAGACGTGCACAACGCGATCTGCTGCACCTTCCACTGGCGCAGGGTGTTCAGGCTGCCTTTCACCCAGGCCTGGGTTTCGGCCGTCATCCACGACTCCAGCATCGCGATGCCGTGGGTGCCGAGCAACCACGACGCGGCGAGCTGCTGCATCTGCTGCACCTGGGCCTGCGCGCCCACGGGTGCAATCGCATAGGCGGCGCGGATGCCGGGCAGGCCCAGCACCTTGTTGGGTGTCCAGAGCTGCCAGACGCGGTCGAGCGCGGCCTGGTCGATGGGCAGCGCACCTTCGAGGCGCAGCGGTTCGTAAGCGCGGTCGAGCACGACCGTGCCTTGCAGTTGCCCCGCACGCGCCAGCAATTCGTCGGTCTGGCCCAGCGGGCTGGTCGGGTCGCAGCACCAGACCAGTCCCGCCTCCTCCGGCGTGGCGGCACGCGACAACCGGTAGGCGCTGGCGGCGGTGGCGTAGTCGGCGTAGGCGTGTTTGGGCAGCCACACCGCGCCTTTGCCATTGACGGCGGTCAGGGCCGTGATGCGCGTGATGAACTCGCTGCCGCTGGCGGCGATGAGGAGCCGGTCCATGCCGACGCCGTGGAAGTTGGCGAGCTGGCGGCGCAGCGTGAGGTAACCCGACTCGGGGTAGTAGCTGGGGTCGACCTGCTCAATCGCCCGCACGGCGATGGGGCACGGCCCGCAGGCATTGGCGTTGCTGGAGAACTCGATCTCCGGCTGGCCCAGCAGGTCGTTGCCGCCGTGCACGCGCAGGGTGGCATTCGAGGCGTTAGCCATTCAACGGCCCCCACATTGGTATAAAAAGCATAGCAACACTGCCAGCAAATGCGCAGGCCAGAACCGATTTTGATGCATAAATGAGGGCTGCGGCCGTGTCGGCAGCCTGTGGTGCCCTGCCCTGCGCGTTCAGCACGTACACCCCCGGCTTGCCCAGGTGCACCTGCAGCGCCAGCGCCATCGCCGCCATCGGCCAGCCGCTGTTGGGCGATGGGGTGCGGCGCGCTTCCAGTGGCAGCGCAAACCATGCCATGCGAGGCGCGGCGACAACCAGCAGCAACGCGGTGATGCGCGCAGGTGCCCACGACAACACGTCGTCGGCCCGCGCCGCAAATTTGCCAGCCCATTCCCAGCGGCCACGGTAGCCCCACATCGCGTCGGCGGTGTTGGCAAAGCGGTAGACCACCGCGCCCGGCAGGCCCAGCAGCACGAACCAGAAGACCGGGGCCACGACCGAGTCGTTGAGGTTCTCGGCCAGCGTCTCGATGGCGCTCTCGCGCACTTCCGTCTCGGTCAGTGCACGGGTGTCGCGGCTGACGATGCGCGACAGGCGCTGCCGCCCGGCGTCGAGCGACACGGCCAGCGCGTCTTCCACTGCCTGTACCTCGTCGCGCAGCATGCGCCAGGCCAACAGCGGCTTGAGCAACAGCGCCAGCACCGGCACCGCCAGCCAGACCGGCAGATGCGCCAGCAGCGCCTGCTGCAGCCACCACGCCCCGCCGCCCAGCACGGCCACGCCCACACACCACGCCAGCGCACCGCCCACATAGGCCGCCCACGGCGGCAGATCGGGCAGATGCCGGCCCACCGCGTTGAGGTAATGGCCCACGCCCACCACCGGGTGCACCACAGCCGGGGGCTCGCCCCACAGGCGGTCGATCCACAAGGCCAGCAGCAGCGCGCCTGCCAGCACCAGCGCCAACTCACTGGGCATCGACATCGCCCAGGCCTTGCACCGGCTGGCCCCACTGGTTGTCGAACAACACCGTTGAGAGCGGCGCGCGGCGGGCCCAGCGTTCCCGCTGCAGCATGGGCTCGGCATAGAACTCCGCCACCGGCCCGAGGCAGAGCAAGGCGACGGGCTCGGCACCTGCGGGCATGCCCAACAGGCGCGCCACCTCGGCCGGATCGAACAGCGAGACCCAGCCCATACCGAGCCCTTCGGCCCGCGCGGCCAACCACAGGTTCTGGATGGCGCAGGCGGTGGAGGCCAAGTCCATCTGCGGCAGGGTACGGCGGCCGAACACATGGGCCTCGCGCCCCTCGGCCAGCGCCACCACCAGCAGCTCGGCCGCGTCCAGCACGCCATGCACCTTGAGGCACATGAACTCGTCTTCGCGCTGGCCCAGGGCGCGGGCGGTCAGCACCCGCTCGTGCTCCACCACCTCGAACAAGCGTTGGCGCAACGCGGCATCGGTGATGCGCAGAAAGCGCCAGGGCTGCATGAAACCGACGCTCGGCCCCTGGTGCGCGGCTTGCAGCAACCGCAGCAGCACCTCGGGCGGCACTGTGCCGCCGCTGAAATGCCGCATGTCGCGCCGCTCGGCAATCGCGCGGTAGACAGCGGCGGTTGCTTCAGGCGCAAACGCCTGGTCGGTGGTCATGTCAGTCTTCAATGCCACGCTGCGCCGGGATGCCGGCATTGAAGGCATGTTTGACCTTGGTCATCTCGGTCACGGTGTCGGCCAGTTCAATGATCTCGGGCGGGCAACGCCGGCCGGTGATCACCACGTGCACGTCTTTGGGCCGCTCGCGCAGCGTCAGCAGCACGTCGTCCAGCGGCATCCAGCCGTAGATCAGCGGGTAGGTCAGTTCGTCCAGCACCACCAAAAAGTAGTCGCCACTCAGGATGGCGGCCTTGGCTTTTTGCCAGCCGTCGCGCGCGAGCTGTGCGGAATGCTCCAGGTCCTGGCTCTTCCAGCTGAAGCCATCGCCCAGCCCTTCGATGGGAATGCCGATCTGCTCGAACATGCGGTGCTCGCCAAAACGTGCGGTGGGCACTTTCATGAACTGGAAAATCTTCACGTCCTTGCCGTGCACATGCTTGCGGCCGTGGGCGCGCAAGGCCAGGCCAAAGGCCGCCGTGCTCTTGCCCTTGCCGTCGCCGGTGTTGACGATGACGATGCCGCGGCGTTCGCCTTCGGGTTTGTCGTAGGGCTTGGCGGAGGGGGGTGTTTCGATCTGCATGGCGGTTCTTTCTAAATGCGGGGCAGCGCAACCCATTGGTTGTCCAGCCGCTGGATGCTGATGCGCTGCTCGAACACCGCTGTCAGCGCGGCATGCGTGGCCGCGTCTTCGCAGGCACCGTGGTGCACCACCCGGCCTTGCGCCATCACCAGCAAATCGTCGGCCTGCAGCGCGAGCGAGATTTCGTGCAGCACGCTGACCACCGTTTTGCCGTGCGTGACGAGTGCCCGCACCATCTGCAGCCAGTCGGCCTGGTGCGGGGGGTCGAGGTTGGCCAGCGGTTCGTCCATCAGCAGCACTTCGGCCTGCACCGCCAGCGCGCGCGCCAGCAGCACCCGTTGGCGTTCGCCGCCCGAAAGCTGGCCGAGTGGGCGGTCGCGCCAGTCCCAGGCCTGCGTGGTGCGCAGCGCCTGCTCCACCGCCGCGCGGTCGGCGGCATTGGGCGCGGCCAGCCAGGCTTGGTGCGGCAGGCGGCCCAGCATGGCGACGTCGTAGACCATCAGGTCGTCGGCCGCCGATTCGTTCTGGCCCAGCCAGGACATGCGGCGGGCCCGTTCGCGCGCTGGCAACCCTGCAATGTTGTCGCCCAGCAGTTGCACCTGGCCCTTGTGCGGCAACAACCCGGCCAGCGCTTTCAGCAGCGTGGATTTGCCAGCGCCATTGGGACCGACGATGCTGGTCCAGCGCGCCGCCGGCAGCGCCAGGTCGATGCCGTGCAGCACTTCGGTCAGGCCCAGCGTGGCGCGGACGCCTTGCGCAGAGATGGCGTTCACAGCATGCTCCTGCCGTGGGTGCGTTTGTGCATCAGCACCAGCAAATAGCTGCCACCCAGCACGGCGGTGAGCACGCCCACCGGCAGTTCCTGCGGCGCAATCACCCAGCGCGCCAGGATGTCGGCCGACAGCAGCAGCGCACCGCCCATCAGGCTGGCCAGCACCAGCAGCCAGGCGTGGGTGGTCTTGACCAGGCTGCGCGCCAGGTGCGGCGCGGCTAGGCCGACGAATGCAATCAGCCCCGTTTGCGCCACTGCGGTGCCGGTGGCCAGGGCCAGCACCAGCACCAAGAGCGCGCGCAGCGGTGCCAGCGGCAGGCCCAGGCTTTGCGCGGTGGATTCGCCCAGCGTGAGGCCATCGAGCACGCGCGACAGGCTCCAGGCGCCGGTCTGGCAGACCAGCCAGACCACCGTCATCAGCACGCAGGCGCTCCAGCCGACAAAGCCGGTGCTGCCGAGGTTGAAGGCCTGCATGGCCGCCAGAATGTCCGGCGCGGCCAGGCCCACCAGGTCTTTCACCGCGCCCAGCACAAAGCCAACGATGACGCCGGCCAGCAGCAGCCGCAGCGTGTGCTGCACGCCCTGCGCCAGCACCAGCGTGAACAACACGCCGGCCACCGCGCCCACAAAGGCCGCGCCGGTCAGCCCCAGGCGCACCAGCCACGGCGTGGCGGCGGCCGACACGCCCCACAGCACCAACGCCAGCGCCACACCCAGCGATGCGCCCGAGGCGCTGCCCAGCAGGTACGGATCGGCCAGCGGGTTGCGGAACAAGCCCTGCGCTACGGCACCGGCCAAGCCCAAGAGCGCGCCTGCCATCCACGCACCCAGCGTGCGCGGCAGGCGAATGTCCCAGACGATCTGCCAGGCCAGCGGGTCGTGCCAGGCGTTCAGCGCACTCTGGAACCCGGTGCTGCCCACACCGGCGCCCAGCAGCACCAGCGCGCAGCCTGCGCCCAGCAGCGCCAGCACCAGCCACTGCGCGCGGTGGTGGGACACGCTGGCCGTCACGACGCGGTGGTCCACTGCGCCAGGTGCAGCAACACGCCCGACGGGTCCCACACGTAGGTGACGGTGGCGCCGTAGGGCTCGGCTTTGGGTGGGGCCACGCGCGCGCCGGGGAAAGCGCCGCCAGCCAGCAGCTTTTCCACATGGCTGTACCAAGCCTGTGCGTCTTCCACCGAGATGTGCAGCATGCAGTTGTCGGCCCAGTCTTTCACGTGGTAGGCCTGCAGGTAGAAACGGCAGTCGCCCAACTCCAGCAGCACCATCGTGTCGTCGGCCCAGGACTCTTTCCAGCCCAGTGCCTGGTAGAAGCGGCGCGACAGCGCGAAGTCGTGCGCGGGGATAAAGGGGCGCAGGTCGGAGGCGTTCAAGTTCATGGTGGTCTCCGGGTTCAACCGGCTTTGTCGTTCAGGCACTGCGCCATCATCCGCGCGGCTTCGGCCATGCGCGGGCCGGGCCGCACCAGCACGTCGGAATCGGCGATGGGGAAGACGCAGATGCGCTTGTCGCGCACCGCGCGGATGCGCTCCCAGCCGGGCCGCTGCGTCATGCCCTGCGAATTGCGTTCACCGACCATGATGAGGTCGGGGTTGGCGCGCACCACAAACTCGGGGTTGAGTTTGGGGAAAGGCCCCAGCTCTTGCGGAATGATGTTCTGCACGCCCAGCCGCGTGAGTGTTTCGCCAATAAAGGACGAGGTGCCCGCACCATAGGGCGCGCGGTTCACCTCGAAGTACACCCGCGTGGCCTTGAGCCGCGGTGGCAGCGACTGCGCCGCCGCCGACACGCCGGCGTCGATCACGCGCCAGACCCGCAGCGCCCCTGCCTCGGGTGGCACCTCCAGCAGTTCGCCGAGCTTGCCCAGCACGCGCCGCACATCGGCGTGGGTCTTGGGTTCCAGCGCCACCACCTTCAGGCCCAGCGCTTCCAGCCGGGCGCTGGCGCGCGAGGCGGTGGCGAGCACCACCACGTCAGGCTTGAGCGCGACCACGGCTTCGATGTTGGGGTCCAGCCCGCCGCCCACCACCGGCAGGGTTTTGACGACAGCTGGCCAATTGGAATAGCGGTCCACGCCCACCAGCCGCTGGCACTGGCCGAGTTCGCAAACGCTCTCGGTCAGCGACGGCAGCAGGCTGACGATGCGCTGCGGTGTCTTGTCGAAATGCACGGTCACGCCGCGGTCGTCTGTGACATCGAGCGCATGGGCGTGGCCGGCCATGGCGCACAGCAGCGCCAACACAAGGTGCTTCATTCGGAATCTTTCAAGAAGAGGGGCAGCCCTGCGGCCATCAGCGTGACGCGCCCACAGGCAGCGGCCACGCTCTGGTTCAAACGGCCCAGCGCATCGACAAAGCTGCGCACCTCGCGGCCCATCGGCACCACCCCCAGACCGATCTCGTTGCTGACCAGCACGATGGGGCCAGTGGCGTTCGCGATTGCTCCTGAAAGGAGAGCAATACTGTTAGATTCCACTGAGGCTTGAGGCAGATTTGGCTTTAAATTGGCGTTGTGGGGCCCTGCCGGGGCCTCCACAGCCGGCATCAGCCGGTTGGTGAGCCACAAAGTGAGGCAGTCCACCACCAGCAGGGTGTTGGCGTCGCTGTGTTGCGCGATGGCCGAGGCCAGCGCCAGCGGCTCTTCCACCGTGGCCATGCCGGGCACACGCTCGGCGCGGTCTTGCTGGTGGCGGGCGATGCGCTCGCGCATCTCGTCGTCCCAGGGCTGGGCGGTGGCGACCATCACCGCCCGGTGGGCCGCGCTTTGCCACAGCCAGCACCGCGCCAGGTCTTCCGCCCGGCGCGATTTGCCACTTTTCTGGCCCCCGAGGATCAGCTCGGAACGTGCCACCGACAGCTCAGCCATGGGCCTGGCTCCAGGCCATGACGATCTTGTGCAACTGGGCCACGCCGTCGGTCAACGCCGCCGGACCGGGTTGCAGGATGTCGGCCGATTTGATCTCGAACAACTGCTGGTTCTTGACGGCGGGCACGTCCTGCCAACCAGGCCGCGCGGCGACCTTCTCGGCGCGGAATTTCTTGCCGCACCAGGAGCCGATGATGATGTCGGGTGCGCGCCGCACGATCTCGTCGCCGCTGGCGATGATGCGGTTCTTGCCCAGTGATTCTTTTGCCAGTTCAGGAAAACAGTCGTCGCCACCGGCAATGCCCATCAGCTCCGAGACCCAGGCAATCGCGCTGATGTGCGGCTCGTCCCACTCCTCGAAAAAAATGCGCGGGCGGCGTGGCAAGGCGGCGGCAGCGTCTTCAATCGCCATGAGCTGCGCACGCATGCCGTTGACCAAGGCCAGCCCTTTTTCGGCCTGCCCCAC
Organism: Burkholderiaceae bacterium; assembly: GCA_017848435.1. GTDB lineage: Bacteria > Pseudomonadota > Gammaproteobacteria > Burkholderiales > Burkholderiaceae_C > PCRC01. The sequence goes on along the minus strand of JAFEHU010000027.1, from coordinate 24,478 downwards.
CATCGCTGCCACCTGCACCAGCATGGCAAAAATCTCGGCCACGCTGCGCTGGTTGAACACGGTGACCTGGATGCCGTGGCGGATCAGCGCGGCAGCAATGTCGGCCTGCAGGTCGGAGAAACCAAACACGCAGTCGGGCTTCAGTTCAAGAATCTTGTCGATCTTGGCGCTCAGAAAGGCGCTGACCTTGGGTTTCTCTTCGCGTGCGCGGCGTGGCCGCACGGTATAGCCCGAGATGCCGACAATGCGCGCCTCTTCTCCCAGCACATACAGCCACTCGGTGGTTTCTTCGGTCAGGCAGACGATGCGCTGCGGGCCGTGGGGGAAGGCAAAGCGTTCGGTCATGGTGCAGGCATTGTGGCCTCCTGCGCTGGGACAGCGCAGCCACGGCTAGAGGGCAGGAACAGCGCGGCCACGGCGGCAGGGCTGGACGGGAACCACGCATGGAAATAACTGGCGCCAATGGCACCGTGGCGGTACAGCGCTTCACCTGGCCCAGGCCGGCCGGGCGATGTGGTGCGGCCCGCCGGCTGCAATGGCGTGTCGCAGGTGGAGTAATGGAAGGTGTGGCCGCGCAAGGGGCCCTCTTCCACACCCGCCAACACCAGTTGCTGCGGGCCGAGCGCGGCCAGGCGCTTCTGCAGCGTGACCTGGCCGGGCAGCAGCCCCCACATCGCGTGCGCCACGCCGTCTTTGCCCCGCAGTTGCTCAAACAACACCATCATGCCGCCGCACTCGGCCCAGACCGGTTTGTTGGCCGCCACGTGCTGCCGGAGGCCGTCGCGCAGTGCGGTGTTGGCCGACAGGCGTTCGGCATGCAGCTCGGGGTAGCCGCCGGGCAGCCACACGGCGTCGCACGCGGGCAAGGCCGCGTCGGCCAGCGGTGAGAAAAAAACCAGCTCGGCGCCCAGGGCGCGCAGGCCATCGAGGTTGGCGTCGTAGACAAAGCAGAACGCGGCATCGCGGGCGATGGCGATGGTGGTGCCCTGCAGCAGCGGCGCCGGTGTTGGCGCTGCGTCGGGCGCGGGGAAACACACTTGCCAACGTTGCAGGTCATCGGCGCCCATCTGGCCCAGCGGCGTGGCGGCCAAAGCATCGGCAGCGGCATCCAGCCGGACCATGGCGTCGCCCACCTCGCTGGCCGCCACCAGCCCCAGGTGGCGCTCTGGCAGAGAGAAATCGGTTTGGCGCGGCAGTGCGCCCAGCCAGTGTTCGGGCTCGCGCAAGCTGCTTTGCAGCATGCCGGCATGGCGTTCGCTGGCCACACGGTTGGCCAGCACACCGGCCCAGCGCAGGCCGGCGCGGTAATGCTGCAAGCCAAAGGCCAGCGCACCAAAGGTACCGGCCATGGCCGACGCGTCCACCACCGCCAGTACCGGCAAGCCAAAGCGCTGCGCGAGGTCGGCAGCGCTGGGCTCGCCGTCAAACAGGCCCATCACGCCTTCAACGATCAGCAGGTCGGCTTCGCGGGCTGCGGCAAACAGCCGGGCGCGGCAGTCGGCCTCGCCGGTCATCCACAAATCGAGCTGGTAGACCGGCGCACCGCTGGCCAGCGTGAGCCAGTGCGGGTCCAGAAAGTCGGGCCCGCACTTGAACACCCGCACCCGCCGCCCAGCCCGCGTGTGCAGCCGGGCCAGCGCCGCCGTCACCGTGGTTTTGCCCTGGCCAGACGCCGGAGCGGCAACCAGGATGGCGGGGCAAGTGTGGGTCGTCACGGCTTACTTCGGCGTGTAACGCAGCGTCAGGTACGCCGTGCGGCCCGACTGGTTGTAGCCATAGGCCGTCTCGTAGGTGCGGTCCGTCAGGTTGTTGAGCGAGGCCTGCAGCTTCCATTCCTTGCTGAATGTGTAACCGGCATTCAGGTCCAGCGTGGCGTAGCTGGGCAGCGCACGGGCCGGGGTGTTGTTGGCGTCGTCGAAACGCTCGCCCACGTACAGCAGCGCGGTGCCAAACTGCCAGGCACCCACGGTGTAGTCGGCACCCAGCGTCACCTGTTCGTCGGCCCGGCGTGCCAGCTTGCGGCCATTCAGCTCGTTGCGCGGGTCCAGCAGGTCCAACGCACCCCGCAGGTGCAGGTTGCCGAAGCGGCCATCGTACGACAGCGTGTAACCGTCGATGCGGGCACGCGGGACCTGCGACGCGATGGTGGTGTTGCTGATGAAGCCACGGATCTGGTTGTCAAAACGCACCAGTTTCAGCTGGTGCTCGCCCTGGGTGTAGGTCACGCCCACATCGGTGTTGCGGCCACGCTCGGGTTGCAGCAGGGGGTTGCCAAAATTGGGAAAGTACAGCTGGTTGAACGACGGTGCGACAAAGCTGGTGCCATGCGACACCTGCGCCCGCCAGGCTGGCGTGAACTGGTAAGCGTAGCCGGCAAAGTAGGTGTTGGCGTTGCCGAATTGCGAGTTGCGGTCGCGCCGCAGATTGGCCTGCCAGCTGTGGCCGGCCTGGCTGCCATTCAGGCCCACAAAGCCGGAGGTGATGGTGCGTTCCGACACCGGGTACAAGGTGGTGCTTTCGATCTTCTGCTCACGCTGTTCCAGCCCCAGCACCGCCAGGCCAATCGGTGTGCTCACGTTGTTCTGCCAGCTCAGTTCGTTCTGGCGGGTGCTGAACCGGTTCGGGCTCGCCGCCACGATGGACGCCGATTTGTCCGCGCTGGTGCTGGCACGCAGCTCGGTCTGCCAATCGCTGGTGACCTTGCCTTTCAAGCCCAGACTGGCCACCTGGGTCTTGAGTGCGGTGCGGGCATCGCGGCCCGGGCCGTCGTCGAGCTGCACCTCGCCATCGGCGTACAGCAGGTTGCCACTGACTGACCAGTCGGGCGTCAGCTGGTAGCTGATCGAACCCGACAACGACTCCTGGTCAAAGCCATCGCGGTCCGGGTTGTGGTTGCCAAACTGCACCCGCGGGTTGGTCGAAGAAAAGCCTTTTTCGCGCAGCTTCTGCACACCGAATGCATAACGCAGCCCACCCTCGCCGCCGGAAGCACCGGTCGCCAGTTCGTAGTGGCTGTGGCTGCCCACCGTGGCCGTCGCGTACGGTGAAAAACCCGCCGCGCCGCGCCGGGTGAACACCTGCACCACTCCGCCCACACCCTCGCTGCCGTACAGCGCCGAGGCCGGGCCTTTCAGCACCTCGACACGCTCGATCATGTCCACCGGGATGTTGTCGTAGTTGGGCTGGCCGGCGGTGGCAGAGCCGAAGCGCACCCCGTCGATCAGCAGGATGGTGTGGCGGCTCTCGGTACCACGGATGAACAGGGTCGAGTTTTTGCCCAGGCCCCCGTTGGCAGTGGTCTGCAAACCGGCGTTGCGCGCCAGCAGCTCGCTCAGCGTGCGTGCGGTCGATGCCTCAATGGCGGCCCGGTCGACCACCACCACGTCGCTGACGACTTCGTCCACGCGGGTGGCGGTGCGGGTGGCGGTGACCACGGTTTCAGAAAGCCGTTTTTCAGCCGCCTGAGCGTCGGTTTGGGCAAGCGTTGGGAATGCAGCGGCCAAGGCCATGGGCACGGTGGCCAGGCGCAGTGTGCGCAAAGAGGTTTTCATAACAGTGGAACAGGTGAAAATGTCCTCACCGGCTTCCCCGCCAGTGCATGGACGTCAAGGTTGTGCAGCTTTCTCAGGCGCACGACCACCTTGTTGGCCGGTATCCGGGCTGGTGGCGCTACTGGCATCGCCTTCCCAGACGCACACCCTGTAGGGGTGTGCAGCCAGTGGCCAAGGATGTCAGCGGAGACAGGCTGCAGCGTGGTGCCGTGCCTGCCTCGTCCACTTACCGTTGCGGGGGCAGCGCAGGTTAGGTTGGCCATGCCGGCCTTCCCCCCTGCTTCCCGTTGAACTGCAGCGTGTGAACCACACCGCGAGCACCAACGCTGCTATTTTACGTTCCAAATTCCGGGTGCCCCTAAAATGGCTTCCGCCATGTCGCAATCCGCACAAATTGACCAGATCGCCGAACGGGTGGACCGCCTGCTGGTTCGCCACGAGGAACTGCAGCGCACCAACGACCTGTTGACCGCGCGGCTGGAAGTCACACGGCAGGAGCGTGACTCCCTGCAGTCGCGCCTGAACGCGGCCCGCAGCCGGGTTGAAGCCCTGCTGGAGCGCCTGCCGGAAGACGCCGCCCCCAAGGACGCCGCATGAAGCAACTGGAAGTCCAGATCATGGGCCAGAGCTACCTGCTGGGCTGCCCCGAGGGCGGTGACAGCAAGCTGCTGGATGCGGTGGAAAAGGTCGACACCGCCATGTGCAAGATCCGCGACGCCGGCAAGGTGAAAGCGCGCGACCGCATTGCCGTGCTGGCCGCGCTCAACCTCGCCTTCGAGGTGCCAGACCTGTCCCATGCGCCCGAACCGGCCGCCACGCCCGCGGCACAGCCAGCCTCTGCCGCCACGGCCACCGGCGACGCCCCGGCCGATCCCCGGCTGGCCCAACTGATCGCCCGGCTCGACCAGGTGCTCACCGGCGACGGCCAGCTCCTGTAGGCCAGCACGCCGGGCCGCCAAGGCCTACAATCAAATTGTCTGCGGTTGCGTGCTAGGCTTTATATTTCCTTGAACCAATGCTCTTAGAGCACGGGCTTGGTAAATTGCCCGACGGGTGTGATCATCTCGCGTCAGATGAACCCGAAGTCTGGCTGCCCTCGCCCACCTGAACCCTGCGTTCAGGATGACGGTCCGGTGGCGACCGCAGACACCTCTTTCTTCCACGCCTGCTCCCCCTATGCCGTTCGAACCCCTGTTGATCGTTGAACTCGCCGCGCTCGGCCTTGGCACCGGTTTCCTCGCCGGTCTGCTCGGCATTGGTGGTGGCATGCTGATGGTGCCTTTCATCACCATCATCCTGTCGGGCCGTGGCGTCGGCCCCGACCTGGCGGTCAAGATGGCGATTGCCACCTCGATGGCAACCATCATCTTCACCTCCATCTCGAGCGTGCGCGCCCACCACCAGCGTGGCGCGGTGCGCTGGGACCTGGTCAAGGGGCTGGCACCTGGCATCGTGGTCGGCAGCATGGTGGGCAGCCTGGGCGTGTTCGCCATCCTCAAGGGCTCGTGGCTGGCGCTGTTTTTTGCCGCCTTCGTCAGCTTCTCGGCCACCCAGATGTTTCTCGACAAAAAGCCGGCCCCCACGCGCCAGATGCCCGGCGTGCCTGGCCAGTTGGCAGCGGGTGGCTTCATTGGTTTTCTGTCGGGTCTGGTGGGTGCCGGCGGTGGCTTTGTCAGCGTGCCGTTCATGACCTGGTGCAATGTCGCCATCCACAACGCGGTCGCTACCAGCGCGGCGCTGGGCTTTCCGATTGCGCTGGCCAACGTGGTGGGCTACGCCATCAGCGGCCAGGGTGTCCAGAACCTGCCGGCCTACTCGTTTGGCTACATCTGGCTGCCGGCACTGGCCGTGATTGCGGTGTGCAGCGTGTTCACCGCACCGCTGGGCGCGAAAGCCGCACACAGCCTGCCGGTGAAAAAGCTCAAGCGCGTGTTCGCCAGCATCCTGTACCTGCTGGCGGCCTACATGCTTTACAAAGGCCTGACCTCGGTCTGAGGAGGGCTCAGGCGAACAGCCCTTTGTGCTGTTCACGCAGCAGGTTCTTTTGCACCTTGCCCATGGTGTTGCGTGGCAGGTCATTCACCACATCGACCCGCTTGGGCACCTTGAAATTGGCCAGGGTGGCCTTCAGCGTGGCCAGGATGGCGTCGCCGTCAAGCACCGCACCCGGCTTGGCCACCACCACCGCCACACCCACCTCGCCAAAGTCCGGGTGGGGCACACCGACCACCGCGCTCTCGGCCACGCCCGGCAGTTCGTTGATGGCGCCCTCGATCTCCGCCGGGTAGACGTTGTAGCCGCCGCTGATGATCAAATCCTTGCTGCGGCCGACGATGGTGACGTACCCCTGCTTGTCCACCTTGCCCACGTCCCCGGTCTTGAAAAACAAATCGGTGGTGAACTCTTCGGCGGTTTTCTCCGGCATGCGCCAGTAGCCCTTGAAGACGTTGGGGCCCTTGACCTCGATGCCACCAATCTGGTCCACCGCGCAGTCCACGCCATGTTCGTTGCGCACGCGCAATTGCACGCCGGGCAGCGGAAAACCCACCGTGCCACCGCGGCGCTCGCCGCCGGCATACGGGTTGGAGGTGAGCATCGTGGTCTCACTCATGCCGTAGCGTTCCAGAATGGTGTGGCCGGTGCGCTGCTGCCAGTCGGTGAAGGTCTCGATCAACAGCGGCGCCGATCCGGCGATGAACAGCCGCATATTTTTCGCCACCTCGCGGTTCAGGCCAGGCTCCTGCAGCAGCCGCACGTACAGTGTGGGCACCCCCATGAACACGGTGGCACAGGGCATGGCCCGCAGCACCGCTTTCGGCTCGAATTTCGCCAGCCAGAGCATCTTGCTGCCGTTCAGCAGCGCGCCGTGGATGGCCACAAACAGGCCGTGCACATGGAAGATGGGCAGTGCATGGATCAGCACGTCGCCCGGCACCCAACCCCAGTAGTCCTGCAGCACCCGCGCATTGCTCAGCAGGTTGCCGTGCGTCAGCATGGCCCCCTTGCTGCGGCCGGTGGTGCCACTGGTGTAGAGGATGGCGGCCAGATCGTCCGCCGCTTTGGGCACGGGCACCTGCTGATCTGAACAGTGTGCCGCGCGCTGCAGCAATGAGCCGCTGCGGTCGTCGCCCAGCGTGAGCACATGGCGGGTGCCCCCCGTGAACGCGATCTTGCTGACCCAGCCAAAGTTCTGCGGCGTGCACACCACCACCGATGGCTCGGCATTGCCAATGAAGTAGCTGATCTCGCCGCTCTGGTAGGCGGTGTTGAGCGGCAGGAACACGTAGCCGGCGCGCAGCGTGGCCAGGTACAGCAGCATGGCCTCGACCGATTTCTCCACCTGCACCGCGATGCGCGCACCGGTGGGCAGGTCGAGTGAGGTGAGCAGGTTGGCCAGCATGGCGCTGCCCCGGTCGAGGTCGCGCCAGCTGTAGTGGAGCGGCTCGCCACCGGTGCCGGTGGCCTCCACCGCAGTGGCATCGAGGTCGTCTGGAAAAGCGGCGCGCAGCGCGGCAAACAGGTTGTGCTGGGTCATGGTGCGTCAGCGGAGATCAGGCAACGTTCAGGAAGTGAAAGCGGGTTTGCGCTTGTGCAGGAAAGCGGTGATGCCTTCGCGGTGCTCGGCACTGCTGGCGTAGGCATAGGCGTCGGGTGGCACGGCCGCGGCGGTGGCCAGCGCACGGAAGGTCTGTTTGTTCATGCGCGCGGCCTGCGGGGCCAGCGCGGCAATGCGGTGGGCGGTGGCCTCGGCCTCGGCCGCGACCGCCGCGTCGGGCCGCAGGCGGTTCAGAAAGCCGCGCAGCTTCATCTCGGCGGCGTCAAACACCGCCGCTTCGAGCAGCATTTCCCGCGCCGTGGCGTTGCCCACCGCAGCGGCCACCAGCGCGGCCTCGCGCGGCGCCATCGGGAAGCCGAGCTTGGCAATGGGTGCGCCGAACCTGGAAGACTCGCCGGCGATGCGGATGTCGCAACAGGCCGAGATTTCCACCCCTGCGCCCATGCACGCGCCTTCGATCTGCGCGACCACCGGCACGTCACAGTCCAGCACCGCCTGCAGGCCGGCCCAGACTTCGTCTTCGTGGAATTCACGCAGGCTCTCGGGTGCGAAGCGGAAGCTGGGGTATTCGGAAATGTCGCCGCCGGCGCAGAAGTGCCCGCCCTCGCCGCGCAGCACAACGCCGCGCAAGCCGGCGTCTTGCGGCAGCGCGGTGAACACCTGCCGCAGTTCGCGCCACATGGCGCGCGACATCGCGTTGAGCTTGCCGGGGTGCGACAGCGTCACCCATGCCAGCGCGCCTTCGCGCGCGACCCTTACCTCACCGGTCATTGAAAACTTCTCCGTTGGGCCTTATTCGAGCTTGGCGCCCGAGGCCTTCACCACGGCCGCCCAGCGTTTGACCTCGTTGCTGACAAAACCACCAAACTGGGCCTGCGTCAGGTTGCCAAACTCGGCACCGTTGCTGGCCCAGATGGCCTTGAGTTCGTCGGTCGCCAGCGTGCGCTTCATATCCTCAATGATGCGGGCCTGCACATCGGCTGGTGTGCCCTTGGGGGCCCACAGGCCGTACCAGGTGGTGACGGTGTAGTCGGGCAGGCCCACTTCGGCGGCGCTGGGCACGTCCGGGAAGGCCGGGTTGCGCTGGCTGCCGGAGACCATCAGCGCCTTGATGCGGCCGCCCTTGATGTGCGCGGCCGACGAGCCGAGGCCGTCGAACATCATGTCCACATTGCCGGCGATCAGGTCTTGCAGCGCCGGGCCGGCACCGCGGTAGGGGATGTGGGTGATGAAGGTCTTGGTCTGCTGCTTGAACAACTCGCCCGCCAGGTGGTGCGAGGTGCCGGCACCGGCCGAACCGTAATTGAACTGCCCGGGGTTCTGGCGCAGCTGCGCCATGAAGGCCTTGAAATCACCCGGCACGCGTTTGGGGTTGACCACCACCACCTGCGGCACGTTGGCCACCAGCATCAGCGGAATGAAATCTTTCTCGAGGTCGTAGTCGAGTTTGGGGTACATCGACGGCGCAATCGCGTGGTGCACCGCCCCCATGAACAGCGTGTAGCCGTCGGCCGGTGCCTTGGCAGCAATGCTGGCACCCAGCGTGCCGCCGGCGCCACCCCGGTTGTCGATCACCAGTTGCTTGCCGGTGACCTTGGCGAACTGGGCCGACAGCGGACGGGCAAAGGCGTCGGTCCCGCCCCCGGCGGGGAACGGCACCACCAGCGTCACCGGCTTGGTGGGCCAAGCCTGGGTTAGCCCGGGCAGCGGGTACAGCGCCAGCACGAGCGCGGCAGCGGTGGTGCAGCGCAGCAGGGTTCGGCGCTGGGCGTTCATATGGGTCGAGGGGGTGGGCATGTCTTGTCTCCTGTTGTGGTTGTGCAGATCGTCGCCTGCTCCTGTTTAAATAGCAATACTGCCAGTTTCCACTAAGGCTTGAGGCCAAAATGGTTTGAAATCGGGTTGTCAGGGCGCCTTCAGTGCCGCTGAGCGGCCCCGAACGGTGCTCCAGCGCCACAGCCAGACACCCGCCACCACCATGGGCACGCAGAGCCACTGGCCCATGCTCAGGCCCAGCGCCAGCAGGCCCAGAAACGCGTCGGGCTCGCGGAAATATTCGGCGATGAAGCGGAAGCAGCCATAACCCACCAAAAAGGCGCCCGACACCTGGCCCTGCAGGCGCGGCTTGCGGGCATACAGCCACAGCAGCACAAAAAACAGCAGCCCTTCCAGCAAGAATTGGTACACCTGCGACGGGTGGCGCGGCAGCATCGAGCCGCTGGCAGGAAACACCATGCCCCAGGGCAAATCCAGCGGCGCAAAGCGGCCCCACAGCTCGCCGTTGATGAAGTTGCCGACCCGGCCCGACGCCAGGCCCAGCGGCACGCAGGGCGCGATGAAGTCCATCAGCTGCAGCCAGGGCCGCTGGCGGCTGCGGGCAAACCACAGCAGCGCCACAAACACGCCCAGCATGCCGCCGTGAAAACTCATGCCGCCCTGCCACACCGCAAACACCTCCAGCGGGTGGGCCAGGTAGTAGCCCGGCTTGTAAAACAGGCAATAACCCAGCCGCCCGCCCACGATGACGCCCAGCACCCCATAAAACAGGATGTCTTCAATCATCTGGCGCGACCAGGCCTGGCTGCCCTGCTGGTCCACAAACGGGTGGTGGCGCAGACGCCGGGTGGCCAGAAAATAAAACAGGCCAAAGGCGACCAGGTAGGTCAGCCCGTACCAATGGATGGCGACCGGCCCGAGCTGGATTGCGACGGGGTCGATTTGGGGGTACATCAGCATGTGCGCATTGTGCCCGCACCGCGCGACGGCGCCCTGTCGCCGGGGCTTCAGCGCCCGCCAGCCTGCACAAAAGCCACAAAGCGCCCCAGCGAAGGGCTGTTGCCCGCCGTCTGCCAGACCAGGCTGGTTTCGCAGGCCGGCATCGCCTGGCCGCGCCGGCCGGCCACGCTGCGGTAGACCACGCCGGGCCGCTGGAACTGGCGCACGCTTTCCGGCACCCAGGCCACACCCAGACCGGCGGACACCAGGTTCACGATGGTCTGCATCTGAATGGCTTCCTGGGCCACCTGCGGCGAACGGCCGGCCGCGTGGTACAGGCCAAACACCGCGTCGTGCAAAGAAGGCAGGATGCGGCGCGGGAAAATCACCAGCGGCTCGCCCAGCACATCGCCCAATGCCAGCGACGCCTTGGCGGCCAGCGGGTGGCTGTCGGCCAGCGCCAACACCAGCGGCTCACGCGCCACCGTCAGGTGCTGCAGCGGCTCGGGCGCAAAGCCGGGCGAGTGCAGCAACAGGCCGGCGTCGATCTCGCCCCGCACCAGCGCCTGCAACTGCACGTCGCCGGTGGCCTCGATCAGCTCCAGCTGCACACCGGCGTACGCCTCGCGGAAGGCCCGTACCCATTGCGGCAACAGCGCAAAACCAACGGTGGAAACAAAGCCCAACCGCAAGCGCCCCACCTCGCCAGCCGCGGCGGCCTGCGCATGGGCCGGCAGCGCCTGCGCCCGGGCCAGCAGGTCACGCACCTCGGGCAGCAGCGCCGCGCCAGCGGCGGTGAGCACCACGCTGCGCTTGGTGCGGTCGAACAGGCGCACCCGCAGCAGCCCCTCCAGCGCGGCAATCGCCTGCGTCAGTGGCGGCTGCGTCATGTGCAGGCGCACGGCGGCACGGCCAAAGTGCAGCTCTTCGGCCACGGCGACAAACTGGCGCCACAGCCGCAGCTCGATGTGCGGGCTACTCATATACAACGCATATTAATACAGGTCAAAAAATAGATTGGAGTCGTATTTCAGGAACACGGATACTTGGCACACATTTCCTCAAAACCTCCACCGAGACACGCCATGGACACCAAGACCATCCACATCAACCCCCGCAGCAAGAACATCACCGAAGGCAAGTCGCGCGCGCCGAACCGCTCGATGTACTACGCGATGGGCTACCAGGAAGGCGACTTCAAGAAGCCCATGGTGGGCGTGGCCAACGGCCACAGCACGATCACGCCCTGCAACTCCGGCCTGCAGAAGCTGGCCGACGCGGCGGTGGAAGGCATCGAAGAGGCCGGCGGCAACGCGCAGATCTTCGGCACACCCACCATTTCCGACGGCATGGCCATGGGCACCGAGGGCATGAAGTATTCGCTGGTCAGCCGCGAAGTGATTTCCGACTGCGTGGAAACCTGCGTGCAGGGCCAGTGGATGGACGGCGTGGTGGTGGTCGGTGGCTGCGACAAGAACATGCCCGGTGGCCTGATGGGCATGCTGCGCGCCAACGTGCCCGCCATCTATGTGTACGGCGGCACCATCCTGCCGGGCCGCTACAAGGGCCAGGACCTGAACATCGTCAGCGTGTTCGAGGCGGTGGGACAGAACGCGGCCGGCAACATGAGCGACGAAGACCTGCTGGAAATTGAGAAACGCGCCATTCCCGGCACCGGCTCCTGTGGCGGCATGTACACCGCCAACACCATGTCGAGCGCGTTCGAGGCGCTGGGCGTGTCGCTGGCCTACTCCAGCACCATGGCCAACCCGCACGACGAGAAGATGAACTCGGCAAAAGAGTCGGCCAAGGTGCTGATCCAGGCCATCCGCAACGACCTGAAGCCACGCGACATCGTCACCAAAAAGGCCATCGAGAACGCGGTCGCGGTCATCATGGCCACCGGCGGTTCGACCAACGCGGTGCTGCACTTTCTGGCCATCGCCCACGCCGCTGGTGTGGAATGGGACATCGACGACTTCGAGCGCATCCGCAAACAAACCCCGGTGCTGTGCGACCTCAAACCGTCCGGCAAATACCTGGCGGTGGACCTGCACCAGGCGGGCGGCATTCCGCAGGTGATGAAGGTGTTGCTGAACGCCGGCCTGCTGCATGGCGACTGCATCACCATCACCGGCCAGACCGTGGCCGAAGTGCTGAAAGACGTGCCAGACCAGCCCCGCGCTGACCAGGACGTGATCCGCCCCATCGACAAACCCATCTACAAGCAGGGCCACCTGGCCATCCTCAAAGGCAACCTGTCGCCCGAAGGCTGTGTGGCCAAAATCACCGGCCTGAAAAACCCGGTGATGACCGGCCCGGCCCGCTGCTTTGACGACGAACAGTCGGCCCTGAAAGCGATTCTGGACGGCAAGATCGTCGCCGGCGACGTGATGGTGCTGCGTTACCTGGGCCCCAAGGGCGGCCCCGGCATGCCCGAAATGCTGGCCCCCACCGGCGCGTTGATCGGCGCCGGCCTGGGTGAAAGCGTGGGCCTGATCACCGACGGCCGCTTCTCCGGCGGCACCTGGGGCATGGTGGTGGGCCACGTCGCACCGGAAGCGGCCGCCGGCGGCACGATTGCATTTGTAAAAGAAGGTGACAGCATCACCATCGATTCGCGCCAGTTGCTGCTGCAACTCAACGTGAGCGATGAAGAGCTGGCGAAACGCCGCGAAGGCTGGACGCCCCCTGCCCCGCGCTACACCCGCGGAGTGCAGGCCAAATTCGCCTTCAATGCCTCCAGCGCCAGCAAGGGTGCGGTGCTCGACGCGTTTTAAGCCGGCCGCCGTCTGCGCTCGGCGCAGGCGGCTTGGTGTGCACGGTCAGCGGCGCCGCCCCTTGCGCAGGTGGGGGTGGTTGGCCTCGCGCAGCTTGTCAATGCGCGCCTGCTTGCGCGCTTCCACCTGGCGGGCCGCCCGTTTTTTGCTGATGCCCAGGTAGGGGTCCAGCACCTCCCAGTAGAAAAACGCCAGCCCAAACGGCAGCGCTGCCCACCACCAACCGATGTTGGCCATGAACCCGATTTCGAGGTATTTCAGCGCCAGAAACAGCAACCCCAACAACAGAAACAACATCCAGCGCCCCTTCGGATTTACCGCAACTTCACGGTTGGCCGACAGCCCTGTCAACGCCGTTGGCTACACTCTCGTTTAGCTTACAGCAACTCCACTGAAAGGTTTCCATGAAACGCGCTCTGTTGACTCTGGCCGCCTTGGCCGCCGTGGCTGGCCCCGCACTGGCCGACTTGAAGCTCGCCACCGACAAAAACTGCCTGGCTTGCCATGCGGTGGACAAAAAAGTGGTCGGCCCCGCCTTCCAGGACATCGCCGCCAAGTACGCTGGCCAGAAAGACGCGGCAGACAAACTGGCTGTCAAGGTCCAAAAGGGCAGTTCGGGCGCCTGGGGTCCCATCCCCATGCCCGCCAACACCCAGGTGAACGACGCCGAAGCCAAGAAACTGGTGGCCTGGGTCCTGGCCCAGAAGAAGTAAACACCTTCCACCCTTCAAATAAGCCGCTGGACCGTGAGGGTCCAGCGGCTTTTTTTCGGACGCAACTCAGGCCCCGGTGGCCACCACGCCAAAACTGAACTGCCCCGGGGCCAGGATCGGGTCCACCCCCACCGGAATCAGGCTCTTGGGTGGGAACTTGCCCTCCAGCAACAGCTTGGACAACGGGTTCTCAATGCGTTGCTGAATGGCACGCTTCAAGGGCCGCGCACCAAACACCGGGTCGAAGCCAACCTTGGCCAGCTCGGCCAAGGCCGCCGGTGACACGTCGAGCTGCAAATCGAGCTTGGCGAGCCGGGCCTGCAGCACCTGCAGCTGGATGCCGGCAATCGCCTCGATGTGCTGTGCGTCCAGCGCATGGAACACCACCGTTTCGTCGATCCGGTTCAGGAATTCGGGCCGGAAGTAGTTTTTCAGCTCGTCCCACACCGCTTCCTTGATGTCGGCCGAGTCGCGGCCCACCATGCTCTGGATGATGGGCGAGCCGATGTTGCTGGTCATCACGATCACCGTGTTCTTGAAATCCACCGTGCGGCCCTGGCCGTCGGTCAGGCGGCCATCGTCGAGCACCTGCAGCAGCACGTTGAACACGTCCGGGTGGGCCTTTTCCACCTCGTCCAGCAGCAACACGCTGTAGGGCTTGCGGCGCACGGCTTCCGTGAGGTAGCCCCCCTCTTCATAGCCCACGTAACCGGGAGGCGCACCAATCAGCCGCGCCACCGAATGTTTCTCCATGAACTCGCTCATGTCGACGCGGATCAGGTGGTCTTCGCTGTCGAACAAAAAACCAGCCAGTGCCTTGCACAGCTCGGTCTTGCCGACGCCGGTAGGGCCCAGAAACAGGAAAGAGCCGGTCGGCCGGTTCGGGTCAGAAAGACCCGAGCGTGAACGGCGGATGGCGTTGGCCACTGCGGCAATCGCTTCGTCCTGCCCCACGACGCGCTGGTGCAGCTTGGCCTCCATCACCAGCAGCTTGTCGCGCTCGCCCTGCATCAGCTTGGCCACCGGGATGCCGGTGGCACGCGCCACCACCTCGGCAATTTCCTCGGCACCGACCTGCGTGCGCAGCAGCTTGGGCGCGCTGCCGGCGCCCTTCTGGCCTTCGCTGTCTTGCGCCTGCTGCAAACGTTTCTTCAGTTCAGGCAGTTTGCCGTACTGGAGCTCAGCGACCTTGTTGAAATCGCCCTTGCGGGTGAACTCTTCGATCTGCGAGTTGATGCGGTCGATTTCTTCCAGCACGTCCTTGGAGCCCAGGGCCTGGGCTTTTTCGCTCTGCCAGATTTCGTCGAGGTCCGAGATTTCTTTCTGCAACCGGACGATTTCCTCCTCGATCAGCGCAAAACGCTTCTGCGAGGCCTCGTCTTTTTCGCGGCGCACCGCTTCGCGTTCGATCTGCAGCTGGATCAAGCGGCGGTCGAGTTTGTCCATCACTTCGGGCTTGGAGTCCAGCTCGATCTTGATCTTGGACGCGGCCTCGTCGATCAAATCAATCGCCTTGTCGGGCAGAAAGCGGTCGGTGATGTAGCGGTGGCTCAGCTCGGCCGCAGCGACGATGGCCGGGTCGGTGATCTGCACGCCATGGTGCACTTCGTATTTTTCCTGCAGGCCACGCAGGATGGCGATGGTGGCTTCCACCGTCGGCTCGCCGACGATGATTTTCTGGAAGCGGCGCTCCAGCGCAGCGTCTTTCTCAATGTACTTGCGGTATTCGTCCAGCGTGGTCGCGCCCACGCAGTGCAGTTCGCCACGGGCCAGTGCGGGTTTGAGCATGTTGCCGGCGTCCATCGCCCCCTCGGCCTTGCCGGCACCGACCATGGTGTGCAGCTCGTCGATGAACACGATGGTCTGGCCTTCGTCCTTGGCCAGTTCGTTCAGCACACTCTTGAGCCGCTCTTCAAATTCACCGCGGAACTTGGCACCGGCCAGCAGGGCCGCCATGTCCAGGCTCAGCACCCGTTTGCCCTTGAGGGATTCGGGCACTTCGCCGGCCACAATGCGCTGGGCCAGCCCTTCGACGATGGCGGTCTTGCCGACGCCGGGCTCGCCAATCAGCACCGGATTGTTCTTGGTACGCCGCTGCAGCACCTGGATCGCGCGGCGGATCTCGTCGTCGCGGCCGATCACCGGGTCGAGCTTGCCGATGCGGGCGCGCTCGGTCAGGTCCATGCAGTATTTCTTGAGCGCCTCGCGCTGGCCTTCGGCGTTGGCGTTGTTGACGTTCTGGCCACCACGCACCGCGTCGATCGCCGCTTCCAGCGGCTTGCGGCCCAGCCCATGCTCGCGCGCGAGGTTGCCGATGTCGGATTTGTTGTCGGCCAGCGCCAGCAAAAACAACTCGCCCGCCACAAACTGGTCCTTGCGCTTGATGGCTTCTTTTTCCGCCGCCTGCAGCAGTGTGACC
Organism: Burkholderiaceae bacterium; assembly: GCA_017848435.1. Classification (GTDB taxonomy): domain Bacteria; phylum Pseudomonadota; class Gammaproteobacteria; order Burkholderiales; family Burkholderiaceae_C; genus PCRC01. The sequence goes on along the minus strand of JAFEHU010000027.1, from coordinate 8,744 downwards.
AAATCCCGGCTGACCTGCACCTGTTCCTGCCCCTGCACCGTGGGCAGTTTGTTGAGCGCCGCGTCGGCCGCCGTTTCCAGTCCGGCCACGTTCACACCGGCGCGCTGCAGCAGCGCACGCGGGCCGTCGGCCTGGCGCAGCATGGCCAGCAGCAGGTGGGGCGCCTCGATCAGCGCGTGGTCCATGCCCAACGCCAGGGTTTGCGCCTCGCTCAGCGCTTCCTGGAATTTGGTGGTGAGTTTGTCCATTCGCATTGCAATTCTCCTGTTCACCCGTAACTGTGGTCATGGCGGACGAGTTCAAGCCCACTCGCGCTGCAGACCCCAATGAAGCGGCCTAGAATGAAAGTATGGACATCCACCAACTGTCAGTCACCTACATCAAGGAACAAGACCGCCTGCTGTTGCGCATCAATGCCACCACGGGGGAAGAGTTGCGCCTGTGGTTCACCCAGCGCATGACCTCCGGCCTCGTGCCACACCTGCACAAGGTGGTGATGGCGCTCGACGCCAGCGACGCGGTGTTGGCCGACCAGAGTGAGGCCAGCAAGCAGCTCCTGTCTGAATTCAAGAAAGACGAAGTGCTGCAAAAAGCCGACTTCAAGACGCCCTACAAGGCCGCTGCCACGGTGCTGCCCCTGGGCGCCGAACCCTTGCTGGTGACGGAGGTGCGGCTGACGCCGTTGTCAGGCGGCAAGCTGCAAATCGCATTCGACGAAAAACTGGCCGACGTGGCGTCGCCACGTGGTTTCAAGATCGCGGTCGAGTCCCAGTTGATGCACGGCTTCATGCACCTGCTGGAAACCGCCATTGGCAATGCCGAGTGGCCGATTGCCATGCCAGCCGGCTTGTCAGGTTCCACCACCTCGTCAGCCGTTTTGTCCAGCGACACGGTGCGGCCCAAGTACCTGAATTGACCGTCAGACGTTCTGCGCGGCAATGCCCCAACGGGCCAGCGCCGCGTCGTCGCTGACGCGGGCGTCGACCCAGCGGGCACCTTCGGGTGTATCTTCCTTCTTCCAGAACGGCGCCTGGGTTTTCAAATAATCCATCAGGAATTCACAGGCCTTGAAACTCTCGCCCCGGTGCGCTGAGGTGACTGCCACCAGCACGATCTGGTCCAGCGGCTGCAACAAGCCCACGCGGTGGATCACGCGCGCGCCGAAGATGTCGAAGCGGCGCAGGGCTTCGTCGATCATCGCCTCGATGGATTTCTCCGTCATGCCGGGGTAGTGCTCCAGCTCCATGGTGCGGACGTCGCTGCCCTCGTTGCGGTCGCGCACGGTGCCAATGAAGCTGCACACCGCACCGACCTGGCGGTTGGCACGCCGCAGCGTTTCAATTTCGTCGGCCACGTTGAAATCGTGGGTCTGGATGGCGACGCGGGCTGTGGTCATGTTCAACCTCCTGTGACGGGCGGGAAGAAGGCCACTTCTGCGCCGTCGGTCAAGGCCACCGACTCGGCGCTCATGACCTGGTTCAGCGCCACACGCACCGCTTTGCCACGCGCCAGGGCTTCGGCGTAGGCGCCACCGCGTGCGATCAGTTCGTCGCGGAGCGCCTGCAGCGTGGCCGCAGCGGTGTCGACCGGCTCGGTGCCTTGCCCGATCAGCTCGCGGATGGACGCAAAGTATTTGACGGTGATTTTCATGACTGCAGTTCGGTGAACGGGATGTAGCGCACCAGGTCACCCGGCGCAATGGCTTGGCCAGACGGGTTGTCCACCACGCCGTCGCCCCAGACGGCCGAAGTCAACACGCCCGAGCTCTGGTTGGCAAACAATTCCACGTTCCCAGCCGCGTTGCGGCGCACGCGCAGGAATTCACGGCGTTTATCGGGACGGGCCCAGGTGAAATCTGCCGACAGCGCTATGGATTTATGCGCAACGTCGCTGACACCCTGCAGCTTCAGCAGGAAGGGCCGTACCAAGAGCATGAAGGTAACGAAGCTCGACACCGGGTTGCCCGGCAGGCCAATGAAATGGGCATTGCCAACCTTGCCATAGGCAAACGGTTTACCGGGCTTCATCGCAATCTGCCACAGGTTCAGCATGCCAAGCGACTGCACGGCAGGCTTGATGTGGTCTTCTTCACCGACCGACACACCGCCGCTGGTGAGGATCAGGTCGTGGTGCTGGCTGGCGTCGCGCAATGCCGCCACGGTGGCTTCCAGGCGGTCGGGCACGATGCCCATGTCGGTCACTTCGCACCCCAGCCGCAACAACAGGGCACGCAGGAAGAAGCGGTTGGAGTTGTAAATGGCGCCGGGTGGCATCTGCTCGGGTGGCACGTCGCCGGGCATCACCAGTTCGTCGCCAGTGGAGAACAGCGCCACGCGTGGCCGGGCCACCACCTGCAGCTGGGCCAGGCCAATGCTGGCGGCCAGGCCCAGCGCGGCAGGCGTCAAGCGGCTGCCCTGGGACAACACCACCGCGCCCTGGGTCACGTCTTCACCGGCACGGCGAATCCACTGGCCGGGCTGCGGCGGCTGCTTCACCACGATGCGGGTGGTGCCATCATCGCCCGCGGGCAACACCTCGCAGTCCTCTTGCATCACGATGGCCTCGGCCCCGGCGGGTACGGGCGCACCGGTGAAGATGCGGGCAGCGGTACCAGGCAACAGCGGCTGGCCGTGGCTGCCGGCCGGGATGCGCTGCGACACCACCAGACTGTCGGCGGCGGCCACGTCGGCGCAGCGCAGCGCGTAACCGTCCATCGAGCTGTTGTCCTGCGGTGGCACTTGCAGGGCAGACACCACGTCTTGCGCCAGAACGCGGCCGTCGGCGTCAAAGGTGGAAACCACCTCGCGCTTCGCCAGCGGCGTGGCAAAAGCCAGCAGCTCTTCCAGCGCGTTGTCGAGCGGTTTCAGCGGCGCGCGGGGTGCGGCGGCGGGTGGCGTGGCGGCGGTCATGCGTACAACTCTTGTCGGTAATCGAAACGGTCTTGATTTTCCACCAGCCAGCCGGCCAGCGCATCGGGGTTGTTCAGGTCCAGCACCGGGCGCAGTGTGGCCTCGGGCAGCTGTGTGGGGGAATCGGTGGCAATGGCCACAATGAAGTCGTCGTCCATGTAGCGCACCGGCTGGCCCGAGCTGGCGCGCCAGACCTCGATCTTCAACAGGTCGCTGGACTTGAAGCCCTCCACCAGTACCCAGTCCACGCCGTCGTACAGCTCGGCAATCAGGTGGTGGACAGACAGCAGTGCCGGCTGCTCGAATTCGCGCACCAGCGCAAGACGCTGGTCGGAGGCAACGACCACTTCAAACGCACCCGCCTCACGGTGGCGCCGCGTGTCTTTGCCGGCATGGTCGATGTCAAAGTTGTGGTGCGCGTGCTTGACCACCGACACACGCAGGCCCCGCAGCTTGAGCTGCGGGATCAGGGCCTCGACCAGCGTGGTTTTGCCTGAACCGGAGTAGCCAGCAAAACCGACGACCTTCATGCCACGGCCTTCACGGGCAATGCGCAGCGATGTAGGCCTGCACCCGGGCCACGTCAGAAGGCATGACCTGCACCCGCTTGGGCAATGCCTCGATGCCGTCAAACTTGGCAGGGCGGTCAGGCTCGCGTCCGAGCGCTTCCACAATGGTGGCGGCAAACTTGATGGGCAAGGCGGTTTCCAGCACCACCATGGGCGTGCCCGCCTGCAGGTGCTCGCGCGCGACCTTGAGGCCGTCTGCGGTGTGGGTGTCGACCATCACGCCAAAACGCGCAAAGGTGTCGCGGATGGTGTCCAGCCGGTTGGCGTGGGTGCTCTTGCCGCTGACGAAGCCGTAGCGCGCGGCGGCCTGGGCGAAAGCGGGGTCGGTGTGCAGATCGAACCGGCCCTGTCCAGTCAGCTGCGCGCCGAACAAATCACGCACGCGGTTGGCGTCGCGGCCGAGCAAATCGAACACGAAGCGCTCGAAGTTGGAGGCCTTGGAAATGTCCATCGACGGGCTGGACGTTTCGTGCGTATCGGCACTGCCACGCACGCGGTAGACGCCGGTGCGGAAGAACTCGTCGAGCACGTCGTTCTCGTTGGTGGCAACCACCAGTTGGGCGATGGGCAAGCCCATCATGCGGGCCACATGGCCGGCGCAGACGTTGCCGAAATTGCCGCTCGGCACGGTGAAGCTGACTTTTTGCGTGTTGCTCGTGGTCGCCTGGAAGTAACCGGCAAAGTAGTACACCACCTGGGCCATCAGCCGGGCCCAGTTGATCGAGTTGACGGTGCCGATCTTGTAACGGCGCTTGAATTCCAGGTCGTTCGACACGGCCTTGACGATGTCCTGGCAGTCGTCGAAAACACCCTCGATGGCGATGTTGTGGATGTTGGCGTCCTGTAGGCTGAACATCTGCGCCTGCTGGAACGGGCTCATGCGGCCATGCGGCGAGGTCATGAACACCCGCACGCCCTGTTTGCCGCGCATCGCGTACTCGGCAGCGCTGCCGGTGTCGCCCGAGGTGGCGCCGAGGATGTTCAGCTCTTCGCCGCGGCGCGCCAGCTCGTACTCGAACAGGTTGCCCAGCAGCTGCATCGCCATGTCCTTGAAGGCCAGCGTTGGACCGTTGGACAGGGCTTCGAGGTACAGCCCATCTTCGAGCTTTTTCAACGGCACGATGGCCGCCGTGCCGAACACCGCCTCGGTGTAGGTCTTGCGGCACAACGCGTGCAGGTCGTCGGCCGGGATGTCGTCGATGTAGAGCGACAGCACCTCGAAAGCCAGGTCGGCGTACGGCAGGCCACGCCAGCGGGTCAGCGTGGCGTCGTCCACCTGGGGATAGGACTCGGACAGGTACAAACCGCCATCGGGCGCAAGGCCCTCGAGCAGGATTTCGCAGAAGCGGCGGCGGTCCGGGTGGCCGCGGGTGCTCAGGTAGTTCACGCCAGTTCTTCCTTGCGGATGCGGGTGATGGCAGCCAACACAGTGGGCAGGGCCTGCATCTGGGCGATGGCGGCGTCCATCTGAGACTCCACACAGTCGTGGGTGAGGATGATGACGTCGGTCTGGGTAGACCCCTCGCCACCGACCTCGTCCGCCTCCCGCTGGATCACCGCGTCAATGCTGATGCCCGCGTCGGCCAAAATGCCGGTCACCTTGGCCAGCACACCGGCCTGGTCGGCCACGCGCAGGCGCAGGTAGTAACTGGTCACCACCTCGCTCATGGGCAGGACCGGCAGATCACTCATCGCATCGGGTTGGAAAGCCAGGTGCGGCACGCGCTGCGCGGCGTCGGCGGTGTGCAAGCGCGTGATGTCCACCAGGTCGGCAATCACCGCGCTGGCGGTGGGCTCGCTGCCAGCGCCCTTGCCGTAGTACAGCGTGGTGCCCACAGCATCGCCGTGCACCATGACGGCGTTCATCGCGCCCTCCACGTTGGCGATCAGCCGCTTGGCTGGCACAAGGCTGGGGTGCACGCGCAGTTCAATGCCCGTGGCGCGGCGCTTGGCAATGCCCAAGAGCTTGATGCGGTAGCCGAGCTGTTCGGCGTACTGAATGTCTTGCGCGCCAAGCTGGGTGATGCCTTCCACGTAGGCTTTGTCGAACTGCACGGGGATGCCAAAAGCAATCGCGCTCATCAGCGTGGCCTTGTGGGCCGCGTCCACACCTTCGATGTCGAAGGTTGGGTCGGCTTCGGCATAGCCCAAACGCTGGGCTTCTTTGAGCACCACCGAGAAGTCCAGCCCCTTGTCGCGCATCTCGGACAAGATGAAGTTGGTGGTGCCATTGATGATGCCGGCCACCCACTGGATGCTGTTGGCGGTCAGGCCTTCACGCAGCGCCTTGATGATGGGGATGCCACCGGCCACGGCCGCTTCAAACGCCACCATCACGCCCTTGCGGTGGGCGGCGGCAAAAATCTCGGTGCCGTGCACCGCCAGCAAGGCCTTGTTGGCAGTGACCACGTGTTTGCCAGCCTCAATCGCCTCCAGCACCAGCGCCTTGGCAATGCCATAGCCGCCAATCAGCTCGACCACGATGTCGATGTCCGGGTTGGCAATCACCGCGCGGGCGTCGTTCACCACCGCCACGCCGGGACCAACCAGGCTTTGCGCCCGGGCCACATCAAGGTCGGCCACCATGGTGACCTCAATGCCACGGCCGGCGCGGCGCTGGATTTCTTGCTGGTTGCGTTGCAGAACGTTGTACGTGCCACTGCCAACGGTGCCGATGCCGAGCAGGCCAACTTGGATAGATTTCATATATTTTTACGTCAAATTGGGCCTGAGCCCAGGTCAAACCTGAATCAGGCGCTACGTTTTCGATAGCTTTCAAGAAAGCGTGCAATGCGCTGGATGGCTTCGCGCAGGTCGTCTTCGTGCGGCAGGAAGACGATGCGGAAGTGGTCCGGGTTGGGCCAGTTGAAGCCCGTGCCCTGCACCAGCATCACCCGTGTTTCCTGCAGCAGTTCCAGAAAGAACTGCTGGTCGTCCTTGATGGGGTACATCTTCGGGTCGAGCTTGGGGAACATGTACAGCGCGGCGCTGGGCTTGACACACGTCACACCCGGTATGGCGGTGATCAGTTCGTAGGCCAGGTCGCGCTGGCGGCGCAGCCTGCCGCCTTCGTTCACCAGGTCGTTGATGCTCTGGTAACCGCCCAGCGCGGTTTGTATGGCCCACTGCCCCGGCACGTTGGCGCACAGCCGCATGTTGGAGAGCATGTTCAGGCCCTCGATGTAGTCGCGGGCGTACTTCTTCTCGCCCGACACCACCAACCAGCCGGCGCGGTAGCCGCAGGAACGGTAGCTCTTGGACAATGAGTTGAACGTCAGCGTCAGCACGTCTTCGCTGAGCGAGGCAATGGCGGTGTGCTTCACGCCGTCGTACAGCACCTTGTCGTACACCTCGTCGGCCAGGATCACCAGACCGTTCTCGCGGGCGATCTGCACAATGCCCAGCAACAACTCGTCGGAATACAACACGCCGGTCGGATTGTTCGGGTTGATGACCACAATGCCCTTGGTGCGCGGCGTGACCTTGGCACGGATGTCGTCCAGATCGGGCATCCAGCCATTGGCCTCGTCGCAGGTGTAGTGCACCGGCGTGCCGCCCGACAGGCTGGCCGCCGCCGTCCACAACGGGTAATCGGGGGCAGGCAGCAGCAGCTCGTCGCCGGCATCAAGGAGGCCGTTGGTGGCCATCACGATCAGCTCGCTGGCGCCGTTGCCCAGGTAGATGTCGTCCAGCGTCACCCCCTTGATGCCCTGCTGCTGGGTGTAATGCATCACCGCCTTGCGCGCGCCGAAGATGCCCTTGCTGTCCGAGTAACCGGCCGAATTCGGCAGGTTGCGGATCATGTCCTGCTGGATTTCTTCGGGCGAATCAAAGCCGAACACCGCCAGGTTGCCGATGTTGAGCTTGATGATCTTCTGGCCGTCGTCTTCCATCTGACGTGCACGGTCCATGATGGGACCGCGGATGTCGTAGCAGACGTTGGCCAGCTTGGCGGATTTCTGAATGGTCTTCAATGTCCCTCCGGGGGCGTTTGGCAGAGGCGAAACCTATAATTTGACCACAGTTCTGCCCTGTCCCGGTGCAGGGCCACAGGAATCCAAGCACACACGCACCATGAAGCTGCAGCCCGACAAATCCGACGTGCAAACCATCGCCGCCTACGGGCCGGACTGGGTGGGCGTGAACGGCGAAAAGATCACCCACAGCGTGCTGGTGGGCCCGCACGGCCAGTTGATCGACTGGCAATGCCATGGTTTTGACGCACTGACCGAGCAACACTTTGCACAACTGGCCGGGCTGGGCGCGGAACTGGTGATTTTTGGCAGCGGTCGCAAGCTGCGCTTCCCCCCCCCGGCTTGGCTGCGAGGGCTGATGGGCCAACGTGTCGGGCTGGAAACCATGGACACGCAAGCCGCCTGCCGCACTTACAACATCCTTGCTGGCGAGGGCCGCAATGTCATTGCGGCACTGGTGCTTGAACCTGCGCAATAAGAGTGAATACCGTTTCGGGGTAAAATCGAGGGTTGCAGGACAGCTGTCACAGCCGCTCCAACGCCCTCACCCTGTCACGAGAGACTAGTACCCTATGGCGATCGTTGTCAACAAGCCCATTCCAGAATTTGAAGCCAACGCCACCAGTGGCGTCAAGGTGTCCAACCAGACACATCTCGGCAAAGTGGTGGTACTGTACTTCTACCCCAAAGACAACACCCCTGGTTGCACCACCGAGGCCATGCAGTTTCGGGACAAATACAAAGACTTTGTCAAAGCCGGTGCCACCGTGTTTGGCGTATCACGCGACAACATGAAATCGCACGACGATTTCAAAGCCAAGCTGGAACTCCCGTTTGAGCTGATCGCCGACACCGAAGAAAAAATGTGCCACATGTTCGGCGTGGTCAAAAACAAGATCATGTACGGCAAAAAGGTCAAAGGCATTGAGCGCAGCACCTTCCTGATTGCCCCGGACGGCACCCTTGCCGAAGAGTGGCGCGGGCTCAAGGTGCCCGGCCATGTGGACGACGTTCTCAAGGCCGTCAAGGCACTGAAAAAAGCAACCGCCTGAAGACACACCGATCAGCACGGCGCCAGCCGCCTCGCTGCCCCTTATAGAGTGCACCACCGGCCAGGAAACCTGCTGGGCACCTCATGCATAATGAATTCATGCATTGGAGTGCGACACCCTGTTCCCCGCCACGAGCCGCCCTGATCACCAGGCGGCTTTTTTTATGGCTGTGAACATCGGTGCTTGCCTCTTTCCTCAACGCCTACCCTGATCGCCAGACCGTATGCCCCTGCCCCCCCC
>JAFEHU010000035.1 GCA_017848435.1 Burkholderiaceae bacterium | reverse complement strand
CCCCCCCAAGCGCTAACCCCCCCAAACGGTTCCATTGGCGGGTGGCTAGGGAGAAAGTTTTACCGGAATGCGCCGGCAAGGCTTACAAAATGGCATTCCGGTGAACTCTGTCAGCGCGAACCTATGGCTTCATTGGTCCACCCACAGTAATTCAATAGACTGACAACCGGGCGTTTACGCCACGCACCGGTGCACACAAGAGACCGTTACAGTCTCAATTTGAGACACTGCGCTCACCAAACCGTGCCAAATTTCACATTTGTTTAATAGTGGTTTACCCAGCCTAATGGTTTTCCCTAGAGTTTCTGGGGGAATGGCTACCTACACTCGGCGCTGGGATTTTCCTAAACCTTTAGCACTACAGAAGGTACTATGAACACTGAACTCCTTGTTCCTCAGAGCGACAACACAAGCGCCGAGGTCAGCACACCAAAAGTTGACCGCCGGAATTTCATGACCTGGGTGGTGGCAACACCAGCCGCGTTGACCATTGGCGTCAAGCTCGCCACGGACGCATCAGACGCCACGGCTGCTGAAACAACATCTGTAGAGATGAACGCGTACGTTGCGATTCGCAGCGACAACAAGGTGATCCTGACGATCCCACGCGTTGAATCGGGCCAAGGCATTTTGACCTCCATGGCCATCCTGTTGGCCGACGAAATTGGCATTCCAGTCAGCGATGTGATTGGCCAATCCTTCACGACCGCAAAAGCCACTGCCTTCACCACCACGCTGGTGGGCGCTTCTGGCTCAACCCGTCTGCTGACCGACCCAGTTCGTACCGTTGGCGCTGAACTGCGCGCCCGCATGCTGGCTGTCGGCGGTCCTATCGCATCTGGCGCTGGTGGTCCAACCGCTGGCGGCAAAACTTTTGCCTCTTTGGCTCCTGCTGCAGCTGCCGCAACCCTCGGCTCGCGCCCCGTGGCATCTGCCTGGGCATATGGTGTTGATGCAGGCGGTCAAAAAGCCGGTGGTCTCCTGGGCAAAGGCATGAAAATTCGCGGCAACAGCGCGGACCTTGTTCCAGGCACTGGCATCCCACGCATTGACAGCAAGGCCATCTACAACGGTAGCCTCAAGTACACCATCGACACGCAAATGGATGCGGTGAACGTGCTGGTGATGCACTCACTGCAAACCCGTGGTGCACCAGACAAGGTGGACACCGCGGCCATCATGAACCTGACCAAGCCAGACGGCACGAAGCTGGTCAAGGCCGTGATTCCCTTCAACTCCAACAAAAATGGTTTCACCATTTACACCGGCGTGGGCATTGCGGCCGACACATTCGGTGACGCGCTGGAAGCCCGTGACCAGATCATGGCCCGAGACCTGATCACCTGGAAGCCAGGCACCGCAGCCCGTTTCAGCACCCCCATGCTGAACCAGAAGCTGAAAGACGCCGTGGGTCCTGATCCCGCTGGCGGCAAATTGCTGGCCGCAAAGCAAGTGAAGCGTGGTTTCTTCGTGGGCTTCCACGCCCAAGGTACCCTGGGTACGCAAGCTGGTGTGGCAGAAGCCTACGGCGACAAGAGCGGGCCTTGCACCAGCCTGCAAGCCTGGTGGGCATCGCAGGTACCGCGTTTCAACCGCCAACAGTTGGCCCAACAGGTTGGTCTTGACCTGTCGCCTACCAAGGTGTTGCTCAACGTGACACAAGGTTACGGCCACTTCGGTCGCAACCTGCTGGTGGAATCGTCTGCCGAGTCCGCACGCATCGCCGATGCTGTCCGCAAGATGGGTGGTTTGACCAATGCCAAGGGTGTGACCACCAACCGTATCAAGGTGATGTGGTCGCGCAACGACGATCTGCGCATGTGCCCATACCGTCCGCCCACCTTCAGCCGCTACATTGCCAACATTGGTTCTGACGGCAAATCCATCCTGAGCCTGAACCACAAGTTTGTCTCGATCCTGTGCGAACTGCCCTCTGGCGTGGACAACACCCCGACGGAAACCCTACTGTCGGCGACCAACCAGACCGGTTTCGACTATTTCCCGCTGTCGGCACCATCGCCGTACTCGTTCAACACCACAGAAGCTTTCCGCGAAGTCGTGGCACCGTTCCCAACCGGCGCCATGCGCGCCGTGTACAGCGTGAGCGGCCAGGGCGGCAAGGAAATCTTCATGGACGAGCTGGCACGCAAAACGGGTCAAAACCCGTTTGAGCTGCGCCTCAAGTACTTCAAGTCCGAGCGCCTGCGTGGCATCTTCAACGAGATGAAGGCCACCTACGACGCCGCTGCAGCGGCTGTTAAAGCGCACAACGCCAGTGGTGCCAGCACCGTGCAAGGCATTGGTTTCGGTTGCCACGAAGAATGGAACAGCGCTTCCATGCAGATCGTGGTGTCAGAACTGGCCCGCAACGCCGACATCAAGAAAGTGCCACCGACCGTGAAGGAAGTCTGGGCTGCCGTGGACATGGGCAAGGTCACCAACCCATCGGGTGGTGCGTCCATGGCCGAAGGTGCTCTGGCCGACGCCATCGCGATGGTGTACTTCAGCAAAATCACTTTTGTTGATGGCGCTGCGCAGCAAAGCACGTTCTTGAACTACTACTGGAACCGCATGCGCGAGTGCGCTTACAAGTTCAACCCAACCGTGTTTGTCAACATCAATGACAACCGCGTGGGTGGTGCCGGTGAACTGAGTGCCCCTTCTGCATTGGCCGCTGTGGCCAACGCCTGGGCCGACATCAACCGCGAACTGAACCCAAGCCTGGAATCGCACATGCCCGAAGAGCTGCCGATTTACAACTCGCCATCGGCCCCTCTGACCGACGCTTAATCCTTCAGGAGCACACATACCATGGCATCTTTTACCATTTCAGTGAACGGCACGCCACGCACCGTTACAGCTGACAAGAACGATTACCTCCTGTACATCCTGCGCGACAAGCTGGAATTGACAGGCCCCAAGTACGGTTGTGGCGTGGGCGTTTGCGGTGCTTGCACCTGCAACTCGTCAACACCCATCGTCGCTGAAGGCGGCAATGGCAACAGCCCTTACTCGCCTGACAGCCGTTTCAGCGGCACACAGCCAACCACGCAAAAGAACAAATTCCGTACTTGCGTGACGCGTATTGGTGACGTCGGCGTCGCGGCAGGCAGCACTCCTGCAATCAACATCACCACGATCGAAGGCCTGTCGGGCCTGCCCAACGGCCCTGCACTGCAGGCCGCATGGGAACAGTTTGACGTTGCCCAGTGTGGTTTTTGTCAGGCGGGTCAGTTGATGAGCGCTTACGAGTATCTGACCCGCGTCAAAGGTGCCGCGACAGATGAAGGCATCACGAACGCCATGCAAGCCAACATGTGCCGCTGCGGTACGTACCCACGTATCCGCGCCGCCATGATGGCTGCTGCGCCGTCATTCCGTTGAACCTTATATTGGAGAATTAAAATGGCACTTCCTTTTGACTCTTTGTTGAGCGCAGGTGGCGGACTCGGCAGCCTGACCGGCCTCTTGGGCGGTCTGTCGGGTGGCGCAGGTTCCCCGCTGAGCCTGTTGACCGGCCTGACTGGTGGCGGCGAAGAAGGCTCTTCTTCACCTCTGAGCATCCTCGGTGGTTTGACCGGTGGCGGCTCGCCATTGGACCTGCTGGGTGGTTTGACCGGTGGCGGTTCGCCGCTGGACCTGCTGGGTGGTTTGACCGGTGGCGGCTCGCCATTGGACCTGCTGGGTGGTTTGACCGGTGGCGGTTCGCCGCTGGACCTGTTGTCTGGCCTGACCGGCGGTTTGGGTAGCGGCACTGCCACAGCGGCCCTGCCTGGTGTGGACGCACTCGGCGGCCTGGGCGGTGGTGGCCTGCCCGGCCTTGACCTCCTCAGCGGCGGTCTGGGTGGCTTGGGCGGTGGTGCGGGTACTTCCGGCACTGGCGACGTCGGCGGCAGCAGCTCTTCGCCAATCGGCGGCTTGCTGGCCACGTTAGCCGACGCAACGTACGGCATCCCCATCCTAGGCGAAGCCCTCAACGGCATCGTTGGCCAAGGTGTTGAAGGTGGTTCGCTCTCCAGCTTCCTGGTGACCCCGCTGTACGGCACGCCTTTGTTTGGGCTTGCCCAAAGCCTGTTGGGTGGCAACTCGGTCGGTGAAGAAATCCTCTTGTATGAACTCGCCACCCGCCCTGTTGCCCTCACCGAAGGCATCCCACTGGTAAATGAAATCACGCGCATGGTCGTCGGTGGTGACTTGCCCGCTGTCACCGCCTTCATCGGCGCCTACAGCGGTGGTTTGCTGTCGGAAGACTACCTGCAGTTCCTGGTGACCGAGCAAGGTATCTTGGGTTCGTTGACCAATGCGATTGAAGGTGCTTTAGTAGACCTGCCTCTGATCGGTGACTTCACCGACGGCAAGCAACTCAACGCCACGCTCGACTTGATCACCGGCCTGACCGACCAGATCGTGTACGTGGACGACATTGTTGCCGGCATTGGCGGTGGCGACCAGCTGAGCAACGACCTGCCTTTCCACCAGGTTCTGACGGCGACTGGTTTGGGCGGCGTATCGGCAGGTCTTCTGGCCCCCGTTGGCGACGTGCTCTTGCCAGCCCTTGTGCCCATCACCAACCTGGTTCAGGAAGTGCCAATCGCTGGCCCTATCGCCTTGGGTGCGGTGGGCAAATTCCTGTAATCAGGGATTCTTCTCTCCAAAAAAAGGGGCCTTCGGGCCCCTTTTTCATGTTCGCGTTGGTTGAATGGTTGTGTGGCTTACTTCAAGGTGAGTATCCAGGCCACGACTTTCTGCGCGTCGGACTTGGTAATGATCTGGGGGGGCATGGAGTTCGGACCCCATTGGCCGCCGCCACCTGTCAAGACTTTTTTGGCCAGACGGTCCTGGGCGGTTTTGTCACCCTTGTACCGTGCGCCGATCTGCCTGAAAGACGGTGCGTTGAAATGGCGGTCAACAGCGTGGCATTCCATGCAGTTTTGCGCACTGGCAATGCCCAAGCTCGCCTGCGACACGGTGGGTACACACAGGCTGGCAGTTGCAACGATCAGAGCTGCTGATTTTTTGTAGAACATGAGCTGCCTGTCGATTTTTGAGCGCGCAGATAAGAAACGGTGGGCCTGAAGCTTGCCCCGGTTCAAGGCTCCCCTGTCACCACGCCTTTGAGAACTTCCTTGTCGCTGTAGACCGTGACAAACACGCCCATGGTTCGCCCGTTGACGAGCTTCTGGTTCTGGCTGAATGGGCCAGTGCTGCGCGTGGGCTCCATGGTCAATGTGACGTAGTTGATGTCGCCATACTGTTTACGCGCCTCACCCCAGCGAACCGCGCCACGCAGGCCTTGTGGGCCCACATAGTCGTTGGCGGCCAGGTTCTTGCCGTCTTTGTCTTTGGGGGGCTCACCCGTCTGCACAACGATTCTGTACATGCCTGGTTTCAGGTTGGTCACCTGGAACCCACCTTTGGCGTCGGTCAGCACCTTCACGCGGGTGGCCAGGTTGTCGGGCTGGTCAACAAACACCTCGGCATTTTTCAAGACACGCTCACGCGGCTGTTTCGCGTGGCTGCTGACTGCGGACAGCAGCGTCAACGTGGCCAGGCCAAAGGCGAGAACCGGAATTTTCTTGAACATGGAACAGCTCCTGACGGTACAAACAGCACAGACGGCTGTTTGTGACCTATAACGGCTTGAAAAGTTTTGTCACCGACACCGAAAACCCTTAGATGGTGTTCAGTCGGCTTCCAGCGCACCTCTACCAGCGTGACCGTGGACGGTCACGCTCGCGATTGGCTGACTACTGTGCGCTGGCGACGCTGGCCAATGCCGCTGCAGCGAGCTGTGGCCGCATGGCAGCAGACGTGCGCTCAAACAGCGGACGTGCCGCGGTGGACACAGGAATGGCTTCGCTCTGGCGGGCCAGCAACAACGGGTCTTGGTGCACGCCATTGACGCGGAACTCAAAATGCAAGTGGGGACCGGTGGCCCAGCCGGTGGCACCGACAGCGCCAAGGGTTTCACCTTGTTCGATGCTTTGGCCTTTGCGCACATTGATGCGGCTCAGGTGGGCATAGACAGTGGTGTGGTTGTTGCGGTGCTTGATGAACACCACGTTGCCAAAACCACCTTGCTGACCAGCGAAGTCCACCACACCGCTGCCCACCGCGCGAACGGGTGTGCCGGTGGGTGCGGCGTAGTCAACCCCCAGGTGGGCTCGCCAGGTTTGCAGAATCGGGTGAAAGCGCATCTTGAAGCCGCTGCTCATGCGCGAAAAAGCCATCGGCGAGGCCAGGTAAGGGCGGCGCAGGCTTTGGCCGTCGAGCGTGTAATAGCCCCCCTTTTGCCCAGGTTCCTGGAACCAGATGGCCTGGTAGGTTTTGCCGTTATTGACAAATTCGGCACTCAGCACGCGACCACTGCGGACAGGTTCGCCGTCGGCTTCCAGGGTTTCATACACCACTGAGAAACGGTCCCCTTTGCGCAGCGCACGGTGGAAGTCGATTTCGCTGGAGAAAATCTCGGCCAGGTTGATGGCGATCGCATCGGGAATCCGTGCGTCGTCCGTCGCGGCAAACAGCGAGGTACGGATGGTGCCACTGGCGAGCTGGGTCGATGCCGCGAGCGGTGCGGTTTCCACACGGGCCTGAAAGCCTTGGGCTGATTTTTCGATCACCAGGCGGTTGAAGCTGCCTTCTGTGTCGCTGTTCCAGCGGGTGGTGAGTTTGCGCAAGGCATTTTGGTCGTCGGCTTCGGCGGTGACGGAGCGGCCAGCGCGGCCGATCACGTTCTTCTGCATCAAGGCGTTGTTGCGCACAAAAGCCACAGCTTCGGCGTCGTCAATGCCCAGGCGCGCCAACAGGCTCTGGGCAGAGTCGGTGGAACGGGAGACGTCCGAGCGGAACAGGTTGAAACTGTGCACATCCAGCAAGGCGGCCTGTGGCTCGTAGGGCAGCGGCTGGACCGCCTCCACCACTTCACGCACCGGCAGGTCGGCCGCATCAGGGGCCAGGGAGGCCACGGCAAAGGCACCGCCGCCGCCGCCGAGCATGAGCGCGGCCAACACGGTAGTGACCCGTTTGGGGTGGCGCTGGATGCTGGTGGAGATGAATTTGAAAAGGGCGTGCCCTGCGGCAGTCAGACCGTGTGCTTGCAATCGAATGTCCCCAACTTGGTTGTGCAGCAGCGCGAGGCTGGCGAATGGTTTGACGTGTTGGCCAGCACCAGCGGCCAGGCAACTAAAATCCACGGCGTCAAACCATGAAATGCGAGTGAAAAGAGTATATCGGCCTTGAGCGCCGGTGTCCGCCGAAAAACCCTATGAAAACCGTACTCAACGCGCCCGCAACCTCTGCCGAGTCCGGCAACAACGCACCTGCAGCCACCAGCGAGGGTGTCGCCCACGCGCTGCAGGTCAGCTTGCGCGGCTGCGACGAACTGCTGCCACGTGACGAATGGGTCAAAAAACTGCAGCGCGCCGAAACCAGTGGCATACCGCTGCGCATCAAGCTGGGGTTGGACCCGACCGCGCCAGACATTCATTTGGGCCATACCGTGGTGTTGAACAAGCTGCGGCAGTTGCAAGACTTGGGCCACACGGTGATTTTCCTGATCGGCGACTTCACGTCGATGATCGGCGACCCGTCGGGCCGCAACACCACCCGCCCGCCGCTGACCAAAGAGCAGATCGCGGCCAACGCGCAGACCTACTATGCCCAGGCCAGCATGGTGCTGGCCCCTGACAAGACCGAAATTCGCTACAACAGCGAATGGTGCGACCCGCTGGGGGCGCGCGGCATGATCGAACTCGCCTCCCGCTACACCGTGGCGCGCATGATGGAGCGTGACGACTTCAGCAAGCGCTTCAAGGAAGGCCGCTCCATCTCGGTGCACGAATTTTTGTACCCGCTGATGCAGGGCTACGACTCGGTGGCGCTCAAAAGCGACCTGGAGCTGGGCGGCACCGACCAGAAATTCAATTTGCTGGTGGGCCGCCACTTGCAGGCCGAGTACGGGCAGGAGCCGCAGTGCATTTTGACCATGCCGTTGCTGGAAGGCCTGGACGGCGTGGAGAAGATGTCCAAGAGCAAAAACAACTACATCGGCATTTCGGAAGCCCCCAACACCATGTTTGCCAAGGTGCTGAGCATCAGCGACGAGCTGATGTGGCGCTGGTTCACCCTGCTGAGCTTCCGCAGCCTGGACGAGATTGCCGCGCTGCGGGCCGAGGTGGCTGCGGGCCGCAACCCGAAAGACGCCAAGGTGCTGTTGGCACGCGAGATCACCACCCGCTTCCATTCGGCCGCCGCGGCCGAGGCGGCCGAGCAGGACTTTGCCAACCGCAGCAAGGGCGGTGTGCCCGATGAAGTGCCTGAAATCAGCCTGTCGGGCGCGCCGCTGGGGATTGGGGCGCTGTTGAAAATGGCCGGGCTGGCACCGTCCACCTCAGAAGCCAACCGCCTGATCGACGGCGGCGGCGTGCGCGTGGATTCCAGCGTGGTCAGCGACAAGGGTCTGAAGCTGGACGCCGGGGTGTTTGTGGTGCAGGTGGGCAAGCGCAAGTTTGCCCGGGTCTCGCTCACAGCGTGAGCGACCACTCACTCAGCGGACGATGATCTCCACCCGGCGGTTGCGTGGTTCGGCCACGTAGTTGCCGGTGGGCACGGCGGGCTCGCGCTCGCCGAGCGCCCGCACATCCACAATGGCACGGGTGAAGCCGCGCTCCGACAGCAAGGCGTGAACCGCCTCGGCGCGGCGCTGGGACAACCGGTCGTTGCCGGCGGCGGTGCCTGTGGTGTCGGTGTGGCCAACGATGGCGATCTCGGCACCGCTGCGTTGCTGGGCATCGAAAATGGCGTTGAACAGCGCGATGCGGGACTCGGCCGTCAGCTCGGTGCTGCCGGCCTTGAAGTACAGAGTGAAACGCTCGGGCTTGGCTGGAATGGCATTCAGCAGCGGGCCAAAGCGGCGCTTGATGTCTTCGGCGTCGCCTTGCACCACACGCGGCGCCTGCCGGTCACCCAAGGTGGCAGCGGCGCTTTGGTAGGGTTTGGCGACGAGGGAAGTCTGACCGCTGTTGGCCGTGACAACCAAGGAAGACGGTGAGCCATCGGCTTGCGGCAGCAACACCACCGTGGTGGTGGGAACGGTGGGTCGGCAAGCGCAGCCTGTGACCAGCGCGCACACCACGAGCAGGCCGAGGCCTGCAGTCCGCTTGAACACAGCCCCCGTCATTGAACCGATTCGTCCACCTGCACGATGAAGTCGGTGCCGCGCACGCCAATGGTTGCGGTTTTGGTGGTGACGGCGGCGGCGCCGGGGTTGGCTTTGGAAATCAGGCCGGTGATCATGCGCAGCGAGCCCTGCAGCACCGAGACGAGCATGTTGCCTTTGTGGCTGACGTCGTCAAAAGCAAAGTCTTTCAGTTCGATGCGGGTTTTGGGGCCGAGCACCAGTGCGGTACCGTCGCGCAGCACCAGGCTGGCAGAACCGTTGGCGCCGGTGACCACGCTGTCGGCCACGGTGACGGTGTCACCCGGCTGCACCGCACGCTCGCCACGCACATCGACCACGCGCACATCGCCTTGCACCACTTTCAGGGTGCCGGCTTTGCCCTCGGCTTCCACCGCCGCCTGCGCGTGACCCGCGGCAGCACCGAACCACAGGGCCATGCACAGCAAAAGATGTTTGGTTGTCACAGCGGTCACCTTAACGTCAATGGAAACGGGTTGTCAATAGCGGTCCGTGGACACAGACCCTCTTGTGGTGGATGTTAGCCATGACCTCGAAGGCAGATGCCCGCATGAAGCACCTGAACACGGTGCAGTTCCATCGTTTCCATACTACAAATTCCATAGCTGAATGTCCAGTCTTCACTGAGGCTGGAGGCCGATTTCGTTAAAAAATCGGCGTTTGGGGCTCACGCGTAGGGGTTGGGGAAGCCCAGGCGGGCCAAAACCGCCACTTCATGGGCCTCCATGGCGTCGGCGTCCTGGGGGCTGGTTTCGTGGTCCCAGCCCTGGGCGTGCAGCGCGCCGTGCACCAGCAGGTGGGCGTAGTGGGCCTGCAGGGGCTTGCGCTGGTCAAGCGCCTCTGCAGCCACCACGGGTGCGCACAGCACCAGGTCGGCCATGACGCGGGGCGTGGCGGCGTAGTCGAAGGTCAGCACGTTGGTGGCGTAGTCTTTCTGCCGGTAATCGCGGTTCAGGCGACGGGCTTCTTCGGCGTCCACGATGCGCACGGTGATGTCGGCATCGCTCGCCAGGGCGTGGCGAAGCCAGCGGGCCACCTGGTGGCGCGGCAGGGCGGCGCGGTGCAAGGCCGCCATCTCGGCCGCATGGCCGAGGGCGAATTGCAGCGACAGGTTGAGTTCAGGGAGTGTGGTGCGGGCCATGGTGTCAGGGGGCGTCTTCAGGGCTGCGCTGGGCGTCGTAGGCGTCCACAATGCGCGCGACCAGCGGGTGGCGCACCACGTCGGCGGTGGTGAAGCGGCAGATGGCAATGCCTTTGACGCGCTTGAGCACGCGTTCGGCCTCGATCAACCCGCTGAGCTGGGTCTTGGGCAAATCGATCTGGCTCACGTCGCCGGTGACCACGGCCTTGGCGCCAAAGCCGATGCGCGTCAAAAACATCTTCATTTGCTCGGGCGTGGTGTTCTGCGCTTCGTCGAGGATCACGAAGGCGTTGTTCAGCGTGCGGCCGCGCATGAAGGCCAATGGTGCGATCTCCAGCGCCTGGCGCTCAAAGGCTTTTTGCACCTTGTCAAAGCCCATCAGGTCGTACAGCGCGTCGTACAGGGGACGCAAATACGGATCGACCTTCTGGTTCATGTCGCCGGGCAGAAAGCCCAGCCGCTCGCCGGCCTCCACCGCCGGGCGAGTGAGCACGATGCGCTGCACCGTGCTGCGCTCCAGCGCATCCACCGCGCAGGCCACGGCCAGGTAGGTCTTGCCGGTGCCGGCGGGGCCGATGCCAAAGGTGATGTCGTTGCCGGCGATGCTGTCGAGGTAGTGGCCCTGGTTGGGGGTGCGGGCGCGCAGGTCGCTGCGGCGGGTGGCGAGCGATGGCCCGTCGCCGGCACCGGTAACCAAATTGTCGCCCGCCAGCATCAGCTGCAGTGTGTAGGGTTCTATGGGCTTGGCGGCGATCTCGTACATCGCCTGCAGCACCTCCATCGCCTTGGTCGCCCGGGCCTTGGCGCCATCGACCTTGAACTGCTCGTGGCGGTGGGCGATTTTCACGTCCAGCGCCACCTCGATGCTGCGCAGGTGCGCGTCGGTGGCCCCGCAGAGGTTGGCCAGGCGCGCGTTGTTGGGTGGCGAAAAGAGGTGTCGGAGAATCAAGCTGATAATTCCATGTCAATAAATGATCGGGTAGGCAATGATAGGCAGATTGAGCGGCATCCTCGGCGACAAGAACCCGCCACAGATCGTGCTGGACTGCCACGGCGTCGGCTACGAGGTGGATGTGCCCATGAGCACCTTCTACAACCTGCCCGCCCCCGGCGAGAAGCTGACGCTGTTGACCCACATGGTGGTGCGCGAAGACGCGCAGCTGCTGTACGGCTTTGCCACCCACGACGAACGCAACGCCTTCCGCCAACTCATCAAGATTTCGGGCATCGGGCCGCGTATGGCGCTGTCGGTGCTGTCGGGCATGGCGGTGGCCGAGCTGGCGCAGGCCATCACGCTGCAAGAGGCAGGCCGGCTGGTCAAGGTGCCGGGCATTGGCAAAAAGACGGCCGAGCGGCTGCTGCTGGAACTCAAGGGCAAGCTGGGCGTGGACATGGGCCTGCCGGTGAACCTGGCCAGCGACGCGCAGGCCGACATCCTGCAGGCGCTGGTGGCGCTGGGCTACAGCGACAAGGAAGCGGCGCTGGCCCTGAAAGCCCTGCCGGACAGTGTGGGCGTAAGCGAGGGCATCAAGCTGGCGCTGAAGGCGTTGGCGAAATAAACGGCCATGAGCATACAAACAGACGATTTCGCCCCGGCACCCTCCCACCGGGTGGTGTCCCCCGCCCCGACCTCGCCCAACGAGGAGGCGATTGAACGGGCGTTGCGCCCCAAGCTGTTTGACGACTACGTGGGCCAGACCAAGGCGCGCGAGCAGCTGGAGATCTTCATTGGTGCAGCCAAGAAACGCGGCGAGGCGCTGGACCATGTGCTGCTGTTTGGCCCGCCCGGCCTGGGCAAAACCACGCTGTCGCACATCATTGCGCACGAGCTGGGCGTGAACCTGCGCCAGACCAGTGGCCCGGTACTTGAAAAACCCAAGGACCTGGCGGCGCTGTTGACCAACCTCGAAAAAAACGACGTGTTGTTCATCGACGAGATCCACCGGCTGTCGGCGGTGGTGGAGGAAATCCTCTACCCCGCACTGGAGGACTACCAGATCGACATCATGATCGGTGAAGGCCCGGCGGCGCGCAGCATCAAGCTGGACTTGCAGCCGTTCACGCTGGTGGGCGCCACCACCCGCGCCGGCATGCTGACCAACCCGCTGCGCGACCGCTTTGGCATCGTCGCGCGGCTGGAGTTCTACACGCCGGAGGAGCTGACCCGCATCGTCACCCGCAGCGCCAAACTGCTGAACGCGCCGCTGGTGGGCGACGGTGGCATGGAGATCGCGCGCCGTTCACGTGGCACGCCGCGCATTGCCAACCGCCTGCTGCGCCGTGTGCGCGACTACGCCGACGTGAAGGGCAACGGCCAGATCACGCTGGACATGGCCAACCGCGCGCTGGCGATGCTGGACGTGGACCCCCAGGGCTTTGACGTGATGGACAGAAAACTCCTTGAAGCGGTCATTCACCGGTTCGACGGCGGCCCGGTGGGGCTGGACAACATTGCCGCCAGCATTGGCGAGGAGCGCGACACGATCGAAGACGTCATCGAGCCCTATTTGATCCAGCAAGGTTTCCTGCAGCGCACGCCGCGGGGCCGCATTGCCACGCTGGCCGCTTACCGGCACCTCGGCGTGGCGCCGCCCGCCAACGGCACCGAGCTGCTCAGCTGAGGCTGTCGTCGTCCCGCGCGGTGCGGTTCAGGTGCTGCGCGTCGGCCCAGCCCACCAGGGTGAGGCTGTCGGGCGTCCACAGCAGGCGGTTGATGGCGGCGTTGGCCAGTGTCCAGGTGCGTGGGGTTTGCAGTTCCTGGCCGGTGGCCGCACGGTACAAGATGTCCATCACCCCGCCGTGCGCGACCACCGCGATCTGGCCTTGCCCCTGCGCGCTGGCCAATGCGCTCACCGTGGCCATGACGCGGTCACGGAATTGCAGCAACGATTCACCACCCCCGGAAGGGGCAAAGTCGGGCACGCGCTCGCGCCAGGCGCGGTACTGGTCGGGCCACAGTGCCTCGATCTCGGGCACCGTTCGCCCCTGAAAGTCGCCCAGGTGGCGTTCCCGCAAACCCATACTTCCTTGCACCGGCAGAGCCGCCACGTCCGCCAGGGCTTGTGCGGTCTGGTGGGCACGCAGCAGGTCGCTGGTGTGCACCGCGTGAAAAGTCTCTTCTGACAACGCCCGGCCCAGGCGTTGCGCTTGCCACAGCCCGGTGTCGTTGAGGCCAATGTCCAACTGGCCCTGGATGCGGCCGTCGGCATTCCAGGCGGTCTCGCCATGGCGTACGGCAATCAGGCGAACGGCTTGCATTTGCTATTTATTTTGTAGCTAAAACGCTATATTTTACTGAGGCTGAATGCCTGTTTGACACTGAAACCAGGGGACAACCCGTCAGATGGGCAGCTGCACCTCGATCTGGCGCACGCCCTGGGGCGGGTTTGGGAAATCGCGCAACGCGGCGTCCAGCATGGCGGGCAACAGGCGCTCGGTGTCGCGCCAGAACCCCTCGTGCACCGCCTGGGTCTCGAACACCACCTGCTGGCTGGCCACGTCGCGCAACAGCAAGGTCACTTCGTGCCGGTAACTGGACGACGCACCGGGGTAAAACGGCGGGTAGAACCCGAAGCCGGGGTAGAAGCCAGGCCCGTCATGGGCATTGCGCCAGTACGGGTGGCCGAAACGGCCATAGCGGCCAAAACCGTTGTCCCCATAACCCGGGAAACCGCCCCGCGCCACGACCTGGCTGCGCACACCGACCTGCACGCTGTAGCGGGCGGCGCGGTCATTGCGGGTCAACCCGACTTTCTGCAGCGCGGTCTGGGTGGCGGCTTCCAGCTTGGCCTGGCGCCCTGCTTCAGCCTGCTGCGAGGGCAACACCTCGAAGCGGTAACTCGCATTCGGCACCGGCGTCGGTGGCATTTTGCTGAACGCGTTGACTTCGCTGTCCACCACCACACTGGCGCAACCGGCCAACACCAGCGTGGCGGCCACCAGGGCAGCGCCCAGACAGCGTGTGATGTTCACGGCGCAACCTCCTGCTGCCCCCCCACCTTCAGCGTGACCGGCATCGCCACCGTCTGCTGTGAAGGCAGCGCAGCAGGCGCGAAGACCAAGCCATCGTCGTCCTTGTCGAAGGCCTTGTCGCCCTCGGGGTTGACCTCGCCGGTGGCGTGAAGTTCTTCAAAACCGTAGTGACGCCTGTCCATCAAGTGCGAGGGCACGACGTTTTGCAGCGCGGTGAACATGCTTTCCACCCTGCCGGGGTGTTTTTTATCCCACTCGTGCAGCATGGCGGCCACCTGCTTGCGCTGCAGGTTTTCCTGGCTGCCACACAGCGTGCAGGGAATGATGGGGAATTGCCGGTGCTCGGCCCAGCGGGCAAGGTCTTTCTCGGCCGCGTAGGCCAGCGGGCGGATGACGATGTTTTTGCCGTCGTCGCTCACCAGTTTGGGCGGCATTCCCTTGAGCTTGCCGCCGAAGAACATGTTGAGAAAGAAAGTCTGCAGCATGTCGTCGCGGTGGTGGCCGAGCGCGATTTTGGTGGCGCCCAGTTCGCCGGCCACGCGGTACAAAATGCCGCGGCGCAGCCGGCTGCACAGGCTGCACATGGTTTTTCCCGGCGCAATCTTGTCCACCACGATGGAGTAGGTGTCCTGGTTTTCGATGTGGAAGGGCACGCCCACCTTGGCCAGGTACTCGGGCAGCACATGCTCGGGAAAACCGGGCTGCTTCTGGTCGAGGTTGACGGCGACGATGTCGAAGTGAATGGGCGCACGGGCCTTGAGCTTGAGCAGGATGTCCAGCATGGCGTAGCTGTCCTTGCCGCCGCTCATGCAGACCATGACCTTGTCGCCCTCTTCGACCATGTTGAAGTCGATGATCGCCTGGCCCATGTTGCGGCACAGGCGTTTTTCGAGCTTGTGGGTTTCGCGCTCGATTTTGGCGTTGCGAACAGGCTCAACCGGATCAACCCACATGCGTGCTTCCTCCATCACACCACCCCCTTGAGCGCAGCAAAATACCGGCGGTGGTACCGCCGCTTGAGCCCCTGCTCGTCCGCGCCATAGTAGCCACTCATGTCAAAAACGCGGTGAAACCCCGCTGCATGGAGCAAGGCCAGGTGGGACGGCGTGTCCATCCAGACCGATTGCCGGTTCCCAATGGACGACTCCGGCAAAGAGACGTCCTCTTCGTAGGTGCGAAAACGCACATCCCGTCCACCCATGGTGCCCGTTTTGATGGCCGACAGGTTCGGCCGGAATACGGATTCGGCCAGATCACAGTCTTCTGGCGCCACATGGGTGTCTAAATAGAGCAAGCCGCCGCCGGATGTCAACGCACCGAGTTGCTGGATGTAGGCCGCCGGATCGTCCAGGTGGTACAGCAGGCCAGAACACACCACCACGTCAAACGTCCGTCCAGGCCGAAAATCGCGCACATCGCCCAGATGAAAGTCCAGCCCGCCCAGCGCGGCGTAGTAGGCCTTCAGCAACAGGCAGCGCTGGTAATTGTCTTCGCGGCCTTCCACCCCCAGAACATCCAAACCCGCGCGGCGCAGCTCAAACGACAAGCCGCCTTCCAGGCAACCCAAGTCGACCGCAGAGCGGCCAGCCCCCCCATTGGGCACAAACAGTGACAAGGCGTCGTGTATCGCCTGTGTGCGGGGCGCCAACGCGATCAAGGGCTCACCGGGACGGGTCGACACGGTATGGGTGACGGGAACCGTATGGGCGATGAACGGCTTGGCCTGCAACTGTTGGCGCGCAAGCGAATCGGGAGCACTCCAGATCGTGGACAGTGACGCTTCAATGGCGGGGGGGTATGGCATGTGTCAGAAAGAGGGGCAAGTCGTGGAACGAGGTGGGCGCTCACCACTGCCCGGTTTCAACCCGGATCGCGACTTCGCAATCGTCAAAAATTTCCAGCTTCGCGATTTTCACCCGCACGCCGACCACGCCGGGCAGCTGCATCAGCCGGTGGCTCAGCTTGCCGATCAGGCTTTCCAGCAGGTTCACGTGCTCGGCGGTGCATTCGTCGATGATGATCTGCCGCACCTTGCGGTAGTCCAGCACGTGGCCGATGTCGTCGTCGTGCGGCAGCAGCGGCTGGGTGCCCAGGCTGAGTTCGGCGTCCACCTGGATCGGCTGTGGCGAGTTTTTTTCGTGCGCCAGGATGCCGAGGTTGGCGTCGAAGCGCAACCCGGTGAGCGTCAGGATCTGGGTGCCTTTGGTGTTGAACATGGTGTGTGTTGGCGAAGCGTTCTGAACAGTTGGGGACAGAGTTGGCGCGCTACGCGGCGCTGCGGTCTGTCCCGCAAGGGTTCATCAACGAGAAGTCGCGCTCAAATTTCATCAGGTGCTGGCCGCCATCCACCAACAGCGTGGTGCCGGTGATCGAGTTGTTCTCCAGCGCAAAGCGCACCGCGCTGGCCACATCGGCCGGTGTGGACGATCGACCCAGCGGGCTCAGTTTGTGCAGCGCCTGGAACTTGTCGTCGCTCAGCATGTGGCTGGTCAGCGTCAGCCCTGGGGCCACGCCAACCACCCGCACACGCGGCGCCAGCGCCAGCGCCAGCAGGGTGTTGGCGGCTTCCAGCGCGGCCTTGGAGAGCGTGTAACTGAGGAAATCGGGGTTGGGGTTCCACAGCTTCTGGTCGAGCAGGTTCACCACCGCGCCGCGCGCGTCCTCGCGCATGGCCAGGTGGGTGTGCAGTGCCTGCGCCAGCAGGATCGGTGCGCCGGTGTTGCTGCGCAGGTGCCGGTCCAGCGCCGCAAAACCAAAACTGGCTGCGTCGTCATGCTCGAAAGTGGACGCGCTGTTGACCACCGCGTCCACCACACCCATGCCGGCCACAACGCGGGGCAACAGGGCGCGCACCGCCGCCTCGTCCGACAAATCGGCACAAAAAGCGACGCTGCCCTTAGTCAAAGCTGAACAGTTTGCTACGGTTTTAAGAGCATCTTCGGCCGATGCCCGGTAGTGCAC
The DNA here is from genome assembly GCA_017848435.1 of Burkholderiaceae bacterium. Taxonomy (GTDB): domain Bacteria; phylum Pseudomonadota; class Gammaproteobacteria; order Burkholderiales; family Burkholderiaceae_C; genus PCRC01. The sequence goes on along the minus strand of JAFEHU010000035.1, from coordinate 39,869 downwards.
CGCCACCCGCCAGCCCGCAGCGGCCAGCGCCAAAGCGATCTCACGCCCCAGCCGGCGGGCGGCGCCGGTGACGAGCACGGTGCGGGGCAATGCAACGGGGTTGGCAGGCTGGACCATGTGGGGGAAATGGATGGCGGACAATCGTCGGGTGGAAACAAGCCCTAGTTTAACGAGCGCCCTGCAGCAGCAGATCGCGCAGGCCATCACCCGCGCTGGCGGCTGGCTCCCCTTTGACGCCTTCATGGCCCAGGCGCTGTACGCCCCTGGCCTCGGCTACTACGCCAACGACTCGCGCCAATTCGGCGCCCTGCCCGCCTCCGGCAGCGACTTTGTGACGGCGCCGGAGCTGACACCGCTGTTCGGCCGCACGCTGGCCGCCCAGGTGGCCGAGGCACTGCAACACACCGGCACCGACGAGGTATGGGAATTCGGTGCGGGCTCCGGCGCGCTGGCGCTGCAACTGCTGGACGCCCTGGGCGACCGCGTGCGCCGCTACACCATCGTCGACCTCTCCGGCACCCTGCGCGCGCGCCAGCAGGCCACGCTGCAAGCACACGGTGACCGGGTGCAGTGGGCCAGCGAACTGCCTGCGCGCTTCAGCGGCGTGGTGGTCGGCAACGAGGTGCTGGACGCGATGCCGGTGCAACTGCTCTTTCGCCAGAGCGGTATTTGGCACGAACGTGGCGTGGCGCTGGACAACGGCGCGCTGGTCTTTGCCGACCAAACGACCCCGCTGCGCGCCCCACTGGACATCCCCGGCCCCCACGACTACCTGACCGAAATCCACCCCCAGGCCGAGGCCTTCATCGCCACGCTGGCAGACCGGCTGGAACGCGGTGCGGCCTTCTTTCTCGACTACGGTTTTCCCGAAAGCGAGTACTACCACCCGCAGCGCCACATGGGCACGCTGATGTGCCACCAGGGGCACCTGGCCAGCACCGACCCGCTGGAAGCGGTGGGGCTGAAAGACATCACCGCCCACGTCAACTTCACCGGCATCGCGCTGGCCGGGCAAGACGCCGGGCTGCAGGTCCTCGGCTACACCACGCAGGCGCGTTTCCTGATGAACTGCGGCCTGCTGGACCTGCTGGCCGACGCCAGCACCGCCGAACGCGCCATGGCACAAAAGCTGATGACCGAGCACGAGATGGGTGAGCTGTTCAAGGTGATCGGCTTCTGCAAAGGCGCGTTGTGGGAGCCGCTGGGTTTTGCACGCGGCGACCGCAGCCATACACTGTGATGATGATCCGCTGGCTCATCGTCACTTTCCTTGCGCTGCTGCTGATCAATGGCCTGTCGCCGCTGCTGGGCAAGCTGGGGTTTGGCAAGCTGCCGGGGGATTTCCGCTTCCGGCTGTTTGGGCGCGACTGGTTCATCCCGCTGACCACCACCATCTTGCTGAGTCTGGTCGCCGCCGGCATTGCCAAGCTGCTCTGAACGCTCAGCCCAGCGCCTGCGCCACTGCCGCCACCCGCGCGGCGGCCACCTGCTCCCCCACCGCTTTGCCTGAGAGCCCGGCCGCCTGCGCCTGTTCGGCCACCTGCGCGGTGGGCACGGCGAGCGCCGCGTCCAGCGCCTGGCGCAAACGGGCGCGCTGCGGGTAGGGGCTGTCGTGCAGGCCCAGCCGGCCCCGTGCGTCGCACTCGCAGGCCAGCAGCACCTCGTCAAAACGCTGCGGTTTGCGGATGGCGTCGCAACGCTCCAACAGGCGCACCAGTGCAGCGGCACCAAACTCCCCGCTGCGGTGGATGTTGCCGTGTTCGCGCGCCACCACCTCGGCCAGTTCACGGCAGTCGGTCGGCACGCGCAGGCGTTCGCTCACACCCTTGAGCAGCTTCACGCTGCGCTCTTCGTGGCCAATGTGGCGTGGCAGCACGTCGGCCGGGGTGGTGCCTTTGCCGAGGTCGTGGCACAGCGCGGCGTAGCGCACCGGCAGCGGGGCGCCCAGTTGCGCGGCCATGTCCAGCACCATCATCAGGTGCACGCCGGTGTCGATTTCGGGGTGGTAGTCGGCCCGTTGGGGCACGCCCCAGAGTTTGTCCACCTCGGGCAGCAGCACTGTCAGCGCGCCGCAGTCGCGCAGCACGCCGAACATGCGCGAGGGCGTGGCGGCCATCAGCCCGCGCGACAGCTCTTGCCAGACGCGTTCGGGCACCAGCGCATCGACCTCGCCGTCGGCCACCATCTCGCGCATCAGCGCCATGGTTTCAGGCGCCACGGTGAAGTCGGCAAAACGCGCCGCGAAGCGTGCCACGCGCAGGATGCGCACCGGGTCTTCGCGGAAAGCGTCGGTCACGTGCCGCAACACACGGTCGCGCAGGTCTTGTTGGCCTGAATAGGGGTCTATCAGGCCATCAGCCTTTTTATTTCCTTGCGGTTGCGCTATTGAATTGATAGTGAGGTCGCGCCGGGCCAGGTCTTGTTCCAGCGTCACGTCGGGCGCGGCGCTGACCGTGAAGCCGCGGTAACCGCGCGCGGTCTTGCGTTCGGTGCGGGCGAGTGCGTACTCCTCGCGCGTTTGGGGGTGCAGGAACACCGGGAAGTCTTTGCCCACCGGCAGGTAACCGGCGGCGACCAGTTCTTCGGGGGTGGCACCCACCACGACCCAGTCCACGTCGTGCACCGGCAAGCCGAGCAAAGCGTCGCGCACCGCGCCCCCAACCCTGTAGATCTGCATGGCTGGGTCCTACGCCGGCCGGTGGCTGCGGTAGGGTTCTTCGAAGGCCAGAAAATCGCGCTCGGCCAGCGCGTCGGCCACCCACGCGGCCACGCCGGGCAGCGCCAGCACCCGGGCAATGTAGGCGCGGATGTCGTCGGGCACCGGCAGCGCGTAGGTCTGGATGCGGCTGCAGACGGGGGCAAAAAAGGCGTCGGCCACGCTGAAGCGGCCAAACAGCAGCGGCCCGCCATGTTGCGCCAGCAGGCCTTGCCACATGGCCACCAGGCGCTGCACATCGGCCTGCAGCGCGGGTTGTTCGCGCCAGAGGCGCGCGCCCACCTCGGGCAGGTGGGCCTCAATGTTCATCGGGCAGTGGTGGCGCAGCGCGCCAAAGCCGGCGTGCATTTCGGCGCAGACGCTGCGGGCCCGTGCGCGGGCCGCGGCGTCTGCCGGCCACAGCTGCTTGTCGGGAAATGTCTCGGCCAGGTACTCGGCAATGGCCAGCGTATCCCACACCACCAGGTCGCCGTCTACCAACACCGGCACCTTGCCCACCGGGCTGATGCGGCCCAGCGCTTCCTTGAACGCAGAGCCAGGCTCGAACGAGTCGAACCGGACCTTGGTTTCCTGGAACGGAATGCCGGCCTGCTTCAGCAGCACCCAGGGCCGCATGGACCACGACGAGTAGTTCTTGTTGCCGATGTAGAGCGTCAGCATGGCGTGCCGATCAGAAGCGCCCAGCCGTTTTGCGCATGGCCAGCAGGCCGGTGCGCAGGCCGCGCCGGCCCAGGTAGCTGGGCGCCACCGCGCTCAGGGTTTCGGGTGTGAGACCCAGCGCAGACAGGCCGGGCAGCCGCCCGCTGGCGACGTTGTCCACCTGCAGGCTGGCCAGGTTGTCGCGGCTCATCAGCGGCTCGCCGGGGGCGAGCTCCATCAGCAGCGCCTGCAGTTGGCCGGCCCACAGCGGCAGTGGCAGCACCGGGCGGCCCTGGCCGTTGTTGGCGCCGCCCAGGCGACCGGCCAGTTGCACCAGCTCTTTCAACGTGAAGACGTGGGGGCCACAGGCCTCGTAGGTGTGGCCGATGGTGCTGTCGTCCTGCAGGCAACGCAGCACCGCGTCGGCCACGTCTTCCACCCACACCGGCTGGAAGCGGGTGGCACCGCCGGCCAGTGGCATGACCGGGAACACCTGTTGCAGCCGCGCAAACAGGTTCAAGAACTTGTCTTCAGCGCCAAAAATCACGCTGGGGCGCAGCACGCTCAACCGCAGGCCGGCCGATTGCAGGGCCTGCTCACCGGCGGCTTTGCTGCGCTGGTACACCGACGGCGCTGCGGCATCGGCCCCAAGCGCGCTGATGTGCACCACGCGCGATACACCGGCTGCGCTGCAGGCGCGGGCCAGCTGCATGGGCAATGCCACATGCGCCTTCTGGAAGGCCTGTTCGTTGCCGTGCAGGATGGCCACCAGGTTGACCACCGCGTCGTGGCCCTTGACGAGTTCGGTCAACGCCACTTCGCTGTGCACGTCGGTCTCCACCACCTCCAGCAGCGGCAGGGTTTGCAGGTGCCGGGCGTTGACGCGCCGGCGGGTGGGCACGGTCACGCGCCACTGCAAACGGGCGAGTTTCTCGGCCACGTGGCTGCCGACAAAACCGGTGCCACCGAGGAGAAGGATGTTTTTCATAGCCCCGATTTTGCGCTGAAGCGGCCCCCCAGCCCCAACCGCGTTCAATTTAAAGCCTTTTCGGCTTCAAGCCTTAGTGAAATCTTGCGATACAGCTACAAATTCAATAGCAAGCATCGCCTGCCACCGCGTCACGGCAAGTCGCGGTTGACCTCGGGCTGGCTGGTGTCGCGGGGGCCCACCGTGCCGAGCCGGCTTTTGATGGACTGCGGCTGGCCGCTCAGAATGGCGGCGTACAGCGTGGTGTTGGCCAGCACTTTCTTGACGTAGTCGCGGGTCTCGAAGAAAGGCACGTTCTCGGCCCAGATGGCGGCCTCGTAGACCGGTTCGCCGGTCTGGCCACGCCAGTTGCGCGGGCGGCCGGGGCCGGCGTTGTAGGCGGCGGCGGCCAGCGGCAGGGAGCCGGCAAAGTCGTCCAGCACCAGCTTGAGGTAGCCGGTGCCGATGGCGATGTTGGTGTCGCGGTGGGTGATCTGGTCGGCGGTGAAGTCGGTCAGGCCAATCTTCTTGGCCGTCCAGCGGGCGGTGGCGGGCATGACCTGCATCAGACCCGAGGCGCCCACGCCAGAACGCGCGTCGGTGATGAAGCGGCTTTCCTGCCGGATCAGGCCATACACGTAGGCCGGGTCGAGGTTGATTTCTTTCGCCCGTTTGACCACCGCGTCGCGGTAGGGCATGGGGTAGCGCTGGTCCGCGTCAAACTCGTTTTTCGTGCGTTCGCTGGTGTTGATGCAGCGGTCCCAGACCTGGCGCTCGCAGGCGAGCTGGGCCGCGGCCAGCAGCTCGCGCTCGTTCATCGCGCCCAGCTGGTTTTTGGAGTTGACGAAATTGGTGTGGTAGTTCCACTCGCGCACGCCTTCGCTGCGCAGGCCGATGCCAATCGCGTACAGCGCACGCTGCAGGCCGGGGTTCTTGAGCGCGGCGGCGCGCTCTTCGGCCGTTGGCGGCGCGGGCTTGACCGGCACGCCGACCTTGCGGCCCAGTTCGTCCAGCGCCAATTGCTCGTAGAAGCCGCGCACGCCGGCAATCCGCTCGAACAGCACCAGGTACTCGGGTTTCGCAGGCGGCACTGCGGCCTCCACCGGCGCGCCCGATGCGGTGGCGCTGGCGGCTTCGGCCACCGGCACCGCAGCGGCCACGCGCTTGGACGGCGGCGTCAGCGCCTGCAGGGCACGGGCCTTCCAGTAAATCCAGGTCGGGTCGTTGCGGCTGTCGTCGTCCATCGCGTTGATGGCGGCCAGCACCACCGGCCACTTGGGCGTGCTGCCGGCGCGCAACGCCGCGCGGGCCTGCCAGGCCAGCATGTCGTCGGGCAGGTCGGTGAGTTTGCTAACGTTGGCATAGTGCGCCAATGCCGTCGGGCTGAGCCGGTTGGCGGCCTGCTTGCCAATCACGCCCCAGCCCCAGTTGCGCTCCTCGGCCGTCAACAGCGGGCCCCATTTGCTCTCCATGAGGTTGGCGGCCGCCTCGGCGTCGCTGGTGGCGACCTTGATCAGCGCCAGCAGCACCAGTTCCTTGCGCACCTGGCCGGCGGCGGTGGCGCGGCTGGCCAGAAACTTGACCGGGTTGGCAGCGATCTCGGTCACCTGCGGCAGCACCTCGGGTGCCACAATTTCCACCGCGTTGCGGGCGGCGCGCACACGGTTTTGCTCCATCGACAGGCGGGCCTTGCGCCAGACGTCGATCGGGGTGATTTTTTTCGCGTCCAGCAGCTCGCTGGCGGCGTGCAGGCAACCGTCGTCGCCCTCGCGCTGCAGCATCCAGTTGCGCTGCACCTCGTCGCCCAGCGTGGCGGGCGCCGACGGGCCTTTGCGCAGGTGCTCGACCAGCAGCACATAGCAGCGCACCTCGCGGTCGTCGTTCATGCGGAAGTTGGGCGCTTCGGCGGCCAGCGCGCTCCACTGGCGCCGCTGGCCCAGCAGCAGCAGCCAGTCGTTGCGCATCCGGTCTTCCAGGTAGGTGCCGGCGTAGCGGGCCATGAAGTCCTGCACCTCGCGCTCGCTGGCGTTGACCAGCCGGGCCTTGAGTTCCCAATAAGCCGCCCAGATTTCCAGCGGGTGGCCTTTGGCCTGCGGCAGCAGGCGGGTGAGTTTGGCGGTGTCGGCGGCCTTGAAGGCCAGCCCCATCTCCAGCAGCACCTCGTCGCCTTTGACCGGACCCCCTGGCGACTGCGCCCCTGCCGAGAAGGACGCCGCAGCGAGGAATGTCACAATCAATTTCAGCATCATGGGTAGATTATGGACAAAGCAGCCATTCGCAAGCAGTTGATAGAACAACGTTTGAACATGCCGGACCGGCTTGAACGGTCGGCGCTGTTGCAGCAGGTGCTGCGCATCTGGCTGGTGGGCCGGCCCGACACGGTGATTGGCGCCTACTGGCCGATCAAGGGCGAGTTCGACCCCCTGCCTGCACTCTACCGCTGGCAGGAAGACGCTGCGCTCGGTGTGGACTTCACAGCCGCCGAGGCGGCCGAAGTCGCCAGCCCGACCGAACAGCTGGCGGGCGAGTCCATGGCCAGCCGCTCACCCCTGAAAATCGGCCTGCCGGTGGTCAACAAACAACACAAGACCCTGGTCTTCCACGCCTGGTACCCCGGTTGCCCAATGGAAGAAGACGCCTACAGCATCCCCAAACCCAAAGACACCGAGGTGGTGGTGCCCACGCTGCTGTTTGTGCCCTGTGTGGGTTACGGCGCCGGCGGCCACCGGCTGGGTTATGGCGGCGGCTTTTACGACCGCACGCTGGCCACGCTGCAACCCCGCCCCTTCACCGTGGGCCTGGGCTTCACCCACGGTTTTCTGCCCGACATGGAACCCGAGCCGCACGACATGCCGCTGGACGCGATCCTGAACGACAACGGGGTGGTCTGGCCGGTGTAGTGTGGCCCCCACGGCACGCTCACTGCGTGTAGCGGCCTGCCCCCCGAGGGGGCCGCGTTTCGCCTTGGGGCGGCCCAGCGGCGAAACATGGTTTCTGTCGTCGCGCGCTATTGACGCTTCTTCTTCGGCGCACGCGCCTGCAGCGCCGCTGCCAACGCCCGTTCCGCCCACGGCGCCATCGCGTGGGGGGAGTCCATGGCTTCGTCGGGCGCGCTGTAGTAGTTCATGCTTTTGGCAATACCTTTGGCCAGGTAGATGAAGCGGGTGCAGCCTGCCGCCTCAAAGTGGCTGCGGCTCGCATCATTGGCCTTGAGCCAGAGCCGTTCGCCCTCGCCCAGGTCGGCGATCAACGCCACCGTCAGGCCGCCGGTGGCAATGCCAAAACCGCCAAACATGCGCCGCGCGCTGCACGGCCCGATGGGCGCGAGCAGTTCGCAGCAGTACTGCGCAAAGTCGTGGTTGGCCGATGGGCCGGAAGCCATAGCCGCGCTACATCTCGCCAGCGGCCATTTGTGACAGCACGTCGAGCTGCAGCAGTTCCTGCAGCACCGGGTCGGGCCGCTGCAACCAGAGGCCCACGGCCAGACCCAGGCCCAGCGCCAATGTGGCACTGCCCAGCAGCCAGCGCCTGGGCGCACCGAGCGCCAGCACGCCGCCCCAAGGAAGCGCGGGGGCCGTTGGGTGTTGCGCCTGCCAGCTGGCCAGCACCCGTTGCTGCAAGGCCTGTGTGTCCATGGGCTCGGGCAAGGCCTTGAGGGCCTGCTGGAGGGCCGCGTCGTCGCCAAGGGGCGGGTTCGTCTTCATCGGGTGTTTCCTTCGAGGCGGGCGCGCAGGGCCCCTTTGGCGCGGTGCAGCAGCTGGTGCGCGGCGTTGGCGTCGATGGCCAGCGTGTGTGCAATGTCGGCCACCGAGGCGTCGGCATAGGCCCACATAGCGAGTGCCATGCGCTGGCGGGCGGGCAGCCTGTCCAGCGCCTGCAACAGCCGTGTCTGGCTGGCGTGCGGGCTCAGTGCCGCCAGCGTGTGGGGTTCGTCCGGGGCCTGCTGCGCGTCCTGCAGTTCGGTCAGCGCGTCGTGCCCCACGCCCTGCTCACGCTGGCGGCTCAGCAGGCTGCGGCAACGGTTGAGCACGAGGGTGTTGAAGTAGGTCGACAGCGTCGCGCCGCGTGTGCTGTCAGGCGCGCTGCGCCAGAGGCGGATGAAGGCGTCCTGCACCGCGTCTTCGGCGTCTTCGCGGCGGCCCACCATGCGGATGGCGAGGCCGTAGGCCTGCGGCGTCAGGGCCTTGACCAGTTTCTGGGCACTGGGCTGGTGGCCGGTGCAGGCCTGGCGCAGCAAGGCCCAGTCGTCGCCCGGTGCACGGCTGGCAATGGCCAGGCCGCTGGCTGCGGCGCCCAGCCACTGGTGGAGTCGGCTCACCGTTTCCATTCTGAAGTTGCCTGGTTCACAGCCGCATTGTCAGCGCTCGGGCAGTTTTTCGCGCAACGCGGCGCGTTCTTCGGGCGTGAGTTTGTCCAGCATCTCGCGCCGCTGCTGCAGCAGTTGCCGGCGCTCCTGGGGGGGCATGGCCTGCAGCCGGGCCCGGCGTTCGGCGGCCAGGCGCTCGCGCTCCTCGGGTGGCAGCTGTTGCCAGCGGTCACGGGTCTGGCCCGCCAGCGCCTGGCGGTCGTCGGGCGACAGGCCTTCGATGCGCGCACGCAACTGGCGGCGAAAGTCGAGGCGCTCCTGCGGCGTGGCGGCCTGGAGCTGTTGCTGGATCTCGGCGCGCCGGCTGGCCTGCTCGGCCGGGCTCAGCCGCGCCCAGGCTTTGAGGTCGGGCACGTCCACTGGCGTCGCTTGACCGCCAGCGCTGGCACACAGCAGTGCCAGCGCCAAAGGGATGGACAGGGGCAGGTGCATGAAGTGGTGTCCTTGTGCGGGTGCTCAGGCGCGCCAGAGCTGGGTCAGGCCACGCGGTGCGCCGGGCAGCACCTCGCGGTCCAGTTGCGCGGTGCCGAGGCCAAGTTGTTGCTGCAGCACCGGCTTGACCAGCGCGCGCAGGTCCATCGTCGGGCGCAGGTCACGCCCTTCGTACAGTTGCTGTGCACCCAGGCCGGGCCAGTCGGTCAGCACCCGGCCACCGGCCACGCGCCCACCAGCCAGAAAGGCCACGCCGGCCGTGCCATGGTCGGTACCGCCGCTGCCGTTCATGGCGGCGGAACGGCCGAATTCGGTCATCACCAGCACGGTGGTGGTGTCCCAGCGCGGGCCGAGCGATGCGCGCAACGCGGCCAGCCCCTGGTCCAGCGCTTCGAGCTGGCGCGACAGCCGCAGCGCCTGCTGGGTGTGGGTGTCCCAGCCGCTGGTGTCGAGCCAGGCGATGCTGGGCCCGCCCGGGGCGGCGAGGAAACGCCCGGCCTGCCGCGCCAGTGCCGCAAAGTTGCTGCCTTCGTTGGCGTCCCCCATCACGCCGCCGCGCTGCGCTCGCGCCTGGTTGAAGGCGGGGCCGAGCTGGGCGTCGCCCGCGTACAGGCGGGCGATGCGCTCGACCAGGTCGGGGTCCACACCGGGCTGGCTCGACGGTGCCCAGCTGCTGGCACTGGCCGCGCCGCGCAAGGCCAACGGCAAGGCCGGGCTCAGCGCCACACCCTGGCTGTGGGTCATTTCCATCGCACGGCCGAGCCAGCCGGTGTGCAGCTCGAAGGCGCGGTTGCCGCCGCTTTCCAGCAGCTGCTGGGCGTCGAAGTGCGAGCGCTCGCGGTAGGGGCTGGCCACCGCATGGGCAATGAGCAACTGGTGCTCGCCAAACCACTGGTGCAGCGTGGCGAGTTTGGGGTGCAGTGCAAATTGCGCATCGAGCGGCAGCGGCGCCCCCCAACGCGCCTGATCGGCCTCGGCCTGGGGCCGCAAGGCAGACCAGGCGGGATCACCGACCGGGGGCACGGCCGCCAGACCGTCAAGGGCGCCGCGCAACAGCACCACCACCAGGCGGCGGTCATCGGTGGCCGGGCTGGTGGCGGCCAAGGCGAGCCGACTGCCAGGCCACTGCAATGCCAGACCGGCGCCGCTGCCCACGGCAACACGGGTCAGCCAGGCGCGGCGTGAAAGGGTCGTGGGCATGGCTTACCTCCGCTGGAATTCTGGACTGGCCAGCCACAGGGCCAGGGCCTGGGCACCGCTGTCGGCACGCGCGATCTGGCGCTGGGTTTCGGCCCCGAGGTCTGGCCCAAGGCTCAAGGTCGCCAGCTGCCGGGCATCGGCCAATTGGTCGTGCTGTTGGGCGAAGGTGGCGGCCCATTCGGTGCGTTTCCACAGCGCGTCGGGCGCCAGCCAGTCTTCGGTCCGGTCGGGCCAGCCCTGGGGCGATGGGGCGCGGCCAACCGGTTGGCCCATTTGCGCCAGCACGGTGTTCAAACGCTCGGCCTGCACGACAGGCAACTTGAGCACGCGGTGGGCCGACAGCACCAGTTCTTCGGGCCGCTTGAACTTGGGCGGTGTGGTGCTTTGCCAGGTGAGCTCGTGGCTGAACAATGCATCGGCCAGCGCTGACAAATCGCCGTCGCTGGCGCGGAAGCGGTTCGCCAGTGCGTCCACCAGAGGCGCGGGTGGGTCGTCGGCCACGAAATGGCGCGCCAGCTTGGTGGCCACGAAACGCGCGGTGCTGGGGTGGCGGCTCAGGTCGGTGAGCAAGGCCTCCAGCGCCTGGGGGCCTTCGGGGTAGGACTGGCCCAGCACGCGCTTGGGGCCGGGCTCGTGCCATGCAGCCACGAAGCGCGACTGCGCCGTCTGGCGGTCCACCGTCCAGCCGGTGAGCAGCTTGGCGAGTTCGGTCACGTCGGCCTGGGTGTAGCCGCCGTTGACGCCGAGGGTGTGCAGTTCCAGCAGTTCGCGTGCGAGGTTTTCGTTCAGGCCGCGGCTGCCGCGCTGGCCAGCGCGTGAGCCCGGGCCAAAGGACTGCGCGTTGTCCAGGTACAGCAGCATTGCCGGGTGCAGCGTGGCGGCCCGCGCCAGGTCCACAAAACGCCCGGTGGCGTGTGGCCGGATCGCTTCGCGCTCAAAGGGCCAGACCAGGCCCAGCATGCTGCCTTTGGTGGCGGCCACACTGAAGTGGTTGGCCCAGAACATCACCCAGCGCTCGTAAACGGGCGTGCCGGTGGCCACCACGTGTTGCCAACGCCGCTGCACGGCCTGGGCGTTGGCACGGCGCAGCAGCTGGCGGTTGGGGTCGGTGGCAGCCACCACCGCAGGCGGGGTGCTGGCCATGTCTGCAGGGGCTGCGGGAGCCACGTTGTTGACGGCCCCGTTCAGCACGGCGCTCAGCACCTGGCGCGTCAGCACACCGGCCTCGGGGCTGGCCATCAGGCCACGTTCGTCCAGCGGCTGCGGCTGGCGGAATTGCGCCAGCACCCAGCCACGCGGGTCGCTCTTCAGCGGCTGCAGGGAGGTTTCAGAGAAACCGAAGCGGTGCGCGGCCAGGGTGGCTGGGTGCATGGGGATCACCTTGTCGGAACGCATGGGGCTTTAACCGCCCCGGTGCGCAGTTCTTACGCTCGGACCGTTTACCTGCGTGCAGCAGTCGGGTATTGCCCTGGCAGCGTAAGCCGGTGGGCGCTGACCGGTTTAACGTGGACATGGCCGGTGTCTGGCCATGGGCATCATCCCTTTCTGGAGTCACCGATGAACCCCTCTCTTTCACGCGCCGCTGTGGCAATGGGTCTGGCGCTGTGTGCCGTGGCAGTCTCTGCCCAGGCCCCTGCCACCCCCAGCGAGGCTTTTCAGCAGCGCGTTGACAACCGCCAGGACAACCAGCAACAACGCATCAACCAGGGCGTGGCTTCGGGGGCTTTGACGCGGCCGGAAGCGCGTCGCCTTGAACACACACAAGCGGGTGTGGCGCGCGCAGAGGCCCGGGCCGAGGCCGATGGCAAGGTCACCCGCAAGGAAGCGGCGCGCCTGGAAGAGAAACAGGACCGTGCCAGCCGCCAGATCCGGCGCCAGAAACACGACCCGCAGGTGCGCCAGCGCTGAAACCTGCAGGCCGCCCGCTCAGTTGTTGCAGGCGACAGCGCTGTTCAGCAGGCTGGTCACGGCACCCAATTTGTCGGCAGACGATTCGAGCAGCAATTCAACCTGCGCCGTGCCGCGGTTCAAGATGCCCAGCGCACTGGCGGCGGCGCGGCTGAGGTCGAGGCTGCGGTCGCCGGTGAAGGGGCCACGGTCATTGACGCGCACCACCACCGCCCGGCCATTGGCGGGGTTGCGCACCTTGAGCTGCGTGCCAAATGGCAGCGTCGGGTGGGCGGCGGTGAGTTCGTTCATGTCGAAACGCTCGCCGCTGGCGGTACGCAGGTTCTGGAAAGCCTGGCCGTACCACGACGCCAAGCCGCGCTGCCACTTCTGCCAGACCGGTTCGGTGTTGCACAACGCGGCACCGCGCAGGGCCGAGGGGGCTCTGTCAACAGCAAACGCGGGGGAGGTGGCCATCAGGGTTGCCAGCAAAGCCGGCAGCACCAAGGTGCGGAAACTGTCACGGGCCCAGAACGGGCCGCAGTGGGTTTTGTGCATTGCAGCATCCTACCCCACGGATGTAACAACCCTATGGCACGGTCGGACTTGGGCTGTGGTCCCCGTCAAAAGACCGTTTTACAGGCCGAGCCGCTCGCAGATGTCCAGTGTTGCGGCGCTCTGGTTCATGGTGTAGAAGTGCAGGCCGGGCACGCCGCCGTTGCGGAGCTGGTCGCACAGGTCAGTCACCACGTCGAGGCCAAAGGCCTTGATGGAGGTGGTGTCGTCGCCGTAGGCCATCAGGCGGGTGCGGATCCAGCGCGGGATTTCGGCGCCGCTGGCGTCAGAAAAACGCATCAGCTGGGTGCTGCTGGTAATGGGCATGATGCCGGGCACCACCGGCACGTCAACACCGAGCTTGTAGGCGTCGTCAACAAAGCGGAAGTAGGCGTCGCTGTTGTAGAAGTACTGGGTGATGGCGGCATTGGCACCGGCCTTGACCTTGGCGGCGTAGGCCAGCAGGTCGGCGTCGGGTGACTTGGCCTGGGGGTGCATTTCCGGGTACGCGGCCACTTCGATGTGGAAGTCGTCACCGGTCTCGGCACGGATGAAGGCCACCAGATCGCTGGCGTAGTGGAACTCGCCGCCGGCACCGTAGCCACTGGGCAAATCGCCGCGCAGCGCCACCAGCCGCTGCACGCCCATGGCTTTGAGCTGTGCGAGCTGTTCGCGCACGCTGGCCTGGGTGGCCCCAATGCACGAGAAGTGCGATGCGGCGGCCACACCTTCGGCCAGGATGTCGCGCACGGTGTTGAAAGTGCCCTCTTGGGTGGAGCCGCCCGCGCCATACGTGACCGAGCAGAACTCGGGCTTCAGCGCATACAGCCGCTGGCGCGCGGCGCGCAGCTTGTCGACGCCTTCTGGCGTTTTGGGCGGAAAAAATTCGAAACTGACAGGCAATGCTGCGGAAGAACTCATGGCGCTTTCCTGCAATGGATGAAAAATTCGCGGTTGCCGTCGCCGCCCGCAATCGGGGAATCAAACCAGGCCAGCACGTGCAGGCCCAGGTCGGCTGCCGCGTCGCGCAGACGCTGTTCCACCACCGCGTACATGGCCGGGTCGCGCACGATCCCGCCCTTGCCGACCTGGCCCGGCTGCAACTCGAACTGCGGCTTGACCAGCATCAGCAGGTCGCCGTCGGGCCGCAGCAGCGGCACCAGCGCCGGCAGCACCAGCGTCAACGAGATGAAGGACAGGTCGCCAGTGACCAGCGCGAAGGACGGGTTCACATCGGTGGCCTCGTGGCCAGGCCGGCGCCGCCGCACCAGCGGCAGCTGGCCGGCCGCACGGGCACGGGCCCGTTCGGCGCGCTGGGCCTTGAAGGCCTCGACCTCGTGCTCTTTGGCGTCGTCGCTGTCGTTGTAATCGTCGTCCACCACGCCGCCGTTGCGCATCCAGGCATAGGGCGCCTGCGGCAGGGTGGCGTTGTCTTCGACGTCCTCGACCCGTTCGGACAGCGCCTCCTCGCAGGCCTCGACCAGCGCCTCGGCGCTCAGTGCGCGGGCATTGACGCCTTCGACACAGACCACCCGGGCGTCCTGTCGCAGCCGCTCGTGCAGTTGGCCCTGGCCGACATCGACACCGATGACCTGGGCCGCGCCGGCCTGCAGCAGGCAGTCGGTGAAACCACCGGTGCTCTGCCCCACGTCCAGGCAGCGCTGCCCCGCCGGGTCCAGGCCCAGGGCACGCAGCGCGCCTTCGAGCTTGAGCCCGCCGCGCGACACGTAACGCGCCTCGGCCAGGTCCAGCAACTCGATCTCGGCCGCGTCCGGCACCTCGTCGCCGTTCTTGGCCACCTTTTTCCATGGCGCCACGCCCGCCGCACCGGCGCGCCACTGCACCCCCGCGGCAATCAGCCGCTGGGCTTGGGAACGGGACGAGGCCAGGCCGCGCTCCACGAGGAGTTGGTCAATGCGCATTCAATTTTCTTCCGACGGCCTCAAGGCGCGTAGCGAGCGGGTACAGGGCAAGGCGCGGGAGGCGCCGTGAACCGGAGCGACCTTGAGGGTCGTGAGGATTCACGGAGGGACCCGCAACGCGGCCATGCGGCCGCGCAGTAGCGCCGCTCAATAACGGTAGGTGTTGGCTTTGTAGGGGCCGACTTTGCTCACACCGATGTAAGCCGCCTGCTCGTCTGTGAGCTCGCTCAGCACCGCGCCGACCTTCTTCAGGTGCAACCGCGCCACCTTCTCGTCCAGGTGCTTGGGCAGCACATAGACCTTGCCCACTTCGTAGTCGGACTGCTTGGTGAACAGTTCGATCTGCGCAATGGTCTGGTTGGCGAAACTCGACGACATCACAAAGCTGGGGTGGCCGGTGCCGCAGCCCAGGTTCACCAAGCGGCCCTTGGCCAACAAGATGATGCGCTTGCCGTCCGGAAAGATCACGTGGTCGACCTGGGGCTTGATCTCTTCCCAGGTGCACTTGTCCAGCGCGGCAACGTCAATTTCGTTGTCAAAGTGGCCGATGTTGCAGACGATGGCCTGGTCTTTCATCTTGGCCATGTGCTCGTAGGTGATGACGTTCTTGTTGCCGGTAGCGGACACGAAGATGTCGCACTTGTCGGCGGCGTAGTCCATGGTCACGACCTTGTAGCCTTCCATCGCGGCCTGCAGCGCGTTGATGGGGTCGATCTCGGTCACCCACACTTGCGCGCTCAGGGCACGCAGCGCCTGGGCCGAGCCCTTGCCCACGTCGCCGTAGCCGGCCACCACCGCCACCTTGCCGGCGATCATCACGTCGGTGGCGCGCTTGACGGCGTCCACCAAGGACTCGCGGCAACCGTACAGGTTGTCGAACTTGCTCTTGGTCACCGAGTCGTTCACGTTGATGGCGCGCAGGGCCAGGGTGCCCTTGGCGCTCATTTCGTTCAGGCGCAGCACGCCGGTGGTGGTTTCTTCGGTCACGCCGATGATGTTTTTCAGGCGGCGGCTGTACCAGGTCGGGTCTTGTGCCAGCTTGGCCTTGATGCTGTTGAACAGGCAGATTTCTTCTTCGCTGCCCGGCTTGGCCAGCAGGGAAATGTCTTTTTCGGCGCGGGTGCCCAGGTGCATCAGCAGCGTGGCGTCACCGCCGTCGTCCAGAATCATGTTCGGGCCTTCTTCGGCCGTGCCCTTGGCGCCGGAGAACTCGAAGATGTTGTGGGTGAACTTCCAGTAATCGTCCAAGGTCTCGCCCTTGTGCGCGAACACCGGGGTGCCGTTGGCCACCAAAGCCGCAGCGGCGTGGTCTTGGGTGGAGAAGATGTTGCAAGAAGCCCAACGCACATCGGCGCCCAGGGCCTGCAGCGTTTCCACCAGCACCGCAGTCTGGATGGTCATGTGCAACGAGCCGGTGATGCGCGCGCCTTTCAGCGGCTGGGCCTTGGCGAATTCCTCGCGGATGGCCATCAGACCGGGCATTTCAGTTTCGGCGATGCGGATTTCCTTGCGGCCCCAGTCGGCGAGCGAGAGGTCGGCAATGGCGTAGTCGTGGGCGGGAACGGTTTTGAGAATGGCGCTCATGGTTTGGTCCAAAATGAATTGAATACAACCACCATCCAGGGGATTTGCTTCGGAAAGAAGCGCTCACCTCACAGGACAGTGGGCGAGCGTCGTTGCAGAGTGAATCCGAGCCTCACGCCCCACTTGGTGATTGGGGGCGCTGCAACGCTCCTCGGAAGCCACAAATTATACTGGTGGGCTTTCCCCGACCATGCTGCCTGGTCTGACATTCCCCGGAGTTTGTGTGACTTTCGCCTCTGAAACACGGCGCCGCCGTACCTTTGCCATCATTTCCCACCCCGACGCCGGCAAAACCACGCTGACGGAGAAGCTGCTGCTGTTCTCGGGTGCGATCCAGATTGCCGGCTCGGTGAAGGCGCGCAAGGCCAGCCGCCACGCCACCAGCGACTGGATGGAGATCGAGAAGCAGCGTGGCATTTCGGTCGCTTCGTCGGTGATGCAGATGCTGTACCGCGACCACGTCATCAACCTGCTGGACACCCCCGGCCACAAGGACTTCTCGGAAGACACCTACCGCGTGCTGACGGCGGTGGATTCGGCGCTGATGGTGATTGACGCGGCCAACGGTGTGGAGGCGCAGACGCGCCGGCTGATCGAGGTCTGCCGGCAGCGCAACACCCCCATCATCACCTTCGTCAACAAGATGGACCGCGAGGTGCGCGAGCCGCTGGACATTCTGGACGAGGTGGAGCGCGAACTGGGCATGCCCTGCGTGCCCATGACCTGGCCGGTGGGACAGGGCAAAAGTTTTGGCGGCATCATCAACCTGCGCACGCAGGCCATGACGGTGTTCGACTCGGGCAGCGAGCGCATGCCACACGACTTCGAGACCATGCCCCTGGCCGACCGCGACGCGCTGGTGAAACGCTTCGGCGCCGAATTCGAGTCCGCCGAAGAAGCCATGGAGCTGGCCACGGGCGCCTCACCCGCCTACGACCACGAAGCCTTTCTGGCAGGGAAACAGACCCCGGTGTTCTTTGGCTCTGGCGTCAACAACTTCGGTGTGATGGAGGTGCTGGACGCGCTGGTGGACCTGGCACCGTCACCGCGTTCACGCACCAGCTCGCTGGTGGTCAACAAGCAACCGGTGGTCAAGGTGATGCAGCCCGAAGACACCGCGTTCTCCGGCGTGGTGTTCAAGGTGCAGGCCAACATGGACCCGTCGCACCGCGACCGCATCGCCTTCCTGCGCGTGTGTTCCGGCAAGTACCAGACCGGCATGAAGCTCAAGATCCAGCGCACCGCCAAGGAGCTGCGGCCCACCAGCGTGGTGACCTTCATGAGCCAGCGCCGCGAGGCGGTGAGCGAGGCCTATGCCGGCGACATCATCGGCTTCACCATCCACGGCGGCGTGCAGCTGGGCGACACCATCACCGACGGTGTGAGCCTGCAGTTCACTGGCCTGCCCTTTTTTGCGCCCGAGCTGTTCCAGACAGCCGTGCTCACCAACCCGCTGCGCGGCAAACAGCTGCAGGCGGGTCTGGTGCAGCTGGGTGAAGAAGGTGCGATCCAGGTGTTCCGCCCCACGGTGGGCGGCCTGATGCTGCTGGGTGCCGTGGGCCAGCTGCAGTTTGAAGTGGTGCAGCACCGCCTGAAGGCCGAGTACGACGTGGACATGAAGCTCGAAAGCAGCCGCTTTGTGGGCGCCCGCTGGATCACCGCCGACACGCCCCAGGAGCTGCGCGCCTTCATGGACGCCAACCAGGGCAAGCTGGCGCTGGACGCGGCCGACACGCTGGCCTATTTGCTGACCTCACCCTACGACCTGCGGCTGGCGCAGGAACGGCACCCCAAGATCCACTTCCACCCGCTGCGCGAGCACGCCGGGCTGGCGTTGCAGACGGCGGGCTGAAGTAGGCGGGCTGACCCCGGGGGGCGCTGCGGTCAGGGGGCCTTGGCCAGGCCGAGTTTGTCCACCAGCGCTTTCTCGGTGGCAAAGGTGCTCTCGGCAAACTTGCCGTACTGCGCGGTGCCCATGTACATCGGCACCATGTCGTAGCGGCCCAGCGCGGTTTTGTAGCTGTCCATCTCCATGGCCTGTTTGAAAGCGTCGTGCAGACGCTTGACCACAGCCACCGGCGTGCCCTTGGGCGCACCGATGCCAAAGGGCGAGTTCTGCACGATGTCGAGCCCCAGCTCTTTCAGCGTGGGCGCATCCGGGAACTTGGCCAAACGTTCGGCACCCCAGGTGTTGAGCACCCGCAGCTTGCCTGCCTCCACCTGGGGTGCGAAGCCGGTCGAGTCGGACGCAGCCATCACGTGCCCGCCCAGCACCGCCTGCATCAGATCGGCACTGCCCTTGTAAGGCACGTGCAGCAGTTCCAGCCCCAGCTTCTGCGCCACCAGCTCCATCGTCAGGTGGGGGCTGGTGAGTGTGCCGGTGGAGCCGTAGCTCAGCTTGCCAGGGTTGGCCTTGGCCCAGGCGACAAAGTGTGTCCAGGTGCGCAGCTGCGAGTCGGCGGGCACCACCAGGCCAAACGCATAGCCGGTGACGTTGAGCACGTAGCTGATGTCTTTCACCGGATCCCAGCTGATCTTGGTGGTGTACGGCAGGCGGAACACACCGAGCGGAATTTGCGCCAGCGTGTAGCCGTCGGCAGGTGCGCTCTGCAGACCTTGCGCCGGCAACGTACCGCCAGCACCGGGCTTGTTCTCCACCACCACCGGCTGGCCAAGGATTTTGGAGGCGTTGTCGGCCAGCGCGCGCATGGTGATGTCGGTCGGCCCGCCGGCCGGAAAGGCGATCACCAGCTTGATCGGCTTGACCGGAAACGTGTCGGCCTGGGCCTGCAGACCGAAGGCGGGCACCACCAGGGTGGCACCTGCCAGTTGAACGAGTTGACGACGGCGCATGATTTGCTCCTGATTTGATAGCTGATTTGTTAGATTGGACTAGGGCACGTTGCCAAAAACAATCAGGAAACCCCTTACAGGCTGTCGCCTGTGCGCAATGTGGCCCTCAAACCCGTGCCAGCACCGGCCCCAGCGCCTGCCCGGTGGGCGTGCCCAGCCGCACCACATCTTCCGGCGTGGCAGCGGCCACGATGGTGCCGCCAGCGCTGCCCCCGTCCGGCCCGAGGTCAATCACCCAGTCGGCCTCGGCGATCACATCGAGGTCGTGTTCGATCACCACCACGCTTTGCCCACCGTCCACCAGCCGGTGCAGCACGCGGATCAGCTTGGCCACATCGGCCATGTGCAGGCCCACCGTGGGTTCGTCCAGCACGTACAGCGTGTGGGGCGGCTTCTGGCCACGCCGGGTGATGTCGTCGCGCACCTTGCTGAGCTCGGTCACCAGCTTGATGCGCTGCGCTTCGCCGCCGCTCAGCGTCGGGGAAGGTTGGCCCAGCGTCAGGTAGCCCAGCCCCACGTCTTTCAGCAACTGCAGCGGGTGGCCGATGCTGGGCATGGCGGCGAAGAATTCGACCGCTTCGTCCACCTCCATCTGCAGCACATCGCCAATGCTTTTGCCGCGCCAGCTCACGGCCATGGTTTCCGGGTTGAAGCGGGCGCCGTGGCAGCTTTCGCACAGCACCTTCACATCGGGCAGGAAACTCATCTCAATCGTGCGCACGCCCTGGCCCTCACAGGTCGGGCAGCGGCCTTCACCGGTGTTGAAGCTGAAGCGGTTGGCGGCGTAGCCACGCGCCCGTGCTTCCAGCGTGTCGGCAAACAGCTTGCGGATGGTGTCCCAGAAACCAATGTAGGTGGCCGGGCAGCTGCGCGGGGTTTTGCCAATCGGCGTCTGGTCCACCTCCAGCACCCGGTCGATGCTGTGCCAGCCGTCCACCGACACGCAACCGGTCCAGGCATTCGGCAGATCGCGGGTGGCGCGGCTGCCCTGGCGCGACACGGCGCTGTGCACATTGGCCAGCAACACGTCGCGCGCCAGCGTGGACTTGCCGGAACCGGACACGCCCGTCACCGCCACCAGCCGTTTGAGCGGGATGGCGGCGTTGACCTGCTGCAGGTTGTGCAGGTGGGCGCCGGTCACGGTCAGCCAGTGCTGGGGCTCAACCGGTGTGACAGCGGCTTCAGCGGCTTTGGCGAGGCGTTTTTTGGCAGCGGCAGTGGGCTTTTCTGTCGGCGCAACGGCCCGCACCGGCGCCGGCAAAGCCACCGGCGATGTGGCATCCACGAGGCGGCGCAGCTGCAGCGGGTGCTTCATCGCGTGCAGCAGGTAGCGGCCGGTCACCGACTCTTCGGCGGCTGAAATGTCGCCAACGCGGCCTTGTGCCACCAACCGCCCGCCGCGTTTGCCAGCGCTCGGGCCGATGTCGATGATGTGGTCGGCGCGGCGGATGGTGTCTTCGTCGTGTTCCACCACCACCAGCGTGTTGCCCTTGTTGCCGAGCTTGTGCAGGGCATTCAACAGGATATGGTTGTCGCGCGCGTGCAGGCCGATCGTCGGTTCGTCCAGCACATAGCAGACGCCCTGCAAATTGCTGCCAAGCTGCGCCGCCAGCCGGATGCGCTGGGCCTCGCCGCCAGAGAGCGTGGGGGCGCCCCGGTCCAGCGTCAGGTAGCCCAGCCCCACTTCCTCCAGGAACTCCAGACGGCCCTGAATTTCAGGCAGCAGGTCGCGGGCGATGTCGGCCTCGCGGCCGCTCATCACGCCTGCGGCAGCCAGGCTCTGCACCCACTCGCGCACACCCACCACCGACAGCCGCGCAATGTCGGCAATGCCCACGCCAGCGAACTGCACCGCACGGGCCTGGGCGTTCAGCCGCGTGCCTTCGCAGCTCGCGCACACCGCATCGGCCACGTCGTCCAGCTCAGGTTCGGCAAAGGTCTGCTCGCGGCCCTTGTTGTCGTCGTCTCGGACGGTGTCGTCCAGCGCCTTGCGCTGCTCGCGGGTCAGCGCCACCCCGGTACCCACACAGTCTGGGCACCAGCCGTGTTTGCTGTTGTAGCTGAAGAGGCGCGGGTCCAGTTCCGCGTAGCTGGTGCTGCACACTGGGCAGGCGCGTTTGGTGGAGAACACATCCACCCGGCCGATGGCCGCAGTGGACGACCCTTCGGCCATGGCGTCGCGCAGGCCATCCAGCGGCGCCAGCAGGTGCAACACGCCTTTGCCATGTTCCAGCGCCAGTGCCAGCGCCTGGCGCAGTTCGGTTTCACGCGCCGGGCTGACCACGAGGTCGGCCACCGGCAGTTCGATGGTGTGCTCCTTGAAACGGTCGATGCGGGGAAAGCCCGTGGTCGGCAGGAACTCACCGTCCACCCGCAGGTGGGTGTAGCCACGCGGACGCGCCCAGTCGGCCAGCTCGGTGTAGACGCCTTTGCGGTTGACCACCAGCGGCGCCAGCAGGCCGATGTGCTGGCCCTTGTAGCGCTGCAGCAATGCAGCGGCAATGCTGTCAGGCGTTTGGGGCATCACGGCCGCGCCGTCTTTCACGCAATGCTGGGTGCCCAGCTTCACATAGAGCAGGCGCAGGAAGTGCCAGACCTCGGTGGTGGTGCCCACCGTGCTCTTGCGCCCGCCACGCGACAAGCGCTGCTCGATCGCCACCGTGGGTGGAATGCCATACACCGCGTCCACCTCGGGCCGGCCTGCGGGCTGCACGATGCTGCGTGCGTAGGCGTTCAGGCTTTCCAGGTAGCGGCGCTGGCCTTCGTTGAACAGGATGTCAAACGCCAGCGTGCTTTTGCCGGAGCCACTGACCCCCGTGACCACGTTGAACTGGCCACGCGGGATGTTGACCGACAGGCTCTTGAGGTTGTGCTCTTTGGCGTTGACGATCTGGATGGTGTCGCCGTCTGCGCGCGCTGGCCGCGGCACGCGGGCTGCCGCCACATAGCCTGGCGCACGCTCGGCCACCATCTGCCCACCGATCCCCAACGCACTGTCGTACTCCCGCAGCGCGCGGCCGGTGTGCGAGCTGGGGTGCAGGCGCACCTCTTCGGGCGTCCCCTCTGTCACCAGGTAGCCCCCGGCGTCGCCCCCTTCGGGGCCGAGGTCGATCAGCCAGTCGCTGGCACGGACCACGTCGAGGTTGTGCTCGATGACGATCAGCGAATGGCCCACGTCCAGCAGCCGGCGCAGGGCGCGCATCAGCTTGGCGATGTCGTCGAAATGCAGGCCGGTGGTGGGCTCGTCAAACAGGAACAGCGTGCCTTTTTTGCTGGTCGCTGGCCGACCCCACGACGGGGACTTGGCCGCCTCGGCCAGATAGCCCGCCAGCTTCAGCCGCTGCGCTTCACCGCCGGACAGCGTGGGCACCGGCTGGCCCAGCTTCACGTAGTCCAGCCCCACCTCGACAATGGGCTGCAGGGCGCGCAGCACGTCACGGTCGGCCGCGAACAGCGTGGCAGCCTCGTTGACGGTCAGCCCCAGCACGTCGGCCACACTCAGAAAACGGCCAGCCCGTTCGATCTTGATGTCCAGGATTTCGGGTCGGTAACGCTGGCCATCGCAGTCCGGGCAACGCAGGTACACGTCGCTCAGGAACTGCATCTCCACATGCTCAAAGCCGGAGCCGCCGCAAGTGGGGCAACGCCCATCGCCGCTGTTGAAGCTGAACTTGCTGGCGGTGTAGCCGCGCTGGCGCGAGGCGGGTGCGTTGGCAAAGATTTCGCGCAAACTGTCCCAGGCGCCCACATAGCTGACCGGGTTGGAACGCGCGGTTTTGCCAATCGGCGACTGGTCCACAAAAACAACCTCGCTCAGCCAGTCGGTGCCCAGCAAGCGGTCGTGTTGGCCGGGGGTGTCGGTGGCTTTGCCGAAGTGGCGCAGCAACGCGGGGGCCAGCACGTCCTGGACCAGCGACGACTTGCCGGAGCCGCTGACGCCGGTGACACACACCAGCTTCTGCAGTGGAAACTCGACCGTGATGTGCTTCAGGTTGTGCTCCCGCACGCCCTCCAGAATCAGCCGGGGCGTGCTGTCGGTGACCATGCGCTTGAAGCCCATGCCAATGTGTTTGCGCGCCCCCAGGTAAGCACCGGTCAGGGTGTCGGCATGGCGCAATTCGTCCAGGCTGCCATCGAACACGATCTGCCCACCACGTTCGCCAGGGCCAGGGCCCATGTCGATGATGCGGTCGGCCGCCAGCATCACCGCCGGGTCGTGCTCGACCACCACCAGCGTGTTGCCGGCGTCGCGCAGCCGCAGCATGGCCTCGTTGATGCGCTGCATGTCGCGCGGGTGCAGGCCAATGCTGGGTTCGTCGAGCACGAACAGCGTGTTGACCAGCGAGGTGCCCAGTGCGGTGGTGAGGTTGATGCGCTGCACCTCGCCGCCGCTGAGCGTGCGGCTCTGCCGGTCCAGTGTGAGGTAGCCAATGCCGACATCCTCCAGGTACTTCAGCCGGGTGCTGATCTCGTCGAACAGCAGCGCCAGCGCCTTGCTGTCGTTGCCACCGGCCTCGCCTGCGGCGGGCGAACTGGCCTGCACCCGCGTGAAGAAACGGCGCAGTTGGTCAATCGGCAACTGCATCAGGTCGTTCAGGCACAGCCCCGGCAGCGCCTCCAGCTGGTCGCGCCCCCAGGCCACGCCGTGTGGCATGAAGCGTTTGGCGGGCGGCAAGACCGCGTCGGCATCGGCCTGGCTGCCCACCCGCCAAAGCAGGCTGTCGGTTTTCAGGCGCGCACCGGCACAGGTGGGACAGGTGGTGTAGCTGCGGTACTTGGAGAGCAGCACCCGGATGTGCATTTTGTAGGCCTTGGTCTCCAGGTACTCAAAGAAGCGCCGCACGCCAAACCAGTGCTGGTTCCACTTGCCGTTCCAGTTCGGCGAGCCGTCAATCACCCAATGTTGCTGCTCGGGTGTGAGCTTGTACCAGGGCGTGTCACGCGGGATACCGGCGGCCTCGGCGTGGCGCATCAGGTCGTCCTGCGCTTCTTTCCAGGCCGGGGTCTGGATGGTCTTGATCGCACCGGCACGCAGCGTGAGTTTGTCGTTCGGGATCACCAGACCGTAGTCCACCCCGATCACACGGCCAAAACCTCGGCAGGTCTCGCAGGCACCCACCGCCGAGTTGAACGAGAACATGGACGGGATGGGTGCGGCGTAGCGCAGGTTGCTGTCCGGGCAGTGCAATCCGGTCGAGAAACGCCAGATCACCGGCTCTGGCGACGCACCATCAGACGCCTCCGGCAACACATACACATTCAAGCGCCCGCTGCCTCGCTTGAGCGCGACCTCGATCGCTTCCAGCACCCGCGCACGTTCGGTGCCGTGCAGGCGAAAGCGGTCGGCCACCACGTCAAGCACCAATTGCTTGCCCGGGTGGGCCGCTGCAGCCTTCTTGCTTTTTATCGCCACATGGGCGGGTGCAGGCGCATCCACCTCGTGCTGCGCCTGCACCTTGGTGAAACCGCTGACCGACAACCATTGTTCAATGTCTTCCGGCCGGGTATCCCCAGGCAACTCGACAGGGAAGGTCAGAACGAGCCGCGGGTTGTCGCGCTCGGAGCGCGCCACCAGCTCGG
Organism: Burkholderiaceae bacterium; assembly: GCA_017848435.1. GTDB lineage: Bacteria > Pseudomonadota > Gammaproteobacteria > Burkholderiales > Burkholderiaceae_C > PCRC01. The sequence goes on along the minus strand of JAFEHU010000035.1, from coordinate 15,168 downwards.
CATAAATGGTTTCCGGCGAGTCGTGTGAGACCTCTTGCGCTGTGACCTTGTCAAACAAGCGCCCGGCGCGCGGAAACAACAGCTTCAGGTGGTCGTTCAGTTCCGTCATCGTGCCCACGGTGGAGCGTGACGAGCGAACCGGGTTGGTCTGGTCGATGGCAATCGCAGGCGGAACACCGTCAATGCGGTCCACCGCAGGCTTGTCCATGCGGTCCAGAAACTGGCGTGCGTAAGCGGAGAAGGTTTCGACGTAGCGCCGCTGCCCTTCGGCGTACAGCGTGTCGAACACCAGACTGGATTTGCCGGAGCCGCTGGGCCCGGTCACGACCGTCAGCTCACCGGTGTGGATGTCCAGATCGAGGTTTTTGAGGTTGTGCTGGCGTGCACCGCGGATTCGAATCTGGCCTTGGGTCATTGCTGCGGTAAACCGGGAGTGAGGCCAACATTCTAGGCAGCCCCCTGTCCGGTCACCGCTGTGTGGTCTTCCCCTGTGTCCCGCAGGACGTGGGTCAGACCACCGCCGTCTTTACTTGGCGCCGCTGGCTGCAGGAACTGCCACAGAGGCGGCTGCAGAGGCGGCTTTGGCAGCGGCTTCTGCAGCGGCTTTGGCCTTGGCTTCTTCAATGTGGTGCGCCTCGGAACCGGCCGACTCGCCGCCCATGTGGATGTCTCCGCCCTTGGACAGGATGAACAATGCCAGACCGGCAAACACCGCAAACGCGACCGCAATTTTCCACATACTTATCTCTCCGTTGAAATGAATGAATCTCAGAAAATCGCCCTTGGGGTTTGGACAACCCCAAGGGCGATTTTTTGAGATGGCAAGCCTATCAGAGGCCTGCCAATTCCCCAAGAGTGCCGCTGTTTCAGTGGCACCTTGTAGGGTTATCAGTCGTTGGCGTAGATGTCCACGTCTTTGGTTTCACGGACGAACAACATGCCGATGACGAAGGTCGCGCCAGCGATGATGATCGGGTACCACAGACCGTTGTACATGTTGCCGGTTTGGGCCACGATGGCGAACGAGGTGGTGGGCAGCAAGCCGCCGAACCAGCCGTTACCAATGTGGTAAGGCAGTGACATGGAGGTGTAGCGGATGCGGGTTGGGAACATTTCCACCAGCATGGCGGCGATCGGGCCGTACACCATGGTCACCAAGATCATCAGGTACACCAGCAGTGCAATGATGTAAGGCTTGTTGAGCTTGGCTGGATCGGCCTTGGCAGGGTAGCCAGCAGCCTTCAGAGCATCGGCAACGCCTTTCTTGAACTCGGCGTCCTTGGCTTTGGCTTCGTCAGCGGGCAGGCCTTTGGAGGAGTACCCATTGATGACGGTCTCACCGATCTTGATCGTGGCCACGGTGCCAGCAGGTGCCACCACGTTGTCGTAGCTCACCGAGCCAGCAGCCAGCACCTGCTTGGCGATGTCGCACGAGCTGGTGAACTTGACGGTACCGGTTGGGTTGAACTGGAACGAGCACTCGGCTGGGTCAGCTGCCACCACCACCTTGTTGGCAGCCTGTGCAGCAGCCAGGTCCGGGTTGGCCGCTTTGGTCAACATCTGGAACACGGGGAAGTAGGTCACCACGGCCAGCAAGCAACCGGCCATGATGATCGGCTTGCGGCCAATCTTGTCAGACAGTGCACCGAACACGATGAAGAACGGGGTGCCGATGACCAGCGCGATAGCGATCAGGATGTTGGCGGTGGCGCCATCGACCTTCAGCGATTGCGTCAGGAAGAACAGTGCATAGAACTGGCCGGTGTACCAGACCACGGCTTGACCAGCGGTCAGGCCGATCAGGGCCAGGATCACGATCTTCAGGTTTTTCCACTGGCCAAACGATTCCGACAGCGGCGACTTGGAAGTCTTGCCTTCGGCTTTCATCTTGGCGAATGCGGGCGATTCGTTCATGGACAACCGGATGTAGACCGAGATGGCCAACAGCAGGATGGAGACCAGGAACGGAACACGCCAGCCCCAGTCGGCAAAGGCGGCTTCACCGACGATGGTGCGGGTGCCCAGAATCACCATCAGCGACAGGAACAGGCCCAGCGTGGCAGTGGTTTGGATCCACGAGGTGTACGCACCGCGCCGGCCCATGGGAGCATGCTCAGCCACGTAAGTGGCAGCACCGCCGTACTCACCACCCAGCGCCAGGCCTTGCAGCATGCGCAGCGCGATCAGGATGACGGGCGCAGCCACGCCGATGGTGGCGTAGTTGGGCAACAGGCCAACGATGAAGGTCGCGGCACCCATGATCAGGATGGTGACCAGGAAGGTGTACTTGCGACCGATCATGTCGCCCAAACGGCCAAACACCAGCGCGCCGAAAGGACGCACGATGAAACCGGCGGCAAAAGCCAGCAGAGCAAAAATGAATGCTGAACCTGCGTCGAGGCCCGAGAAAAACTGCTTTGCAATGATGGCTGCGAGTGAGCCGTACAGGTAGAAGTCATACCACTCAAACACCGTGCCCAAAGAGGACGCAAAGATCACCTTGCGTTCTTCAGCGGACATGGGGCGAGCTGCTGGTGCTGTTGCCATGAATTTGTCTCCCAAAATGTCATAAATCACCCACCCCGACGGGGCAGATGTCGCGGACTATGGGGGGAGGGTCTGTCCCCGCCCTGACGGCTTGCTTTACTTATTCTTACAAAGTGCTCATTTGTAAAAATGCCGCTCAAAAAGGGCTGTTTGGCCCGATTTTCATAGGGTAAACACCCATTAGAAGGGTTGGGGGTGTCGGGCTCACCCCGCCAACTGGCGAGCCCGAAAAGGGTCAGTGGCTGACGATGTCGGCCAACGGTCTGAATTTGTCTGGGCCCACCGCATCCCGGATTTGCGGCAGGATGCCCAGCAGCTCGCTGTAGCTGCCCGCCCGCTCGACCGCCAGGTTGAGCCGAAAACCCCGCAAACCGAGCCCCGCCGTGAGTCGGTTGGCCACAGGGTATGCCAACAGGTAGAGTTCCTCGGGTGACGGCGCAGGTGCTGCGGGTTCGAGGGACGGCTCGGGCGCAACAGCGATCGGACGGATCAAGCCCAGTCTGAGCAGATGGTCAATGTCCTGGGGACCGACCCCGATACCCGCCGTCGACTGCAACACATCGTCAATGTCGTGCTTGCCGTCCAGCATGATGAACGCCGAACGTTGGCGCGGGGTGATGGCGACCGACCGGTCCCGCAGGGCCCGCTGCCCCAGCTCGGTTTTCACATAGATCATGTTCCGGCTATCGGCCGGATTCAGGGGGAGTTGAGGCCTGCACGGGTGAGCCCCCAGGCCAAACGGGAGGAATGCGCAGTCAACCCCCTTGGTTTGTTCAGCGGCTGCGGGTCTGTCCCTCGGGCAGCGAGGCCGCCTTGTCCCAATCACCGCCGGCGAACCAAGCCGTCTGGTCCAGGTAGTCGCGCAGCATGGGCAGCGCGTCGAAACCCCAGAAAGACTTGCCGTCCACCACAAAGGTGGGAACGCCGAACACGCCCTGTGCCAATGCCTCCTCACCATGGGCACGCAGTTGCTGCTTGACCTCGGCGGAGTCGGGCGACCGGCTGGGCGTCAGCGTGGCGGCGACAGCAGCCAGTCGCGAGGGATCGGCCGCGTCATGCCCGCCCCGCCAGGCATGGCGAAACAGGGTTTCCAGCACGTAGCGGTTGGGTGTGCCCGCCGGGCTGCACGCCACCGCGAGCCGCAGCAGGCCGAGCGGGTTGAAGGGATGGGACTGGGGCAAATCAAACGGTATGCCGTGGTGCTGGGCCAACCACTGCACCTGGCGGTAGGTCCAGTCGCGCTTGGGCTTGATCTCGGCCGGCCCGAGTTGGCCGTGGTGCTGCAACAGGCTGGCGAACAACATCGGTTTGTAAGTCACGCTGTGGCTGTGACCGGAAAGCACTTCGGGCAGTTTCTCGAACGCGAGGTAAGCGTACGGAGAGATGAAGTCGAGGTAGAAGGTGATGTGTTTCATGGGGAGGCGGTTGCGCTGCGCTGGGCAATCAGCGCCCAGATGCGGCGTTTGTCGGCGTCGCTGGCGCTGCTCCAAGCCTTGATTTCGTCGATGCTGCGCAGGCAACCCTCGCACCAGGTACGGGTGGCGTCCATGCGGCACACGGAGATACACGGCGAGGGCACATTTTGGCCCGTGGCTATTGCCAATGCTGCACGTTCAGCCATTGATTCAGAAGCATTCATCAGCGGGCCTGGCCTTCGGTTGCCTGCGCCACATCGGCCAGTGGGGCCGCGGTGTAGCGCACCAGATCTTGCGGCTGCAAGCGGAACACGCTGTGCGGGTGGCCGGCGGCGGCCCAGATCGCGTCAAAGCGCAGCAGGCTGTTGTCGATCAGCGTGACCGGCGGCATGGCATGGGCCAGTGGGGATACACCACCAATGGCAAACCCGGTTCTGCTTTTCACGAATTCGGCATCGGCCTTGCCAAGACGTGTACCAGGGGCGCAGACCAGCGCCTGCACTTTGGCTTCATCGACACGGCGGTCACCGGCGGTGATCACCAGCACCGCCACGTCGTCATCGGCCGGGCCGGCGACGGCACTGCGCCGGAAAATGATGCTCTTGGCAATCTGCCCCAGTTCCACGCCCAGCGCGTCGGCCGCCTGCTGCGCGGTGCGCGCGGCGGACGCCAGCATCACCGGCATGTCGGCATGTCCCTGCGCCTGCAGCACCGCTGCCACACGCTGCACGGCTTCGGGTAGCGCCACCAGTTCAGCGCCGCACATGGGATGCTCCAAAATCTTGAAAAGTCATGGGACAGATTTTGCCTGTCCCCGCCCGCTCACGCCTGGCGCTTGTTGAGTAACGCGGTGGCGGCGCGGGAATTGGGCTTGCGCTGCAGGAAGCCACTGATGTACTGGCCGGCATCGACCAATGCGTCGAGGTCAATGCCGGTATCGATGCCCATGCCGCGCAGCAGATAGACCACATCTTCCGACGCGACGTTGCCGGTCGCGCCCTTGGCATAGGGGCAGCCGCCCAGGCCGGCCACCGAGGTGTCGAACTGCCAGACGCCCATCTCCATGGCCGCCAGCGTGTTGGCCAATGCCTGGCCATAGGTGTCGTGGAAATGGCCTGCGGTGTGGTCCAGGTCGTAGTGGGCCAGCGCCGCATCCATCGCGGCCTGCACCTTGCGCGGCGTGCCGACGCCAATGGTGTCGGCCACGTAAATGTGGTCGACACCGATGTCTTTCATCAGTTTCGCCACCAGCCCCACGCGTTCGGGGGCAATCTCGCCTTCGTAGGGGCAGCCTACAGAACACGAAATCGCGCCCCGCACCGAGATGCCCTGCGCATGCGCCGCTTCCACCACCGGACGGAAGCGCTCGATGCTGTCGGCAATCGAGCAGTTGATGTTGCGCTGGCTGAAGGCTTCGCTGGCCGCACCGAACACCACGATCTGGTCGGGTTTGCTCGCCTTGGCTGCCTCGAAGCCCTGCAGGTTCGGGGTCAGCACCGAATAGCAGATGTCGTTTTGCCGCGCGATACCCGCCATCACCTCGGCGTTGTCGGCCATCTGCGGCACCCACTTGGGCGAGACAAAGCTGGTGACCTCAATGTTCTTCAGCCCCGCGGCCTGCAGCCGGTGCACCAGCTCGATCTTGACGGCGGCCGGCACCGGCTCCTTTTCGTTCTGCAGCCCGTCGCGCGGGCCCACATCAACGAGTTTGACTTTGGTGGGCAGGGTCATACGGCCGCCTGAACCAGCTTCAGCAACTCTGCACCTTCGACCACCTGGTCGCCCGGCGCGTACAGCAGCTCGGCCACCACACCGTCAATCGGCGCGGCAATCGTGTGCTCCATCTTCATCGCGTCCATCACCGCCAGCGGCTGGCCTTTCTTGACCGTGTCACCGGCCTTCACCGCAAACGACACCACCTTGCCCGGCATCGGCGCCGTCAGCCGGCCGCCCTCGCCCTGGGTTTCGCCAGCGTGAGCGAGCGGGTCGATCACGGTGATGGCGGTGGCACCCTGACCAGCAAAGATGTGCACCGTCTCGCCTTGCGCATAGACCTTGGCCAGCAGGCGCTGGCTGCCGAAGCGCACATCCAGGCCGTCGTCGCGCGCGGCGAACGACAGCTGGCCTGACACATCGCCCACCTGCAGTTGCAGCGCGCCGTCGTGTTGACAGGTCAGTGCCGCCTTGCAAGCTTCGCCATGGAATTCAAAGTCAAAGCCGCGCACCACCACGCCGTGCGAACGCCAGCCGTCGCGCTTGCTGAACGGGTCCACACCTTCCAGCGCTTTTTCGTCCTGCAGCGCGCGGGCCACGGCCGCCGCCACGGCCAACGGCAAACCGATGGTTTCCTGGTGGAACAGCACCGCCTGCTCGCGCGGAATCAACCCGGTGTCCAGATTGGCCTGCGCGAACGACGGGCTGCGCACCACGTGGCGCAAAAACTGCACGTTGGTGGCCAGACCCACGATGTGGGTCTGCGCCAGCGCTTCGTCGAGCCGGGCCAGCGCTTCGGCGCGGGTGGCGCCGTGCACGATGAGTTTGGCCACCATCGAGTCGTAGAACGGGCTGATGGCATCGCCCTCGCGCACGCCGTCGTCGATGCGGACCGCACCCGGTGCCCGTTCAAAGCTGGTGCTGCCCGGCTTGCGGTAGACCTGCAGGCTACCCGTGGCGGGCAGGAAATTGTTGTCGGGATTCTCGGCGCAGATGCGGGCCTCGATGGCATGGCCCTGGATGCGCAGGTCGGCCTGCTGCAAGGGCAGCGGCTCGCCAAAAGCCACGCGCAATTGCCACTCGACCAGATCGAGCCCGGTAATGGCTTCCGTGACCGGGTGTTCCACCTGCAGCCGCGTGTTCATCTCCATGAAGAAAAAATTCATCGAGCCATCCGCCCTCTGCTCGACGATGAACTCCACCGTGCCGGCACCCACGTAATTCACGGCACGCGCTGCCGCCACCGCCGCTTCACCCATCTGCTGGCGCATGGCCTCCGTCATGCCAGGCGCGGGCGCTTCTTCCAGCACCTTCTGGTGGCGACGCTGCACCGAGCAGTCCCGCTCGAACAGGTACACGTAGTTGCCCTGGGTGTCGCCAAACACCTGGATTTCGATGTGGCGCGGGCGCTGCACGTATTTCTCGATCAGCACCGCGTCGTCGCCAAAGCTGTTGATGGCTTCGCGCTTGCAGGATGCCAGCGCATCGGCGAAGTCCTCCGCCTTGTCCACCGCCCGCATGCCCTTGCCGCCACCGCCGGCGCTGGCCTTGATGAGCACCGGGTAGCCAATGCGGTCGGCCTCTGTCTTCAGCATGGCCGGGTCCTGCCCCGCGCCGTGGTAGCCGGGCACCAGCGGCACGCCGGCCTTTTCCATCAGCTGCTTGGATTCGGCCTTCAAGCCCATCGCCAGAATCGCCGACGCGGGTGGGCCGATGAAGACCAGCCCCGCGCTGGCGCAGGCTTTGGCGAAGTCTTCGTTCTCGCTCAGGAAGCCGTAGCCGGGGTGGATGGCCTGCGCACCGGTGGCCTGGGCCGCCTCGATGATTTTTTCCCAGCGCAGGTAGCTTTCCTTGGGCGCGCTGCCGCCGAGGTGGATGGCTTCGTCACACACGCTGACGTGCTTGGCGCTGGCGTCGGCATCGGAATACACCGCCACCGTCTGGATGGCCATGCGGCGCGCCGTTGCGGCCACGCGGCAAGCGATTTCGCCACGATTAGCAATGAGGATTTTCTTGAACATATTGATCTCGTTTCAGATTGTCTCGGGCGACGCGTTGCCGCCGAACAGTTTGGCCAGTCGCTGGAGCAGCGCTTTCAGAAATTTCACCAGCACCACCAGCAGCCAGACCATCAGCACCAGCGCAATCGCCAGTGCAATGCCAAACAGCACCGGGTGGGTGGTGGCCAGCCACAGCCCGCCCACCACCAGACCGTCTTCCACCAGGCTCATGCCGATGTTGGAGAAGGGCTCGGGCGAAGTGTTGATGGCGGCGCGGGTGGTCATCTTGGTGGCGTGCGAAGTCGCGGCCAGCGTGCCGCCCAACAACGCCGCCACAGTGGCCATGGTGCTGCTGTCGGCACCCAGCGCGCCCGCCGCCAGTGCCGCGCCCGCCGGAATGCGGATGACGGTGTGCACCAGGTCCCAAAGACTGTCAACGCCGGGAATCTTGTCGGCGAAGAACTCGACGAAAAGCATGAAGCCGCTGGCGCCCAGCATCGCCGGATGCTGCAGCACCTGCAGGCCGGGTGGCAGTGCGACCCAGCCCATCCAGCCGGCCAGCCCGGTCAGGAACACCACCGCATAGAGCCGGAAGCCACTCGCCCAGCCCAACGCTGCGGCGAGCGCCAGCAGCTGGGGGGTGTCGAGCAGGTGGCGAATGGCGTCCATCGTTACCCTTGCGGCAGCCAGTTGGGTTTGCGTTTCTGCAGGAAGGACGAAACACCTTCCTTGCCTTCGTCACTGGCGCGGATGTCGGCAATGCCCTTGATGGTCAGGGCCAGCAGTGCGGGTTCGATCTCGCGCCCAGCCACATCGTGCAGCAGGCGCTTGCAGGCTTTCAGTGCTTCGGGGCCGGCCGTTACCAGCGTTTGCGCCAGCGTTGCCACACGGTCGGCCAGGGCATCGGTGGCCACCACCTCGTGCACAAAACCGATGCGGTGCGCTTCGGCGGCATTGAAGCGCTCGGCAGTGAGGAAATACCGGTGCGCGGCGCGCGCGCCCATGGCGCGGATGACGTAGGGGCTGATGGTGGCGGGGATCAGCCCCAGCTTGACCTCGCTGAGGCAGAAGTTCGCCGTGTCCACCGTCACCGCCATGTCGCAGGCCGCCACCAGCCCCATGCCGCCAGCGAACACGTCGCCGTGGATGGCGGCAATGGTGGGTTTGGGGCAGGTGTAGATGGCCTGCAGCATGCCGGAGAGCAGCGCGGCGTCGGCCATATTCTGCTCGCGGGTGTAGTCGGCCATGCTGCGCATCCAGTTCAGGTCACCGCCGGCACAGAAGGCTGCGCCTTCCGCGGCCAGCACGAGACAGCGCACATCCTTGCGCTGGCCCAGGTCATGGAAGGCCTGCGCCAGCTCCGCAATCAGCGCGCTGTTGAAGGCGTTGCGCACCTCGGGACGGTTCAGGCGTACGGTGGCCACATGGCCGGCCAGATCGATCAACAGGTGTTCCATGGCCATCACATCCGGAACAGGCCGAACTTGGTGTCCGGAATCGGCGCGTTCATCGCCGCGCTCAGGCCCAGCGCCAGCACGCGGCGGGTGTCGGCCGGGTCGATGACGCCGTCGTCCCACAGCCGGGCGGTGGCGTAATAGGGGTGGCCCTGGTCTTCGTACTGCTGGCGGATGGGCGCCTTGAACGCCTCTTCTTCGGCCGCGCTCCACTGGCCGCCCTTGCCTTCGATGCCGTCGCGCTTCACCGTGGCCAGCACGCTGGCGGCCTGCTCGCCGCCCATGACGCTGATGCGGGCGTTGGGCCACATCCACAGGAAGCGCGGCGAATAGGCTCGGCCACACATCCCGTAGTTGCCAGCGCCAAAACTGCCGCCGATGATGACGGTGAACTTGGGCACCTGTGCAGTAGCCACGGCCGTCACCATCTTGGCGCCGTTGCGGGCGATGCCCTCGTTCTCGTACTTGCGGCCCACCATGAAGCCGGTGATGTTCTGCAGGAATACCAGCGGAATCTTGCGCTGGCAGCACAGCTCGATGAAGTGCGCGCCCTTCAGCGCCGACTCGCTGAACAGAATGCCGTTGTTGGCGATGATGCCCACCGGCATGCCCTCGATGCGGGCAAAGCCGCAGACCAGCGTGGCGCCGAAGCGGGACTTGAACTCGTCGAATTCGGAGCCATCCACGATGCGGGCGATGATTTCGCGCACATCAAAAGGCTTGCGGGTGTCCGTGGGGATCACGCCATACAGCTCCTCGGCCGGGAACTTCGGTGGTTGCGGTGCGTGCAGCGCAAAGGGCTGTGGCTTGGTGGCGTTGAGGTTCTTCACCGCATTGCGCGCCAGTGACAGCGCATGCAGGTCGTTCTGCGCCAGGTGGTCGGCCACGCCCGACAGGCGGGTGTGGACATCGCCACCGCCCAGGTCTTCAGCGGTCACCACTTCACCAGTCGCGGCTTTCACCAAAGGTGGGCCGCCCAGGAAAATGGTGCCCTGGTTCTTGACGATGATGGTCTCGTCGCTCATCGCCGGTACATAGGCGCCGCCTGCGGTACAGGAGCCCATCACCACGGCGATCTGCGCAATGCCCTGCGCGCTCATGTTGGCCTGGTTGAAGAAGATGCGGCCGAAATGGTCGCGGTCGGGGAACACCTCGTCCTGGTTGGGCAGGTTGGCGCCGCCGCTGTCCACCAGATAGATGCACGGCAGGCGGTTCTGCGCGGCGATTTCCTGCGCGCGCAGGTGCTTCTTCACCGTCATCGGGTAGTAGGTGCCGCCTTTGACGGTGGCGTCGTTGCACACGATCAGGCAATCCACGCCGCTGACCCGGCCGATACCGGCGATCACACCGGCGCAGGGCGCGCTGTCGCTGCCGTCGCGGTCGGGGTACATCGCCAGCGCGGCCAGCGGTGCGATTTCCAGGAAGGGCGTGCCGGGATCGAGCAGCATCTGCACCCGGTCGCGGGGCAGCAGTTTGCCGCGACCGGTGTGCTTGGCACGGGCAGCTTCACCACCGCCAGCGGCGGCCTTGGCAATCTGCCGGTTCAGGTCGTCCACGACCACGCGCATCGCGGCCACATTGGCCTGGAAATCGGCGGACCGGGCGTTCAGTTTGGTATCGAGGATGCTCATGCGGTTCTTTCTTCTTCCAGTCCCAGTTGTTCTTTCATCGCGTCGCGAATCTTGAATTTCTGGATTTTGCCGGTGACCGTCATCGGGAATTCGGTCACGAAACGGATATGGCGGGGCACCTTGTAGTGCGCGATCTGGCCTTTGCAGAAATCGCGCACCGCGTCTTCGGTCAGCGTGGCGCCGGGCTTGGCAATGATCCAGGCGCACAGCTCTTCACCGTAGCGCTTGTCGGGAATACCGACCACCTGCACGTCCTGCACCGCAGGCATGCGGTACAGAAATTCCTCGATCTCACGCGGGTAGATGTTCTCCCCGCCGCGGATCACCATGTCCTTGATGCGGCCGACGATGTTGACGTAGCCTTGGTCATCCATCGTCGCCAGATCGCCGGTGTGCATCCAGCCGTCGGCATCGATCGCCTCGCGGGTTTTTGCGGCGTCACCCCAGTAGCCGTGCATCACCGAATAGCCCTTGGTGCAGAACTCACCGCGTTCGCCCCGTGCGACCACCGCGCCGGTCTCGGGGTCGACGATCTTGATCTCCAGATGCGGCTGCACCGTGCCCACGGTGGACACGCGCTTTTCCAGCGGGGTGTCGGTGCTGCTTTGGCAACTCACCGGGCTGGTCTCCGTCATGCCGTAGGCAATGGTCACTTCAGACAAGTGCATCTCGCTGACCACCCGCTTCATCACCTCGGTCGGGCACGGCGAGCCGGCCATGATGCCGGTGCGCAGTGTCGACAGGTCAAACTCCCTGAAGCGCGGGTGGTCGAGTTCGGCAATGAACATGGTGGGCACGCCATGCAGGCCGGTGCACTTTTCGTCCTGCACCGTCTGCAGCACGGTGAGCGGATCGAACCCGTCGTTCGGGTAGACGATGGTGCTGCCATGTGTGATGCAGGCCAGGTTGCCCAGCACCATGCCAAAGCAGTGGTACAGCGGCACCGGAATGCAGAGCCGGTCGGCCGGCGTGAGCTTCATGCATTCGCCGATGAAGAAGCCGTTGTTCAGGATGTTGCTGTGCGTCAGCGTCGCGCCCTTGGGGAAACCGGTGGTGCCGCTGGTGAACTGCACGTTGATTGGGTCACTGGCTTTCAGCGTGGCGCCGATTTGCGCGATGCGGGCATCGGCCGGGTCGCCACTGGCCAGCAGTTGGGAGAAGCGCAGCGTGCCCGGCACCTCGGCGCCCTCGCCGGCCACGTCGATCCACGCCACCGTGCGCAGGTCGGGCAGGCGCTGGGCCTGCAGCGCGCCCGGTGTGGCGGCATCGAGTTCCGGTGCCAGTTCACGCAGCATGCCGAGGTAATCGCTGGTCTTGAACTGCGCCATTGTGACCAGCGCCTTGCAGCCCACCTTGTTCAGCGCATATTCGAGTTCGGCGGTGCGGTAGGCCGGGTTGATGTTGACCAGCACCAGCCCGACCTTGGCGGTGGCGATCTGCAACAGCACCCATTCCACGTTGTTGTGCGACCAGATGCCGATGCGGTCACCCGGGACCAGCCCGGTGTTCAGCAGCGCACTGGCCAGTTGGTTCGCGCTGGTCTGCAATGCGCGGTAGCTGTAGCGGCGCTGCTGGTGCGCACTGACCAGGGCCTCGTGCTCGCCCTGGCGCTCGGCCATCGCGTCAAAAAAAGCGCCAATGGTGTGGGTGAGCAGGGGCACATCGGTGGTGCCCCGGGCCTGGCTGGCGCGGGGCGCTGAAATCTCCTGCACGGGTGCTTGCGTCATGCATGTCTCCTGCGGCTGAACCGGTTGCGCGTGGCTTTGCGCCGATCTTGTTCGACAAGCATAGGCCCTCAGCGGGCAAAAGGCACGCCACCAAGGGTACAAATCCTGCCACTAGGCCGGGGCTTTGACCCGAATTCGGTAGTCGGCCGGTGATTCGCCGGTCCATTGCCGGAAAGCCCGTGCAAAACTCTTTTCGTTGCCAAACCCCACCGCCAGCGCCACCTGCTTCACCGGCCGGTTGCTGCGGCCAAGCAACGCCATCGCCTGGCTCTGGCGCACGTCGTCTTTGAGCGCCTGCAGCGAGGCCCCCTCCTCCTGCAGTTGCCGGTGCAGCGTGCGGGTGGAGACATTCAGCGCGTGGGCCAGTGCGTCGGCGGTGCTGGCGCCCGGCTGGCTCAACAGCAGCGTGCGCACCCGCTGCACCAGCAGCCGGTCGCGCCGGTAGGGCCGCACAATCAGCGCCAGCGCATGGGCCAGCATCGCGTCCAGCGCCTTGTCGTCGCGCCGCAAAGGCAGCGCCAGGTAGCGGGCATCAAACTGCAGCGCTGCCCGCGCTGCGCCAAACCGCACCGGGCCGGGAAACAGCACCGGGTAGACGGCCGCGTGGGCAGGCGATGCGTACGGCAGCTCCACCTGCTGCAACCCGATGCGCGAATCGATCAGCCAGCAGGCCACACCGAGCAAGTTGCGCAGCAGCGTGACGAGGCAGAACTCGCGCGCCGGGCCAATGGGGCGGTGCTCCAGCAACTGCACCACCGCCGCCCCCTGCACCCGTTCGAGCCGGAGTTCGATGCTGTCGGTCAGCAGATGGTGGTGGCGGCACCAGCGGGCCAAAGCCACGCCGAGCGAGGGCGCGCTGAGCGAGGCCCGGGCCAGCATGCCGTAGCTGCCCCAAGGCAGCCGGCGCGAAAACCAGCCCAGCCCCTCGTCATCGAGTTCGTGCATGGCCGTGCCAGCAAGCAGTTCGAGCTGGCGCGAGGTGATGGTGGCATCGGCAACGGCCACCTGGTGCGGTGCAATCTGCGCGGCCAGCAGCGCCCGCGACGGGGCCATGCCCCGCGCCTCGTACGCCAGCAGCAGCATGCGCACGAATGCCATCGGGGTGGCGGCGACCGGGTTCATACAGCGCAGTGTAAAAGACGCGGCGGTCCAAAAAAAAGAGGCTGTACGGAACAGCCCCGTACAGCCCCCAACCAAGGCATTGCCTTGAGAGACCCCCTTGCACTATCGAACAGGGGCGTGAAAAACGGGTCCGGAAGGACGCCGGATCAGAACACCTGCAGGAACCGCAGGTTCAGGCGTGCGTTTTCGCGGAAGCCGTTCTCGACCGAGGTGTCGCGGCCCACCGTGGCCAGAACCTGTTGGGTCGGCGACAGGAAATGTGCAACGCCGACGTTGAACTTGAACGTTTCGGTCTTGTTGTTCTGGTCGACGCCATTGATGCGGGTTTTGCCGCCAGTGGTGTAGGAGACACCACCGCGCAGGTCGGTGGTGCCCGACAGCTGGTAGCGCAGGTAGCTCTGGAACTGGTACTGCGCCTTCTGCTTGGCCGAGCCGCCGCCGACGATGTCATCGTTCTTGCCGAACAGGGTGACGTCGCCAATGACATCGAGGATCAGCTTTTCCGACAGCGGCGTGATGTAGCCCGCGTTCAGGATCAGCTTGTAGCGGTTCTCACCGATGCTCAGCGGATCGTTCTTGTTGTACTGGCCAGTCGGCAGCGACAGGAAGGGGGTGATGCCAAAGTGCGTCTTGTCACCCGGCTTGGTGAACCACAGCGTGGCGCCGACCAGCAGGTCGCCCACACCACTGTTGCTGCCCAGCACCGGGCCGAGGTCGCCCTTGGCCTTGAGCTTGCCAAACGGCAGGATGAACTGCGGGTCAACGATGTAGCCGCCGATGTCCATGTAATGCACCATGCGCAGCAGGCCAATGTCGGAATCGAGCTTATTGTTGCCCGGCGCCTTGTTGCCGTTGCCAAAAGTCGCATTGCGCTGGGCATGTTGCCCATACAGGATCGCCAGATTGGTGCCGGCGGGAAGCGCTGTGTAGTCGCCCGGGTCAACGTCGAGCGCGTGCACGGGTTGCAACATCGCGGTGGTGGCCAGAGCGCCGACTGCAACGCTGCGGACGATGGTTTTCAGAAGTGTGGAAAGCATGTTTTCTCCTCTATGGTTTTTATCAGGGTGCTGTTGTCCGCAGGTGGTTGGTGCCGAACGGGTAACGCGCGACACCGGGCGGCCTGCAGCCCGCCCGATACAGGTGACGTAGCGTCGCCAAACTTCACTTCTTGGGCCGGATCGCATCGGCCGTACCCTGAATGAAGGCCTTGATTTTTTCGATCTCTTCCTTGCTCAGTTTGCCGGTGAAGTCGGGCATGCCGCGGCCCGTGGCCGGGCCGTTGAGCACGAACTTGTCGAGGTTCTCGATGTAGGAGGCGTCCATGTAGGCCAGGTTGGGAATGTTGCCGCCTTTGTCCACGCCCGGCACACCGTGGCAGAAGACGCAGTTGCTGACGTACAGCGCCGTGCCTTCAGGCACATGCTTGGGGTCGTACTTGACACCGGCGATCAGGTTGCCCAGCTGGTACTTGGTGAACTCCGGCATGGCCGCCTTGCCGCCCAGCGCAAAGGTGTAGACAGTACCGGGCGTGCTGCGTTCCGTGGCACGCTGGAACAACC
>JAFEHU010000004.1 GCA_017848435.1 Burkholderiaceae bacterium | reverse complement strand
GGGCAGCGCTTCGATGGCGGTGCTGTTCAGGCTGGGCGGTGCAACAGGCTGGGCATTCACCACAACCGGCGGACGCTGTACCGGACGGATCACGTTGGCATGGCTCGCGCTGGGCGGCGGGGTGCTGGGTCCGGCGAGCGGGAAGGGGGTGGAACAGCCGGCCAGCAGTGCGGCGCCGAGGCACAGGCCTGCGGCCAGGGTCAGTTGGTTCATCGGAATTGGTTCTTCCATTCGCGCAGGGCGGCAAAGTCGCTCACATCGTTGTGGGCGGTGGGGTCAAAGCGGCGGGCCGAGGCTTTGACGGCCGCTTGCCGGCTGCGCAAAAAAGGGTTGATCTGCCGTTCGAGCGCGATCGACGACGGCAGCGTGGGGCGCTGGTCAGACCGCAAGGCCTGGCAGCGGGCGTGGTAAGCGTGCAGTTCGGCGTTGTCGGCATCAACGGCCAGCGCGAACTTCAGGTTGGACAGGGTGTATTCGTGGGTACAGCATACCCGGGTGTTGCCAGGCAGCGCGGCCAGCTTGTCGAGCGAGGCCAGCATTTGTGCCGGTGTGCCTTCAAACAAACGCCCGCAGCCGCCGGAAAACAGCGTGTCGCCACAGAACAGCAGCGGTGCGCCGTCCCATGCCGGGCAGACGTAGGCGATGTGGCCTGCCGTGTGGCCTGGCACGTCCAGCACCGAGAATGCCAGCCCCAGTGCCTGCACCGTGTCGCCTTCCACAAGCCGTGTCAGGGGTTCGGGCAAGCGTTCGCTGGCGGGCCCGTACACGGCAGCGCCGGTGTCGTTGCGCAGCGTGTCCACGCCGCCGGTGTGGTCCGGGTGGTGGTGGGTCAGTAGAATCGAATTCAATTGCAGACGGTGCTGCGCCAGAAAGGCCAGCACCGGTTGCGCATCGCCCGGGTCAACCACCAACGCACGCTGACCGTCGTGCAGCAGCCAGACGTAGTTGTCGGTGAAGGCAGGCAGCGGAATCAGATTCATGGGCCCACAAATTATAGGTTTGCACGATTGGCTTCAAACCCCGCCTGGCCGCTATTTGCTGGCGTGGGAGCAGGCCGAGTTTGACCGCACCGTGGCCGACCTGTTTGGTTACCACGCGCTGCAGCTCGGCTTGCCGGAGCTTGCCGGCCTGCAGACCAACCGCATGTCGCACCGCTGGCTGGCCGTGCCCGAGGCCGGGCAGGTGGCGCTGCCGACCCTGGTCACCGACCCCTGTGCCCTGCCATTTCCCGAGAACAGTCTGGACCTGGTCCTGCTGCCGCACACGCTGGAACTGAGCCCCGACCCCCATGCCGCGCTGCGCGAGGTGCACCGCGTGCTGGTGCCCGAAGGCCGGGTGGTCATCAGCTGCCTGAACCCGGGCAGCCTGTGGGGCTTCAAGCAGCGGCGGGCGCAGCTGTACCGGCACCTCGGGTTTGGCCAGTTGTTTCTGCCGCAGGCGGGCGACTTCATTGCTTACTGGCGGCTGCGCGACTGGCTGCGTCTGCTCGGTTTTGAAGTCGAGACGGCGCGCTTTGGCTGTTACCGGCCGGCGTTGCGCACCGACAAGTGGCTCGACCGCTTTGCCTGGATGGACCGTGCCGGCGACCGCTGGTGGCCCATTCTGGGTGCAGTGACGTTTGTGGTGGGGGTGAAAAAGGTGCATGGCATGCGCTTGCTGAGCCCGCCCTGGAAAGCCCGAAAGAACATGGCTGCGGCCCCGGTCCCGGTGGCCAGCCCGGCACAGAATGCAAGAAAAACCAACCATGAACCCGATTGAGATTTACACCGATGGCGCCTGCAAGGGCAACCCGGGACCCGGCGGCTGGGGCGTGCTGCTCAAGTCCGGTGGTACCGAAAAAGAACTCTTTGGCGGCGAAGCGCAAACCACCAACAACCGCATGGAACTGCTGGCGGTGATCGAGGCGCTGAGTGCGCTGAAGCGCCCCTGCCAGGTGACGCTCTACCTCGACAGCGAGTACGTGCGCAAGGGCATCACCGAATGGATCAGCGGCTGGAAGGCGCGTGGCTGGCGCACGGCCGCCAAGCAGCCGGTGAAGAACGTCGACCTCTGGCAACGGCTGGACGCGGTGGTCAGTACCAGCGGCCATGTGATCGACTGGCGCTGGGTCAAGGGGCATGCCGGTGACCCAGGGAACGAGCGCGCCGACGCGCTGGCCAACCGCGGTGTGGACGCGGTGCTGCGCGGCGTGTAAAGAGCCGGTGCATCTGCGCCGGCCCGGTTGAAGGCAAGCGCCGCCGTCGGCGCGGGCTATTGCGCGCTGCTACAGTGGTTGGTGTATCTGGACCGGTGCTGGCAGCGTTACCTATGGCTTCAAAAATTCTCTACCCTCTGATCGCCGTGGTCGGCATGGCGGCCGCCTCGGGCGCGGCCTGGTGGTGGCAGTCGCGTCCCCAGGGCCCGCAAGTGGTGCAGCCTGGCGCTGCCCAGGCGGCGGTGCCGGCCACCGCCGCCAGCGCGCCACGCGCTTCCGGTGTGGAGGTGGCCCAGGTCAAGGCCGTGCGGCTGCAGGACGATGTGCAGGCCGTGGGCACGCTGCGTTCACGCCAGAGTGTGGTGCTGCGGCCGGAAGTGGCCGGCCGGGTGTTGCAGCTCGGTTTCACCGACGGTGCCCGCGTTCGCAAAGGCCAGATGCTGGTGCAACTGGACGACACGCTGCAGAAAGCCGAGCTCAGCCAGGCGCAGGCGCAGGTGTCGATTGCCCAGGCCAACTTCAGGCGCAACCAGGAGCTGGTGGCGCAGAATTTCGTGGCCCAGCGGGTGCTGGACGAAAGTGCCGCCAACCTGCAGGTGGCCGAAGCCCAGCTGGCGCTGGCGAATGCCCGGCTCGCGCGCATGCGGATTGCGGCGCCGTTCGATGGCACCCTGGGCATCCGCACCGTCAATGTGGGCGACTTCGTGCGCGACGGGGCCGATCTGGTGAACCTGGAAGACATCGGCACGATGGTCGTTGATTTCCGCCTGCCGGAGCGTTTCCAGTCCAAGATCGTGCGCAACCAGATCGCCGATTTGCAGCTGGACGCTTTGCCCGGCCAGCGCTTCAAGGCGCGGATTGAAGCGATCGACCCCTTGCTCGACGTGAATGGCCGTTCGGTGGCGGTGCGGGCGGTGCTGGCCAATGCCGGGCCGGGGAAGGACGCCCCGTTGCGGCCCGGCATGTTCGCGCGGGTGACGGTGGTGTTCTCGGTGAACGAGCAGGCGCTGGTGGTGCCGGAAGAGGCCATCGTGCCGCAAGGTGGACGGCAGTTCGTGGTGCGTGTGGTGAAGGCTGCAGAAGGGGGTGCGCTGACCTCGAAAAGGCAGGCGGTGCAGCTCGGGCTCCGCCGCGATGGCCAGGTCGAGCTGCTGAGCGGCGTGGTCGCAGGCGACACGGTGGTGGTGGCGGGCCAGCAGCGCCTGCAGGCCGATGGCACGCCGGTGAAGGTGGTGGAACTCGCCAAGGCGGCCCCGTCCGCGTCGGCCCCGGCGGCCCGCTGACCCCGCACAGGAGCGCCGCATGCAGTTGCCCGAAGTAGCCATCCGCCGCCCGGTGTTTGCCACCGTGCTGTCGTTGCTGGTGCTGCTGATTGGCCTGGTGGCCTACACCACGCTGCCGGTGCGCGAGTACCCCAAGATCGAAGAGCCGGTGGTGACGGTGGAGACCCGCTTTGTCGGCGCCTCCAGCGAGGTGATTGAGTCGCAGATCACCAAGGTGCTGGAGGACTCGCTGGCCGGCATTGAGGGGGTGGACGTCATCACCTCGGTCAGCCGCCAGGAGCAAAGCCAGATCTCGATCCGCTTCACGCTGAGCCGCAACCCCGACTCGGCAGCGGCCGACGTGCGCGACAAGGTCTCGCGGGTGCGCCAGCGGCTGCCGCAGGACATTGACGAGCCGGTGATTGCCAAGGTGGAGGCCGACGCCTTCCCGGTGATCTGGATGGCCATCAGCTCCGACACCCATTCGGCACTGGACCTGACCGACTTTGCCAACCGGCTGGCCAAGCCGGTGCTGCAGACCGCGCCCGGTGCGTCCGACGTGCTGATCCGTGGTGAGCGCCGCTACGCCATGCGGATTGCGATCGACCCCGGGCGCCTGGCTGCTTACCGCCTCACCACGCAGGACGTGGAAGACGCGCTGCGCCGCAGCAACCTGGAGGTGCCGGCGGGCCGCATTGAGAGCCGGCAGCGCGAGTTCAACGTCACCGCCGCGACCGACCTGCAGACGCCGGCACAGTTCGGCCAGGTGGTGGTCCGCACCGTCAATGGCCAGTCGGTGCGCATTGCCGACATTGCCAGGGTGGAACAGGGCCCGCTGAACGAACGCTCCAACGTGCGCCTGAACGGGCGCGACGCGATTGCGCTGGGTGTCATTGCCCAGGCCACCGCCAACCCGCTGGAACTCTCTGCCGGCGTGCGCAAGCTGCTGCCCCGGTTGCAGCAGGAGTTGCCGGCGGGCGTGCAGCTGGAACTGGCCAACGACAACTCGGTCTTCATCGACCGCTCCATCAAGGCGGTCTACCAGACCATTGCCGAAGCGGTGGTGCTGGTGGCGCTGGTGATCTTTGTGTTCCTGCGCACCTTCCGGGCGTCCATCATCCCGCTGGTGACGATCCCCGTGAGCCTGATCGGCACCTTTGCGCTGATGGCGGTGATGGGTTTTTCCATCAACACGCTGACGCTGCTGGCGCTGGTGCTGGCGATTGGCCTGGTGGTGGACGACGCCATCGTGGTGCTGGAGAACATCTATCGCCACATCGAAGAAGGCATGGCACCCTTCCAGGCCGCCATCACGGGCGCGAAAGAGGTGGGCTTTGCGGTGGTGGCGATGACGCTCACCCTGGCCGCGGTGTTTGCGCCGCTGGCCTTCACGCCAGGCCGCACGGGCCGGCTGTTCAGCGAGTTCGCGCTGGCGCTGGCGGGCTCGGTGCTGGTGTCGGGTTTCGTGGCGCTGACGCTGTCGCCGATGATGTGCTCCAAGCTGCTCAGGCACAACCCCCAACCCTCGTGGTTCGACCGCTGGATGGCGGGCCGGCTGAACGCGCTGACCGACGCCTATGCCCGTGTGCTGCACTGGACACTGGACCACCGCTGGCTGGTGGTGCTGGTGATGCTGCTGAGCGGCGCGGCCACCGCGGTGATGCTGGTGACCATCAAGAGCGAGCTGGCGCCGCTGGAAGACCGGGGGGTGATTCTGAATGTGATCAACGGCCCCGACGGCGCCACGCTGGACTACACCAACCGCTACGTCAACGAGATGGAAAAAATCGCCCGCGACTACCCGGAGTTCGACCGGGTGTTTGTGGTGGTGGGTGACCCGACCGTGGCGCAGGCCCGCGTCATCATGCGCACCCGGCCGTGGGAAGAGCGCCAACGCACGACGCTGGAGATGGCGCGCGACCTGGCGCCGCGTGTCTCGGGCCTGCCCGGTATTTCGGCCTACCCGGTGACGCCACCGTCGCTGGGGCAGGGCTCGCGCGAACGGCCGATCAACTTCGTCATCGTCACCTCGGAGAGTTACCAGAACCTGGCCACGGCGGTGCGCAACATGCAGGCCGAAATGGCCAAGAACCCCGGCTTTGTGCAGGTGGACACCGACTTGCGGCTGAACAAACCTGAAATCAGCATGGCGGTGGACCGCGAGCGCGCGGCCGACCTCGGTGTGAGCGTGGAGGCGGTGGCCCGTGCGGTGGAAACCACCCTCGGCGGCCGGCTGGTGACCCGCTACAAGCGCGACGGCGAGCAGTACGACGTGGTGGTGCAGACCAACGCCACCAAACGCGCCACGCCCGACGCCATCGAGCAGATTTTTGTGCGCGGCAGCAAGGCCGGCGTGGAGTCGATGATCCCGCTGTCGGCGCTGGTCAGCCTCAAGGAGGTGGTGGTGCCACGCGACCTGAACCACTTTGGCCAGCGGCGCTCGGCTTCCATCACCGCCAACCTGGCACCCAACTACGCGCTCGGTGAGGCGCTGAAGTTCATGAACGCGACCGCCACCAAGGTGCTGCAGCCCGGTTACGCGACCGACCTGAACGGCATCAGCCGCGAGTTCCGCAACTCGTCGGGCTCGCTGGCGGTGGTGTTCGTGCTGGCGCTGCTGTTCATCTTCCTGGTGCTGGCGGCGCAGTTCGAGAGTTTCATTGACCCCTTTGTCATCCTGTTCAGCGTGCCGCTGTCGATGGCAGGGGCGCTGCTGGCGCTGAAGCTGACCGGTGGCACCCTCAACGTGTTCAGCCAGATTGGCCTGATCACCCTGGTGGGGCTGATCACCAAGCACGGCATTTTGATTGTGGAGTTTGCCAACCAGTTGCGCGAACAGGGCATGGCGATGCGCGGGGCGATCCAGCAGTCTGCGGCCAAGCGCCTGCGGCCGATTTTGATGACCACCGGCGCCATGGTGCTGGGCTCGGTGCCGCTGGCCATCGCCACCGGGGCCGGTGCCGAGAGCCGGCAGCAAATCGGCTGGGTGATTGTGGGCGGCATGTCGCTCGGCACCTTGCTCACCATCTTTGTGGTGCCAACGATGTACACGCTGCTGGCGCGCCAACACGCGCCGGGGGCGATCAAGGAAGCAGCGTTGCCTGCTGGCTCAGACGCCGCACACGAGGTGATTCCGGCGAAGTGACGCGAGCGCCCGAATGGGGTTTTGCCGCCGGGCCGCCCCAGGCGACATGCGACCGCTCGGGGGCAGGGCGCTGCACGCCGTGAGCAACCGTGGGGTTTTAGATCGCGCCGTCAAACATCATCACGTCGACTTCCTCGCCTGCAGCCACGTTGCCCTGGTCGTGGTGCAACACCACCAGCCCGTTGCCCTGGACCATGGAACTCAGCACGCCCGAGCCCTGGTTGCCGGTGGTGCGCACTTCCAGCGTGCCGTCGGCCGTGGTCACCACCGTGCCACGCTGGTACTCGGTGCGGCCGGGTTTCTTGCGCAGGGCTTGCGCGCTGCGGGCGCGCAGCCGCGGCAGCGGCGGGGCGTGGCTGCCCATCATCTGCAGCAGCGCGGGGCGCACAAAGGCCAGAAACGTCACCATCACCGCCACCGGGTTGCCTGGCAAGCCGAACAGGATGGTGCTACTCTTTTCATAGCTAACTTCTGAGATTTCACTGAGGCTCGGTGCCAATTTGGCTTCAAATTCACCAGTAACGGGCTGTGCGGGGCTGTGGGGGGCCGTTGCAGGGCCGTTTTTGGCAATCCGGCCCACCGCCATCGGCCGGCCCGGGCGCATCGCAATGCGCCAGAAGGCCACGCCGCCGACGTCGCCAGCGAGCTTCTTCATCATCGCCTTGGTGTAGTCGGCTTCACCGACGCTGACGCCGCCGCTGGTGATGATGGCGTCCGCCTCGCGGGCGGCGCGGGTGAAGGCGGCTTCCAGCTGCGCCGGGTCGTCGCGCACCACGCCCATGTCCAGCACCTCGATGCCAAGCCGGGTCAGCAGGCCGTAGACGGTGTAGCGGTTGCTGTCGTACACCGCGCCTTCGCGCGGTGCTTCGCCCAGACTCAGAATTTCGTCGCCGGTGGAAAAGTAGGCCACCCGCAGCCGGCGGACCACTGTCACCGTGGGCAAGCCCAGGCTGGCCAGGAGGCCCAGTGCGGCGGGGCCGAGCCGTTCGCCGCGCGGCAGGGCCACGCTGCCTTGCATCAGGTCTTCGCCGCAGTGGCGGCGGTTGTCGCCACGCTGCAGCAGGCCGGGCGGGATGGTGACTTGCTCGCCGCTGGTCTTGGCAAATTCAAGCGGCAGCACGGTGTCCAGCCCGGCGGGCATGATGGCGCCGGTCATCACCTTGACGCATTGCCCGGCCTGTGCCTGGCCCGCCCAGGCCTTGCCCGCGAAGGCGGTGCCGGCCAGGGTGAGGGTGAGAGGAGCGCCCGGCTGCAGGGCCGCGCCGTCAAAGGCGTAGCCGTCCATGGCCGAGTTGTCGTGTGGCGGCACGCTGACGGGGGAGACCACGTCGCTGGCCAGCACGCGGCCCAGGGCGTCAAAAATGCCGACCTGCTCGACCTCGGTCACCGGTTCCACCAGCCGCGACAGGAAGTCGTTGACCGCTGCGGCGCTCAGCGCCTGCGGGTCGTAGCCCTGCAACTCGGCTGCAATCTGCTCAATCGTTTTCATGCGCGGATTGTGCCGCGTTCGCGGTCACCACGGGCCGGCGCCGTTCAGGGGCGTTCGAGCTGCTGCAACTCGGCCAGGGTGTTGGCGTTGACGAAAGCGCGCGGGTCGTCGCCCGGCGCGTCAAACGGCACCAGCACGGTGCTGTGTTGCGCGGTCCAGGCGTCGATCTTGCGGCCGCCACCCTGGGTGAAGCGCACCAGGCTTTCCAGCAGGTCGGTGCGCAGCAGGCAAAACACCGGCTGGGCGCGCAGCTGGCCGTCGTCTTCCCGGGCGGCCACCATGGCAATGTTGGCGTTGTCGCGGGCCAGGGCGTCGGCCAGGCGCGGCACCAGGTCGAGCGGGAACAGCGGCGAGTCGCATGGCACGGTGGCCAGCCACGGGGTCTCGCTGTGCTCCAGCGCGGTCAAAAAACCGGCCAGTGGCCCGGCGTAATCGGCCAGGCCGTCGGGCCAGACCGGCACGCCAAACGATTCGTAGGCGGCCAGGTTGCGGTTGGCATTCACCATGCAGTGCCCCACCTGCAGTTGCAGCCGCATCAGCGCATTCAGCGCCAGCGGCATGCCGTTGAAGTTCTGCAGGCCTTTGTCGGCC
Organism: Burkholderiaceae bacterium; assembly: GCA_017848435.1. Taxonomy (GTDB): domain Bacteria; phylum Pseudomonadota; class Gammaproteobacteria; order Burkholderiales; family Burkholderiaceae_C; genus PCRC01. The sequence goes on along the minus strand of JAFEHU010000004.1, from coordinate 48,997 downwards.
CCGCCCATGCGGGAGCCCCGGCCACCGGCCAACACGACGCCGGTGATGTCTTGTGGGTTGATCATGGTCACTTCCAGAGTTTGAGCAGACTTGGTTTCGCCGCCGGGCCGCCCCAAGGGGAAACGCGGCCCCCTCGGGGGGCAGGGCGCTACACGCAGTGAGCAACCGTGGGGGCTACGTCAGCCGCCGATGTAGCTCATCTCGACCCGCCGTCCGCCCGTGCCCGTGTCTGGCGCCATGCTGGCGCGCAGTTCCGAGTAGCGGTCACCGCGGCCCTGCCAGATGTGGCCAATGGCGGAGGCCAGCAGCGTGTCGCTGTCCTGCCCGGCGGGCACGTCGCGGATCAGGCTGCGCAGGTCGTAGCCTTTTTCGGCAAACAGGCACAGGTAGAGCTTGCCTTCGGTGGAGAGCCGGGCGCGGTTGCAGTCGCTGCAGAAGGCCTGCGTCACGCTGCTGATGACGCCCACCTCGCCCAGGGCCGGGTCGTGTTGGCCATTGGCGCCGGCATAGCCCCAGCGCTCAGCGGTTTCGCCGGGGGCAGAAGGGTCGAGCTGCACCAGCGGCAGTTCGGCGTGGATCAGCTTGACCACTTCGGCCGAGGGCAGCACCTCGTCCATGCGCCAGCCGTTGGTGGCACCGACATCCATGTACTCGATGAAGCGCAGCACAATGCCGGTGCCCTGAAAGTAGCGCGCCATCGGCAAAATCTCGTGCTCGTTGGTGCCACGCTTGACCACCATGTTGACCTTGATCGGACCGAGCCCGGCGTCGCGTGCGGCTTCAATGCCCTTGAGCACGTCTTCCACCGGAAAGTCGACGTCGTTCATGCTGCGGAACACCGCGTCGTCCAGGCCGTCGAGGCTCACCGTCACGCGCTGCAGGCCGGCGGCTTTCAGCGCCTTGGCCTTGCGCGCCAGCAGCGAACCGTTGGTGGTGAGTGTGATGTCCAGTGGCTGGCCTTCCACCGTGCGCAGCGCGGCCAGCTGTTCGATCAGCAGTTCCAGGTTCTTGCGCAGCAGGGGTTCACCACCGGTCAGGCGGATTTTTTTCACGCCGTGGGCAATGAACACCTTGGCCACGCGGGTGATTTCTTCAAAGCTCAGCAGCGCGCTGTGCGGCAGATAAGGGTAATCTTTGTCGAAAATCTCTTTCGGCATGCAGTAGCTGCAGCGGAAGTTGCAGCGGTCGGTCACGCTGATGCGCAGGTCGCTCAAGGGGCGGCCCAGCGTGTCGGCCAGCAGGCCGTTGGGCCGGACCAGCTGGTCCGGCAGGAAGGCGGCCGGCGGTGTGGCAAAGCCGGCGTGGCGCTGGTCGACCAAAGGAATTACACGTTCTGACATGCCCGTATTGTCCACTGGCGGCGCCCAACACGTCAGTGGTGCTTTTACCGAGCAGACAAATGCCCGCATGCGGGCAAAGTTCACACACTGCCGGTAGCATGCGGCCCATGAATTTGCACCTGTCGTCCGGCACCCACCGTTACACCCGCATGGCCATGCTGCTGCATTGGCTGCTGGCCGTGGCCATTGTGGTCAGTTTTGTGGTGGGGTTGCAGATGGTGGACATGAAGATGTCGGTGCTGCGCCTGAAGCTGTTCAACTGGCACAAGTGGGCCGGTATCTGCATCCTCACACTGTCTGCCGTGCGGCTGCTGTGGCGCCTGACGCACCAGCCCCCGGCCGAACTGCCCGCGCCCCGGTGGCAACAGCGCGTGGCGCGCGCCACCCATGTGCTGCTCTACACCCTGTTTTTTGCCACGCCGCTGATGGGCTGGGCCTACAGCTCGGCGGCGGGCTTCCCCGTTGTGCTGTTCGGCGTGCTGCCATTGCCCGATTTTGTGAGCCCCAGCAAGGAACTGGCCGAGGCCCTGAAGCCGTGGCACGGCGTGCTGGCCAAGACCATGGCGGTGCTGGTCCTGGTGCATGTGGCCGGTGCCCTGAAGCACCACTTCATTGACCGCGACGGCCTCATTCGGCGAATGTGGTCCTGAAAGGGAACCTGCCGGGCTGCCGGTGCTCCATCTCTCTTTGATTGTGAGAATTTTGATGCGAAACCCCTGGATTCTGATGGCTGGCCTGCTGCTGGCCGCCGGTGTGCACGCCCAGCAAAAACTGGTGCCAGCGCAAAGCGAGATTGTTTTCGTGAGCAAACAGATGGGCGTGCCGGTGGAGGGCAAATTCACCCGTTTCGACGCGCAGATCGCGTTTGACCCCAAAAAGCCCGAAGCTGGCAAGGCCGCCTTCAGCATTGACCTAGCCAGCGCCAACTTGGGCTCGGCCGAGACCGAAACCGAGCTCAAGCAGCCGGGCTGGTTCAACAGCGCCAAGGTGCCGCAGGCCACCTTCGCCTCGACCGGCATGAAGGCGCTGGGCGGCGGCAAATTCGAGATCGCCGGCAAGCTCACCATCAAGGGCATTGCCAAAGACGTGGTGGTTCCCGCCACGCTGGTGCAGGCCGGTGCCAACACCACCGCGACCGGCAGTTTCACCATCAAGCGCAACGATTTCAAGATTGGCGAAGGCGAGTGGAACGACGTGTCCATCGTTGCCAACGAAGTGGCGGTGCGCTTCAAGCTGGCCCTCACCGGCGTGGCCACGCTGTAGCGGCCCGCCTTGTCTGTTTTTTACCCCGAAGGAGAGTAACCTGTGATCAAACCCCTCGTATTGGGCCTGGCCCTGTCGTCGCTGGCTGTGGCCGCATCAGCACAACCGGCAACCTACGCCATCGAACCGACCCATACATTCGTGACCTTCGAGGCGCTGCATGTGGGCACGTCCACCAGCCGCGGGCGCTTTGACAAGAAGGAAGGCACCGTCACGCTCGACAAGGCCGGCAAGACTGGCAAAGTGGACCTGACCATCGAGACCGGTTCCATCAGCACTGGCGTCGGACCGTTTGACGGCCACCTGAAGGGCAAGGATTTTTTCAATTCCGCTGAATTTCCCACCGCCCGTTTTGTGGGTGACAAGTTCACCTTCGCTGGCGACAAGGTCACGGCCGTGCAAGGCCAGCTGACGCTGCTGGGCAAAACCCTGCCGGTGACGCTCAAGGCCAGCGGCTTCAACTGCTACGACAACCCGCGCCTGAAGCGCGAAGTGTGCGGCGGTGATTTCGACACCACCATTGCCCGCAGCCAGTGGGGCATGACCTACGGCCTGCCCAGCATCCCGGACAACATCCGCCTGTTGATCCAGGTTGAGGCTGTCAAGCAGTAAAAAATGGCCCCTACGGGTGCCCCCCGAGGGGGCCTCTGCCCTGCTTGGGGCGTCCCGGCGCGGCGGCAAGCAGCGTGAATTCCAGGCTCAGGCGCCGACGCGGGCGTACTGGCTGGTGTTGTCGCGCAGCCAGTTTTCCGACAGTGTGCCGTCCTGCTGCTCGGGGTGGAAGTCGGCGCGGAAATACGCTTTCCAGGGCTTGTAGGTCTGGCGGATCAGGCCGCGTTCACCGAACAGGTAGCTGCCGGCGCTCTTCCAGGTGCTCCAGCGCCACAGCGTACCGTCCTGCCGCAGGTTGCTGACGGTTTGGCGCAGCAGGTCACCCAGGAAGAAGAGGGTGATGCGCTTGAACCAGGTGATGCGCCACTGTTCGCTGCCGCCGATGGCCCGGTAGATGTCAAAAGCGGTGGTTTTGTGCTCCGATTCCTCGGCGCTGTGCCACAACCACATGGTTTTCAGGCGGGGCTCGCAGTCGCCCATCAGGTCGTGGTTGGTCAGCATCCACTCGGCCAGGATGGCGGTGAAATGCTCGGTGGCCGCAGTCACGGCCAGGCGGTGGCGCACATCACTGCCGTCAAACATCGCCATTCTTTTCACGATGCGCGGTGCCCAGCTGTTGACGAGACCTTGTTTGTCGAGGTGGCCGTTGAACAGTGCGTGGATGCGCCGGTGCGTGGCCTCCTGGCCAATGAAGCCCTGGACTTCGTCCTTGTATTTTTCCTGCTGGGCAATCGGCATTTCGCGCAGGCTGTCGCGCACCGAATCAATGAAAAACTGCTCGCCGACAGGGAAGCTCATCGACAAGGCATTGAACAAGGCGGTGCGAAACGCGTCGCCCCCGCACCAGTGGCGCGGCAGCGGTGTTTCCAGGTCGATCAACAGGCGGCGTACGACGAGCTCGGTCATGAAAAACTCCCAAAGCAGGGTTGGCTGTATTGGTACGTTCATGTACCATTCGGTGCAATGTAGAGGTCGAATTTGGTACTGTCAAGTACCAAATTGAAAAGATGTTAGAAAGTTCGGTTATGGACGCCACAACCACACTGCCTGAAGCTGGCAATGACTACCGCAGTCGGCTGCTCGGTGGCATGGCCGCGAGCGTGGCGCACCGGGGGTATGCGGTGACCACGGTGGCCGACATCGTCCGCGAGGCGGGCGTTTCCAAGCGCACGTTTTACGAGCACTTTGCGACCAAGAGCGATTGCCTGATCGCGCTCTACCAGTCGGCCAGCCACGCCGCATTGAAGGTGCTGAAGGACGCGATGGACCCGCAGCGCGAATGGACATCGCAGGTGGAGTATGCCCTGCAGGTCTACCTGGGTTGCCTGGCGAGCGACCCACAGTTGTTGCGCACGCTGTTCATTGAGATCCTGCACCTCGGCCAGCCTGGCCTGGCGGTGCGGCGGCAGATGTACCAGGAACTGGCCGACTTCATTGTGCAGGTGGTCGCAGCGACCCCGCGCCAGGGCATGGGCCAGACCATCCCGGTGGCGACGCTGGCAATGGCCATCGTCGGTGGCATCAACGAACTGGTGCTGAAAGCGATTGAAGACGACCGCACCGAACACCTGCTGGAGCTGGCTGCGCCGGCCAGCGCCTTGGTGCGTGCGGTACTTTCCGGCGCCGACTAGGGCAGCCAAGGCCCGAACGCAAAAAAGCCCGCCGAAGCGGGCTTTTTGCTGTGGGCGCCAGCCTTACTTGGCGATGGGCGCCACGACCGGCATCGCCACGGCGGCGGTCACCGTGATGGCCACGGGTTCCACCACGGCCGCCTTCGGCGCTTCGCCACCGTGGAACTTCACCACCAGCGGCACGATCAGCAGTGCCACGATGTTGATGATCTTGATCAGCGGGTTGATGGCCGGGCCGGCGGTGTCCTTGTAGGGGTCGCCCACGGTGTCGCCGGTCACGGCGGCCTTGTGCGCCTCGGAACCCTTGCCGCCGTGGTGGCCGTCTTCAATGTATTTCTTCGCGTTGTCCCAGGCACCGCCGCCGGTGCACATGGAGATGGCGACGAACAGGCCGGTCACGATGGTGCCCATCAGCAGGCCACCCAGCGCGGCGGGGCCGAGCAGCAGGCCGACGATGATGGGCACCGCCACGGGCAACAGGCTGGGCACCACCATTTCCTTGATGGCGGCCGAGGTCAGCATGTCCACCGCAGCGCTGTAGTCGGGCTTGCGCTTGTTCGCCATGATCTCGCCGTCTGCGAACTGGCGCCGCACTTCCACCACCACCGAGCCGGCGGCGCGGCCCACGGCCTCCATCGCCATGGCACCGAAGAGGTAGGGAATCAGGCCGCCGATGAACAGGCCGACGATCACCAGCGGGTCGCTCAGGTTGAAGCTGATTGCCTGGCCCAGGCCTTCGAGCTTGTGGGTGTAGTCGGCAAACAGCACCAGCGCGGCCAGGCCGGCGGAACCGATGGCGTAGCCCTTGGTCACGGCCTTGGTGGTGTTGCCCACCGCGTCCAGCGGGTCGGTGATGTCGCGCACGCTGGCAGGCATCTCGGCCATCTCGGCAATGCCGCCGGCGTTGTCGGTGATGGGGCCATAGGCGTCCAGTGCCACCACGATGCCAGCCATGCTCAGCATGGAGGTGGCGGCGATCGCAATGCCGAACAGGCCGCCGAGCTTGTAGGCCGCCATGATGGCGATACAGACAAAAATCACCGGCCAGGCGGTGGAGCGCATCGACACGCCCAGGCCCGCAATGATGTTGGTGCCGTGGCCGGTGGTGGAAGCCTGCGCGATGTGTTGCACGGGCTTGTACTGGGTGCCGGTGTAGTACTCGGTGATCCAGACCAGCACGCCGGTCAGGATCAGGCCCACAGCGCAGGCGCCGAACAAACGCATCTGGGCACCGGTGCCGCCGAGCGCATTGTCGGGAATGAGCCAGGTGGTGACGAAGTAGAAAGCGATCAGCGACAGCACGCCGGCCACGGCCAGGCCCTTGTACAGGGCTGGCATGACGTTCTTCATGCCGGGCGAGGCCTTGACGAAGAAGCAGCCGATGATGGACGCAACGATGGACACGCCGCCCAGCGCCAGCGGGTACAGCACGGCCTGCATGGGCGCGGCGGCCACCAGCAGGGCGCCCAGCACCATGGTGGCGATCAGCGTCACGGCGTAGGTCTCGAACAAATCGGCCGCCATGCCGGCGCAGTCGCCGACGTTGTCGCCCACGTTGTCGGCAATCACGGCCGGGTTGCGTGGGTCGTCCTCCGGAATGCCGGCTTCGACCTTGCCCACCAGGTCGGCGCCGACGTCAGCGCCCTTGGTGAAGATGCCACCGCCCAGACGGGCGAAGATGGAGATCAGCGACGAGCCGAAGGCAAAGCCGATCAGCGGGTTCAGCAGCGAGGCCAGGCTCTTGTCCGGCGTCAGGTTGCCGTTGCCCACCAGAAACCAGAAGAAACCGGCGACGCCCAGCAAACCAAGGCCGACCACCAGCATGCCGGTGGTGGCACCGCCGCGGAAGGCCACGTCCAGCGCCGGGCCAATGCCCTTGGTGGCGGCCTGCGCCGTACGCACGTTGGCCCGCACCGACACATTCATGCCAATGAAGCCGCAGGCACCCGACAGCACGGCGCCGATGATGAAGCCGATGGCCGTCTGCAAGTCCAGGAAAACGCCGATCAGCACCGCGAGGATCACCCCAACGATGGCGATGGTTTTGTATTGACGCGCCAGGTACGCTGCCGCACCTGCTTGAATGGCGGCTGCAATTTCCTGCATCCGCGCATTGCCTGCGTCCTGGGAAAGAATCCATCCGCGTGCCCAGAAGCCGTATCCCACGGCGACCAGACCGCACACTAGCGCAAGAATCAGCGCTGAATTGCCTGTCATGTCCATCTCCTACTCGAATGTTTCTGCTTGGAAGAAACACAACGCAGGGTTGTGTTTCCGCTGCGTTGCTTCCTCGCTGCACCACACTTGAGACCCGTGGAGACGATTGGCCAACGCGCCAATGTAGCGTGAAAACCCCGGAGCGCAATCGGGCGGCAAGGCCCGTGAAAGTAAAATCAGGGTTAATCCTGATTTTTGACAACCTCCGCAACCAGCAAGCACAACATGGCACTCGACAAAGTCCCCCCAGGCAAAAACATCCCTGAATCGTTCAACGTCGTCATCGAAATCCCGATGAACGCCGACCCGGTGAAGTACGAAGTGGACAAGGAGTCCGGCGCGATTTTCGTGGACCGCTTCATGAGCACCTCGATGCACTACCCGACCAACTACGGCTACGTGCCCAAGACGCTCAGCGGTGACGGCGACCCGGTCGACGTGCTGGTGATCACCCCGGTACCGCTGATTCCTGGCGTGGTGGTGACCTGCCGCCCCATCGGCATCCTGATGATGGAAGACGAAGCCGGCGTGGACGGCAAGGTGCTGGCGGTGCCCATCGACAAGAAGTGCTCGCTCTACACCCAGTGGCAAAAACCCGAAGACATGAACCCGCTGCGCCTGCGCACCATCTCCCATTTCTTTGAGCACTACAAAGACCTGGAAGAGGGCAAGTGGGTCAAGATCCTGGGTTGGGAAGGGCCTGAAGCGGCGAAGAAAGAAGTCGTTGACGGTGTGGCGGCCTACAACCTGGCCAACCCGGCGGCCTGAACCCGCTTGCACACAAAAAAAGCCGCTGGACCCAGCGGCTTTTTTCATGGTGTGGTCAACGCTGCGGGTCCGGGAAGATCAGCCCATGCAGACCGTTCTTGCGCTCAAACGGGCGCCACTGCCCCACCGGCTGCGCCAGCCGGTCGGCCACCACCCACCAGGCACTGGGGTTGAGCCCGATGCCGAAGTGGCTGGCCACCACCTCGACGTTTTCGGTGTGCGGGTTGGTTGTGCTGGGCGCCTGCTGGCTGCCTTGCCAGGCGACGATGCCGTCGGTGCGTGAGAACACGGAGGTCGTGGGCACCGGCGGGGCGGTTGGCAGGTCGCGTTGTTCCATTTCCCGGTGGCTGTCGCGGCCACTGGTGAGTTCGTAGAGCCGCCAGGCGTTGGTGCTGCGCGGTGAGCCTGAGAACGGTGTGCCCAGCGTGACCACGTCGCGCACCAGTTCCGGCATCAGTTTGGCCAATTCGCGGGCGTAAATGCCACCCAGGCTCCAGCCGACCATGCTCACCGGCTGGCCGCTGGCGTCTGCCGCGACCTGCAGTTGGCGAACAGCGGCTTCCAGCACGCCGGCACGCGGGCCGAAATTAAAGCCCTGGTCCCAGCCCTGCGGGTTGTAGTTGAGGCTTTGCAGGTAGCGGCGCAGCGGCAGGGTGGTGGTGTCATTGGCCGACAGGCCGGGGAAAACGATGACCGTGCGGCCGTCGCCCGCAGGTGCCCGCTGCAGCACCGGCCAACTCGGCAGCACCGCGCCAAACTCCCAGAACGCCCGGAACTCCAGTGCGACCAGCCAGGCGCTGGGGGGCAGGATGTCCTGGGGCGCAACGGTGGCCTGGGCTGGGGTGCGGGCGGTTCGGGAAACGGGCATGGCAGTCGCTGTGCAGAAACACAGATTCACTCGGTGCCCGAATTGGACACCAGGCCCGAGCGTTTTGGTGGGGAGCTGGCTCTGCTTTTTAGAGTCGGCGGTCTGGGTTTTTGTCGCGCCGGGGACGCTCACGCCTGCCGGAACGGGCTGCGTTCGCCCAGGTGGTCCAGGTAGTGGGTGATGCCCTGGCCTTCGCGTTCCAGAAAACGCTCGACCGCGTCGGCAAACGCCGGGTGGGCCAGCCAGTGGGCCGAGGTGGTTTTGACCGGCATCAGCGCGCGGGCCATTTTGTGTTCGCCCTGGGCGCCGCCCTCAAAACGCTGCACGCCGTGTTCAATGCACCAGGCCAGCGGCTGGTAGTAACAGGCCTCGAAGTGCAGGCAGTCCACCCGCTCCAGGGCACCCCAATAACGGCCGTAGGCGACCTCCCTATGGGGTGAGCCGTCATTTTTTATGCCCAATTGGTCTTGGGCCTCAGTGAAGTCTTGCGACAGTGCTATTAAACTTGTAGCAATCGGCTGACCGTTCCGTTCAGCCACGAACAGCAGCCAGTGCTGGGGCATGGTGTCCGCCATGCGCTGGAAGAAGTCGCGGTTGAGGTAGGGTGGGTTGCCGTGTTCGCGGTAGGTGCGTTCGTAACAGCGGTAGAAAAAGTCCCAGTCGGCGGCGGCAATGTCTTGGCCAAGGGACCAGCGGAATTGCACGCCCGCGTCGGCCACCTTGCGCCGCTCCTGGCGGATTTTCTTGCGTTTTTCCTGGCTCAGGGTGGCGAGAAAATGGTCGAAGTCGGGGTAGTTGGCGTTCTTCCAGTGGAACTGGACGGTGTGGCGGAGCATCAGCTTTTCTGCTGTGCAGGCAGCCACGTCCTCGTCGTTGGCAAACAGCAAGTGCAATGAAGACAACTTATGTTCTCCGCACCAACCGACCAGTGCGTGAACCAGCGCTTGCCGCGCTGCCGTGTCAACGGCCAGCAAGCGCGCCCCCGGCACCGGTGTGAAAGGCACCGCCGCGACGGCCTTGGGGTAGTAGGCCAGGCTGTGCTGCTCGTAGGCGTTGGCCCAGGCCCAGTCGAACACGTATTCGCCGTACGAATGGTCTTTCAGGTACAGCGCGCAGGCGGCGTGCAAGGTGTTGTTGCGCCACAGCGTGACGAATGCCGGCGTCCAGCCGGTGGCGGGTGTGGCGCTGCCGCTGGCGTGCAGCGCCAGCAGGTAGGCATGCCGCATGAAGGGCGAGGCGTTGGGTTGCCGTGCCAGCAACGCGTCCCAGTCGGCCGCAGTGATGTCGGCCGGGGACGCGAAGACCCGGGTGACATAATCGTTTGAGTTATTGTTCACAGACCCCATGACGCTCAGAATTTGCATTGCCCAGCTCAACTTCGTGGTGGGCGACCTGGCCGGCAATGCGCAAAAAATCATTGACGCTGCGCACACGGCCCATGCCAACGGCGCACAGCTGTTGTTAACGCCGGAGTTGTCGATCTGCGGCTACGCCGCCGAAGACCTGTTCCTGCGCCCCGCGTTCATCGCGGCCTGTGATGATGCCGTGAAAACCGTGGCCAGCGCGCTGGCGGGTCTAAAAGACATGGTGGTGGTGGTGGGCCACCCCACGGGGGGCGGCAGCCGCACCCGGTCGGTGGCGGTTCAGCAGCGCTTCAACGCGGCCAGCGTGTTGCGCGAAGGCGAGGTGCTGGCCACTTACGCCAAACGCGAGTTGCCCAACTACCAGGTGTTCGACGAACGTCGTTACTTCACCCCCGGTGAAGGGGTGTGCGTGTTTGAGGCCGGTGGCGTGAAGGTGGGCCTGTTGATCTGCGAAGACGCCTGGTTCGAGGCGCCGGCCTGGCTGGCCAAGGAGGCGGGGGCGGAGCTGCTGGCAGTCGTCAACGCCTCGCCTTTTCATGTGGGCAAGGGCGACGAACGCGAGCAGACCATGCGCGAGCGGGTGCTGGACTGCGGCCTGCCGCTGATTTACGCCCACCTCGTGGGCGGCCAGGACGAGGTGGTGTTTGAAGGCCGGTCGTTCGCGCTGAATGCCGATGGCTCGGTCGCCTGCCGGGCCCCGAGTTTTGAAGAAAAACTCGTTGAAGTTCAGGTTGAATCGATTGGTGGCGTGCTTGAGTTCGCCGCGGAGGTGTTGCCTGAACCCACCCCCGAGGCCGATTTGTGGGCCGCGCTGGTGCTGGGCGTGCGCGACTACATCGGCAAAAACGGCTTTCCGGGGGCCATTTTGGGCTTGTCGGGCGGCATCGACTCGGCGTTGGTGCTGGCGATTGCGGTAGATGCGCTGGGCAAAGACCGGGTGCGCACGGTGATGATGCCGTCGCCCTACACGGCAGACATCAGCTGGATTGACGCGCGCGAGATGGCCCAGCGTCTGGGCGTGCGCTACGACGAAATTTCCATCGTGCCCGAGTTCGAGGCCTTCAAGACCTCGTTGGCCAGCGAATTCAAAGGCCTGGCCGAAGACACGACCGAAGAAAACATCCAGGCCCGCATTCGTGGCACGCTGCTGATGGCGCTGTCCAACAAGTTCGGCAGCATTGTGCTGACCACCGGCAACAAGAGCGAAATGGCCACCGGCTACTGCACGCTGTACGGCGACATGGCCGGCGGTTTTGCCGCCATCAAGGACCTGGCCAAGACCACGGTGTTCAAGCTCGCGCACTGGCGCAACGCCCATGACCCGTATGACACCGGCGCGAACCCGATTCCCGAGCGCATCATCACCCGTCCGCCCAGCGCTGAGCTGCGCCCCGACCAGACCGACCAGGACAGCCTGCCGCCCTACGAGGTGCTGGACGCGATTCTGGAACGTTTTATGGAGAACGACCAGAGCGCCGAAGACATCATCGCGGCTGGTTTTGACCGCGCGGTGGTTGAGCGCGTGACCCGGCTGATTCGCATCAACGAGTACAAACGCCGGCAGGCCCCTGTGGGCATTCGGGTAACGCACCGCAGCTTTGGCAAGGATTGGCGTTATCCTATTACCAACAAATTCCGCGCCTGAGCCGCGCGCAGACCAACAAGGGAGACCCGATGAAACAAATCACCGCCATCATCAAACCGTTCAAGCTCGAAGAAGTGCGCGAAGCGCTGGCCGACTGCGGTGTGACCGGCCTGACCGTGACCGAGGTCAAGGGCTTTGGCCGCCAGAAAGGCCACACCGAGCTGTACCGTGGTGCCGAGTACGTGGTCGACTTCCTGCCCAAGGTCAAGATCGAGGTGGTGGTGAAGACCGGTGATGTGGACCGCTGCGTGGAAGCCATCATCCGTGCCGCCCGCACCGGCAAGATCGGTGACGGCAAGATTTTCATCACCAGCGTGGAACGCGTCGTGCGCATTCGGACCGGCGAGCTGGACGAAACGGCGGTCTGAGCCGCCCGGCTCACAAATTGGCGAGTTGTGCGGCGGGCGCCATGCCGGCGTCCTGCACCAGCCCGGCCAGCAGCTCCGGCACCGAGTCACCGGTGCGGATCAGGTCCATCTGCCACGGTGCCATGAAATCCTGCCCCACCGAGCCGCGCAGGAAGGCGAGCAGGCTGTCGTAATAGCCATTCAGGTTGAGCAGGCCCACCGGCTTGTCGTGGTAGCCGAGCTGGCGCCAGGTCCAGGCTTCGAAAAACTCTTCCAGCGTGCCAATGCCGCCCGGCAAAGCAACAAAGGCGTCGGCCTGTTCGGCCATCCGCCGCTTGCGCTCGTGCATCGTGTCCACCACCTGCAGGTCGGTGCAGCCGGTGTGGGCCCATTCCTTTTCCACCATGGACGCCGGGATGATGCCGGTCACACGCGCGCCAGCCGCCAGCGCCGCGTCGGCCACCACACCCATCAGCCCGTTGCGGCCGCCGCCGTACACCAGTTGCCCGCCGTGGGCACCGATCCAGTGGCCGGTTGCCCGCGCCACCTCGGTAAATGCGGTGTCGTTGCCGCTGCGCGAACCGCAGTAGACGCAAATGGAAAACGCCGGTGTCATGTGAACCGATGGAGCAAGGCCGCCGCCCAGATGCCGCCGCACAGCAGCAGGCTCAGCAGCACCGCCGCGCTGCCCATGTCCTTGGCACGTTTGGACAGGTCGTGCCATTCGGGCCCGATGCGGTCGATGGCAGTTTCAATGCCTGTGTTGAGCAACTCCACGATCATCACGATCAGCACCGAGCCGGCCAGCAGTGCCACCTCCACCCAGGACTGTCCGAGCCAGAAGGCCGTGGGCACCATGATCATCGCCGCCATCACTTCCTGGCGGAACGCGGTCTCGTGCCAGCCTGCGCGCAGGCCCTCCATGGAGTAGCCGCCCGCGTGCACGATGCGGCTCAGGCCGGTGCGGTGTTTTTGTGGATTGACGTCGGCGGGGTTGGTGGGCGCTGGCATGGCGGGATTGTTGCCTGGCTTTATGAAGCTACGGTGAGTGCCCGTCCGGTCATTTGCCCATCGGGAGCGACGTCACCAGCCGCGTGCCCGCCAACGCGTCGTGCAGAAACTGTTTTTCCGGGTGGAATCGGCTCAGCAGTGCATACACAGCGACCCAGCCCAGGACGATCACCGCCGTTTCACCGCCTGACAACTGGAATGGGTAGACCACTGCCAGCGGCGGCAGCAGCCAAAGCCAGCTCAGCACATAGCGCCACAGTGCCCGGGGCTGGCTGATGGCCAAGCCTGCAGGGCTTGCCACGCGGATGTTCCAGGTTTTCATCGCCAGTGTCTGGCCCTTGGCCCAGAACCAGGTGAAGTAGATGCCAAAGATCAGGAACAAGAAGGCCTGCAAGGCGTGGCGGTTGTCCAGCGCGTTACGGGTTTGGCTCAGCGTGCTGAACAAATAACCGGCGAGGAACACCACGCCGAACATCAGCATGCCTTCGTAGAGCCAGCAGGCCATGCGGCGGCGCAGGCTGGGAACGTTCAGTGGGGGGGCAGACACGCGGCTATTTTCCAAGGGCAACACCATCTTGTTGTTCTAATTTTAGGGGGAGGCGCCCGGACCCCGGCCCGCCGGTGGCTCAGGGGCGTTGGGGGGCAGAGGCTGCAGGCTTGGGCAGCAAGGTGTTTTTGTTGAGTTGGCTGGTGCCCAGGAGCACGCGGGGCCGTATCGGCGTGGTGACGTCGGCGTCCGGTGCGCTGGCGGGTGGGCGGGCCGGTGTGGTGGCCAGTTTGTAAGCCGGGACGGGTTTGACGGCAGCGGCGGCACCCCGCAGGCTGGGCGATGCAGCGCGTGCCAGGCTCTTTTTTTCGTCGCTGCTCAACGCCTGGTAGGCCTGCCAGCGGGCTTCCTTCTCCTCGGGCGTCAGGTCTTTGGTTTCGGCAAAGTTCAACCGGGCCCGGGTGCGTTGCTGCGGGCTGAGGACAGTCCACTCCGTCATGCGGTCATGCAGCTTGGCCTGTTCGACTTCCGACAACTTGGCGAAGTTTTGCGACAGCGCCAGCCATTTGCTCTTTTGAGGCTCGCTGATGGCATTCCAGCCACTGGACAGCGGGGCCAGCGCACGGCGTTGGGCAGGGCTGAGCTGCTGCCAAGTGGGGCCAGCGGTGGGGGATTGGGGTTTTTTGGTGGCAGATGCCGGTGTGCTGGCAGGTGCCAGAGCTTGGGCAAACAGTGGGCCTGCTGACACCCAGGTCAGCACCAACAGCGCGGCCAGCGTCCGGGCAAAAAAAGCCATGTGGTCTGGAAAAATCAAACCCGCCATCGACCTGTTGACTTGCCTGTTTACTGTTCGGCCGTGGGCTGGTCGCTCACCGGGCCACGGCGCAGGAACTGCAGAAAGCCGGGGTCAGCGTAGGCGGAAGGGGGCAGGTCGTCGGTCAGGAGGGCGACGTCAATTTCAGCCAGTTCATTGGCGCGGTTGTCGTCCTGCACCACATTGATCACCACCATGCCAACCACCAGAGCCATGACTGGCAATGCAGCGGCGAGCCGGCCCCACAGGCCCCAGCCGCTGTCGTCACCGCCCAGCACCGCAGCGCCACCAGCGGCGATGAGCACGGGGCGGGTGGCCATCACCGCGCGCTTGCGCTGCGCCAGCGCTTGGGTGCGGGCCGCACGCAGGCGCTCGGAGATCTCGTACGGCAGGGCATCTGCTCCTGCCGACAGGTGGGCCGCGACCTTCATGCCGATGCGGTCTTGCAGGATGTCTGCCTGGTGTTGACGTGTGTAGCTCATAAATGGATTCCCTTGGCTTTCAGTGCCTGGCTGAGAGCGGCGACGGCGCGTGAGCAGTGTGTCTTGACACTGCCTTCTGAACACCCCATGGCGGCAGCGGTTTCGGCAACGTCCAACTCTTCCCAATAACGCATCATGAAGGCTTCCCGTTGACGGCCTGGCAATTTCTCGATTTCCACTTCAATCCCACGCAAGACTTGGGCCCGTTCCGTGACGGATTGGGCGCTTTCGCCTTGTTGGGAGTCGTCCAGTGAGGAAAGAGTTTCCAACAGGTCAAATTCTCCATCGTCACCGGCCGACTCAAAGTCGCTCATGTTGGAAAACAGCGCATTGCGGGTCTTGCGGCGCCGAAACCAGTCCAGGGTGCAGTTGGAGAGAATGCGCTGGAACAGCATTTGCAGTTCTTGCGGCGGCTTGTCCCCGTAGTGCTCGGCCAGTTTCATCATGCTGTCCTGCACGATGTCGAGCGCTGCCTCTTCGTCCCGCACATGGTAAAACGAGCGCTTGAAGGCTCGCTTTTCAACGCTTTTGAGGAAGTCCGAGAGTTCTTTTTCGGTGGCCAAGAGAGGGGGGCGGAAGTGCAACAGTGACGGCAATCGGGTTGCCGGTGCGGAGACGGTCACTTTCCGGCTCCATCTTTATTGAGGCGATTATGGCACCGCCTGGGCACCGGTTGTACCGCGTGTTGGTGGGGCCTTGCCATTCCAGTGCGATAATGCGCGTTGCAAATCAAAGGCAAACGGGTCACAGTCCGGCAGCAAATCAGCCTGCCCATGGCTTTTGGCCTCAAGTTTCAACGCAGTTCCACAAGGGCTTGCGAAGAAGCACCCAAGGTTTTTCGTCAGAGAAAATCGCAAAGGTTGATCATGGAAATCTCAAAAGCTGAAATCGCTTCGGCCGCCGCCGCGTCTGCAACCGCTGCAGTGCCCGAGCTGCGTGGTGCCGAAATCCTCATCAAGGCCCTGCAGGCCGAAAACGTCAAGTACGTCTGGGGTTACCCGGGTGGTGCTGTGTTGCACATCTACGACGCGTTCTACAAGCAGGACACGATCCAGCACGTGCTGGTGCGCCATGAGCAGGCCGCCGTGCACGCGGCCGACGGCTATGCCCGCGCCACCGGCGACGTGGGTGTGGCGCTGGTGACCTCCGGCCCCGGCGTGACGAACGCGATCACCGGCATCGCCACCGCCTACATGGACAGCATCCCGATGGTGATCATCACCGGGCAGGTGCCATCGCACGCGATTGGGCTGGACGCGTTCCAGGAATGCGACACGGTTGGCATCACCCGCCCCATCGTCAAGCACAACTTCCTGGTGAAGGATGTGCGGCTGATGGCCGAGACCATGAAAAAGGCCTTCCACATCGCCCGCACCGGTCGCCCCGGCCCTGTGGTGGTGGACATTCCGAAAGACATCTCGTTCAACAAGACGCCCTACGCCGGCTACCCTGAGAGTGTGGAAATGCGCTCCTACAGCCCGGTGCGCAAGGGCCACGGTGGCCAGATCCGCAAAGCGCTGCAGCTGCTGATGAACGCCAAGCGGCCCTACATCTACACCGGCGGCGGTGTGCTGCTGAGCAATGCGTCGGCAGAACTGCGCACACTGGTGGACATGCTGGGCTACCCCTGCACCAATACGCTGATGGGCCTGGGCGCCTACCCCGCCAGTGACCGCAAATTCCTGGGCATGCTGGGCATGCACGGCACGGTGGAAGCCAACAACGCGATGCAAAACTGCGACGTGCTGCTGGCAGTGGGCGCGCGTTTTGACGACCGCGTGATCGGCAACCCCAAGCATTTTGCGCAGAACGACCGCAAGATCGTCCACATCGACATCGACCCGTCGAGCATTTCCAAGCGCGTCAAGGTCGACATCCCCATCGTCGGCGACGTGAAAGACGTGCTGACCGAACTGATCGCCATGATCAAGGAATCGGGTCTGAAGCCGGACGCCGATGCGCTGGGCGGCTGGTGGGACACCATCGAAGGCTGGCGTAAGCGCGACTGCCTGAAGTACGATCGCAACAACAAGGAAGTCATCAAGCCGCAGTACGTCGTCGAGACGCTGTGGAACATGACCAAGGACGCCGACACCTACATCACGTCCGACGTGGGCCAGCACCAGATGTGGGCCGCGCAGTTTTACCGCTTTGACGAGCCGCGCCGCTGGATCAATTCCGGCGGCTTGGGCACCATGGGCGTGGGCATTCCCTACGCCATGGGCATCAAGCTCGCCAAGCCCGACAGCGAGGTGTTCTGCATCACCGGCGAAGGCTCGGTGCAGATGTGCATCCAGGAACTGTCCACCTGCCTGCAGTACAACACGCCGATCAAGGTGATCTCGCTGAACAACCGCTACCTCGGCATGGTGCGCCAGTGGCAGGAGCTCGACTACGAAGGCCGCTACAGCCACAGCTACATGGACGCGTTGCCCAACTTCGTGAAGCTGGCCGAGGCCTATGGCCATGTGGGCATGCTGATCGAACGCCCGCAGGACGTGGAACCCGCGCTGCGCGAAGCCCGCAAGCTGAAGGACCGCACCGTGTTCATGGACTTCCGCACCGACCCCACCGAGAACGTGTTCCCGATGGTGCAGGCTGGCAAGGGCATCACCGAGATGCTGCTGGGATCAGAAGACCTTTAAACCCAAGGGCAAGGTTCGGTACGAACCTTGTTTTTCACCTTAATTTGGACGAATCTATTGTCCGCCAAGCCCTGCGCTTACCGGTGCAGGGGGAGGGCGGCGAAAAGAGGAATCACACGATATGAAACACATCATTGCCGTTCTGCTGGAAAACGAGCCTGGCGCGCTGTCCCGCGTGGTGGGCCTGTTTTCGGCCCGTGGTTACAACATCGAGAGCCTGACGGTCGCGCCGACCGAAGACCCCAGCCTGTCGCGCATGACGATCCAGACCCACGGTTCTGAAGACGTCATCGAGCAGATCACCAAGCACCTCAACCGCCTGATCGAGGTGGTCAAGGTCGTTGACCTGACCGAAGGCGCCTACACCGAGCGCGAGCTGATGATGGTCAAGGTGCGCGCGGTTGGCAAAGAGCGCGAGGAAATGAAGCGCATGGCCGACATTTTCCGCGGCCGCATCATCGACGTGACCGAGAAGAGCTACACCATTGAGCTGACCGGCACCCAGGCCAAGAACGACGCTTTCCTGGAAGCCATTGACCGCAGCGCTATCCTGGAAACGGTGCGTACCGGCTCCAGCGGCATCGGCCGCGGCGAACGCATTCTGCGCGTCTGAACGCGCTTTTCTTCACCAACCCCACCAAATTTCAACAGGAGTGACCATGAAGGTTTTTTACGACAAGGACTGTGACCTGAGCCTGATCAAAGGCAAGACGGTTGCCATCATCGGCTACGGCTCGCAAGGCCATGCGCACGCGCAGAACCTGAACGACAGCGGCGTCAAGGTCGTGGTCGGCCTGCGCAAGGGTGGCGCGTCGTGGGACAAGGTTGGCAAGGCCGGCCTGAACGTGCTGGAAGTCAACGACGCGGTCAAGGCCGCCGACGTGGTCATGATCCTGCTGCCCGACGAAGACATCGCCGGCGTCTACAAGAACAACGTCGAACCCAACATCAAGCAAGGCGCTTCGCTGGCCTTTGCCCATGGTTTCAACGTGCACTACAACCAGGTCGTGCCGCGTGCCGATCTGGACGTCTGGATGGTCGCGCCCAAGGCCCCTGGCCACACCGTGCGCAACACCTACACCCAGGGCGGCGGCGTGCCCCACCTGGTGGCGGTGCACCAGGACAAGACCGGCAAGGCCCGTGACCTGGCACTGAGCTACGCCATGGCCAACGGTGGCGGCAAGGCCGGCATCATTGAGACCAACTTCAAGGAAGAAACCGAGACCGACCTGTTCGGCGAGCAGGCCGTCTTGTGCGGCGGCGCGGTGGAACTGATCAAGATGGGTTACGAGACGCTGGTGGAAGCCGGCTACGCCCCCGAAATGGCCTATTTCGAGTGCCTGCACGAACTGAAGCTGATCGTCGACCTGATCTATGAAGGCGGCATCGCCAACATGAACTACTCGATCTCGAACAACGCCGAGTACGGCGAGTACGTGACCGGCCCCGAAGTCATCAACGCCGAGAGCCGCGAAGCCATGCGCAACGCATTGAAGCGCATCCAGACCGGTGAATACGCCAAGATGTTCATCCTGGAAGGCCGCACCGGCTACCCCGGCATGACCGCCCGCCGCCGCCTGACCGCCGAGCACCAGATTGAGGTGGTGGGTGCCAAGCTGCGTGCCATGATGCCCTGGATCGCCAAGAACAAGCTGGTTGACCAGACCCGCAACTGACCACAGTCCAACGCCAGGGCAACACCATGCCCCTGGCGTTTCGCAAAGGCCACCTTCGGTGGCCTTTGCTTTTGGTGGCGCCAACCCTGCTGGCTTACACTGCGTCAGGATGGAGCACCTCAAGGTGCCGGTGGAATACTTTGATTTGCTATTAAAAATATAGCTAACCATCAAGATTTAACTAAGGCTTAGCGCATATTTATGGATGAAAACGGTCCCCAGGAGCCTTTGGACGCCGATGACGCTCCCGTGGCGCGCAAACCCCGCAAGGGCATTTACGTGTTGCCCAACCTGTTCACCCTGGCCGCGCTGTTTGGCGGTTTTTACGCGGTGGTGATGGCGATGAACGCCCGTTTTGACATGGCGGCAGTCGGTATTTTCTGCGCCATGGTGCTGGACAGCCTGGACGGCCGCGTGGCCCGCATGACCAACACCCAGAGTGCATTCGGTGAACAGATGGATTCGCTGGCCGACATGGTGTCGTTTGGTGCAGCGCCGGCGCTGATCGCCTACGAGTGGTCGCTCAAGGGACTGGGCCGTTGGGGCTGGATGGCCGCGTTCGTGTACTGCGCTTGCGCGGCCTTGCGTTTGGCCCGTTTCAACGTGAACACCGGCGTGGTGGACAAACGCTATTTCCAGGGCCTGCCGTCACCAGCGGCGGCGGCGCTGATGGCGGGCTTCATCTGGATCGTGACCGAAACCGGTTTCGGCGGGGGGGATGTGGCGTGGCCAATGTTTGCGCTTGCCTTGTTCGCCGGGCTCACCATGGTGACCAACCTGCCGTTCTACAGCTTCAAGGACGTGCAGATGAAGAGGAGTGTGCCCTTCGTTGTGATTGTGGCGATCGCGGTGGGCATTGCGGTGATCAACATCCACCCGCCCACGGTGTTGTTCGGCTTGTTCATCTGCTACGGCTTGAGCGGCTACGTGATTTACGTCTGGCGCCGCGCCAAGGGCTTGCGCACCAGCGTGATCAGCACGTCGACCGACGAACCGGAAGAGCGTGGGCTGCACAAATGAGCAGCGGGCGTGACGTTGTGCCGCACCACGGACACACACGCCGTTCACGCATGTGCTACATTGCACCCATGAACAAATTTCTGCTGGCACTACTGCTGCTACGCCAAGACGGGCGGGATCAGTAGCGCGAGCGCACATTCCCAAAAGGCCCGTATGCATCCGCAACGGGCCTTTTTCTTTGTGTTTCCGGTTTTCGGGTTGTGGATGAGTCAGCAGCGACAAGGAGCATTCAAATGTCAGACCAATTGATCATTTTTGACACCACATTGCGCGATGGCGAACAGTCGCCCGGCGCGTCCATGACCAAGGACGAAAAGCTGCGCATCGCCCGCCAGCTGGAGCGCCTGCGCGTGGACGTGATCGAAGCCGGTTTTGCTGCCAGCTCGAACGGTGACTTTGAAGCGGTGCAACTGGTGGCGAACAACATCAAGGACTCCACGGTCTGCTCGCTGTCGCGCGCCAACGACCGCGACATTTCACGCGCCGCCGAAGCGCTCAAAGGCGCTCCCCGCTCGCGCATCCACACCTTCATTGCCACCAGCGAACTGCACATGGAGAAGAAGCTGCGCATGACGCGCGACCAGGTGTTCGAGCAGGCCAAACAGGCGGTGCGTTTTGCCCGCAACCTGGTGGGTGATGTGGAGTTCAGTCCGGAAGACGGTTACCGCAGCGATGTGGATTTCCTGTGCCGCGTGATCGAGGCGGTGATTGCCGAAGGCGCGACCACCATCAACGTGCCCGACACCGTCGGTTATGCGGTGCCTGAGCTGTACGGCAACTTCATCAAGACCTTGCGTGAACGGGTGCCCAATTCCGACAAGGCGATCTGGTCGGTGCATTGCCACAACGACCTCGGCATGGCGGTGGCCAACTCGCTGGCGGGTGTGAAAATTGGTGGCGCACGCCAGATCGAGTGCACCATCAACGGCCTGGGTGAACGGGCCGGCAACTGCTCGCTGGAAGAGGTGGTGATGGCGGTCAAGACCCGGCGCGACTACTTCGGCCTGGGCCTGAACATCGACACCCAGCACATTGTGGCCGCCAGCCGCATGGTCAGCCAGACCACCGGTTTTGTGGTGCAGCCCAACAAGGCGGTGGTGGGTGCCAATGCGTTCGCCCATGCTTCCGGCATCCACCAGGACGGCGTGCTCAAGGCACGCGACACCTACGAGATCATGCGCGCCGAAGACGTGGGTTGGAGCGCCAACAAGATCGTGCTCGGCAAGTTGAGCGGCCGCAACGCCTTCAAGCAGCGTTTGCAGGACCTGGGCATCCAGCTGCAGAGCGAGGCCGAGGCCAACACCGCCTTTGCCAAGTTCAAGGAACTGGCCGACCGCAAGAGCGAGATCTTTGACGAGGACATCCTCGCGCTCGTCAGCGACGAAAGCGTGACCCACGAAAAAGAGCAGTACGCGTTTGTCTCGCTGTCGCAGCACAGCGAAACTGGCGAACGGCCCCAGGCTACGGTGGTGTTCACCGCCAATGGCGAAGAAGTCAAAAGCGTGTCCGACGGCAACGGGCCGGTCGACGCGTCCCTCAAGGCCATCGAGGCGCACGTCAAAAGCGGCGCGGAAATGGTGCTCTATTCGGTGAACGCCATCAGCGGTTCTACCGAGAGCCAGGGCGAAGTGACGGTGCGATTACAAAACAGCGGCCGGGTGGTGAATGGGGTCGGCGCTGACCCGGACATCATCGTGGCGTCCGCCAAGGCTTACCTCAGTGCGCTGAACAAGCTGCACAGCACAGCCGACCGGGTGGCTGCACAAGGGTGAGGCACAGCGCCATCTTTACCTGATTTTTGTTTCTTTAGCTATGTCGCGCAAGTCTTTGATCTTGCGCGACATTTTCTGTTTGGATACACTCTGTCACAGCCGACCACCGGCGCCTGCGGAGAACCACTGATGCACCGTGCCATGACCCGATTGACCAGCCTGTTTGCAGCGGTATGCCTTCTTGCCACCATGGCCGTGGCCCCCGCCAGCGCCAAAGAACCGGCACGCACTGTTGCTAAAAAATCACAGATCAGCAAGTCCAGCCGGACCGTGGCGCGCAAACCGGCCAAGCCCCGGGTCGCCGCTGTCAGCGTCCGCGGTTCCCAGCGCATTCAGGCCAGCACGCGCCGCGCTGTGGTGCCCCCCAAGCCTTCTTTCGGGCAACTCGCCGGCTTGCACGGCACCTCGGACGCGCTGGACCTGCGTTCCAGTTCGGTGCTGATCGTTGACCAGGACACGCAGGAAGTGCTGTTCAGCAAGAACGACTCTGCCGTGCTGCCAATTGCCTCGCTCACCAAGCTGATGACGGGGCTGATCGTCAGTGAAGGCAACCTGCCGATGGACGAGATGATCACCATCACCCAGGACGATGTGGACACTGAAAAGGGCAGCCGCTCGCGCCTGCGCGTCGGCACGAGCCTGAGCCGTGGTGAGCTGTTGCACCTCGCCCTGATGAGCAGCGAGAACCGCGCCGCCCACGCGCTGGGCCGCACCTACCCGGGTGGTCTGTCGACCTTTGTGAACCTGATGAACGCCAAGGCGGCGTTGCTGAACATGAAGGACACCCGCTACGTGGAGCCGACCGGGCTGTCGAGCAACAACCAGTCCAGCGCCCAGGACCTGGCCATTCTGGTCAGCGTCTCGTCCAAGAACGCGACGCTGAGCGAACTGTCCACCTCGCCCGGCCACCAGGTGGCGGTGGGACGCCGTACGCTGCAGTTCAACAACACCAACCGCCTCGTGAGCAGCCCGCAGTGGGACATTGGGCTGCAAAAAACTGGCTACATCTCCGAAGCCGGGCAATGCCTGGTGATGCAGACCAAGGTGGCTGGCCGCAAACTGATCATGGTGTTTCTGGACTCCATTGGCAAGTACAGCCGCCTGGGTGACGCCGAGCGCGTGCGCCGCTGGGTGGAGGCCAACCCCGGTCCACTTACCCCCGTGACCAACCCGGCGATCAAGCGCGTTTCGGGTTGACCCGAGCGCAGGTCTCTTAAGCTTGTTGAGGCGCGTGGCCCAAGGCCAGTGAAATCTCGCTGGCGGTGGCCTTGAGTTTGGCCAGCCAGCCTTCGTCCAGCCGGTCGGCGGGGGCAGAAATCGACAGGCCTGCCACCAGCTTGCCGTGGTCGTCGTAAATGCCGGCGGCCATGCAGCGCACCCCCAGTTCCAGTTCTTCGTTGTCGCGTGCCACACCATGCAGACGGGCTTGCGTCAGTTCGCGTTCCAGCGCTGGCAGCTGGGTGATGCTGTTGCGCGTCTGGCCATGCAGACCTGTGCGTGTGGCGTAGGCCCGCACCCGCAGTGGGTCATCCACCGCGAGGAACAGTTTGCCAACCGAGGTCAAATGCAGGGGGGCCCGCCCACCGATGGCCCGCACCACCTGCATGCCGGAGCGCTCGCTGTAGGCGCGTTCCACGTAGACGATCTCATCGCCCTGGCGCAGGCTCAGGTTGACCGGCTGCTGGATCAACCGGTGCAGTTCGCGCATCGGGCTCAGTGCCGCGTCGCGCACGTTGAGGCCCGCCTTGACCAGGTTGCCCAGTTCCAGCAAGCGCATGCCGAGGCGGTAGCTGCCGGCTTCGGGCCGGTCGACGTAGCGGCCGATCGTCAGGTCGTTCAGGATGCGGTGGGCGGTGGACGGGTGCAACCCGGTTTTCTCGCTCAGCTCTTTCAGTGAAATCGCCTGTTCGCGCGAGGCCAGCACGTCCATCAGCAAAAACACCCGCTCGATGACCTGGATGGCCGGTCTGGCGGGTGCGGAACCGTCGTTCTTTTTCATGCCTGCTTGCGTGGAATGGAGAGCCCTGATTTTACTTTGTGAAATTCAACCGCCGGCTGTGCCTGCGGTGTTGTGGGTGGACCAGACGCCATCGCGCAACACTTCGTGCGGTGCAAAGCGCGCTTTGTAGGCCATTTTGGGGCTCTCGCGGATCCAGTAGCCGAGGTAGACATGCGGCAGTTCCAGCCGCCGTGCCTGTTCGATCAGCCACAGGATGCTGAAGGTGCCGTAGCTGGCGGTGGCGTCAGGCTCGTAGAAGGTGTAGACGGCGGAGATGCCCTCGTTCAGCACATCGACGATGGAGACCATGCGCAGTGTGCCGGGGCTGCCGTCTTCTGTGGTGTCGCGGAACTCCACCAGCCGGGAGTTGACGCGGCTTTGCAGCAGGAACTGGGTGTACTGGTCGATGCTGTCCTGGTCCATACCACCGCCGGCATGCCGGCCGTTCTGGTAGCGCAGGTAGAGCTGGTAGTGCTCTGGCACAAAACACAGGCGCAGTGCCCGCGCCTGCAGGTGGCTGTGGTCCTTCCAGCAGCGCCGCTGGCTGCGGGTGGGCTGGAAGCTGGCCACCGGCACCCGCAGTGGCACGCAGGCCTGGCAGCCGTCGCAGTAGGGGCGGTAGGTGAACATGCCGCTGCGCCGGAAGCCGGTTGCAAGCAGGTTGGAGTAGGCGTCGTTGTTGATCAGGTGGCTGGGGGTGGCCACCTGGGAGCGTGCCTGGCGGTCTGGCAGGTAGCTGCACGGGTAGGGGGCCGTGGCATAGAACTGCAGGGTCTGGAACGGGAGGTCTTTGAGGTGCGTCACGCCGGGTCTCGAAGAAGTTGATTCCAGTATATCGGCTCGAATTGCCACTGTGGGGCGGGGCGCTGCAAGGCGGTCTCGACAAGCTGCACAAAGTCCGCGCGGGCCATCTCACGGGCGCCCAGGGACGCCAGATGGCGGGTGTTCTGCTGGCAGTCGATCGCCACCACACCGTAGGCCCGGGCGACGGCGACGAGTGCGGCCAGCGCGATCTTGGAGGCGTCGCTTGCCCGGCTGAACATCGACTCCCCGAACAGCGCGCCGCCGAGGTTGACGCAGTACAGCCCCCCCACCAGTGCGCCGTTGACCCAGCACTCCACGCTGTGGGCGTGGCCCGCGCGGTGCAGCGCCGTGTAGGCGTCCACCATCGCGGGGACGATCCAGGTACCCGGCTGGCCTTCGCGCGGCATGCTGGCGCAGGCCTGGATCACGGTGGCGAAGTCGTGGTCGATGCGGACCTCGCAGCCTGGCGTGTCGCGGAAACGGGCCAGGGTTTTGCGCAGCGAGCGGTGCAGCCGGAATTCGGCGGTGTGCAGCACCATGCGCGGGTCCGGGCTCCACCAGAGCACTGGCTGGTCGTCGGAAAACCAGGGGAATATGCCTTGGGCGTAGGCGTTCAGCAAGGTGGGTGTGTCGAGCGTGCCCCCGGCGGCCAGCAGGCCGGGCGCGGGGCTGCCAGTCCGCCAGGCGGTGCGGACATCGGGGAAGGGTTCACCCGGTGCAAGCCAGGCCAAAGGGGGTTGCGCACGCGCCATGGCGGAAGATTTTGACGTTGAACAGCCAACGCAGTATCGTCCATGGCGATTCGTTCATACTTGGGCCTCTACAGGGGTAAACATGTCGGAACCGGTGGTTCTTTCCGAAGAGCATCTCAACAGGGTCGCGTTCGCGGCCGCCTTGACCCAGCAGCAGTTGGCTTACGCACGCCAGATTGTGAGCAGCGCTGGCATCACCAGCGCCGAGATTACGGCGGCGGTGGTGCATGCCCTGGCCATCAATTTTGCGGCGGCCGGTGGCTCGGTGCCCAAAGGCCGCAGCCCGCGCAGCACTGCCAAGTCCAGCCCGGCACCGGGCACGAAGGGCTACCAGAGCGACCTGTTGTCACCCGAACCGCTGTCGGTCGACCCGTTCGGGGCCTGACGCACTGCCGCGCCAGGCCGATGTGGGTCAGCGCAGGTAGGGGTTATTGGGGCGCTGGTCGAAGCGGTTGGGCACACCGTCGCCATCGCGGTCACCCCGGCGTTGGTTGGCCCGGTGCCAGCCCCCTTGTTGCTGTTGCCAGTAACCACCGGTTTGCACCCAGCGCGGTGCGTCATAACGGTAGCCAGGACGCTCCTTGACCCAGTGGCCAACGACCCAGACATGGCGGTTGCCACGCCAGTCCCAATAGCCGGGCGCCCAGACCTGGCCGCGCCGAGGTGCGGGCACGTATTCCACCCGTGGGGCAGGGGGTGCAACCTGCACCTGCACGGACACGGCGGCCGAAGCCGGCGCTGTGCCCAGCGCACCGAGGGTGCCCAGGGCAATGGCGGCAGCGATGAATCCTTGTTTGACCATGACGATCTCCTTGTGTTGGAGCCTTCATGGTGGGCGCGCAGGGTAAATGGGCTGCGCGCGGTGTGCGAAGAAGTGTGAAGCTGTGTATCAACCGACAGCCGGCGGTACAGGCTCACTGCGCAAAGTAACCAATCACGCGCCAGCGGCCATCGGGGTCCAGCATGGTGGTCACGACCTCGTTGACCCCTTTCTTGTCTGAAAAATCGGTGCTGAAGCGCGACGACACGTAGTCACCCGGGGGGCGGCCGGGCAGGCTGGTCTTGTGGTTGGACTCCACGAAGCTGCGCGCCACGAAGCGCCCGAACGGCTTGCGCAGCTGGGGCACGCCGTCCATCCACTGCGGCAGCGGTACCAGGCTGCGGAAGGACGGGCTGGCGCGTTCCCACGAGCCGCCCCAGTCGCCCGCGTCGAGCAGCAGCAGCCAGCCGGCGGCAGCGGTCTGCCCGAGGGCTTTTTTGTTGGTGAGAACCTGTTCGGCGCTGAGCTGGGACGGCGCGCTGGGGCTGGGCGTCTGCGCGTGCAGCGGCGTGGCAAGGCACAGGCTGAACGCGAGCAACAGGCTTGCGGCGGCAGCAGACCAGGGGCTGTGAAAGTGGGCTTGGCGGGGCATGGCGGCAGTTTAGCGCGGGTGTGTGAAGCCGGCTCCGGTCAGCCGCGCTCGACGGGCCGGGCCGGGTCGCTGCACCACTCGCTCCAGCTGCCGGCGTACAGCGGCGTGGTGCCGAGACCAGCCAATGCCATGGCCAGCAGGTTGGGCACGGCGCTGACGCCGCTGCCGCAATGGTGCACCACCGTGGCCGGGTCCCGGCCGGCGAGCAGGGCCTCGAACTCGGCCTTCAGTTGCTGCGGTGGTTTGAATTTGCCGTCGGGGCCGAGGTTCTGGTTGAACGGGCGGTTGAGCGCGCCGGGGATGTGGCCCGCCACCGGGTCCAGTGGCTCCACCTCGCCCTTGAAGCGGGGGGCGGCGCGCGCGTCCACCACAGTCTGGCCCGGCTGGCCGAGTTGCGCCAGCACGCGGGTGGTGGTGGCCAGTGGCACCCGTGCCGGCCCAAGGGTGAAGTTGGACTGGAAGTGCGCTGGCTCTTCGCCGCTGGTGGTTGGGCCGCCCGCGGCGGCCCAGGCTTGCAGGCCACCGTCGAGCACCGCCACGTTGGCATGGCCTGCCCACTGCAGCATCCACCACAGGCGGCCGCAGAAGTTGGCGCCATTGCGGTCATACACCACCGCCTGCATGGCGTTGTCAAAGCCGACGCTGGAGAGCCAGACCGCGAAACGTTCGCGGTTGGGCAGCGGGTGGCGGCCGCCCGAGGCCGGGGTGTCGGCCTCATGGGCGGTGAGCACGCCGCCCGCACCGGGCGCGCCGTGTTTGGCGCTGAGCGCGGTGTCGAGGTGGGCGTAGACCGCTCCGGGGATGTGCGATGCCAGGTACTGGTGGTGGCCAGCTTCGGGCTGCATCAGGTCGAAGCTGCAGTCAAACACCATCAGCGGCTGACCTGCTTGTTGCAGGGCCTGCAGTTGTTCGGCAGAAATGAGCGTGGTGTACACAGGGGTCTCCTAGGTGTGTTCTTCGGCCGGTGCGTTGGGGACGCTGCGGGCGCGCAGGATGGTGGCGGCAATGCCACTGGCCACGATGACGGCCATGCCGGCCCAGGCCAGTGGCGCGATGCGATCGCCAAACAGCAGCAGGCTGTAGCCGGCCGCAAACACGATGCCAGCGTACTGCATGTTGGCCACCAGCAGCGTCGGACCACGGCTGTAGGCGCGTGTCATGCACAGCTGACCGAGCGAGGCCAGCAAGCCCACAGGCAGCAGCCACCAGGCGGCTTGGCCCGGCCAAGGCGACAGGCCGCTGAACAGCAGGGCCACCGCGCCCACCGCCATGGAGCCGAGCGCGAAATAAAACACGGTGCGCGCTTCGGGCTCGCCCGCCCGGGCCAGCGCGGTGACCTGCAGGTAGGCCAGCGCAGTGCCAATGCCCGACAGCAGGCCGACCAGCCCGGCAAAGAGCTGGTTGTCGTCCAGCGTGGGGCGCAGCACCATGACCACGCCACCAAACCCCGCCAGCACGGTGAGCACCAGTGCGCCTTGTGTGGTGTTGCGGCCGAGCAGGATGCTGCCGCCCACCAGAAAGGCGGCGATCCAGACGCTGCTCATGTAGTTCAGGGTCATGGCGGTGGCCAGTGGGAGTTCGGCAATCGCGTAGAACCACGAACCGAGGGCGAACACGCCCAGCAGGCTGCGCCACAGGTGCATGGCGGGCACCGGGGTGCCGAGGCGCACGCCGGTGCTGCGGGCCAACACCAGCATGAACACGGTGCTGATCAGCCCACGGTAGAAAACCAGTTCGGCGCTGTTGAAGTGGATGGAGGCGAACTTCACACACACCGCCATGGTGGCGAAAATCAGGGCCGCCAGCAGCATCCACAGGGCTTGCACGGTATTTTTTAAGTCAAATCAGGCTTGGGCCTTAGTGAAAGCTGGTGATTCAGCTATCAAATCAAGAGCGTTCTGCCCGTGTGCTCAGGTGCTGGTGGGGTGCATCGCTGTGCGGTACCACTCGTGGAAGTGCTGCATGCCGTCTTCCATCGGGCTCTGGTAGGGGCCGAACTCGTCGTCGCCACGGGCCAGCAGCGCCTTGCGCCCGGCGTCCATGCGCAGCGCGATCTCGTCGTCTTCTTCGCAGGTTTCCATGTAGGCGGCCTGCTGGGCCTCGACGAACTCGCGCTCGAAGGCGGCGATTTCTTCCGGGTAGTAGAACTCCACCATGTTCATGGTCTTCTGCGGGCCCATGGGGAACAGCGTGGACACGGTCAGCACATGCGGGTACCACTCCACCATGATGTGGGGGTAATAAGTGAGCCAGATGGCGCCGTACTTGGGCGGCTGGTTGTTGCGGTAGGCCAGCAGCGCGGCCTGCCAGCGCTCGTACACCGGTGAGCCGCCGGAGGCGTCGGCCTTGCCCAGGCGGTTGGCCACGCCCACGGTTTGCACCGAGTAGTGCGGCTTGAACTCCCAGCGCAGGTCGTCGCAGGTGACGAAACCGCCCAGGCCGGGGTGGAAGGGGCCGACGTGGTAGTCCTCCAGGTAGACCTCGACAAAGGTCTTCCAGTTGTAGTGGCACTCGTGCATCACCACGCGGTCGAGCACGTGGCCAGAAAAATCGAGGTCGGCACGCGGGCCCATGCGGGCGAGGTCGGCGGCCACGTCGCGGCCATTGCGTTCAAACAGCAGGCCGTTCCATTCCTGCAACGGGTAGTTGTTGAGGTTCAGGCAGGGGTCGGTTTCGAAATGCGGCGCACCGATCAGCTTGCCCGCCGGCGACGGGTTGCCGCCGCTGTAGGTCCAGCGGTGCAATGGGCAGACGATGTTGCCCCCCGCGCTGCCGGCCTGGGTGGTGTTGAGCGAACCCCGGCCCTTGAGCATGATGGCCTGGCGGTGGCGGCAGACGTTGGACACCAGCTCAATGCCCTGAGGGGTGTGCACCAGGGCACGGCCTTCGCCCTCCTGCGGCAGCGCGTGGTAGTCCCCAACCTGCGGCACCGAGAGGCGGTGGCCCACGTAGCGCGGGCCCGGCTGGAACAGGGTGGCGAGTTCGCGCTGGTAGAGCGCGTCGTCAAAATAGCTGGAAACTGGAAGCTGACTTGCGGCCTGCTGCAGTTGAAGACTTAAATCAGACATCGAGTCCTGACCTAAAGACTCCCCACAGGGAGGGTAGGCGCCAGAGCGCGGGTAGCGTGCCGTTTAATGCAAACGGTTCGCGATTGTACCCGGCGGGGCTGTTGCACGGGTTACCGGGGCGCACCGCCTAGAATTCGCGTTTTGCACGCAAGATACCCATGGCCAAAGCAACCCCGCCACCGGCAACGCCCACCAGCTACGAAGCCGCCCTTGAAGAGCTGGAGCAGCTGATCGCCCGCATCGAGTCCGGCCAGCTGCCTCTGGAGCAGTTGCTGTCGGGCTACCAGCGTGGCGCCGAGCTGCTGGCGTTCTGCCGCGGCAAGCTGGACGCGGTGGAGCAGCAGATCAAGCTGCTGGACGACGGCATGGTCAAGGCGTGGACGGCGTGAGCGCAGGCACGTTCGACCTGGCCGCCTGGAGCACCGAGCGGCTGGACCGTGTCGAGCAGGCGCTGTCCCGCTGGGTGCCCGCCAGTGCACCCGCCGGGCTGGGTGAGGCCATGCGCTACGCGGTGCTGGACGGTGGCAAGCGCCTGCGCCCGCTGCTGGTGATGGCCGCGGCCGAGGCGGTGGCCCGTGAGGCTGACGGGATGGCCCTGCGTGCCCAGACCAACGGGGCGGCGCTGCGTGCCGCGTGTGCGGTCGAGCTGATCCACGCCTACTCCCTTGTGCACGACGACATGCCCAGCATGGACAACGACGTGCTGCGCCGGGGCAAACCCACGGTGCACGTGGTCTATGGCGAAGCCATGGCTTTGCTGGCTGGCGATGCGTTGCAGGCTTTGGCGTTCGAGCTGCTGACGCCCGACGACGGCACCGTGCCCGCCGCCACGCAGGCCACGCTGTGCCGCCTGCTGGCCCGTGCCGCCGGTTTTGATGGCATGGCCGGTGGCCAGGCGATTGACCTCACCAGTGTGGGCCTGGCCCTCACCGAAGCCCAGCTCAGCACCATGCACCGGCTGAAGACCGGCGCACTGCTGCAGGGCAGTGTGATGATGGGGCTGGCCTGCGCAGAAGCCCCCCCGCTTGCGCGCGACGCGCTGGCGGCGTATGGTGCGGCGGTGGGGTTGGCGTTTCAGGTGGTCGATGACATTCTCGACGTGACGGCCGATTCCGTGACCCTCGGCAAAACCGCGGGCAAGGACGCCGCGCACGACAAACCCACCTACGTGTCGCTGCTGGGGCTGGCCGCATCGCAGGCGTATGCACAGGCGCTGCTGGCACAGGCGCTGGCAGCGCTGCAGGCGAGTGGCCTGCACAACACCGACGCCCTGCGCGCGTTGGCCGACATGGTGGTCAACCGGTCTTGCTAGTTGACGCTGTTTTTAAGGTCGTACCACGCTCAAGCCAGCGCATTTCCTGGCAGTTAAGCTATAAAAAGAGTAGTAGTTACCGATGCCATACCCCCTGCTAGAAACCATCCACAGCCCGGCCGAGTTGCGCCGCCTGCCGCGTGCCCAGCTCAAGCCATTGGCCGACGAGGTCCGCCAGTGTGTGCTCGACAACGTGTCTAAAACCGGTGGTCACCTCAGTTCCAACCTCGGCACGGTGGAGCTCACGGTGGCCCTGCACGCGGTGTTCAACACGCCCTATGACCGGCTGGTCTGGGACGTGGGCCACCAGACCTACCCGCACAAGATCCTCACCGGCCGGCGCGAACGCATGGGCTCGCTGCGCCAGTTGGGCGGGCTGTCCGGCTTCCCGCAGCGTGCCGAGAGCGAGTACGACACCTTTGGCACCGCGCATTCCAGCACCTCCATCTCGGCTGCGCTGGGCATGGCGCTGGCAGCCCACCAGAAGGGCGAGAACCGCCACGCGGTGGCCATCATTGGCGACGGCGCCATGAGCGCGGGCATGGCCTTTGAGGCGCTGAACAACGCCGGGGTGTCGCCCGGCAAGCTGTTGGTGGTGCTGAACGACAACGACATGTCCATCAGCCCACCGGTGGGCGCGCTGAACCGCTACCTGGCGCAGCTGATGAGCGGGCAGTTCTACGCCGCTGCCAAGAATGTGGGCAAGACCGTGCTGAAGCCGCTGCCGCCGCTGTTCGAGCTGGCCAAGCGCTTTGAAGAACATGCCAAAGGCATGGTGGTGCCAGCCACGCTGTTTGAGAAATTCGGCTTCAACTACATCGGCCCGATTGACGGGCACGACCTTGATTCGCTGATCCCGACGCTGGAGAACATCAAGCACCTGATGGCCACCAGCACCAGCCCGCAGTTCCTGCACGTGGTGACCAAAAAAGGCCAGGGCTACAAGCTCGCCGAAGCCGATCCGGTGGCTTACCATGGCCCAGGCAAGTTCGACCCCGCCGTCGGCCTGACCAAGCCCGCCACCGCGCCCAAGACCACCTTCACCCAGGTGTTTGGCCAGTGGCTCTGCGACATGGCCGAAAAAGACCCGCGGCTGGTGGGCATCACGCCCGCCATGCGCGAGGGTTCGGGCATGGTGGCGTTCCACCAGCGCTTCCCTGACCGCTACTACGACGTCGGCATCGCCGAGCAGCATTCCGTCACCTTCGCCGCCGGCCTGGCCTGCGAGGGGCTGAAGCCGGTGGTGGCGATCTACTCCACCTTTTTGCAGCGCGCCTACGACCAGCTGATCCACGACGTCGCCATCCAGAACCTGCCGGTGGTGTTTGCGCTGGACCGCGCCGGCCTGGTCGGGGCCGACGGCGCGACCCACGCCGGTGCCTACGACATTCCCTTCCTGCGCTGCATTCCCAATGTCAGCCTGGCCTGTCCGGCCGATGAAAACGAATGCCGGCAGCTGCTCACCACCGCGTTCGAGCAGAGCCACCCGGTGGCCGTGCGCTACCCGCGCGGCGCGGGTGCCGGCGTGCCGCTGGACGCTGGCCTGAACGCCTTGCCGTTTGGCAAGGGCGAGGTGCGTCGCACCGGCCAGAAGATCGCCATCCTCGCCTTTGGCACGCTGCTGTACCCGGCGCTGCAGGTGGCCGAGCAGCTCAACGCCACCGTGGTCAACATGCGCTGGGCCAAGCCGCTGGACGTGGACCTGCTGTTGGAGGTGGCGGCCAGCCACGATGCGCTGGTGACGGTGGAAGAGGGTGCCTTGATGGGCGGTGCCGGCAGCGCGGTGGGTGAGGCGCTGAGCGCGGCAGGCGTCCTCAAGCCGCTGCTGCAATTGGGCTTGCCCGACAAGTTCATTGAGCATGGCGACCCCGGCACATTGCTGGCCTTGCAAGGGCTGGATGCCGACGGCATTGCCCGGTCGATCCAGCAACGTTTTGCGGCGCTGTTGCCAGCGGCCTACCGCACCTTGAAAGTGGTGGCCTGACAGCGCTGTCACCTGCGTGATTCGCGAGGGAAAACCCGCTCGGAAGTCGTTGCGGGGGCTTCCTACAATGTTTGTTGTTTCAACCAGTGCCCGGCCAGTCAGAAGCCAGCCGGGACATTTCTCAAAACCAGGAGCCAACCCCATGGACCGTCGTTCTCTTATCAAACAAGCTGGCATTGCCGGCGTACTGGCCACCGGCATTGCCCCGGCCGTGCACGCCCAGGCCGCCGTGCGCTGGCGCCTTGCGTCCAGCTTCCCCAAGTCGCTGGACACCATTTACGGCGGCGCTGAGGTGTTTGCCAAGGCGGTTCGTGCCATGTCCGGCGGCAAGTTCGAGATCTCGGTGCATGCCGGCGGCGAACTGATGCCCGCTTTCGGTGTGGTGGACGGCGTGCAGAACGCCACCGTCGAAATGGCACACACCGTGCCTTATTACTTCTACGGCAAGAACCCGGCGTTCGCCATTGGCTCGGCCGTGCCCTTCGGCATGAACGCCCGCCAGATGAATGCCTGGATGCTGCATGGCAATGGCCGCAAGCTGATGAACGAGCTGTACGGCAAGTACAACATGTTCAGCCTGCCCGGTGGCAACACCGGCACCCAGATGGGCGGCTGGTTCCGCAAGGAAATCAAGACCCCGGCCGACCTCAAGGGCCTGAAGATGCGCCTGGGTGGCGGTCTGGTGGGCGAGGTCATGACCAAGCTCGGCGCGGTGCCGCAAAGCCTGCCCGGTGGCGAGGTCTACCAGGCACTGGAAAAAGGCACGATTGACGCGGCAGAATGGGTGGGCCCTTATGACGACCAGAAGCTCGGCTTCAACAAGGTCGCCCCGTTCTACTACTACCCTGGCTGGTGGGAAGGCGGCCCCGAGGTGGACTTTTTCATCAACCAGAAGGCGTTTGACGCGCTGTCGGCCGAAAACAAGGCCATTGTCGAAGCTGCCGCGTCGCACGCCCACGTGGACATGCTGGCCAAGTACGACGCGTTGAACCCCACCGCGTTGAAGCAACTGGTGGCCGCTGGCACCAAGGTGCTGCCGTTCTCGCCCGCCATTCTGGACGCCTCTTTCAAGGCCTCGATGGAGGTGTACGGTGAGCTGGCCGCGAAGAGCGAAGACTGGAAGAAGATCTACACCGACTTCCGCAATTTCCAGCGCGACCAGGTGCTGTGGTTCCGTTTTGCCGAGGGCCGTTTCGATTCGTTCATGGCCCAGCAAAAGCTGTAAGCTCCTGCCGGCCTCGGCCACAAAAAAGCCCCGCACTGCGGGGCTTTTTCATGCGCGGGTGAAGCCGCTCACTTGCGTTCTTTGCTGAGCGAGTCCTGCAAGGCTTTGAGCGGATCGTCCTCGGTGGCGGCCGGTGCAGTTGCCGGGCTGGAAGTTGGGCCCGGGATCTCGGGTGCGGGCGCTTCCAGTACCGGTGTCTCGGGGAAGCCCGCCTCCATTTGAAGGCGCACCTTGTCGAGGTCGTAGACCTCTTTCTTGTCCAGTCCGCTGGAGACGATGCCGGGGAAGGCGATGATGAGGCCGACCATGACGATCTGGATCAGCACAAACGGCACGGCACCCCAGTAGATCTGCATCGTGGTCACCGGGGGGATGGTTTTTTTGGTGACCCGGTCGGTGTAGGCCTTGTCGGGCGCGACGCTGCGCAGGTAGAACAGCGCAAAGCCGAACGGTGGGTGCATGAACGAGGTTTGCATGTTCACTGCCAGCAGCACACCAAACCACACCAGGTCAATGCCCAGTTTCTCGGCCACCGGGGCCAGCAGCGGCACCACGATGAACGACAGTTCGAAAAAGTCGAGGAAAAACGCCAGGAAAAAGATCAGGATGTTGACCACGATCAAAAAGCCCAGTGGTCCGCCCGGCAGGCCGCTCAGCAGATGTTCGACCCAGCGAGGCCCGTCCACACCCTGGAACACCAGGCCGAAGATGGTCGCACCGATCAGGATGAACAACACAAAACACGACAGCTTGGTGGTGGTGTTGAGCGCCTGCTTCAGCAACGGCATGCTCATGCGGCCACGTGCTGCCGCCATCACCAGCGCGCCCAACGCGCCCATGGCACCGCCTTCGGTCGGGGTGGCAATGCCGAGGAAGATGGTGCCCAGCACCAGGAAGATCAGCAACAGGGGTGGTATCAGCACAAAGGTGACACGTTCGGCCATGCGCGACAGCAGGCCCAGCCGGGTGACCTTGTTGATCAGCGCGATCACGAACGCCAGCATCACACCGGCACACATCGCCACCACAATCGTTTCGTCCAGCGCCACCTGGGTGACAGGCTTGCCCTTCCACCACGACATCACATCGGCGTAGTGCTGGCCAAAAAACAGCGCGGCAGCGGTGCTGGCCACGGTGAGCGCCAACAGCGACACCAGGCCGCTCTTGCCGCTGTCCTCACGGATGGTGCGGGCTTCGGGTGGCAGCGCCGGAACCCATTGGGGGCGCACCACCGCCAGCACCATCACGTACGCCGCGTACATGCCCACCAGCATGAAACCTGGGACAAAGGCGCCTTTGTACAGCTCGCCCACGCTGCGTCCCAGCTGGTCGGCCAGAATGATCAGAACCAGGGAAGGCGGGATGATCTGCGCCAGCGTGCCGGACGCCGCAATCACGCCGGTGGCGAGCCGCCTGTCATAACCATAGCGCAGCATGATGGGCAAGGAAATCAGGCCCATGGAGATGACCGATGCGGCCACCACGCCGGTGGTCGCCGCCAGCAGCGCGCCAACCAGGATCACCGCGAGCGCCAGGCCGCCGCGGATCGGTCCGAACAGCTGGCCAATCGTTTCCAGCAGGTCTTCGGCCATGCCGCTGCGTTCGAGGATCAGCCCCATCAGCGTGAAGAAGGGAATGGCCAGCAGCGTGTCGTTCTGCATGATGCCAAACAGCCGCAAGGGCAGCGCCTGGAGCAGCGCTTCCGGCAGCAGGCCCAGTTCGACACCGATCAGGCCAAAAAACAGGCCGCAGGCCCCGAGGCTGAACGCCACCGGGAAGCCGAACAGCAAAAACACGATCAGGCCCGCGAACATGATCGGGGCGATATTGGCAGTGAAGAATTCCATGGTGTGGGTACCCGGTGCGGCTCAGCTGGCGCTGGCTTGCTTGGCTTCTGCCAGGCGGCGGATGGCTTCGGCCAGCTCTTCCTCGGCCGTTTTTTCGGCTTTCTTTGCGGTGGGGTCGTCAATCAGCCCCTGCAGAAACGCCACCCGCTTGATCAGTTCCGACCAGCCCTGCAGCAGCAGCAGGCCAAAGCCGAGCGGAATCATGGCGTACACCGGCCAGCGTATCAGGCCCCCGGCGTTGGACGACATCTCGCCCGAGGTGAAGCCGCGCAGGAAGAACGGAATGCCATACCAGAGGATGGTCAGGCACACTGGCGTGAGGAAGAGCCCAAAGCCGATCACGTCGATCCAGATTTGCCCGCGTTTGGAGAAGCGGCTGGACACCACGTCGATCTTGACGTGTTCACCTTGCAGCAGGGTGTAGCCGGCGGCCAGCAGGAAGGAGGCGGCAAACAAATACCACTGCACTTCCAGGTAGGCGTTGGAGCTGACGTTGAAGACCTTGCGAACGACGGCGTTGATGCCACTGATGACGGTGGAGGCGAAGATCAGCCAGATGACGTATTTGCCAACCAGGCCGTTCAGCCAGTCGATGCCACGGGACAGTTTCAGCAGGGCTTGCATGCATTCTCCGGGTAGGAAAAGGGGTTTGAAGGGCGTCGGTCTGTTGCCGCCCGGGGTGGTGGGCCAACAGCAAAAGCGGTGCGCGATTTTAAGGCCACTGTAGGGCCGCTTCTGTGCCATGGGCGACCGTGTTATCCCGTACCCGTAGGGGGGCTGGGTGGTGGCAGGCTGAGTGGGGCGGTTCCTGCGTCAATAATGGGCCATGGCAACGACAGCGACCTTCAACGCCCGGCTGATTGACTCCCCCGCCATGCGCAGCGCCGGGCGCGACGCGCTTTCGCTGGCACTGCTGGATGCCCGCAACCACACGCTGGATCTGATGGCCCAGCTCGGCGATGCGCTGACCGCAGTGCCACCCGACATGGTGCCGCTGCCGCACCTGGTTTCACCGCTGTGGTTGGCGGGCCGGGCCGGCTGGTTTCAGGAGCGTTGGGTGGGCCGCAACCCACAGCGCGCCCTGGGCCCGCTGTGCGACCCGACCGCGCTGCGTCTGGGCGCCATCGAGCCGCTGGCCGACGTCTGGTGGGAGGTGGACACCGTGCCCGCCTTCGAGACCGACGACCTGGCACTGCCGCCGGCCGAACGCGTGCGCGCCTACCTGCTGGACGGGCTGGAGAGCACGCTGGCGCTGCTGGAGAAAACCCCCGAGACCGACCAGGACCTGTACTTCTACCGGCTCGCGCTGTTCCATGAAGACGCCTGTGGCGAGGCCATGGTGCAGGCCGCGCAGGCGTTTGGCGTGCCGCTCAAGTTGCCCATGTCCGCCGGCGCGGCCGCGCGCGAACCGCTGCGCATGCCAGCCACCCGTTGGACGCTGGGCATTGCGCCCGACGCGGCAGCCGGGGCCTTGCTGGTGCCCGCAGGCTTCACCTTTGACAACGAAACCATGGCCCACGAGGTGCAAGTACCCGAATTCGAGATCGACGCGCAGCCGGTGAGCTGGTCGCAGTTCGTTGAGTTTGTGGACGACGGCGGCTACGACGACGCCACCCACTGGCGTCCCGACGGCTGGGCCTGGCTGCAGCAGGCGGTGCTGGAAGAGGGGCGGCGTGCGCCGCGCTATGTGGAACAAATTGGCGTGGCCAGCGGCGCGGTGATGCAGACCCGTTTTGGCAAGGCCATGCGCCTGGCGGGCCACCAGCCTGTGGTGCACGTCAGCTGGTGGGAGGCCGATGCCTGGTGCCGCTGGGCCGGCCGCCGGTTGCCGACCGAGGTGGAGTGGGAGGCCGCGGCCCACACCGCACCCGGCCGTGGCTGGCGCTGGGGGGAGGTTTGGGAATGGACGGCCGGCCACCTGCAGCCGTACCCGGGTTTCAGCCCGGGGCCGTGGCACGGCTATTCGGTGCCCTGGTTTGGCCGGGCGCGGGTGCTGCGTGGCGCCTCGTTTGCGACCCGCCAGCGCATGAAGCACCCCAGGTTCCGCGGTTTTGCGCTGCCGGACGACGACACCCGCTTCGTGGGCTTCCGTTCCTGCGCGGTTTAATTGAGAACACGTCAGGCTTTGGCTGGCGGCCTCTTGAAGTGCCACCACGGCAAC
This sequence comes from Burkholderiaceae bacterium, assembly GCA_017848435.1. Classification (GTDB taxonomy): domain Bacteria; phylum Pseudomonadota; class Gammaproteobacteria; order Burkholderiales; family Burkholderiaceae_C; genus PCRC01. The sequence goes on along the minus strand of JAFEHU010000004.1, from coordinate 10,471 downwards.
TCGCGGCTGAGCGGCAACACCTCGCCACAGCGCTGCGGCTGGTAGCCGGCAATTGCCGCCAGCTTGGTTTGCCAGGCGCTCTGCTGCAGCACACCCAGCAGCGAACGCGTGGCGTCTTGCTGCAGGGCGGATTTCAAACACACCAGGTGGTACTGCTCTTCCAGCAGGGGCACAAAGCCCAGGCCCCGGGCCTGCGCGGCCGAGGCAATGCCCAGCCCGGCGTCGGCCTCGCCGCTGGCCACCGCCTGCGCCACAGCGGCGTGCGAGGGTTCGGTGCGGTCGTAGCCGTTGAGCGCGGCAGCGTCCAGCCCGGCTTCGCCCAGCAACTCGTCCAGCAGCACGCGGGTGCCGGTGCCCAAAGCGCGGTTGACGCAGCGCACGCCGGGCCGGGCCAGGTCGGCCAGCGTGGCCAGTTGCAGTGGGTTGCCGCGCGCGACGATCAACCCCTGGCTGCGGCGCGCAAAGCCAATGATCTTGTGTTGCCCTGGCTTGAGCAAGGGCCGGTAGGTGCGTGCCGTGCGCGAGTCGCGGTCGGGCTGCAGCCGGGTGTGGAAGCCCGCCATGCTGCAGCGGCCTTCGTTGAGCGCGCTGATCGCGTCCACGCTGCCTGTGAAACGCACGTCGAGGTGCAGTGCCTGTGTGGCCGCGTGTTCGCGCAGGCCGGTCAGCGCGTCGTCGTGGCTGGCGTAGAGCGTCAGCACATGGGCGGCAGGGTCGAAGGCCACCGCAAAGGCGCGTTCCAGGTCGGCGCGCAGGGCGGCGATCTGTGGCGCCAGCCGGGCCTGGGCCTGGCGCTCGGCCCACAGCAGTTTGTCGCCGAATTCGCTCAGCCGGGCGGACTGGCCTTTTTCCCAGACCAGCAGTTCGTTGCCGAGCTGCTGTTCCCAGCGCTTGAGTTCACCCCACACGTGGCGGTACGACAGCTGCAGGCTGCGCGCGGCGGCCGAAATGGAGCCGTGCTGCTGCACCGCGTGCAGGGTGTCCAGCAGCGGGTTGCGGATCAGGGGCCCTGCGGCGACCGCATCGTGCGGCGACAGGGTGTAGCTCAGGTCAATCTTATGCACAGCGTTTCATATGGTCGGGTATTCAAGACTTCCTTACGATACCTTAGCCCATGAGTTCACTGACCGACAGCGTTGCCACTGCGCTGAAACTTATCCTTGCTTTTGACGCGCAGTTGCTGGCGATCGTGGGCCGGTCGCTGGCCGTCAGTGCCATGGCATTGGTGCTGGCCAGTGTGGGGGGGCTGGTGCTGGGTGCCTGGCTGGGCGTGGCCCGCTTCAGGGGGCGCGACGCGGTGCTGGCCCTGCTCAACACGTTGCTCGCGTTGCCCTCGGTGGTGGTGGGGCTGGTGATTTATTTGTTGCTGTCGCGCAGTGGGCCGCTGGGTTTCCTGGGTTGGCTGTTTTCGCTCAAGGCCATGGTGTTGGCGCAAACCGTGCTGGTGCTGCCGGTGGTCACCGCGCTGACCCGTCAGGCCATTGACGATGCCGAACGCGCCCACGGCGAACAGCTGCGCTCGCTCGGCGCCCGGCCTTTGTTGCGCAGCCTGCTGCTGATGTGGGACGAGCGTTTTGCCCTGCTCACCGTGCTGATTGCCTCTTTTGGCCGCGCCATTTCTGAAGTCGGCGCGGTGATGATCGTCGGTGGCAACATCGACGGTTTTACCCGCGTCATGACCACCGCGATTGCGCTGGAGACCAGCAAGGGCGATTTGCCGCTGGCGCTGGCGCTCGGGCTGGTGCTGCTGGCGGTGGTGCTGCTGCTCAATGCCGGCGTCACGCTGCTGCAGCGCTGGCGCAGGTCGCGCGGCGAAACCGGGGGGCTGGCATGGGTGCCTTGATCACGCTCCACAACGCAGGGGTGCATTTTGGCCCGGTGCAGGCGCTGACCGGCTGCCAACTTGCGGTGCAGCGCGGCGAACGTGTGGCCCTGATCGGCGGCAACGGCAGTGGCAAAAGCACGCTGCTGCGGTTGATGCACGGCCTGGTGCGGCCCGACACAGGCACGTGCACGGTGGACGCGCAGGCGCGTCAGGCCATGGTGTTCCAGCGCCCGCACATGTTGCGCCTCAGCGCCCTGACCAATGTGGCGCTGGGCCCCTGGCTGGCTGGCACGCGCTGGGCCGACGCCCGGCAACGGGCGGGCGACGCCTTGGCCAGGGTGTCGCTGCACAGCGAGGCCCGCCGCCTGGCCAGCAAGCTCTCGGGCGGGCAGCAACAGCGCGTGGCGCTGGCCCGTGCCTGGGCGCTCACGCCCGATGTGCTGTTGCTGGACGAACCCACCGCCAGCCTCGACCCCCATGCCAAACGCGAGGTCGAGGCGCTGATGCTGGACTTTGCCGCGCAGGGCATGACGCTGGTGTTCGCCAGCCACAACCTGGGCCAGGTGAAGCGCCTGGCCACGCGGGTGGTGTACCTGGAGCAGGGCCGGGTGTTGGCCGATTTGCCCATGGCTGATTTTTTCAACGGCCCCTTGCCCGAAGCGGCCGATGTGTTTGTCAAAGGAGAGTTTTTATGATGGTTTTCAAGCCTTTTAGCATCCAGGCCTCAGTGAAATCTAGCGTTCTAGCTATTGTTTTGGTAGCAAGTTCTGGTCTTCAGGCGCAAAGCATCACCATGGCCTCCACCACCTCGACCGAACAGTCGGGCCTGTTTGGTCACCTGTTGCCGGTGTTCAAGAAGGCCAGCGGGCTGGACGTGAAGGTGGTGGCGCTGGGCACCGGCCAGGCGCTCGACATGGGCCGCCGCGGGGATGCCGACGTGCTGTTTGTGCACGACCAAGTGGCCGAAGAAAAGCTGGTGGCCGACGGTTTTGGCGTCAAGCGCTTGGCCGTCATGTACAACGACTTCGTGCTGATTGGCCCCAAGGCCGATGCCGCTGGCGTCAAGGGGCAGGACATCGTGGCGGCGCTGAAGAAACTTGCCGCCACCAACGCCAGCTTTGTCTCGCGCGGCGACAAAAGCGGCACCCACGCCGCCGAGCTGCGCTTCTGGAAACAGGCCGGCGCAGAAGCGGGCAAGGGTTCAGGCTACAAGGAATGCGGCTGCGGCATGGGCCCGGCGCTGAACATCGCGTCGTCTGAAAACGCCTACGTGCTGTCCGACCGCGGCACCTGGCTCAACTTCAAGAACCGTGGCGATCTGGCCATTCTGGTGGAAGGCGACAACAAGCTGTTCAACCAGTACGGCGTCATCGCCGTCAACCCCGCCAAGCACCCGCATGTGAAAGCCGCCGACGCGCAGAAGTTCGTCGACTGGGTGGTGTCGCCCACCGGGCAGGCCAGCATTGCCAGCTACAAGATCGGTGGCGAGCAGCTGTTCTTCCCGAACGCCGCCAAGTGATGCGTCATGCCCAGCGCCTGGTCTCGGGGGGGGTGTTGCTCGGTGGGTTGGTGAGCGGCGCCTCGTGGGCGCAGACGGCGCCTGCGGGTGTTCCCGTGTCGGTCTATGCCGCCGGCAGCCTGCGTGAGGCGTTCACCGAGATCGCCACCGCGTACGAGGCCCGCACCGGCACCCGCATCGCCCTGACTTTCGGGGCCTCGGGCCTGCTGCGCGAGCGCATTGAACAAGGCGAAGGCGCGCAGGTGTTCGCCTCGGCCGACACCCAGCATCCCCAGCGCCTGGCGAGCAGCGGTGCCTGGCAGGCGCCGCAGGTGTTTGTGCGCAACGCGCTGTGCGCGCTCACCGCACCGGGGTTGGTCGCCACGCCCCAGACGCTGCTGGACGCGATGCTGCGGCCCGGCGTGCGGCTGGGCACCTCCACGCCAGGGTCGGACCCGTCGGGCGACTACGCCTGGGCACTGTTCCGCCGTGCTGACGTGCTGCAGCCTGGCGCCTTCGCGGCGCTGGACGCCAAGGCCCTCCAGCTCACCGGCGCTGCCACCTCGCCCAAACCGCCGCCTGGGCAGGGCACCTACGCCTGGGTGATGGCCAGCGGCCAGGCCGACATCTTCCTCACCTACTGCACCAACGCGGTGGCCGCGCAGCGCGAGGTGCCGGCCCTCGGCGTGGTGGCGGTGGTGCCCGAGCTGAGCGTGGCTGCGGCCTACGGGCTCACCGTGCGGCGCGGTGCCTCGGCCGAAGCCACGGCTTTTGCCCAAAGTTTGTTGGCCGCACTGGCGCAGCAGGTGCTGGCACGTTTGGGCTTTGCGGCCCCATGAGGCGCGTGTTCATCCAGGGGCTGGCCGTGCTGGGCTTGCTGCTGGCCCAGGGCGCCGCCTTGGCCCAAACGCCCGGCGCACCGCTGCTGACCATCGGCGGCGAAGTCAACCAGCCACTGGCGCTGACCCGCGCCGACCTGCAGGCCTTGCCGCGCAAGGACTACACCGAAGACCGCCGCGTGACGCAAGACGGCAAAGACGCGACGTTGACCGTGCGCTACCAGGGCGTGCCGCTGCGCGACCTGATCGACAAGGCCGGCCTCGTGCCTGACCGCCGTGCGGTGCGCAAGGCCATCGTGCTGCTGACCGCGAAAGACGGCTACCAGGCCAGCTATTCCTGGGGCGAGCTGTACAACAGCGCTTTGGGCGATGGCGTGGTGGTGGTGCTGCGCCAGGGCAGCGACGACCTGCTGGACACCGACGGCCTGCCAGCGCTGCGCTCGCTGCAAGACCTGCGGCCCGGGCCGCGCCATGTGCGCTGGCTGCAGCGGGTGGACGTGCTGCTGCCAACCTCTGCCACACCCTAGCCGACCACGGCCACGCCCTTCACCTGCGCGAACACCGCCTTGCCGGGCGCCAGCGCCAGCGCGTCTGCCGATTTGGTGGTGATGCGTGCGAGCAGGCGTGTGCCGCCAGCGTCCAGTCCCACCATCACCTGACCTGGGCTGTCGGGCGACAGGTCGGTCACGGTCACTGGCAGCACATTCAAGATGCTGGTGGCCCGGTGGTGGTCGAGCGTCAGGCTCACGTCGCGGGCCTGCACCCGCAAGCGCACGGTGCTGCCCAGCGGCAGTGCGGTCTCCACACCTTGCGTCAGGCTGATGTGGCCGCCAGCAAATTCGGCATGGGCGAGGTGGTAGGCCGCGTCATGCCCGGAGATCCGAGCCGTCACCAATGCGCTGGCCGCGTCGCCATGCGCCATGGGCAAATCGAGACGGGTCAGCAAATCGCCGGTGCTGCCCTGGGCCACCACCCGGCCCGCGTCGAGCAGCACCAGGTGGTCTGCCAGCCGCGCCACTTCGTCGGGCGAATGGGTGACGTAGACGATGGGAATCTTCAGTTCGTCGTGCAGGCGCTGCAGGTAAGGCAGAATTTCCTCCTTGCGCTTCAAGTCCAGCGCCGCCAGGGGTTCGTCCATCAGCAGAATCTGAGGGCTTGTGGCCAGCGCCCGGGCAATGGCCACGCGCTGGCGTTCGCCGCCTGAGAGGGTCTCGGGCAAACGCTGCAGCAAGTGCCCAATGCCCAGCAGTTCTACCGCCTGGTCCAACGAGACCTGGCGCTGCGCCGGGGGCACCCGTTGCATGCCGTAGGCCAGGTTGCGCTGCACGTTCAGGTGCGCGAACAGGCTGGCTTCCTGGAACACATAGCCCAGGTTGCGCTGGTGCGTGGGCAGGAACAAGCGCTTGCCGTCTTGCCAGACCTCGCCATTGACCTGCAAATGGCCTTGGTTGGACTTCTCTAGCCCGGCGATCAACCGCAGCACCGTGGTTTTGCCGGAGCCGGAATGCCCGAACAGCGATGTGACGCCAGTGCCGGGCAAGGCCAGATCGACATCCAGCGAAAATCCGGGGTAGTCGAGCTGAAAGCGGGCCTGCACACCGTGGCTCATGCGGCCACCTTGCGTCGGCCAGTGGGGTTCAGCACATACAACGCCAGCAGCACGGTGAACGAGAATGCCAGCATCACAGCGGCCAACCGGTGCGCGTCGGCGTACTCGATGGCTTCCACATGGTCGTAAATCTGCACCGACACCACACGGGTCTGGTTGGGGATGTTGCCACCCACCATCAGCACCACGCCAAACTCACCCACGGTGTGGGCAAAGCCCATCACGGTGGCCGTCAGGTAGCCGGGCTTGGCCAGTGGCAACACCACGCTGAAGAAGGTGTCCAGTGGCGAGGCACGCAGCGTGGCGGCGGCCTCCATGGGCCGGTCGCCAAGCGCTTCAAAAGCGTTCTGGATCGGCTGAACGACAAAGGGCAGCGAGTAGAAGACCGAGGCCACCAGCAGGCCCCAGAAGGTGAAAGGCAGCACACCCAGGCCCAGCGACTGGGTGAACTGGCCAATCGGGCCATTGGGCCCCATGCCGACCAGCAAATAAAACCCCAGCACCGAAGGCGGCAACACAATCGGCAAAGCGACCACCGCACCCACCGGGCCTTTGAGCCATGAACGTGTGCGGGCCAGCCACCATGCCAGCGGTGTGCCCAGCAGCAGCAGGATCAGTGTGACCAGCCCGGCCAGTTTGACGGTGAGCGCAATCGCGCCAAGGTCTGCATCGCTCAGCATTCGGTTTTTAAGGGGTCTGCGTGGTGGTCAGAGATCGTAGCCGTAAGAACGGATCAGGTCCTTGATCCGCTCGGACTTCAGCAGTGCCACCAGCTCGGCCGCCGCCTTGTTGTCTTTTCCGCGCGTCAACACCACCGCATCCTGCACGATGGGCGCGTGCAGGTTGGCCGGCACCGTCCAGGCCGAGCCGCTTTTCAGCTTGCCGCCCTCCAGCACCTGCGAGAGCGCGACAAAACCCAGTTCGGCGTTGCCGGTGGCAATGAAGTTGAAGGCCTGGCCAATGCTTTCGCCTTGCACCAGCTTGGGTGTGATGGTGTCCAGCAGGCCGAGTTTGGCCATGGTCTCCACCGCTGCGGCACCATAAGGCGCGACTTTTGGGTTGGCAATGGCGAGTTTCTTGAAGTCACCTTTCTTCAGCACATCGCCTTTGCCATCCACCAGGCCGGTGTTGGCCGACCACAACACCAGCTTGCCGGTAGCGTAAGTGAAGCGGCTGCCCTTGACCGACAAACCTTCCTGCTCCAGTTTGGCTGGGGTTTCGTTGTCAGCCGCAAGGAACACATCAAATGGCGCGCCGGTCTTGATCTGTGCATAAAACTTGCCAGTGGAGCCAATGATGAGTTCAGCCTTGTGGCCGGTGGTTTTCTCAAACACGGCAGCAATGGCCTTCATCGGTCCAGTGAAGTTGGCGGCCACAGCCACCTGTACTTCATCGGCCTGCACAGACAAGCCGGCCACAGCAAGCCAAAAACCAACCAGACCGCGGGTGAGTGAGCGCATGGACCTGTTCCTTCAAATTTTGCGTTATGTATTTTTATATATTACCAGATCGCGCCTGAAGTTTTGCTTGTGTGTGAGAATCGTTATGTACTGTTATATATTACGCATACCGGTTGCAAGCAGCACCTGATAACAAACGCGATTTCACAGAGGAGGCAAACGATGAACATCGCCACTGAACTGGCCAGGTCGGCATGAAGGCCTGCACCACGGACGCGCTGACGCTGTGCAGAACGGTGGTTCAGCACGTGCGCACAGAGGCGGCGCGTGGCGGCTTGCCGCGGTTCGCACTGAACCTTGGCGTGCAGCCAGCAGAGTTTGTCTACCTCACCGCCGTGCTGGGCGATGGTTTCATGGGCCCAATGCCATTGCCCAGGGCCCAGGTGCTGCCCTCGCCGGAATTTCCCCACACCGCGCTGCTGGCGCTGTTGTGGTCGTTCCGCGCCGAAGCCACGCCCACCTGCTGGGCCGCCGCTGCGGCTGTGGCGTGCGGGTGTTTTGGCCGCCAGCACCTGTGGCAAGACCTGGGGCTGACTGGGCGTTCGGAGGTGACGGCGCTGCTGCAGGCCTATTTCCCCGGACTGGTGGCGCTCAACCACCAGCACCTCAAGTGGAAGCGGTTCCTGTTCATGCGGGTGGGGTAGCAACTTGGCCAACCCGACCTGCAACCCCCGCACTGTGAAGGCTGCGACGGGTACGCCCCGTGCTATGGGGCTGCCGAACACGTGGCCACAGTCACGTCGCACGCGTGGGGACTGGCGTAGCCGGTGGCGATCTTTGATATATGGATTTGTATATTTTGATCGCCGGATTTTCAACCCACACCACCACACCATGTCTGGCAAATCAAAATTCAGCGCCGAGTTGGCCTTGCGCACCGAGTTCGGCTCGCTGATTGGCGACACACGCATTCGCCTGCTGGAGGAGATCGGCCGCCAGGGTTCCATCTCCAAAGCCGCCAAGAAAATTCCGTTGTCGTACAAGTCGGCGTGGGACGCGGTGGACGAGATGAACAACCTCGCCGAGCACGCCCTGGTTGACCGCACCATTGGGGGCGCGCAAGGGGGTGGAACGCAGCTGACAGCCTATGGCCAGCAGTTGATTGCGCTGTTCCGTGCGGTGGAAGGCGAGTCCCAAATGGCCGCCGACCGTTTGTCCTCGTTGGCGGGCGACCGCTTGCCTGTTGACCCGGCCACGATTCGCCAATTGCTGCGCCGCATGGCGGTACGCACCAGTGCCAGAAACCAGTTCGCGTGCACGGTGCTGGAGATCCGCATGGGCGAGGTCAATGCCCGGGTGCTTCTGGCGCTGGACGACGAACAGCGCCTGGAGGCGGTGGTGACCTGCGATTCGGTGGCGCGTCTCGGGCTGCTGCGCGGACAGGAGGTGCTGGCCTTGGTCAAGGCGCCGGCGGTGCTGGTGCTGCCAGGCTGGGCCATGCGCACCAGCGCGGGCAACCACCTCCACGGTGCGGTCAGCCGCATCCACGAAGGGCCGGTCAGTTCTGAATTGGTGATCAACCTGGCGCAAACGCCGGTCAGGCACGTGTGCGCCGTGGTCACCACCGATGCCTTGCGTGAATTGAAGCTCGCAGTGGCCACGCAGGTGACGGTGGCGTTTCAGTCCAGCAGTGTCATGCTGGCTGTCGTCAACTGAAACCAGCCCGCAAAAAAAGGGGTGGCCCAACGGACCACCCCCAATGAACATCGCAGCTGGAGACCCTCACACTGACTGCACTATGTTCCACTGAACTCCACTTCATTCGCTGTATATTTTAATACATATCGTGTGCCTGAATCAAGGCTGTCCATCTGTTGCAAGGCGGCTGGATCAAAGCGCCGTGGCCGCGCGTTGTGGCTCTGCTATCGTGTCGCCATGTCTGGAAAATCCATCCGCCCGCTGGTCGGCAAACTGGCTTTTGAAACCACCGCAGGGGGCTACCTGGGTGAGCCGCGCATCCGGCTGCTGGAGGCCATCGAGGTGCATGGCTCGCTCAGCCGTGCGGCCAAGGACGTGCCGCTGTCGTACAAGGCCGCCTGGGACGCGCTGGACACCATGAACAACCTGGCCGAGGCGCCCTTGGTGGTGCGCACCACCGGTGGCAAGCACGGGGGCGGCACCCAGCTCACCGAGCATGGCCGGCAGATCATTGCGCTCTACCGCGCCATGGAAAGCTCGCAGCAGGACATCCTCAACCAGCTGGCCGCTGCCCCGGTGCAGAGCGCAGAAGCCCACAAGAACAACGCACTGCGCACGCTGATCCGCCGCATGTCGGTCAAGACCAGCGCCCGCAACCAGTTTGTGGGCACCGTGGTGGCGTTGCAGGACACCGGCGGCATGGTGGATGTGCGCTTGTCGTTGGCGGGTGGGGACGACATCGTGGTGGCCATCACGCCCGCGTCGGTGGCCAACATGGCGCTGAAGGTGGGGACGGAGGCCTATGCGCTGGTGAAGGCGCCCTGGGTGTCGGTTTCGGCCACGGCACCGCGCCGCAACGCGGCGCGCAACGTATTGGCCGGCACGCTCACCGGCCTGCAGGCTGGCAAGGCCAGCACCGAGCTGACAGTGGCCACCCCCGGTGGCCGGCTGGTGGCGTCGGCCATGGCCAACGCCCTGGTGGCAGAACGCAAGCTGCGCAAGGGCCAGCCGGCCTGGGCCAGCTTTGCCACCGACAGCGTGATCCTGGCGACGTTCGCCTAGCTCGGCGGTGCAGAGGCCGGTTGCAGTTCCGGTTGTTTCAGCAAGAAAAACTTCTTCCAGCCCATGTGTGTGGTGTTCAGCCGGTAGAGCGCCGGGAAATGCCCATTGAGCAGCGTGTTGAGGTGGTCGCGACCGCTCAGACCCAGGTCCACCCACAGTGGTTTCTGGCTGAAACTGGCGCAGGCCACCGCGGCGGCCACGGTCCGGGTCAGTGGCCGGTCGCTTCGCCGGTGCGACCAGAGCCATTCCCGCAGGGTGTTGACCGCATCGGTGGGTGTCTGTGCCGGCGTGTCGCTGCGGGCGGGTGTCAACAGGCTGTCGCCGAGTACCGCCTGCAGGCGGTTGAACTCGTCCAGGGTCATGCCCAGCGTGGGCCACTGCCGTGTGGCCGCAATGCTGCGAATCGCCACGGTTGACAAGACGGTGAGCGGGTTGTCGTTCAGCGCCAGCAGGTCGTCTGTGCCGTCAATGGCGTTTTGCCAGCTGTAGCTGGTGGGGGCCAGGGTGTCGGTGTGCGCCAACTCGGCAGGTGTTTCCAGA
>JAFEHU010000026.1 GCA_017848435.1 Burkholderiaceae bacterium | reverse complement strand
GAATCAAGATCTCGCTGGGCGCGATGAGTCCCATCGAGTACCGAGAAAGCCTCGGCTTAATCAACTGAAATCAGTCCAAGAAATACGCCGCACCTCCTGCACCGACTTTAGACTTGCCCCACAAGCGCAATGCTGCGATATGGCAACCGAAAATCGCGCTTTTTCAGTACCCGAGCCCTGCCAACCCGGCAGGGAAGCCAATTCCGCGCTTGGCGGCCCGCGTCAGCGCTTGAAGAACAGCTTTTTCACGCCCAGCACGAGCCCCAGCGCCAGCACACCGGCCACCACCCCCACAAGGCCGTCCAGCAACACTGGCAACAACACGGCCAGCACCGGGCCAACGCCTTGCGTCAGGCTTTCAATCGCGTGGTGCAGCGGGCCAATGCCATGGGTGAGGATGCCGCCCCCCACCAGGAACATGGCCGCGGTGCCCGCGACCGACAGGCCCTTCATCAGCCACGGCGCAGCAGCCAGGATGCCCCGGCCCAGCGCCTGGCGCAAAGCCCCGGCCTGCTGGCTGAGGTAGAGGCCGGCGTCGTCCAGCTTCACAATGCCGGCGACCAGGCCGTAGACGCCAATGGTCATCACGATCGCGATGCCACTGAGCACCAGCACCTGCGTCAGAAAGGGGCTGGCGGCCACGGTGCCCAGGGTGATGGCAATGATCTCGGCCGACAGGATGAAGTCGGTGCGCACCGCGCCCTTGACCTTGTCTTTTTCCAGCGCCACCAGGTCCACCTCGGGGTTGGCCACGGCGGTCACCAGCGCCTCGTGTTGGGCCTGCTGCTCGGCCTGGCTGTGCATGAACTTGTGGGCGAGCTTTTCGACCCCCTCGTAGCACAGGAAAACGCCCCCCACCATCAGCAGTGGCGTCACCGCCCAGGGCGCCCAGGCGCTGATGGCCAGCGCGGTGGGCACCAGGATGGCCTTGTTCAGCATCGAGCCCTTCGCCACCGCCCAGACCACCGGCAACTCGCGGTCGGCCCGCACGCCAGCCACCTGCTGGGCGTTGAGCGCGAGGTCGTCGCCCAGCACACCGGCGGTCTTTTTGGTGGCCACCTTGGTCAGGACAGCGACGTCGTCCAGGATGGTGGCAATGTCGTCAAGCAGGGCAAGCAAACTGGTGGCCATGGGGTGTCCTGGTGGGGGGATGGGTGAGGCAGCGGGCTCAGCCGAGCGCGCGCTTCAGTCTGAGCTGGTCGATGCGGCCACCGGGCACGGCCACGGTGCGGGCGCTGGCCATGTCGCGGCGGAAGCCCGCCAGTTCCATGAACCGCAGCGCGCGGTCACTGGCCAGTGGCAACCAGCTGGTGACCTGGGTGCAGCCTTCTTCCACCAGGCCGTCGCGGGCAGCGTCCCACAGGGCCACGCCCACGCCCTGGCCCCAATGGGCCGGCAGCACATAGATGGACCAGATTTCACCGACCGTGGGCTTGGTGCCTTTGTCGCGCGAGCGGTCAAAACCGACGAAGCCCACCACCTTGCCCTCCAGCGTGGCCACGTGGACCTGCGGCTCGCCGTAGTTGACGGCGTCGCGCCAGTGGGCCACGCGGTCGGCGTTGCCGAGGGCAGCGAGTGAGGCTTCGGGCACGCGGCCCTCGTAGGCCGCGCGGGCGGCGCTGGCGTGGATGGCGGCAAGGGTCTCCGCGTCGCTCAAGGTGGCAACGCGGACTTCGCAGACGGGCATACTGGACATGGTAAAAAAATCGATCCGGGCTAAATCATCAATGGGCCAGAATTGTCGCTGCAAATGACAACCCACCAGTTGTGCATCGAACCCGCCGGCTGGCCACTGCCTGCCGACGCGGCGCAAACCCTGCTGCACTCGGCGGAACAGGCCGGCGTCACGCTGCCCAGCTCGTGCCGCAACGGCACCTGCCGCACCTGCCTCTGCCGGCTCACACACGGGCAGGTCCACTACCGCATCGCGTGGCCCGGCCTGAGCGCCGAGGAAAAAGCCGAAGGCTGGGTGCTGCCCTGTGTGGCCTACCCGCTGTCCGATGTGACCCTGCAGCAAGCCCAGGCCAGGCGCGCCCGGCCATGGTCTGTGTCACAGTAATGGGCATGCACCCGCCCCCCCACGCCACACCCCCCTGCTTCGCCGAGATGGACGAGCTGCAGGCCTTGCTGGAGAGCGGCCACGCGCATTTCCAGAGCCGGGTGGTCTGCCACAGCACACACAGGGGCCAGCGCTTCCCGGTCATCACCGCACAGTTGGGTTCCGACGACCCGCAGGCCCCGGCGATTGGTTTTTTTGGCGGTATCCACGGACTGGAGCGCATTGGTACGCAGGTGGTGCTGCACTACATGCGTGCACTGCTGGCGCGGCTGCAGTGGGACGAGTCGCTGCACCAGCAGCTGCAGTCGGTGCGGCTGGTGTTCATGCCCATCGTCAACCCGGTAGGCATGTGGGCCGGCACCCGCGCCAACGGCCAGGGCGTGGACCTGATGCGCAACGCGCCTCAGCAGGCCGATGCGCGCGTGCCCTTCCTCGCCGGTGGCCAGCGCGTCGGCCCCTGGCTGCCCTGGTACTGTGGTCGCCCCGGCGCACCGATGGAAGCCGAAAGCGCGGCGCTGGTGCAGGTGGTGGCCGAGGAGCTCGCCAGCCGGCCCTTCAGCCTGGCGCTGGACTGCCATTCCGGCTACGGCTTTGGCGACAGCATCTGGTTCCCCTACGCCCGCACCCGCCAGATGATGGCGCACCTGCCGGAGATGTACGCACTGAAGATGATGCTGGCGCAGTCGCACCCGCACCATGGCTACAGCTTCGAGCCGCAGAGCCGGCAGTATTTGTCGCACGGCGACCTGTGGGACCACGCCTACGACCAGGTCCCTGGCGGCAACATCTTTTTGCCGATGACGCTGGAGCTGGGCTCCTGGCTGTGGATCCGCAAGAACCCCTGGCAGTTGTTTTCTCGCCAGGGCATCTTCAACCCGGTCAAGACCCACCGCACCCGCCGCGTGCTGCGCCGCCACGCCAGCCTGCTCGACTTCCTCACCCGCGCCGCCTTTGGCGCACCCCGCTGGCTGCCCCGGGCTGACCGGCGCGAACGCCTGTTGGCCTACGCCGCCGACCACTGGAACCCGCATGTGCCGGGTTGACGCGCGGCCATGACGCGCTGGGTGCTGCTGCGCGGCCTGACGCGCGAGTCCCGGCATTGGGGCGACTTCCCGGCCCAGCTGGCAGCCGCCACCGGCTGGCCCTGCACCGGGCTGGATTTGCCCGGCAACGGCGACCAGGCCCACACCCCCTCGCCCGCCGGGGTCGCCGGCATGGTGGCCTTTACACGGCAGGCGCTGCAGGCCCAAGGCATGCAGCCGCCCTACAGCGTGCTGGCCATGTCGCTCGGCGGCATGGTCGCCACCCACTGGGCACAGCAGCACCCGGCAGAGTTGGCACGGCTGGTGCTGGTGAACACCAGCATGCGGCCGCACAACCGGCTGGTCCAGCGGCTGCGGCCGCAGCGCTGGCCCGCGCTGGCGGCCATCGCCCGGCATTGGGGACAGCCGGAGGCGGTAGAAACACGCGTGCATGGGCTGACCTGCAACCGCACCGACACGCTGGCGCAAGACGTGGCCAACTGGCGTTCGATCCGGCAAAGTGCCGCGGTGCGGCCCGCCAACGCCTGGCGGCAGCTGCTGGCGGCGGCGCGCTTCTCGGCACAGCCCGAGGCACCTGCCTGCCCGGTGCTGTTGTTGTCGTCAGCGCAAGACCGGCTGGTGAACCCGGTGTGCTCGGCCACGGTGGCCACGGCCTGGCAGGCCACACACCGGCAACACCCCTGGGCCGGGCACGACCTGCCACACGACGATGCGTCCTGGGTCTGCGACGCGGTGGCCGCCTGGTTGCCGTCGGCTGTGCGCTGATCAGGCGGCCTGGAGCGTCCAGACCCCGGCCGGCGGCGCGTTGCGCCAGACCGAGCCGACAAAGTGCCACTTCAAACCAGCCGGCGGCCGGAACGGTGCGCGTGGCTGGTAGGTGAACTGCACCAGCTTGCGGGCCGGGTCGGCCAGCAGAAAGCCGCCAATGCTGGCACGGGTGTCGCGGGCCACACCGGACGGCAGCGAACGAAACGGCAAGCTGGACACCAGCGTGGTGCGAGGGGGCGCGTCGGTCAGGCTGACCAGCACGCTTTCAGCGGTGTCTTGCCGCACGTCCAATGCCGGGAACTGCTGCCGCAGGTGGTGCGCCAGCCTGGCCTGCATTTCCACCACCACCATTGGTGTGTGGGGACAGGCATCCACCAGCGCCTGCGTCACCGGGCCGGTGCCGGCACCCAGTTCAACCACCAGCTCGGCCCCGAGCGCCTGCCGGGCCATGGTGTCGGCCAGGTAGCGGGAAGAGGGAATGAGGGTGCCGGTGGACGCCGGGCGCTGGAGCAGGGACAGGATCAGCAGGGAGGACATTGGCAGGCCGTTGGAACGGCACGGGTTGTTGGGCACAGTGTAGTTTGCAAGTTGGATGCCAACCGTGACGATCCGGTGAATGGCCCATGCAAGCTGTGAAGAATGGTTACGGCCCCAACACCCAGGCGGCTCAGCCCTGCTGCTGGACCAGGCGGCCCAATGTGGCCATGGCCGCCTCCAGTTCGGGGCGCCAAGGGTGGCCGTAGTTGAGCCGCACGCAGTGGCGGAAATCGCGGTGGGCCGAAAAAATCGGTCCTGGCGCCAGGCTGATGCCTTGTGCCAGCGCCTCGCGGTGCAGACGCAGCGTGTCAAAACCCGCCGCGAATTCAACCCACAGGAAGTAGCCCCCAGCGGGCCGCGACACCTTCACACCCGCCGGGAAATGCCGCGCGATGGCCAGCAGCAGGCTGTCCTGCTGCGCCTCCAGCGCGTGGCGCAGGCGCCGCAGGTGCCGGTCGTAGCCGCCGTGCTGAAGGTAGTCGGCCAGCGCCATCTGCGCTGGCACGCTGGCCGACAGCGTGGTCATCAGCTTGAGCCGCTCGATGCGCTGGCCAAAGCGGCCGGGCGAGACCCAGCCGATCCGGTAACCCGGTGCCAGCGTTTTGCTGAACGAGCTGCAGTGCATCACCAGTCCCTGGGTGTCGAAGGCTTTGGCCGGCAACGGGGCGCGCTGGCCAAAATACAGCTCGCCATAGACGTCGTCCTCGATCAGCGGCACCCCGTGCTGCGCCAGCAAGGCCACCAGTGCCCGTTTGCGCGCTTCGTCCATGCTGGCGCCCATCGGGTTCTGAAAGCTGGTCATGAACCAGCAGGCCTTGATCGGGTGGCGCTTCAGCGCCTGCGCCAGCGCCGCCAGGTCGATGCCTTCTTTCGGGTCCACCGGGATTTCCAGCGCCTTCATCTGCAACCGCTCCAGGGCCTGGAGGCCGGCATAAAAACCGGGCGATTCAACTGCGATCAGGTCGCCCGGCTGCGCCACCGCGCTCAGGCACAGGTTCAGCGCCTCCAGTGCCCCGTGGGTCACCACCAGGTCGTCGGGCGACTGCGCCATGCCCAGCCGGAGGTAGCGCAGCGCAATCTGCTGCCGCAACGCCGGGTGGCCCTGCGTCAGGCCGGCCACCGTGTCCTGTGGCCGGGTCTGCCGTGCCCCTGCCGCCAACGAACGCGCAAGCCGGGGCAGCGGAAACAGGTCGGGCGACGGGAAGGCCGAACCGAACGGCACGATGTCGTCCTGCTGCGCAGCGCCCAGAACGGCAAACACCAGTTCACTGATGTCCACCTGCGCCGGCACCCGGCGTGGCTGGGTTTGCACCGGCTCGGCCAGCCGGTGCCGGCCCAGCCCAGCCACGTAGTAGCCCGAGCGCTCCCGCGCCCGCACCAGGCCTTTTTCCTCCAGGCGGTAGTAGGCTGCGAACGCGGTGGAGGGGCTGACACCGTGTTGGCGCGTCAGGGTGCGGATCGACGGCAAGCGGCTGCCCGCGGCCAGGTGCCCGTTGCGGATGTCGGTGGCCAGCATCTCGGACAGTTCTTCGTAGCGTTTCATGGGGCAAGCTTAAGTTGGCCGATTCATCTGATCTTTGAAATAGTATGGTTTATTCATCTGATATGGTTTTATTGAAACCGTCTGATCCTTACATTGCCGCCCCGGCGCCGGCATCATCCCCCTGTGAACACTTCTACCCTCCCCTTGCAGCACTGGCTGCTGGCCACCGTGCTGGGCTTGGCTTGCGCCAGTTCGGCCCAGGCCGTGCCGCCCGCCTTTGAAGACAGCATGGCCCAGCGCACGCTGGCCTGCACCGCCTGCCATGGTCAGCAAGGCCGTGCGGCCAGCGACGGCTACTACCCGCGCATTGCCGGCAAGCCGGCCGGCTACCTCTACAACCAGCTGCTGCACTTCCGCCATGGCCAGCGCCAGTACGGGCTGATGACCCGCCTGATCGACCCGCTGAGCGAGCCTTATCTGAAAGAGATCGCCGAATATTTCGCCGCACTCGACCTGCCCTACCCGCCCCCGCAGCCCAGCACCGCCAGCCCGGCGGTACTGCAGCGCGGTGAACAGCTCGCGCTGCGCGGCGACACGGCGCAGCGCCTGCCCGCCTGCATGGCTTGCCATGGCGCCCGCCTCACCGGGGTGGCGCCCGACGTGCCCGGCCTGCTGGGCCTGCCACGCGACTATGTGAACGCGCAAATCGGCGCCTGGCGCACCGGCCAGCGCACAACCCGTGCGCCCGACTGCATGCACACGGTGGCCAACCGCCTGTCGCCCGACGACGTGAACGCGGTCGCCAGCTGGCTGGCGGCCCAACCACTGCCCGCCAACACCCGCCCGGCCACCGC